>NZ_LYXF01000035.1:0-617962 GCF_001709195.1 Micromonospora sp. II | reverse complement strand
CCGCTTCGGCGGCGGCATCTACAACGGTGAGTGGCTCATCAAGATCGAGGACGGCTTCCTCACCCGCGAGCACGACAAGGACGACAACGCCACCCTCACCATCCGCGACACCGAGATCAAGGCCAACACCGCCCTCAACGGCGGCGGCATCTTCAACAACAAGGCCAAGATCACCCTCACCAAGACCCACGTCACCAAGAACACCGCCACCGACTCCAGCAAGCTCCACCGGGTCGCCGGCGGCGTCCTCAACAACGAAGGACGCGTCAAGCTCGACGACAAGTCCCTCATCAGCAACAACGACCCCACCAACTGCGCCAACACCGTCGAGGACTGCTTCAACTGACCTGACGGTCCCGGGGTACGCGACCGGCCCCCTGCCACGTGACGTGGCAGGGGGCCGGTCGGCCGTGCCGGTCAGCTCTGGACGAACACCGCCACGCTGCGCGCGGGCACGGTGAACGTGCCGGCGGCCCGGTCGAACGAGGCGGTACGCAGCGCCGGGTCGGCCGAGTTCCGCAGCACCGGATGCAGCGTCACGTTCGCCCCGCGCAGCCCGGTGACCGTCTGCTTCGCCGTCTCCGGCGTGGCGTTGAAGACGACGGTCACCGACTTCCACGTCCCGTCCAGCCCGCGCGCGTCGAGGGTCATGGTGAGCACGCCCGGCGTCTCCTTCGTCCCGGACAGCGGGAACGCCACCCGCTTCTGCACCTGCTCGGCGCTGCTGAGCCCGAACACCGGCGAGGATCGGCGGACGCGCAGCAGCTCCGCGTACCGGGCGTCGGCCAGTTCGACCGCCGCGCAGTCCGGCACCAGCAACGGGTCGGCCAGCAGCGGCTTCGCGTACGACCACTTGTCGCGGTTGTCGGCCTCCGGCGGCAGGCCCGCGCCGAACCCGTTGCCCTGGGCGCAGTCCCAGCGGATCTGGTTGAACCAGTCCCCCGAGTTGTACGAGTTGCGGTCCAGCGACTTCGAGCGCAGCCGCTCCGAGCCGGTGGTGACGAACCCGGCGCCCTGCCCGAGCGCTGTGGTCGCCAGCGCGAGCACCTGCATCCGGGCCCGGTCCTGCGCCGAGGTCCCCTGCGGCAGCTTGTACGCCAGCGCGTCGTACAGGATCTCGTTGTCGTGCGCGTCGACGTAGGTGACCGACTCGCCCGGCGCGGCCGTGTATCCGGCCGGCGCGCCCTTGTAGTCGACCTGCGCGCCGGTGACCCGCTTCCCGGAGGAGTCGGTGAACCGGTAGTCGCGCAGGTTACCGGTCAGGCCCACCTTGATCAGGTCGTGCTGGTGCAGCAGCCGGGCCCGCTGCTCGGCCGCCGTGCCGTTGACCTCGTCGCCGTTCGGGTCGGTGTAGAGGCCGGAGGCGAAGCCCTGCGCGCGCGGGTTCGCGTCGAACGGGCCGCCGCCGCGCACCGCGTCGCGGAGCCGGTCGTTGAACGTGCCGATGCCGGTGCCGGCCATGTTGATCTGGGTGGCCTGGGTGAACCGGGCGTCGTCGGCGACCTCGCCGAAGTTCCAGCCCTCGCCGTAGAGCAGGATCTTCCGGCCGTCGACGCCGTCGCGGGCGAGCGTGAGCTTGTCCAGCGCGGCCCGTACGGCCAGGATGTTCGCCTTCGGGTGGTGGCCCATCAGGTCGAACCGGAAGCCGTCGACCTTGTACGCCTTGGCCCAGGTGACGATCGACTCCACCACGAGCTTGCCCATCATGGCGTGCTCCGGGGCGGTGTTGGCGCAGCAGGTCGAGTTGGCCACCGACCCGTCGTCGAGGAGCCGGTGGTAGTAGCCCGGCACCACCTGGTCGAGCACCGACTTCGGGTCGGCGCCGGCGGCCGAGGTGTGGTTGTAGACCACGTCCATGACCACCCGCAGGCCGGCCTTGTTCACCCCGGCGACCATCTGCCGGAACTCGGTGGTGCGCTTGGCGCCGTTCGGGTCGGTGGCGTACCCGCCCTCCGGCACCGTGTAGTGCAGCGGGTCGTACCCCCAGTTGTAGCCGTCGGTGTCGGCGACCGCCGCGACGCACTTCTGCTGCTGGTCGGAGTCCGGCGGCAGCGCGGCCAGGTCGCAGGCCGGCTGGGCCTGGTCGGCCCGCTTCTCCGGGATGGTGGCGAAGTCGAACGCGGGCAGCAGGTGCAGGTAGTTGACCCCGGCGTCGCCGAGCGCCCGCAGGTGCTTCATGCCCGCCGTCTGCGGGTCGGTGAACGCCAGGTAGGTGCCGCGCCGCTCGGCCGGAACCGTGTTGTCGGCGATGGAGAAGTCCCGCACCGACAGCTCGGTGATCTGGGCCTTCGACGCCGGCGGGGCGGCCGGCTTGCGCAGGTTCGCCCAGCCGGCCGGCGCGAGCGCCGGGTCGGTCAGGTCGACGATCTGGCTGTGCGTGGAGTTCGGCGCGAGCGCCACCGAGTACGGGTCGGTCACCGACGCGGTGACCACCTTCTGTGTCGCCGGCTGCCACGCCTGCACCTGGTAGCGGTAGTAGCGGCCGGTCCACGCCTTCGTCCCGCGCACCGACCAGACACCGGTGCGGTCGTCGCGTCGCATCGCCACAGTGGTCGGCTCGGCCGTGGGCGAGTCGAACAGCTCCAGCGCCACCTTCTGCGCGGTGGGCGCCCACACGGCCAGCGTGGGTACCCGCCCGGCGAACGTCGGGCCGAGTTTCGCGCCGGTCGCGGCCGCGTAGACGTCGTCGAGCACGCCGGGGATCTGCACGCCGGTGGCGGCGAGCAGGGCGCCCTCGGCGTCCCGCTCGGTCACCACGAGCTGCCCGCGCAGCGCCGCCGGCACCTTGGCCAGGTCGCCGCGCGCGAGCGTGAAGGCGCGACGGTCCCAGAGATGGGGGTACGCCTGTCGTTGCGCCTCGGTCAGCCCGTTGCGCTGCGCCCGCAGCGGCAACTCGGTGTACGTGCCGGTCAGCTCGCCGTCGGCGACGCCGATCCCACCGGCCGGGGCGACCGCGAGCGCGTACCGCCTGCCGTCGGTCGGGCCGGTGGCCCAGGCGACTGTGGACCTGTCGATCCAGTTCGCCTTCTGCCTGGTGATGTCGATGTCGGTTGCGGCGCCGGACGTGGTGGTCGGCAGCAGCCGGCCCTTGACGCCGGCGAGCAGCCACACCTCGCGCCCGGCGGTGGCGAAGTCGAGCCGCTGGTCCTCGGGGTGGTCCTTCTGGTCGCCGGAGTGCACGATGTAGCTCAGCCCGGTCGCGCCGGCGCTCAGCGGCACGCGGAACACCGCGCCGTAGGCGTCGATCTTCTCCGGCTTGAGCGGCGTGGCCCAGTCGGTCGGGCTGGCGGCGCCGTCCCACAGGTGCAGGCCCCAGCCGTCGTAGTTGCCGTCGGCCTTGCGCCAGTGGATCAGCGCCGTGTCCGGCGCCACCGGCGGGTCGGGCTCGCCGGTGGCGGCCTGCCGCGTCGGGTACACCTCGGCGTCGCCCTGCTTGACCCAGACCTCCCCGGTCCGGGTCACGTCGATGAAGCGGTCGGCCGCGACGTCCTTGTTGCCGCCGGAGTCGACCACGACGAAGCCGACCGACTTCGCGCCCGGCTTGAGCTTCACCCAGGCGAACCGGCCGTACGAGTCCTCGCCGGCGAACGGCTGCCCGGCGGGCCACTCGGTGACGTACGCCGGGTCGATGTCACCCCAGGCGTAGAGCCGCCAGTCGTCGTACCCGCCGGCCGGGCGCTTGTAGTGCACGATCGCCCAGTCCCGTGACTCGCCCCGGTCCGGGGTGCCGACGGTGCCGGTGGCGCGGGCGGTGGCGGTGCGGCCCTTGCCGTCGCGGACCACTGCCTTGTACTCGACAGTGGTGCCGCCGGGCAGGCCGGTGAGGTCGTGGTGCACGGTGTACGGGGCGCGGTGCGCGCTGCCCAGCAGCGTCCACTTCCCGCCGTCGACCCGGGCGGCGAACGTGACGGTGGCGAGCGGGTCGCCGGTGACCTGGGCGGTGACGGTGGCCTTGCCGGGGGCGGGCTCGTCACCCGGCTCGGTGATCGTGATCTTCGGAGCGGCCCCGGGGTGCGGGATGGCCCGGTCGGCCTTGAGCACCACCGCCGACATCGCCGGCACGGTGAGGCTCAGCTTGCCGTCGGCAGCGGCCGTCACGTCTGCGGCGCCGCCGTACACGCCGGTGAAGCGGGCGCCGGCCGACCAGGTGTCCACCGTGACAGTCTGCGGGGTGGCGGCGTTGTTCACCGCCGCCACGTACTCGATCCGGTCGGCGGGCAGGACGCGGGAGAACGCGAAGACGCCGGGACCGTCGGCGGCGTGCCGGGTGACCTGGACGCCGTCGCGCAGCGCCGGGTGCGCGGCCCGCAGGCCGCCCAGCTCGGCGATGGTCCGGTAGAGCGGATGGCGGGTGTCGTACTGGTCGACGGCGTGGGTGCGGGTGGTGCCGATCAGGTCGTCGTCGAGGTAGTCGGCGGTCCGGGAGGCGAACATGTCCTGCCGGGCGTCCTTGTCCCCGCCCGGGCCGGTGAAGCCCTGCTCGTCGCCGGAGTAGACGACCGGCTGGCCACGGGTGAGGAACATGAGCTGGTGGGCGAGCCGGCTGCGCGTCAGCTGGGCGGCGTCGTCTCCGCCGCCGGCGGCGACGAACGAGCCGATCCGGCCCATGTCGTGGTTGCCGAGGAACGTGGTGAGCCGGTTGGCGTTCGTGTCCCGCGCGGTGTAGAGGTCGTCCTTGGCGTACACGTCGGCGAGGGCCTTGGCCGAGCCGTCGGCGGCGGCGTAGCCACGTGCCGCCTCCTGGAAGGAGAAGTCGAGCGTGGCGGGGAGGCCGCCGCGCCGCACGTAGGTGGACTGGATCTCCTGTTCGGCGCTGTAGACCTCGCCGAACATGAAGAAGTCCTTCTTGCCGGCCTTCGCCGCGGCGGCGTCGATGCCACGGGCGAACTGCGGCCAGAACTCGAGGTTCGAGTGCTTGACGGTGTCGAGGCGGAACCCGTCCACGCCGGCCTTGCCGATCCACTCGGCGTAGATGTCGGTCATGCCGCGCACCACTTCGGGCCGCTCGGTCCACAGGTCGTCCAGGCGGGAGAAGTCGCCGTACTCGCTGTTCTCCCCGGCGAAGGTGGAGTCACCGCGGTTGTGGTACATGGTCGGGTCGTTCAGCCACGCCGGTACCTTGACCTTCGCGTCGGCGGGGGTGGCGAACACCGGGGTGTACGGGAACGACTTCTCGTTGACGGCGGGGAACTTACGGGTGCCGTCGGCGTAGTTCCGGTCCTCGAAGGGTCGTCCCTGCGCGTCGCGGTAGGGCGCGGTCTTCTTGTCCACGTAGCCGTACTTGTCCTCGGCGTACCGGATGACGTCGGCGGTGTGGTTCACGATGATGTCGAGGTAGACCTTGATGCCCCGCCGGTGGGCGAGGTCGACCAGCTTCTTCAGCTCCGCGTTCGTGCCGAAGTGCGGGTCGACCTGGGTGAAGTCGGTGATCCAGTAGCCGTGGTAGCCGGCCGAGACGTCGGCGCCGGTGCCCTGCACGGGCCGGTTCTTGAAGATCGGGGCGAGCCAGATGGCAGTGGTGCCGAGCCCTTGGATGTAGTCCATCCGGTCGATCAGGCCCTTGAGGTCGCCGCCGTGGTAGAAGCCCTTGTCGGTCGGGTCGTGGCCGGTGGTGAGCCGGCCGCCGGTGAGGCCGCCGTTGTCGTTGCGCTTGTCGCCGTTGGCGAAGCGGTCCGGCAGGACGAAGTAGAACTGCTCGGCCTTGGCGGTGTTGCGGCTCGCCGCGAGCAGCGCGTCGGGCGAGGGCTCGTGGTTCCACTGGGGAGCGTTGCCGGCGGCGAGGACGTCGGGGGTGGCGGCGCGCTCGGGAGCGTCGTCGCCGAGCTGATGGAGGGCCACCGGAACGCCGACGACGGCGAGCACGAGGGAGGTGACCAGGGCGAGCAGCGCCTTGGGGGATATCGGCGGCGGTTTCATCGACGGCCTTTCTCTGGTCGCTGATTCGCCCGCACGCTAGCCCTTGCCGAAATATTCTGCAATACCTTGCAAACCATGCTGCAACAAAGCAGTTACCTTGCAAGAGAGTGCACGCGTGTCGCCCCGATCCCGGGGCGCGGGTTCTACCGAGCGACGCAGGGCGTGCCGTCGACGGTGCAGCTCGCCGGCCGGGTGCCCGCCCGCTCGATGTGGAACCGCACCGCCAGGGACTGCCCGGGGGCCAGGTCGAATCCGCTGCGGTAGGTGAAGACGCCGTCGTCGAAACGGAACACGCCCTGCTCGGCGCCCTCGACCCAGGCGGTGACCAGCCTTCCGCCGGGGAAGACCGCGCGCACCGTCCAGCCCCGGTGCGAACGCGCGGTGTTGACGAGCAGCACCTCGCCGATGAAGCCGCCGTCGAAGGCGCTCTGCACGCTGTACCTGCCGGTCACCGCGGACGGCGGCGCCACCGGCGGCGGAGACGACGGGGGCGGCACCGGCCGGGCGACGCCCCGGGGGCTGGGCGTCGACGCGGCCGGCGTCGGCCGGGCGGGCAGCTCCGTGGAGCGGGGCGACAGGCCCGGCAACACCGGAGCGGTGGCGGAGACCGGCGACGGACCGCTGGCGCTGACCGCCGTGGGGGTCGGCGGCACGTGCGGCAGCGGCATCAGCGGATCGGGCGGACCGGCCGCCGGGAACGTGCTCCGTCCCCGCACCGAACCGAGCGCCACCGCCAACAGGACCACCATCACGACCACGCCGGCGGCGACGAGGATCCAGGGGGACGAGGTCATGGCGGCCCCGGGCTGCGGGCCGGAGCGACGCGTGTGGGACATGGTCCTCCTGTCGGGGTCCGGGCCAGCGTAGCCACCGGGACCGGGCCGCGGCGAGCGGCCGGAATCGGGCCTGCCGCACGGCGCGGACTCCTGATACCTTGCACGCCGATCAATGACCACAATGGCTCGTCGAGCCGGTAGGACGGATGGCCAGTGACTGAGTGGCAGGGCAACATCCGGCGGGCGTCCACGGCGGACGCCGCCGTCGTGACCGCGATTCTCGCCGAGGCGTTCATGCAGGATCCGGTGAGCGGCTGGGTCTTCCCGGCCGACGACCACCGCGCGCGGGTCCATCCCGCCTTCTTCGGGCCGTTCGTCGCGCTGGCGCTGCGCACCGGCGAGGTCCACCTCGCGGGCGACGGCCTGGGCGCCACGCTCTGGCTGCCCACCGGCGACGGCCACGAGGCCGAGGAGGGCGACGAGTTCGCCGGGATGGAGGCCGCGATCGGCGCCGAGGCCATGAAGCGGTTCGGCATGCTCGACGAGATGATGGGCGCCCGCCACCCGAGCGAGCCGCACTGGTACCTGCCCTTCATCGCGGTACACCCGGACCATCACGGCAAGGGCGTCGGGGCGGCGCTGCTGCGTAACAAGCTGGCCGAGCTGGATCAGGCCGGCTCCGCCGCGTACCTGGAAGCCAGCTCGCCGCGCAACGCCGCGCTCTACGAGCGCCTCGGGTTCCGGCGCCGCCCGGTCACGCTCGACCTGCCGGACGGGCCCAGCCTCTACCCGATGTGGCGCGACCCGGCCTGACCGGGATCGTCCCGCCCCGGCCTCACCCGGGGCGGGACGTCATCGCCGTACCGTCGTGGTGCTCACGTCGAGCGCGCCCACGACGGCGGCGAGCAGTCCGTCGAGCTGCCCCGGCAGGAACCGCCGGCAGTCCCGCATCCGGACGCCGACCTGCGGGTCGAAGATGTTCGCGGCCAGCCCGACCGCCTCGGCGAGGCTGGCCAGCAGCAGCGTGCCCGGGTCCAGTTCGGCCGGGGACGAGTGCATCAGCATGGCGGTCAGCCGTACCCGCGGCGAGGCCGCCTGGTTCGGGTCGTTGGCCGGCCAGCGCACCGTCCGGCCGATCAGCTTGCCCTGCTCCCGGCGGAGCACGCCGGCGGTGACCAGCCGGGTGCCGACACGCTCGTTGATGTTGAGCTGGGTCCGCAGATAACGGATCCACAGCCGGGCCGGGTGCGCGCCCTCCCGACGCAGAATCTCGGTAATGAGCAGATCGGTGAGCGGCTCCTGCCACAGTCGCGGATCGACAGCGGCGATTCCGCCGCCGTCGAGGGCGATCCGGCCCTCGAACATCAATTCGGCGAGCGCGGCGCCGGCCAGCCCACACTCCAGCCGGTCGACGGCGACATGCGGCTTGCCGGTGAACTCGTCGTGTCCGATAAGGAACAGCGCATCCGCAAGCCGATACGTGGCCTGCGCCCCGGGGTAGGTCATGGTCCATCCTCGAACGGTGGCCGTGAACGTCGACACGGGACGGTACGGCATGACCACGCACAGCTCAATTCCGGTCGATCAGGAGCCCCCCAAATCGATATCGAGACGGGGTTGTGACGATCAGTGATCACCAATACCCTGCTTCAGGTTGTTCCGAAGTAGACAGCTGAACCCCCTCACTCCCCTCCCCTGGAGAAGCCTTGTCCTCCGATCCGTTTTTCTCTGACGGTGGGCTGCGCCGCGGTCGTCTCGGCACCGCTCACCTCGTCTTCTTCACCGTCGCCGCGTCGGCGCCGCTGACCGTTCTCGGCGGTGGCGTCACCACCATGTACGCGGTCAGCGGCAACATCGGCGCCGCGCTCGGATACGTGCTGCTCGCGGCAGTGCTCGCCGTTTTCGCCACCGGCTACGCCGCGATGAGCCGGTACGTCGCCAACGCGGGCGCGTTCTACGCGTACATCGCCAACGGCCTCGGTCGAGCCGGCGGGGTGGCCGGCTCGGCCGTCGCGCTGGCCGCGTACAACGCGATTCAGATCGGTCTCTACGGCCTGCTCGGCGCGATCCTCGGCGACTTCATGGACGCCAAGACCGGCATCAGCCTCGACTGGTGGGTCTGGGCGCTGCTGGCCTGGGTCTTCATCGGCGCGCTCGGCGTCCTGCGCATCGACCTGAACGCCACCGTGCTGGCGGTGCTGCTCATCCTCGAGTGCATCGCCGTGCTGATCTTCGACCTGGTCGCCTTCGCGAACCCGGCCGGCGGCGCCGTCACCACCGCCGGCATCAGCCCCGGCCACCTGTTCGGCGCCGGCTTCGGCGCGGTGCTCGCGTTCACCATCGCCTCCTTCACCGGCTTCGAGAGCGGCGCCATCTACAGCGAGGAGGTCAAGGACCCGCGGCGCACGGTGGCCCGGGCCACCTACATCGCCGTCGCGTTCACCGGCCTGTTCTACGCCTTCTCCGCGTGGGCGCTGACCGTGCTGACCGGCCCGGAGAACGCGCCGGCGGCCAGCGCCGAGGCGGGTCCCGGCGTCATCTTCGGCGCGCTCGACCAGTACACCGGCGCGGTCGTCGCGGACATCGCCAACGTCCTGTTCATCACCAGCGTGCTCGCCGCCCTGCTGTCGTTCCACAACGGCGTGGCGCGGTACCTGTTCGCGCTGGGCCGCGAGCGGGTCCTGCCGGGCTTCCTCGGCGCGACCTCCAGCCGCAGCGGCGCCCCGGTGGCGGGCTCGCTGGTGCAGAGCATCCTCGCCGTGGTGGTGTTCCTGGCGTTCGCGATGACCGGCCGTGACCCGGTCATCGACCTGTTCACCTGGCTGTCCGGCGCGGCGGCGGTCGGCGTCGTGCTGCTGATGACGCTCACCTCGGCCTCCGTCGTGGGCTTCTTCCGGGGCCGTCCCGGCCCGGAGAGCGCGTGGCAGCGGGCGATCGCCCCGGGGCTCGGCACGATCCTGCTCACCGCCGTGCTGCTGGTGCTGCTGTTCAACTTCGACGCGCTGCTCGCGCCCGACACCGCGAGCTACCTGAAGTGGCTGCTGCCGGCGATTCCGGTGGCGGCGGGCGTGCTCGGCCTGATCTGGGGCGCGGTGCTGCGCACCAGCCGGCCCGAGACGTACCGCCGGATCGGCCAGGTCACCGAGGAGGGCCTGCACGAGCCCGGCCTGCACCCGGCCCCCGAGGCCGACCGCTGGGCCGGCGCCCACCACCGCTGACGTCCGTCGGTGCGGCGGCCGGCCCGCGTGGCCGGCCGCCGCACCACCACGATCAGGCGGTACGGATGACAGTGCAGATGACCGGACCGTCCTCGGTGGTACGCAGCAGGTAGCGGTAACGCTCGCCGGGCACCGCGCCGCCCTGGCTGTCCAGGAACTCCCAGCGCACCGCCACCTCGGTGAGCAGCGCCGAGACCTGTTGCACGTCCTCGATCTGCGCGTTCGCGGCCACCAGTTCCCGCTCCTGGTAGTCGGGGGCGGCGCCGACGAAGCTGAGCGCCACCGCCGCCGGCGAGGTGAACGAGAAGCTGTAGGTGTCGGCGACCACCAGCCCGGGCAGGGCGTAGCAGCCGGCGATGGCCGGCACGTCGGCGGTGGTCAGCGCCACGCCGTACCGGTCGAAGAAGTCGGTGAGCGTGTCGAGGTCGGTGGAAGCCGTCACGACGCCCCTCATTACCGGCCCGGCGCGGCGGCAAACCTTCCTCAGCGCGGCGGGATCCGCACCTCGATCTCGGCTCCGAGGCGCGCGCCGCCGCTGAGGGCCAGGTCGTCGCCGCTCCAGAACCGTCCCGGGTCGTACCAGTTGGGCCGCCGCCCGGCGGGCAGCAGACCCATCGCCTCGTACGTCACCGCCACCACCTCGGCGCAGTACGCCGTCTCCAACGCGTTGTCGCTGCTCTGCCCGCCATCGGTGCTTTCGTCTCCGCTCCTGGTCCGGCCCCGGCCGCCGATCCGGCCCTTGATGCCGTCGAGGCTCAGGCGGCGCGGGTGCGGCACCCGGCCCCGGGCCCACCGCCAGGCGAGTTGCGCGGTGGACGGGAACGGCGTGCCGTCGAGACGGGCCACGGTACGCAGCACCGCCTCCTCCATCGCCGGGTCGGCCGGCGGTTCGAGCTGACGCAGCCAGCCCCGTTGGCCGTACCGGTTGGCCCAGACGCAGACCGCGTCGCGCAGGTCGTGCAGCTGCACGCCACGCTGGTGCGTGCCGGTCCACATGTCCGGCAGCGAACGGCCCAGCTCGGCGTGCCACATCAGCGGCGGCATGTCGTCGAGCACCACCGCCATGCCCACATGGTTGACCGGGCTGTTGGTGGTGAGCTGAATGGCGCGGTCCGGCACGCTGCGCCCGCGGAACACCCACAGATCGCCGGTGCGGGTCAGCTCCACGGCCTCGTCCAGGCTGATGCTCATGGAGGACTACCCTAAGCGGATGCGGCAACGGATGCGGTGGTGGAAGGTACTCGGACTCGCGGGTCTCGCCGGCGTCGCGGCGACCGGAGTGGTCGTGGCGCGCGCGGAACGGCGGCGCCGCGCGTACACCCCGGAGGAGATCCGGGACCGGCTGCGCGAACGGCACGCGAAGGCGTCGTCGTCCTCCTGAACGGACAGTCACGGGGCGGCGCGGCCGGGCGGGTTCTCCTAGCATCGGCGTGATGGGAACCAGTTTCTGGGAAAGCCCGTTCGTCCTCGACCCCCGGCCCGCCGCGGTGGAGCGGCACGGCGACGTCGACCTGCACGTCCCCACCGGCGACGGCCGGCATCCCGCAGTCGTGATCGTGCACGGCGTGCCGGGCCCGCCCGACGCGCCAGACGCGCGCGACTGGCCGCTCTACCGCGGTTACGGCGCGCTGCTCGCCGAGCGGGGCGTGCTGGCCGCGATTCCCCAGCTCACCGTGGCCGGCCCCGACGACCTGTACGCCGTCGCCGCGCGGGTCGCCGCCGCCGCCGAACTGCTCCGCGCCGATTCTCGCGTCGACGCCGACCGGCTCGGCCTCTGGTTCTTCTCCGGCGCCGGCCTGCTGCTCGGCGACTGGCTCCGCGACCCGCCCCGCTGGCTGCGCGGCCTGGCCGCGACCTATCCGCTGCTGGCCCCGCTGCCCGGGTGGCCCCCGGTGGATCCGCGCTTCCGCCCGATCGACGCGCTCGACCTGCCCGCCCCCACCGGCGACGCCACCGCCACCCCGGCGCGGCCGGACGACACCACGACGCCGGGCAGCGTGGACTCCGGCGGCACGGGCATCGACGCCGCGCGGCCGGGCGAGCCGGCTCGGCCGACGCTGGTGCTGACCAGGGCGGGCCGGGAACGGCCCGAGGTCGCACCCACCATCGAGGCGTTCACGGTGGTCGCCCGGCGGCGCGGCATCCCGCTGCACGTGGTGGACGTGCCGAACGGTCAGCACGGATTCGACGCGCTGGATCACACCGAGGAGTCCCGGGCCGCCGTACGCACCGCCCGAGACACCCTGCTCGACCTGCTGACCGCCCCCTGACCACCGGCCATCGCACCACCAGATCTCCCCACGCCCTCACCCCGCCTCGTTGATCATGAGGTTGGCCGGGACAAAGCAGACACAAACTGCCGCCAACCTCATGATCAACGGGGCGGGCGGCGCACCGGAATCCCGCACCCGCGCTTGAGCACCCGTTCCCGCTCGCCCCGCCCGTTCTCGCTTTCCCGGCCTACAGCCCACCAGCCAGCGCCCACGCCGGACGATCAAGGAGTTTTGGTCCTCTGGTGGGCCGAATCCGTACACAAACTCCTTGATCACCTCGGCGGCGGCGCCCGGGGGAGGCAGCTAGGCGAGGCGGAGGCGGGAGCAGGGCCGGGGACCGGAGCAGGGGCCATGGCCCAGGGCGGGGACCGGAGTGCGGGCGGGGTGGGTCAGCGGTCAGCTGCGGGGACCGGGTCGGGGGTGTCGGGGCTGTCCAGGGGCTGCAGGCGCTTGGCTCGGCGGCGCAGCCACGCGGTGCTCACCACGCCGGCCAGCACCGCCAGCACCAGCCCGGCCCAGGAGATGTCCTTGAGCCAGTGCTCGGCGGCCTGCCCCAGATAGAACAACAGGTAGGTGGTGCCGAACGCCCAGACCAGCCCGCCCGCGGCGTTCGCCACCAGGAACCGGCGGTACGGCACGCGCAGCGCTCCGGCGAGCGGCCCGGCGAGGATGCGCAGCAGCGCGACGAACCGCCCGAAGAACACCGCCCAGACACCGTGCCGGGCGAAGCTCAACTCGGCGCGGGCCAGGTGCGCGGGGCCGAGGTGTTTCGGGAAGCGCCGACCGAGCCGCTCCAAGAGGGGACGGCCACCGCGGCGGCCGACGGCGTACCCGACGGAGTCGCCGAGGATCGCGCCGGTGGCTGCGGCGGCGGCCACCCACTCGGGCCCGACGGCGCCGGTGGCGGCGAGCAGGGCGGCGCTGACCAGCACGATCTCGCCGGGCAGCGGGATGCCCATGCTCTCGACGCCGATCACCACGCCCACGAGCAGGCAGATCAGGCCCGGTGGGAGGGCGGCGAGCCAGTGCTGTACGTCGACCACCCCGCCGACCCTACCCGCGCCCGGTCACCCGGCGGGGGCCAAGAACTCCAGCCGGTTGCCGTGCGGGTCGTGCGTGTGGAACCGCCGCATGCCGGGAATCTCCTCGTCGCCCCAGGTCACGGCGTGGCCGGCGGCGACCAGGCGGGCGGCCAGCTCGTCCAGGTCGGGCCGCATCAGGGCCGGGTGGGCCTTGCGGGCGGGACGGAAGTCGTCCTCGACGCCCAGGTGCAGCTCGGCGTCGTACCCGGTGAACCAGCAACCACCGCGGGCGGCGAGGGCCGGGGGTTTGGGCTTCTCGGTGAGGCCGAGCAGGCCGACGTAGAAGGAGCGGGAGAGATCCTCGGAGCCGCGGGGGCAGGCGAGCAGGACGTGATGGATCATGGTGGCACCTCCTCGTCCCGCAGCGTGGCACGAGGTTGCGTGAATAGCAAGACGGACGTACGGTTTTGTAGAGACCGACGCAGGTAAGTGTTGCCTAAGCACGGCGGCGCTCCGGTCGGTGCGACAAACTGCTCAGGACTACTCACGGTCGCTGGTGTGAAGGAGTACGACGTGGCGAGCCTCGACACCTTCGGTGCGAAGACCCAGCTACGCGTCGGAGACGCGAGCTACGAGATTTTCAAGATCGACAAGGTGGAGGGCCACGAGCGACTGCCCTACAGCTTGAAGATCCTGCTGGAGAACCTGCTGCGGACCGAGGACGGCGCGAACATCACCGCCGACCACATCCAGCAGCTCGGCGCGTGGGACGCCACCGCCGACCCGAGCGTGGAGATCCAGTTCACCCCGGCGCGGGTGCTGATGCAGGACTTCACCGGCGTGCCCTGTGTGGTCGACCTGGCCACCATGCGCGAGGCGGTACGCGACCTCGGCGGCGACGCCACGAAGGTCAACCCCCTCGCTCCGGCCGAGCTGGTCATCGACCACTCGGTCATCGCCGACCTGTTCGGCCGCGAGGACGCCTTCGAGCGCAACGTCGAGCTGGAGTACGAGCGCAACAAGGAGCGCTACCAGTTCCTGCGCTGGGGCCAGACCGCGTTCAACGAGTTCAAGGTCGTCCCGCCGGGCACCGGCATCGTGCACCAGGTCAACATCGAATACCTGGCTCGTACGATCATGGAGCGCAACGGCCAGGCGTACCCTGACACGGTCGTCGGCACCGACTCGCACACCACCATGGTCAACGGCCTGGGCGTGCTGGGCTGGGGCGTCGGCGGCATCGAGGCCGAGGCCGCGATGCTCGGCCAGCCGGTCAGCATGCTGATCCCCCGCGTCGTCGGCTTCAAGCTCTCCGGCGAGATGCCGGCCGGCACCACCGCCACCGACCTGGTGCTGACCATCACCGAGATGCTGCGCAAGCACGGCGTGGTCGGCAAGTTCGTCGAGTTCTACGGTCCCGGCGTGAGCGCCGTGCCGCTGGCCAACCGCGCCACCATCGGCAACATGTCGCCGGAGTACGGCTCCACCGTGGCGATCTTCCCGATCGACGCCGAGACCGTCCGCTACCTGGAGCTGACCGGCCGCGACGCACAGCAGGTGGCGCTGGTCGAGGCGTACGCCAAGGAGCAGGGCCTCTGGCACGACCCGGAGCGCGAGCCGGAGTACTCCGAGCGCCTCGAGCTGGACCTGAGCACCATCGAGCCGTCGCTGGCCGGCCCGAAGCGCCCGCAGGACCGAGTGCCGCTGGGCAGCGCCAAGACGCTGTTCCGCTCCGCGCTCAGCGACTACGTGGCCGCCGACGAGACCGGCGGCGACCCGGGCCGCAAGCCGGGCGTGCCGCAGCAGGAGAAGCCGTTCGGCGCCGACGGCCCGGCCGACGAGGCGTCCGCCGAGTCCTTCCCGGCCAGCGACTCCCCCGCCAACGGCGTGAACGACCCGGCGGACGCGCCGCGCGACCTGGAGACCGCCGCCGTGGGCGCGGGCGGCCGGGCCAGCAATCCGGTACGCGTGACCGGCGCCGACGGCGTCGAGTACGAGCTGGACCACGGCGCCGTGGTGATCGCCGCGATCACCTCCTGCACCAACACCTCAAACCCGCAGGTCATGATCGGCGCCGCGCTGCTGGCCCGCAACGCGGTGGAGAAGGGCCTGGCCCGCAAGCCGTGGGTGAAGACCACCCTCGCGCCGGGATCGAAGGTCGTCATGGACTACTACGACCGCGCCGGCCTCACCCCGTACCTGGAGAAGCTCGGCTTCAACCTGGTCGGCTACGGCTGCACCACCTGCATCGGCAACTCCGGCCCGCTGCCGGAGGAGGTCTCCGCCGCCGTCAACGAGGGCGACCTCGCCGTCGTGTCGGTGCTGTCCGGCAACCGCAACTTCGAGGGCCGGATCAACCCGGACGTCAAGATGAACTACCTGGCGTCCCCGCCGCTGGTGGTCGCGTACGCGCTCGCCGGCACCATGGACATCGACCTGGCCAACGAGCCGATCGGCGAGGACGCCCAGGGCAACCCGGTGTACCTGCGGGAGATCTGGCCGAACAGCGCCGAGATCCAGGACGTCATCGCCTCCGCGATCGGCGCGACCGGCTTCAGCGCCGCGTACGCCGACGTGTTCGCCGGTGACGAGCGCTGGCAGTCGCTGCCGACCCCGACCGGCGACACGTTCTCCTGGGACGGCGAGTCGACGTACGTGCGCAAGCCCCCGTACTTCGAGGGCATGCAGCAGGAGCCGGCCCCGGTGCAGGACATCGCCGACGCGCGCGTGCTGGCGAAGCTGGGCGACTCGGTGACCACCGACCACATCTCCCCGGCCGGCTCGATCAAGGCGGACTCCCCCGCCGGCAAGTACCTGGCCGAGCACGGCGTGGCCCGCCACGAGTTCAACTCGTACGGCTCCCGCCGGGGCAACCACGAGGTGATGATCCGGGGCACGTTCGCCAACATCCGGCTGCGTAACCAGCTCGTCCCGGGTGTCGAGGGCGGCTTCACCGTCAACCACCTGACCGGTGAGCAGACCTCGATCTACGACGCCTCGATGGCGTACCAGGAGGCGGGCGTCCCGCTGGTCATCCTGGCCGGCAAGGAGTACGGCTCGGGCTCGTCGCGTGACTGGGCCGCCAAGGGCACGATGCTGCTGGGCGTGAAGGCGGTCATCGCCGAGTCGTACGAGCGGATCCACCGCTCGAACCTGATCGGCATGGGCGTGCTGCCGCTGCAGTTCCCGGGCGGGGAGACCGCCGAGTCGCTGGGCCTGACCGGCACGGAGACGTTCTCGATCAGCGGCGTGACCGCGCTGAACGACGGCGACACCCCGCGCACGGTGAAGGTCACCACCGACACCGGTGTGGAGTTCGACGCCGTGGTCCGCATCGACACCCCGGGTGAGGCGGACTACTACCGGCACGGCGGCATCCTGCAGTACGTGCTGCGCCGCATGATCGCCAGCTGATCCCGTACGGCTCACCGAGGGCCGCTTCCCGCTCCGGCGGGGAGCGGCCCTTTTGCGTACCTCATCCACCCCGAAAAATTGCGACTGGATGGAATTCCCGCAGCGACCGATCGCACATCCGACAATGCACAGAATCGACATCCATGATTCATTGACAAGCGCCGAAGCCCGTCGATACGTTTCGGTTGTCGCGACGAACCACGGGGGCGCTCCAGTTTTCGATACGGGAATCGAAACACTGGGAAGGAATTCATGAAAACGTCGATGAGACTTCTGGCATTGCCGATCCTGATCCTGCCGACGATCCTCGCCGGCACTCCGGCTCAGGCCGCCACCGACACCACCTCCGGCACCGCTGCTCCGGCCGCGGTGACCTCGATCGAGCGCAAGGTGGGGTCGTCGGCCGGGCAGGCCAGGGCATACTGGACGGCCGAGCGGATGGCGGCGGCCACTCCCGCCGACGAGGTGGAGAAGGCCGCCGGCCCGGTCACCCAGAGCCCCACGGCGGAGCGGGTACGGCGCTTCGCGGAGGCGGTGGCGCCGAAGGACGGCAGCGGCTTCGGCGCCCAGCTCAACGAGTCGATCACGGTGGGGAAGATCTTCTACACCAGCTCGACCGACGGCCTGGGCCATTACTGCTCGGCGAGCGTGGTGAACAGCCCGGCGCGCAACATGGTCTTCACCGCCGCACACTGCGTGCACGACGGGCCGGGCCGGGACTGGCACACCGCGAACTGGATGTTCGTGCCGTCCTACCGCAACGGCGCGCAGCCGTACGGCACCTGGGACTGGTCCACGCTCGCGGTGCCCAGCGGCTGGATCAGCACCCGCGAGCGGCAGTACGACGTGGCCGTCGCGCTCGTCTACGGCAGCCGGTCGATCGTGGACGCGGTCGGCGCGAACGGCCTGCTCACCGGCGGGGGGCGCGCGTACCACTACGACGTCTTCGGCTACCCGAGCAACAAGGACAGCGGCGAGATCCAGTGGGTCTGCTCGGGCACGTCGCGGGACGCGGGCAGCAACCGGATCGAGATGAACTGCGGCTTCGGGGGCGGTTCGAGCGGCGGCCCGTGGTACTACAGCTACGACAACACCACCAGGCGCGGTGACGTGCACGGGGTGATGAGCTACTCGAGCGGCACGAACACGAACGGCTCGCCGTACTTCTCCGCCGCGGTGGTGGGGACGCTCTACAACACGTACGCGAACGACACCTGGTGAACGACGGTCCGCCTGGTGTGCCGCCGGCGCACCAGGCGGACCGGCACCGGTCGACCGGTCCGGAGGAGGCGACATGTCACATCGTGTACTGCTCGGCGCGGCCGCCGTCGCGGCGCTCGCCGTGGCTGTGGCCGTCGTGGTCGTCGCGGCGCGCGACGGCGGCGCGGCGCGGCCGGCGCCGCCCGGCCCGGTGGTCGCTACCCACAATCCGAGCCCGGGTGCCACCGACCCGTCCGAATACTGGACGAGGGAACGAATGCGGGACGCGATCGGCGACTGAATCAAGAATTGCATTCGGCGCCCAGGTGCGTCGGATTTCGTCCCGCTCACGATCACCGGCCGAGCCCGGCGCGCAATTCCCATTTCAGGGGCGTGAGTGCCGCGTGCGTTCACGGGACGGTATCGGAGTAGACCTCGACGTCGTAGAGCAGTTGCACGTTGCGGCGTCCGTTGGTGATGCCGACGAAGACCGGGTCACCGGCCGGGGTGCGGCCCTGGCGCCACACCTGCTCCCGGGCCGCTTCCCGCGACTCGTGATGCACGCCGCCCTCGCGATGCGTCTGCAGGACGCGGCGGGCGGTGGTCGGGTCGCTGTCGAGGTGGATCCGCAGCAGGGGCATGACGCGCCCTCCTTGCCACTGTCGGGGCCGGACTGCCGACTGACCACGCGCGCCTCTCAGCCGGCGGCGCTCTCCAGCACGGCCTTGAGCCGGGCCAGATCCGCCTCGACCAGCGCGGTGTCCCGGTCGAAGTCCGTGTCGCTCATGCCGGGCATCCGGCGCAGGCTGAACACCACCTCGGTGGCGCTGCCGTCGGCGATGGCGCGCAACGGCACGTACACCGTCTCGCCCGACGGCGTCCGCACCTCGTGGTCGAGCACGCCGTACTCGTTGGCCGGGGCGAACGTGAGCCGCGCCCGCCCTTCGGGTGTGTCCACGAACCACTGGCCGTCGACGAGGTTCACCGAACCGCCGAGGCCCGGCGCCCAGCGGGGCAGGTTCGCCGGGTCGGCGGCGAAGGCGTAGACCTCCGCGACCGGACGGTCGATGTGGACGGCGAGGTGGCGGGTGTCAGTGGCCATGAGCCGATGGTGCCATGCCTGTCGCAAGCGCACGCTACGCTGCCGCCGATTCCGACCGGCACCCCCGAGAGGCACCCCGTGGGCATGATCTTCAACGCACGCCGGCTGTCCGCCGAGGAGCTGGCGGCGGTCCTCGCCGACCCGGAGAAGGTCGACACCCTGTTCCAGGGTGGCCCGGACGAGCTCGACCTCGACAAGGCGTGGCACGGGCTGCACTACCTACTGACCGGCGACACGTACGAGATCCGGGGCGACGCCGGGCCGGCCGTCCTGGGTGGTGACCCGATCGGGCCGGACCTGGGGATGGGCCCGGCCCGGCTGCTGATGCCCGACGCCGTCCGCGCTGTGGCCGGCGGGCTCGACGCGATCGACGAGGCGACGCTGCGGGCCCGCTTCGACCCGGCAGCCTTGTCGGAGGCCGAGATCTACCCGCACATCTGGGACGACGGCGCCGACGAGTTCGACGCCTACCTGCTGCCGAACTTCACCGCGCTGCGTGACTTCTACCGCGCCGCGGCCGAACAGGGGGACGGCATGCTGCTCGCCATCACGTGACCCGCCGGAAGCGTGCCTACGGAAGCGGGCCGGCGGAAACGGGTACGCGCCGACGATCGGGCGCCGGTAGCGTGCCGGCGTGGGACTCGACGCGTTCGTGTACTGCCGGTGCTGGCAGGACGGCCTCACCACGCCGTGCCCGGTCGGACCGGTCGGCATCGACGAGGACGGCTGTCTCGCGCTGTTGCGGCAGTGGGAGGGCAACGAGGCCGCGCACCGCACGTTCGACGCCTGGCTGGCGGAGGCGTGCCCGCACAAGGCCATGGAGCAGGCGAGCGAGCACGTTTCCAACTGGGCCGGCGTACGCCTGTTCCAGCAGGCGCTACGCGCCGCCGGCCCGGAGCGCTTCCCGACGCTCGCCACCGCGCTGCCGAACCTCAACGGCGGCTCGCTGCCGGCCGACCGGGCGGCGGTGGCGCTCGCCGAGCTGGACGCGTTCGCGCGCACCGATCGGATCACCGACGGGGTCGAACTGATCGACGAGGCGACCGGCCGGGTGCTGATGCAGTACGTCGAGAGCTACCACGGGGTGTTCATGCTCGGCCCGGACTTCCGGGCCGGGGTAGATCCGGACGGCTTCTTCGTCGTCGACACCGCCGACCCGCCGGTGACGCTGTTCCGGGCCGTCCGGTTCGGCCAGCGGCCGCTGCCCGGCGACCGGGTGGAGCTCACCGCCGGCGGGACGCGGACGGTGCTGGCGATGCTGCCGGTGGGCGCCCACGGCAAGCCGCCGCCCGAACGGCTCGCGGTGCGGACCCGGAGCCGGTCGGGCAGCGACTTCGCCTACATCGTGGAGCCGCTGCGCCGGCTGTGCGCGGCGTCGGTGGCCACCGGCAACCCGGTGATGTGGTTCTGACGGGCCACCCTCGACAGCCGGTCCGCACCGCGCTCTGATGGACCACCGCATGTCCGGGCGTGTCGTCCGGGGAAGGTGACGTCACCTGAGAGCGGTATACCCCGCCGTGAGCGTCACGCTCAGTCACGTCTAGAAGCTGACCGGAGTCACCACGGGATCGTGCCCGCGTCCTCGAAGTAGCCGCCGGTCGGCCCGTCGTCGGGCAGCGTCGCGAGCCGGATCGCGATCGCCGCGCCCTGCTGCGGGGTCCGCACACCGCGGAAGCTGTTGAGGTCGGTGGCGGTGAAGCCCGGGCAGGCGGCGTTGATCAGGATGCCGGTGTCCGCCAGCGCCCGCGCGTACTGGATGGTCACCGCGTTGAGCATGCTCTTCGACGGCGAGTACGCCACCGACAGCGGCCCGGTCTGGTCCTCTCCGGTGGAGGCGCTCTGCCGGGTCAGCGAGCCGACACCGCTGGACATGTTGACGATCCGGGGCGACGCCGAGCGGCGCAGCAGCGGCAGCATCGCCTCGGTCACCCGGACCACCCCGATCACGTTGACCTCGACGGCGGTCCGGATGGTCGCGAGGTCGACGTCGCCCGGGTGCTGCGGCACGCCACCTGTCACGCCCGCGTTGTTGACGAGCACGTCCAGACCGCCGGCCTCCGTCTCCAGCAGCCGGGCGGCGGCGGTCACGCTCGCGTCGTCGGTGACGTCCAGCGGTACGCCGAACGCGTCCACGCCGCCCGCGCGCAGCTTCGCCACCGCCTCGGCGAGCCGCCGCTCGTCCCGGGCGCCGACGCCCACCCGCCAGCCGAGCGCGCCCAGGCCGGCCGCGATCTCGTACCCGATTCCCTTGTTCGCGCCGGTCACCAGCGCGATCGTCCGTTCGCTCATGCCCTCGATCCTGTCCGCGGGCCGCGCGGGCCTCCAACACCGCTTCGGTGGCGCGCGATACCCGGAAGGTATCGATGCGGCGGTACGGTGGCGGGATGGAGACGCGGGAGCTTCGCTACTTCGTGGCGGTCGCCGAGGAGCTGCACTTCGGCCGCGCCGCGCGGCGCCTGGGCATCGCCCAGCCGCCGCTGTCGCGAGCGATCCGGCAGCTCGAACGCCGTCTCGGCGTGACTCTGCTGGAGCGGGACAGCCGCAGCGTCGCGCTCACCGCGGCCGGGTCGGTGCTGCTGCGGGAGGGCCGGGCCGCACTCGACGCCGTGGCCGCCGCCGACCGCCGCACCCGACGCGCCGGGCAGGCCGCTACCGGTGGCCCCGGGCTGGTGCTGGCGACCAAGACCGGGGCGTCGAGCGAGCTGCTGCCGAAACTGCTCGGCGCGTACGCCGCCGAGCCGGACGCGGTCCCGGTCGAGGTTCTGCTGTGCGGCATCGGCGAGCAGGAACGGCTGCTGCGCGACGGGCGGGCCGACGTGGCGCTGCTGCACCTGCCGTACGACTCGACGACCGGGCTGGACACCGAAGAGCTGATCACCGAGCCGCAGGTGGCGATCCTGCCGGCCGGGCATCCGCTGGCCCGGCGACCGCACCTGCTGATGGCCGAGGTGGAGGCGCTGCCGGGCCTGCCCATGCCGCGCTGGCCCCGGGCCGACGGGTCGTATCCGGACGGGCCCGGCCCCGAGGTCCGGGACCACGCCCAGTTGTTCCAGCTCATCGCGCTCGGCCGGACCGTGGTGGTGCTGCCGGAGTCGGCCCGGTCGCTGCTGCTCGCCGACCTGGCCACCGTGCCGGTGCCGGACGCGCCGGCGGTGACCACAGTCATCGCGTGGCCACCGCACAGCCGGTCCCGGGCGCTGGCCGGCCTGATCCGGACCGCCACCCGCCTCTGACGCTCGTGCCTAGGCGGGCAGGTCCTTGCGCATCTGCTGGGTGACCACCCGGTATCCCGACGTCTCGTACAGCTTGCGCGCCGTCTCGTTGGTGCCGAAGACGTTCAGCTCCAGCGCCTGGGCGCCGTGCTCCCGGGCCGCCCGCTCCCCCGCCGCGAGCAGCGCCCGCCCGAGCCCCCGGCCCCGGTGCCCGGCGGCCACCTCGATGTCGTAGAGGAACGCGCAGTCGGCGAGACCGCGAGGGTGGGTCAGGCCGATCCACAGCCAGCCGACCGGTGAGCCGTCGGCAAGCTCGCCGACCAGGAACAGCATGCCGGGCGTGGCCATGCCCTGCGGCAGGAAGCCGGCGGTGGCCTCCCGGGCCCGGTCGAGCGCCTCCTCGGGCGTCCAGTTGCCGGCCGTGACGTGCTCGCGCGCGTACCCGGCGGCAAGCTCGTCCTGCCAGCTGTCGAACTCCTCCGGTGACATCGCCCGGACACTCAGCTCGGTCATGCGACGCAGCCTCAGTCGCCGGCGGCGCGGCGGCGCGCCTCGCGCAGCTTCATGGCGTGTTCCAGCAGCGTGATCAGCACCTCCTTGGCCGACTCACGCTTGCGCGCGTCGCACAGCACCACAGGTACGCCCGGGTCCAGGTCGAGCGCCGCCTGCACCTCGTCGAGCCGGAACTTCTTGGCCCCCTCGAAGCAGTTCACCGCCACCACGAACGGCGTGCCGCGCCCCTCGAAGTAGTCGATCGACGGGAAGCAGTCCGCCAGGCGGCGCGTGTCGGCGAGCACCACCGCCCCGAGCGCGCCGAGCGCCAGCTCGTCCCAGACGAACCAGAACCGGTCCTGCCCGGGCGTGCCGAACAGGTAGAGCACCAGGTCGTCGCTGATGGTGATCCGGCCGAAGTCCATCGCCACGGTGGTGGTCGACTTCTCCTCCACGCCGGACAGGTCGTCGATGCCGATCCCGGTTTCGGTAAGCACCTCCTCGGTGCGCAGCGGCTTGGTCTCGCTGACCGCGCCCACCATGGTGGTCTTGCCGACGCCGAACCCGCCCGCGATCAGGATCTTGATCGCGGTGGGCAGCGGCCCGGCGCCCGCCGGCCGCTCAGAGCGCCCGTAGTCCATTGATAACCGCCTCGAAAACGTGCTCGTCGGGAAGGCCGGCGGTGGTCGCGCGCGGCTCGCGTACCTGCACCAGACTGCGGGCGGCCAGGTCTCCGAGGAGGACCCGGACCGTGCCCACCGGCAGGTCGAGATGGGCGGCGATCTCGGCCACGGAGAGAATCCGCTGGCAGAGGCCGACTATCGCCACGTGCTCCGGGCCCAGCCCGGACTCCGACCCGACATCCGTGCGGGTCGCGGTGACCAGCGAGATCAGGTCGAACGTGCCGGTCACCGGGCGGGCCCGGCCGCCGGTGACCGCGTACGGGCGCACCACCGGGCCGGCGTGGTCGTCCACCCACTCCTGCTCCGCGGACTCCCCCCGGCCGGTCATCGTGCCGCGTTCTCGCCGAGGGGCTGTTCCCGGGTCGGTGACGCGACGAACCGGCCGACCCGGGTGACGAGCATGGCCATCTCGTACGCGATCAGGCCGACATCCGCGTCCTCCGAGGCCAGCACCGCCAGGCAGGCGTTACGCCCGGCCGCTGTGACGAACAGGAAGGAGGACTGCATCTCGATGATGGTCTGCTGCACCTGCCCGCCGCCGAACCGCTTGCCCGCGCCACGGGCCAGGCTCTGGATGCCCGCCGCCATGGCGGCCAGGTGCTCGCCGTCGTCCCGGCTCAATCCGCGGGACGAGGCCATCAGCAGTCCGTCGGTGGAGAGCGCCACGGCGTGCTCCGCCTGCTTGACCCGGCCGACCAGGTCATCCAGCAGCCACGTCAGATCCGCGCTCGAAGCCGTCTTCTGCGCCACTCGTCGTCCTCTTCTTTCCGGCTGTGTGCCGTCAGCTTCCGGTTTCCGTCGCGTCGACGTCCCGGTCAGGTAACCTGCTCGTCCGCGTCGGCCGGCGCACCGCCGGCCCCCTGAGCCCCGCCGAGCAGGCGCGCGGCATCGGTACGGCCGCGTCGGGTGCCGCTCTGGTAGGAGCTCATCATCCGGCGCACCTGCTCCGGTGCACGCGCCGTGTCATCGTCGGCGGCGTCGTCGTCCGCCTCGGTCTGGTCGTGCCGCAGTTCCGGCGCGAGGCTGGCCTGGCGTACCCGGACCGGCAGTCCCGCGTCGGTGACCGGCGTCGTCTCCGCCTCGGTCTCCGGCTCCGTCGCCGGCGACGCCTCCGCCGCGTCGGTCGTGGCGGCGGGCCGCCGCTCCACCACCGCCAGCTCCGTGGTGGGCCCGGCCACCGCGGGCTGCCGCTTGCGGGTACGCGCCGGCAGCCCGGACGGGGTCAGCCGGGGCGCCCGCGTCACCGGCTCCGGCACCTGCGGGGCGGGCTCGGCCGGCTGGTCCGGTTCGGCGGCGCCGTCCGGGCCGGACGGGATCGCCGGCCCGTCGCCGGCCGGAGTGCTCCGCACCGGGTCCGGCGCGGGCGCCACGGGCAGGGCCGTCCCGGGTGCGGGAAGGGCCTCGGCCGCGTCGGCGCCGTCAGCGGTGATCAGTTCACGCGGGATCAGCACCACGGCGGTGGTCCCGCCGTACGCGGATTCCTTGAGCTGCACCTTGACGCCGTGCCGCTCGGTGAGCCGGCTGACCACGAACAGGCCCAGCCGGGCGGCGTCGGCCAGGTTCAGCTCGGACCGGTCGACGATGCGCGCGTTGGCGGCGGCCAGCTCGTCGGGGCTCATGCCGAGGCCCCGGTCCTCGATCTCGATGGCGAAGCCGTTCGCCACGAGCTGACCGCGAACCTCGACAGTGGTCTGCGGCGGCGAGAAGGAGAGCCCGTTCTCGATCAGCTCGGCCAGCAGGTGGATGACGTCACCGACGGCGCGGCCGGTCAGCGACACCTCGCCGAGTGGGCGCACCGTGACCCGGGTGTAGTCCTCGACCTCGGCTACCGCGCCGCGGACCACGTCGACCATCGGCACGTTGCGTCGCCAGGCCCGGCCGGGCGTGGAGCCGGAGAGCACGATCAGGTTCTCCGCGTTGCGCCGCATCCGGGTGGCCAGGTGGTCGACCCGGAACAGGTCCTCCAGCTCCTCGGCGTCGTGTTCCCGGCGTTCCATCGCGTCCAGCAGCGTGAGCTGCCGGTGCACGAGCGCCTGGGTGCGCCGGGCCAGGCTGAGGAAGACGTCGCGTACGCTGCGGCGCAGCTCGGCCTGCTCGACGGCGGTGCGGACGGCGGTCTCCTGCACGACGTTGAACGCCTTGCCCACCTGGCCGATCTCGTCGTCGCCGAACTGCAACGGCGGCGCCTCGCGGGCGACGTCCACCTCGTCGCCGCGGCCCAGCCGCTCCACCACGCTCGGCAGCCGCTCGTGCGCCAGGTTGAAGGCCGCCTCGCGCAGCCGTTCGAGCTGCCGCACCAGCGACCGGGCCGTGGTGATCGAGACGACCACGGAGGCGATGACGGCGAGCAGGCCGAGACCGGCGGCGAGCACCAGCCGCACGATGACGCCGATCGCTACCGGCATGGCCCGGGACACGATGTCCTCGCCGCCGGCCAGGATCACCCCGCGCAGGTCGGCCATCGCCTGCTCGGCGGCGGCCTGCCACGCCGCTGCGGTCACCGGCGGGCGCACGTCGGCGCCCTTGGCCGCGAGGACCCGGTCCTGAAGGGTCTGCAACTGCTGGAACGCGTCGCCCTCGACCATCCGCTCGAAGCGTGCGCGGTCGGTCGGGGCGAGCTCCCGGGCGGTGCGGTCGGCGAGGAACCACTGCGCGCCGACCAGGCGGGCGAACGCGGTCTGCTCGGCCACGGTGATCCGGTTGGCCGCGATCGCACCGGTGATCAGCGCGTCCTGTTGGGACAGCAGCTCCCGGGACCGGTTGAGGTCGATGAGCGCGGCGGTGTCCTTGGCGATCTCGTCGTCGTCGAGGCCGCCGAGCGCGTCGAAGACGGCGAAGATCGCGTCGACCGCCTCGTCGTACGCGGTGAGCGTGGCGGTGCGGTCGATGGTCTTGCGGCTGACGTCGGCGCGTACCTGGCCGATCTGGTCCAGCTCGGTCTTCAGCTCGCCGAGCCGCTGCATCAGCTCCTCGCTGGCCGGGATCTCGGTACGCCAGTCCTGCACCGAGCGCCACAGCGCGGTGGCGGTCTCGTCGGTACGGGCGCGCTGGGCGTCCAGCTCCCGCAGCCGGCCCGGATCGGACTCGCCCAGATAGCGCAGCGACAGCCGCCGCTCGGCCTGCAGCTCCTGCAGCAGCGGGTCGCTCGGCTCGAAGACGCGCGCGTTGAGCGTCTGCACGCCGAGCAGGTTGAACCCGTCCCGCACGGTCACCCACGCGGCGAACGCCCAGAGCGCGGTCAGCGACGCCAGCAGCGCGATGATCTTCGTACGGAGATTCGTACTGCGGGAACCCATCACACCGTCCTGGCCCGGTCTACGGTCGGTCCGAAATCCGATCGACTCCGGCGCACGCTAGCAGCCGTCGTGAACTCCATTCAAGCGATCCTGATCATGGTGGGTCCGGCCTCGACGGCGCGGCCGGAGGCCGCCAGCACCGCCGCGCGCACGATCTGCGTCGGGCGGTAGAGATCCTTGTCGTGCCATAGTGCCGGTTCGTCGTCGCATCCGTCCAGCTCGGACAGTCGACGGCGTCCGCGGGCGAGCGCCGCGGCGATCCGCGCGTCCCCGGAACGGCCTGCGCCGGCCAGTGCGAGCACCGCGTACGCGGTCTCCTCGGCGGTGCCGTGCCACAGTCCCCAGGAGCCGTCCGGGCGCTGCGTGTCCAGCAGCCAGGCGACGCCCCGCTCGACGGCGGCACGCGCCGTGCCGTCGGGCGCGTGGTCGGCCAGCGCCAGCAGCACCGCGTACGTGGCGTAGCAGGCCGAGGCGTGCCAGCGGTCCTCCCAGCGCCCGTCCGGCTGCTGCCGCTCCACCAGCCACTCGGTGACCCGGCGGCGGGCGCCGGTGACGCCGGGTCCGCTCGGCTGCTCGCCGAGCGCGTCGAGCACGTGCGCGTTAGTGGTCAGCGACGCGCCGTCCTCCCCCGGCCAGGTGCAGAAGTGCCGTCCGGTGTCGAACCCGGCCAGCGGCCCGACGCCGGGGGCGCGGCCCAGCCGGGCCAGCGCGTAGAGCGTGACAGCTGTGGTGTCCGCGTCGGCGGGCAGGCCGGGCGCGGTGGCCGCGCCGGACGGGCCGACGGCGGCGCGCAGCTCGGTGAGCACCGGCTCGGGCGCGCCGACCGGCACACCGGCCCGGACCAGGATGCCGAGCACCCAGGCGCGCTCGAAGACGGTGATCGGGCTGGCGCAGGGCACCGGGCCGGGCCGGGCCACCGCGCGCAGATAGTCCAGCGCCGCTCCGGGCTCCGGACGGCCCAGCCAGGCGGCAGTGGCGGCCGGGGAGGCGCCCACCGCGCCGCTGGCCGAGGGACGCACGCCGGCCGCCCGGTACGCCAGCTCACCGGCGACCTCCAGCGCGTGCGCCAGCTTCTCCGGCACGGGCCGCCCGGCGGCCAGCAGCGCGCGTACCCGGGTCAGGCGGGCCGGGTCGAGACCGGCCGGCAGCGGCAGGCGGGGCCGGCCGGCCCACTCGGCCAGCCCGGGTGGCGGCCCGGCCGGTCCGGTGAGGTGCCGGTCCACGGCAGTGAGCAGCGCGGGCACGATCAGGTCGGTGGCCGGCAGGTCGGGCGGCGCGTCGCCGCGCAGCGCGCCGGACAGGAACGTCAGGCCCCGGTGGGCCGCGGCGGCCGGCACGGCGGCCGGGCCGTCGCGACGCAGCACGGTCAGCAGCGCCTCGACCGCGCTCAGCGTCGGCACCAGCGCGTACCCGCCGGGACCGCCCCAGCCGCCGTCCGGCCGCTGCCGGGCCAGCAGCCAGGCCAGGCGCCGGTCGTGGCCGTCCAGCCAGGGCGCGAGCGCGACCAGCCGGGCGGTCTCGTAGACCGACGGCGACGTCTGCCCGGCCGGCTCGCCGGTGAGCGCGGCGACCAGGTCGTGCGCGGTCCCGGACCGGGTGGCGGGCACCGATCCGGCGGTGAGCGTCACCGCACGCCCCAGAAGTCGGTGTTGCGGTAGAAGCCGGTGGTGAAGCCGAGCTGCCGGGACAGGAAGTCGGCTTCCCGGGGCGCCTCACCGGCCAGCTTCGCCAGCCGGACGCGGCAGTGGTCGACCTGCTCGGCGAACCGCCGCTCGACCTCGGCCGGGTCGTCCACCAGCAGCAGCGCGTTGAGGTCGCCGGACTCGGCGTCGCGGCGGTGGGTGCCGAGGTCGTTCACCAGCCGCAGGGCCCGCTGCACCTCGTCGCTGACGGCGACCGCGTGGTCCATCGCCTCGGCGGTGGACACCGATCCGGTGTGGATCCAGTGCGCCACGTTGACCACTGTGGCGGCGAGGTTGTCGGCGTTTGCGAGGTAGTCGGCGAGCGTGGGGCGGCCGGTGCGCCGCCAGTCCCACTCGCGGGCCATCGCGTCGAGCGTGCGTTCCATCGCCGCACGCCAGTGGCCGCGCAGCGCCGGGTAGCCGGGCGCGGCGGCCACGTCGTCGCGCAGCTCGGCCAGGAACCGGCCCAGTGGGTCGTCGGTGCCGGCGCCGTCGAGCACGTCCAGGCAGACACCGGTGATCCGGTCGACCTCGGCCCGGCTGGTGGCCTGGTGGTCGACCAGCCAGTCCACGGCGAAGCCCCAGAGCACGGCGCGGTTGGTCACGGCCAGCTCGGCGGCGCTGTGCCAGGGGGCGCTGAACGCCATCGCCTGGGCGATGCTGCTGAACAGCGTCGCGTCGAACGGGTCCGCGGGGAACAGCTCCGGGTGCGCGGCGGCGGCCTTGCGCAGGCCGCGCTGGCCCTGCGCGGCGAGCGCGCAGACCCGGCCCTGCTCCGCGGCGACGGCGAGTAAATCCGGTGTCGGCCCGTCGGTCATGCCCGCTCCGCCCGCCCGGCCGCGACGAGTGTCAGCTCCACCCGCTCGCGCGGCCGCAGCGCCGCGGCCAGCCGCAACCCGGGTACGCCGGGGCGGTGCAGCCGGAACCGGTAGCGGCTGAGCATGGTGGCGAGGATGAGCTGCGCCTCCAGGTAGAACAGGTACATGCCGAGGCACTGGTGCGGCCCACCGCCGAACGGGAAGTGGGCGTACCGGTGCCGGGCCCGGACCCGCTCGGGCCGGAACCGTTCCGGGTCGAACTCGTCCGGGCGGTCCCAGAACTGCCGCATCCGCTGGGTGATCAGCGGGCTGACCGCCATCGTCGCGCCGGGCTCGATCGGCACGCCGTCGATGACGTCCCCGGCGACCGCGCGGCGCGGGATGATCCATCCGATCGGGTAGAGCCGCAGCAGTTCGTCCAGCACCATCCGGGTGTACGTGAGCCGGCTCAGGTGCTCGCGGCGTACCGGCTCGCCCCCGACCACCTCGTCGATCTCGGCGTAGAGCCGCTCGGCCACCTCGGGGTGCTGGTCCAGGTGCGGCCAGGCCCAGGTCAGCACGTTGATCGTGGTCTCGGTGGTGGCGGCGAACATGGCCACTGTGTCGTTGCGGACCTGCCGCTCGTCGAGCTGCCGCCCGTCGTCGGTGCGGGCCTGCCAGAGCGTCGAGATGACGTCGTCGCCCTGGTCGGCGGACTCGCGGGTCTCGCGGACGATCGGCACCAGCACGTCGTCCACGATGCGTACGGCACGGGCGAACGTGCGGTCGCCCGGCATCGGCAGCGACAGCGGCGCGAACGGCACGATGATGCGGGGGATGACGGCGGTGGCGATCCGGTCCTGCGCCTCGATCACGCGCATCGCGTCCGGCACCGAGATGCGGTCGGCGAAGAGCACCTTCATGATCGCTCGGCTGACGATGCGCGCCTGCTCCACGCCGATGTCGACCGGACGGCCGGCGCGGGCCGGCTCGTCCAGCTCGTCGACCGCGTCGCGGATCGCGTCGGCCATGCCGTCGACCAGCGCCTCGACCCGTTTGGCGGTGAACATCGGCTGGAGCATGCGCCGGCTGGCCGACCAGATCTGCCCCTCGCCGAGGATGCCCTCGCCGAACAGCCGCTTGACCGGACGCCAGAACAGCCCGTCGCCTGCTCGTTCGTAGTTGTCCGCCCGGTCGCGCAGGACGTGCTGCACGTGCTTGGGGTGGGTGACGAGGTAGGGGCGGAACGAGCCGAGGTTCAGCCGGACCAGTTCACCTTCGGTACGGTTGCCGATGTCGATGAGCGCCCGGGCGGGGTCGCGGAGCACCGCCGGCAGGATCTGCCGCAGCGGCACGGTTCGGGGTCGGCCGGTGGGTCCCGGTGTGTCCGTTGGTTCGGGCACCTGAACGCTCCCTCGGTTGACTCAGGGTCGCGGCTTCGTATCGACCCGTGACGTTGCTCGCGAGCATGCCATCCTGAGCCGCAGATCAAAAGGCAGGTCGGAGGATATTTCACGTAACAACAATCTCTTTGTCGAGAATGGAGCCCGTGGGATGTGCGTCACTCCCGTACACAGTGGTGGTTGCGGAGCGCGAGCAGCGCTCACCTATCGCGGACGCCGGCAGAACGCGGGCGCGGACCCGTCCGCTGTGCCAAGCTTCGGGCATGGACGACAAGACCATCCTGAGCCGGATCTCGGAACTCGTCGACGAGGAGCACCGGCTGCGGGCCGACGCGCAGCAGCACGAGTCCGGCACCGACGACGAGGCCCGGGAGCGGCTGCGGGCCCTGGAGGAGTCCCTGGACCAGTGCTGGGACCTGCTGCGCCGTCGCCGGGCCGCGCGCCAGGCGCACGGCGACCCGGACGCCCAGGGCGAGCGCCCGGTGCCGGAGGTCGAGCGCTACCTGCAATGACCCGCACGGGTGGGCGTCCCGGGCGGCTCGACCACCCGGGACGCCCGCCCGTCAGCGGATCCCCGCCTCCCGCAGCAGCGCCTCGGTGAGCGCCTCCGGATCGGTGACGGTGGCCGGCATGCCGCGGGCGGCGAACCAGGCGGCCACCACCCGCACGTCCCGGCCCAGGAACTCGCCGCCCTGCGGGTTGGCCACCACGTCGACCACCTGCGGCAGGTCGATCATCACCAGCCGGCCCGCGTGCACCAGCAGGTTGTACGGAGACAGGTCGCCGTGGGCGTACCCGGCCCGGGCCAGCACGGTGAGCGCCTCGACCAGCTGATCCCACAGGTCACGCAGCTCGGCGGCGTCGGGCCGGACCTGCGCCAGCCGTGGCGCGGCCTCCCCCGCCTCGGCGTCGCCGACGAACTCCAGCATCAGCTCGGTGCCGAGCAGCTGCACCGGATAGGGCACCGCGATCCGCCCGGAGGCGGCGCCGATCTCCCAGAGCTGGGACAGCGCGGCGAACTCGGCCGCCGCCCACTGCCCGGCGATCATCTGCCGGCCGAACGCGGTCCGGCCGGTCATCGCCCGCATCTCCCGCGACCGGCGTACCCGGCGGCCCTCCAGGTAACCGGCGTCGCGGTGGAAGAGCCGGTGCTGGGCGTCGCGGTACCGCTTGACCGCCAGCAGGCACGAGCGGTCGGTGTCCGGCACGGCGCGGCGGACCAGGTGGACGTCCGCCTCCTTGCCGGTCTTGAGCACCCCCAGCTCGGTGTCCCGGGCGGCCAGTTCGGTGACCAGCCAGTCCGGGTACGGCTCGGGGCCATGGACGGCCCGGTCCCAGGAGGACCAGCTGTCCTCCGCGTCGGGCTCGGCGTCCGGGTCGGCGAGGGTCGGCGTGGGCCGCCCCCGCTTCAGGAAGTCGGTTTCGTCGTCGTCGAAGCGGCTCTTGCCGCGGCCACGGCGCTGCGGCGCCGGGAAGTCATGATCGCGCACGGGTGGATCTGTCCTTCGATCGAGGCTGGTGGAGGCAGGTGGTACGACCCTGCGAAAACGGCCATGACCGACCTCCTCTCCTCGACCGGGCACCCCCGGCTGCGCACTCGCGCGGCACCATGCTCGTACGCGCCCCGGCGCGGGTCAACGGATTTCCGCGCGGTGCCGCCGCGCTGCCTGCCAGCCCGCGCCGCCGGTCAGCCGGCCAGCACTGCGGCGACGGCCGCGATCAGCCCGTCCTCGATCCGGGTCGGCGCGAACCGGGGGTCCGACCAGCGGCGTCCCCGATGCAGCCAGACGCTGGGCAGGCCCACCGCGGTCGCGCCGCCGATGTCCGCCTCCGGGCTGTCGCCGACCACCCACGCACCACGCAACGGCATCCGGGCCCGCTGGGCGGCGAGCGCGAAGATCCTCGGATTCGGCTTGCTGACGCCGGCCTCCTCCGAGATCACCCAGTCGGCGACGTAGCGGTCCAGGCCGGTCTTGCGGATCTTGGCGTCCTGTTGACGGGACGCGCCGTTGGTGACCACCACCGGCACCCAGCCGGCGTCGGCGGCGATCCGCAGCGCGCAGGCCACCAGCGGATCGAGCCGCATGTGCGCCACCACGCCGTCGTGCAGCTCGTCCACCAGGTCGATCGAGGGGATGCGCAGCGCGTACCGGTCGCGGATAGCGTCCGCGACGTCCCACCGGTTGGTCAGCCCGTCGGCGTCCACCGACACCAGCCAGTCGAGGTCGGCGGGCGGCGCGCCGATGCCCGCCAGGAAACGTTCTCCCCAGACACGGAACGGCCCGTCGCGGTCCAGCAGGGTGTTGTCCAGATCGAGCAGGAGCAACGGCACTTGGGCACCCTACGGGAACGCTCGGAGCACCGACAGGGCCCCGGGCCCAGCCACGGTCAGGCGACGAGCGCCGTACGGGCCGCGCCGGCGTCCACCGGCCGGTCGAGCAGCATGGTGTGCGCCGCGCGGGTGGCCGCCAGCGCTTCCGGGTCCAGCGTCGCCACCAGCACGTCCTCTCCGGTGTCGGCGCCCCGCGCCAGCGGCCGGCCCTCCGGGTCGTACACCGCCGCGCCACCGTTGAACCGCCAGGGGTCCGCGCCGCCGACGACGTTGGCGAACACGACGTACATCGTGTTGTCCAGCGCCCGGGCGGCGTAGTAGAGGTCGCGGCGGTGCTCCGAGCCGGCCAGGTAACCGCTCGGGCAGAGGTATCCGTGCGCGCCGTCCCCGGCCGCCGCCCGCGCGTGCTCCGGGAAGCAGCCGTCGTAGCAGACGCCCAGGCCCAGCCGCCACGTGTCGACTTCGAGCGTGGCGCCCCGGCGGCCGGCGTCGAACAGCTCGCGCTCGCCGCTCCAGAGCTGTTGCTTGTCGTACGCGGCGGTGACCGTGCCGGCCGGGTCCACCACGAGCGAGGAGATGGTGCGCCGCCGGTCGGGGTGGCGGACGGCGGCGCCGATCACCACTGCCGCGCCCGCGTCGGCGGCGGCGGTCCGCAGCGGGTCCAGCCGGGGGTCGGCGACCCGGCCGTCGGCGTCGGCGGCCACGTCGGTGCCCTCCGGGTCGGCGCCCAGCGTCGGCGGGTGGTAGGCCGGCAGGAACAGCTCGGGCAGCACCACGACCCGGGCGCCCTCGGCCCGGGCGACGAGGCGGGCGGCGGCGCGGGCGTTGCCGGCGACGTCACCGGGGACGGGCTGGGCCTGGACGGCGGCGACGGTGAGCGGGCGCGCGGGAAGGGCGGTCACACGCCGATCCTAACCACCGGACGCGGCCGGATGATCTTCCGAATCCGCATCTCAAGCCGTACGTACGGTTTGCATCACGCGGTTCCACCTGCGACGATCCGTTCGTGCCCAGAGTAAGTCAGGACCAGCTCGACGCGCGCCGGCAGGAGATCCTCGCGGCGGCGCGGGCGTGTTTCGCCCGGCACGGCTACGAGGGCGCCACAGTGCGGCGGCTGGAGGAGGCCACCGGCCTGTCCCGGGGTGCGATCTTCCACCACTTCCGGGACAAGGACTCCCTGTTCCTCGCCGTCGCCGAGGACGACGCCGCCGCCATGGTGGAGACGGTCGCCCGCAACGGCCTGGTGCAGGTCATGCGCGACCTGCTGGCCCGGGCGGTCTCGCCCGACACGACCGGCTGGCTCGGCAGCCAGCTGGAGGTCTCGCGCCGGCTGCGTACCGACCCGGCCTTCGCCAAGCGCTGGGCGGAGCGTTCCGAAGCCATCGCCGCGGCGACCCGGGAGCGCCTGGTACGCCAGCGCGAGGCCGGCGTGCTGCGCGACGACGTCCCGATCGACGTGCTGGCCCAGTTCCTGGAGCTGGCCTACGACGGCTTGGTGCTGCACCTGGCGATGGGCCGCCCGGCCGGCGACCTGGCCCGGGTGCTCGACCTGGTCGAGGAGGCGGTGCGCCGGCACTGAGCCCGCCGGTCTCGGTCCGGTAACTGCGCCGCTCCAGGAGATCGACTCTGGCGCGCCTGCTCCACAATGAGCCGCGACCCCTCCTCGCGACAGGAGCAGACGATGACCCCCTCCGACACCTGGGGCATCCCCGGCCCCGTATTCCTGCGCTGGTACCTCCTGCTCGCCGTCGTCCTGGTCATCGGCGCGATCGTGTACCGGCGTCGGATGCTGGCTGGCACGCCGGTGACCGATCACGGCGCGCTGGGTCCGCAGCAGGTCGCCTACCTCAACGGCGGCGACCAGCTCGCCGTCTGGGCCACGCTCGGCGCGCTGCGCCACGCGGGCGCGGTCGGCGTACGACCCGACCGGCGGCTCACCACCGGCGGTCCGCTGCCGGCCGGGGCCACCCCGCTGGACCAGGCGGTCCACCACGCGGCGAGCCGCGGCCTGCGGACCCGGGACCTGGCCGCCGACGAGTGGGTGCGGCGCGCGCTCGACGAGCTGCGCGACGGCCTGGTACGCCGGGGCCTGGCCCTGGACCAGGAGCGGCGCCGGACGCTGCGGCGCGGCGCGCTGCTGATCGGCTTCCTGCTGGCAATTGGCGTCGTGCGTGCGATCTCCGGCCTGCTCAACGACCGGCCCACCGGCTGGCTGCTGCTCAGCCTGTTCCCGCTCGGCCTCGCGTTCCTGCTGCTCAACCGCGTGCCCTGGCGCACCCGGGCGGCCACCGCCGCGCTGAACGACATGCGCCGCCGGCACGCCTGGCTGCGACCGGCCGCCTCCCCCGCGTACGCCACGTACGGCGCGACGGACGTGGCGCTGGGCGTGGCGCTGTTCGGCACCGCCACGCTCTGGACCATGGATCCGGGCTTCGCCGAGCAGGCCGAGATCCAGCGGCAGGCGATGGGCAACGTCGGCGGCGCGAGCTCCGGCACCTCCTGTGGAGGCGGCGCCTCCACGTGCGGCGGTGGCAGCTCCTGCGGCGGAGGCGGTGGCTGCGGCGGAGGCGGGTGCGGCGGATGAGCGGCCCGTCCGGCGTCGGCATCGGCTGGCGTCCCGAGATCGCCGGTTTCGTGGCCGGGCTGCCGGGGCTGCGTTTCGTCGAGGTGGTCGCGGAGGCGGTCGCACCGGCCGGGCCGCTCCCGGACGGGCTCGCCGAGCTGCGCGGACGCGGCGTCGATGTCGTACCCCACGGGGTGCGGCTGTCCCTCGGCGGCGCGGAACCGGTCGATCCGGCCCGGGTGGCGCACCTGGCCGCGGTGGCCGCGGCCCTGGACGCGCCGCTGGTGAGTGAGCACATCGCGTTCGTGCGGGCCGGCGGTCTGGAGGCCGGTCACCTGCTGCCGCTGCCGCGCAGCCGCGAGGCGGTCGCCGCGGTGGTGGCGAACGTGCGGCGGACGCAGGCGGAGCTGCCGGTGCCGCTGGCCCTGGAGCCGATCGCCGCGCTCTTCGACTGGCCCGACGACGAGCTGGACGAGGCGGACTTCCTCACCGAGATCCTCGACGCCACCGGCGCGCTGCTGCTGCTCGACGTCGCGAACGTGCACGCCAACGCCCGCAACCGGGGCGGCGAGCCGACCGCGCTGCTGGACCGGCTGCCGCTGGAACGCATCGCCTACGCGCACGTCGCGGGCGGCGCCGAACACGGCGGCTTCTACCACGACACGCACACCGACCCGGTGCCCGCCGCCGTGCTGGACCTGGTCCGCGAGTTGTGCCGGCGGCACCGGCCGCCCGCGTTGCTGCTGGAACGCGACGGGCACTACCCGCCCGCCGCCGAGCTGCGCGCGGAGCTCGACGCGCTCGCCGCCGCCTCCGGCCACCCGGCGGTCACGTGAGCGGCGACCTGGCGGCCCGGCAGGCCGAGCTGGTCGCCGCGCTCGTCGCCGGTGGACCGCTGCCGCCCGGCTTCGCACCGGCCCCGGTCGAGGCGGCCCGCCGGGCGCTGCTGCGCAAGCGGGCCGCGGACGTGGCCCGGCACTGGCCGCTGCTCGCCGCCGGCCTCGGCGCGCACTGGCCGGCGACGTTCACCACGTGGGCGGACGGACGCCCCTCGAACGGCTCCCTGCGCGACGGCTGGGACCTGGCCCGCGAGCTGCGCGACCGGGGCACGCTGCCGCCGCTGGGCGCGGAGGAGCTGGCCGCGCGCGAGGCCGCGAGCCGCTACGACGGCCACCGACCGCCCCGGCCCCGCCGGATGCCGGCCGTCGCCCGGGCCGGCGGCGCCGTCGCGGCCCAGTTCGCCGGCCGGGTACGCCTGCTGCGGCCCGCCCCGCGCTGACACGCGCCCCCGGGTACGGCAGGATCGGGCGTATGGATCTCGGACTCGCCGACCGGGTGTACGTGCTGACCGGCGCCTCCGGCGGCCTCGGCTTCGCCACCGCCGAACAACTCGTCGCCGACGGCGCCCGGGTGGTCATCTCCGCGCGTACCCCGGAACGGGTGGCCGCCGCGATCGAGGCGCTCGGCGACCCGCAGCGGGCGATCGGGCTGACCGCCGACCTCGCCGATTCCGCCACCCCGGAGCGGCTCGTCGCCGCCGCCCGCGAACACTTCGGCCGCCTCGACGGCGCGCTGATCTCGGTCGGCGGCCCGCCGCCCGGCACCGCCGCCACCGTCACCGACGAGCAGTGGCGCGAGTCGTTCGAGACGGTCTTCCTGGGCAGCGTCCGGCTCGCCCGCACGGTGGCCGGCGCGCTCACCGACGGCGGCGCGATCGGGCTGGTGCTGTCCACCTCGGTACGCGGACCGCTGGCCGGCCTCGGCATCTCCAACGGGCTGCGACCGGGCCTGGCCGGCGTGGCCAAGGACATGGCCGACGAGTTCGGCCCGCGCGGCGTCCGCGTGGTCAGCCTGCTACCCGGGCGGATCATGACCGACCGCAACCGGGAGCTGCTGGCCGGTTCCGGCGATCCCGAGCGCGCCCGCGCCCAGGCGGAGGCGGCGATCCCGCTCGGGCGAATCGGCGACCCGGCGGAGTTCGGCCGGGTGGCGGCGTTCCTGCTCTCCCCCGCCGCCGGGTACGTCACCGGGGTGACCGTCCCGGTCGACGGCGGCGCGCTGCGCGGGCTGTGACAGTGGTCGCTGTGGTGGGCCGGGCGCCCGGGGCGGTGGGCCGGTGAGCGACCGACGGCGCCCGGGCGGTGGGCGGCCCGAGGCGGCCCCGGGGCCGGGCGCGCCCGCCCGGCGGCACCCACGCCCCAGCCGCGAGCAGCTCGCGGCGGCGGCCGACCGGCTGCTGCCGGACGTCATCGCGCCCGGCCTGGACGTGCTCTTCGTCGGCATCAACCCGGGTCTGTGGTCGGCGGCGACCGGCTGGCACTTCGCCCGTCCGGGCAACCGGTTCTGGCCCGCCCTGCACCGGGGCGGGTTCACCCCGCGTCTGCTGCACCCCAGCGAGCAGGACGCGCTGCCCGCACTCGGCCTCGGGATCACCAACATGGTGGCCCGCGCCAGTGCCCGCGCCGACGAGCTGACCGCCGCCGAACTGGTCGACGGCGCGGCGACGCTCACCGCGAAGGTCGAGCGGTACCGGCCGCGCTGGGTGGCGGTGGTCGGCGTGACCGCGTACCGGATCGGGTTCACCCGGCCGAAGGCCGGCTTCGGGCCGCAGCCCGAGACACTCGGGCCGGCCCGGCTGTGGGTGCTGCCCAACCCGAGCGGCCTGAACGCCCACTTCACCCCGGAGACGCTCGGCGCCGCGTTCGCCGAGCTGCGTGCCGCGGTCGCCGCGGGTTAGAGCCCCGATCGCCGCGAGCTAGGGCTGCGGCCGTCCGGGTCGCCACGGCCCGGCCGCTGGGTGCCCGTCCACCCGGTCGGTGCCGATCCACGCCCGTCGGCGCCGGGATTGAGGCCTCGCGGGCCGCTAGTTGGCTGCCGCCGGGGGCATGGCCTCGTGGGCGACGTAGGTGCCCATCGGCACAGTGGTCACCACCGGCTCCGGCTGCTCCGCCTCGGCGTGCGGCGCGGGCGAGTCGGTGACCGCGAACTGGGTGCGGTACAGCTCGGCGTACAGGCCGCCGACGGCCACCAGCTCGTCGTGCCGGCCGCGCTCCACGATCCGCCCCTCGTCGAGCACGAGGATCTGGTCCGCGTCGCGCACCGTCGAGAGCCGGTGCGCGATCACCAGCGCGGTACGGCCGGTCAGCGCCACCGACAGCGCCCGCTGCACCGCTGCCTCGCTCTCCGAGTCCAGGTGGGCGGTGGCCTCGTCCAGGATCACTATCGACGGGGCCTTGAGCAGCAACCGGGCGATGGCGATGCGCTGCTTCTCGCCGCCGGAGAAGCGGTAGCCGCGCTCGCCGACCGTCGTGTCGAGCCCGTCCGGCAGCGCCCGGACCAGGTCGGCCACCTGCGCGCCGGCCAGGGCGGCCCAGATCTCGTCGTCGGTGGCGTCGGGCTTGGCGTACCGCAGGTTCTCGCGGATGGTCTCGTGGAACAGGTGCGAGTCCTGGGTGACCACGCCGATCTCGTCGCGCAGCGAGGCGAGCGTCGCGTCCCGCACGTCGACGCCGCCGACCAGCACCTGGCCCTCGCTGACGTCGTAGATCCGGGAGATCAGCATGGACAGCGTCGACTTGCCGGCGCCGGAGGGGCCGACCAGGGCCACCATCTGCCCGGGCTCGACGGCGAACGAGACGCCCTTGAGCACCGGCTCGTTCACCGTACGGTCGAGGGTCGAGACCTCTTCCAGCGACGCGAGCGACACCTCGGCGGCGCTCGGGTAGCGGAAGCGCACGTCGCGGAACTCGACCCGGCCGCTGCCGCGCGGCACCGGCACCGCGTCGGGCTTCTCCGCGATGCCCGGACGCAGGTCGAGCACCTCGAAGACGCGGTCGAACGACACGAGCGCGCTCATCACGTCGACCCGGACGTTGGAGAGCGCGGTGAGCGGGCCGTAGAGGCGGGTCAGCAGCAGCGCCAGCTTGACGACGGTGCCGGCGCTGACCGCACCGGTGACCGCCAGCCAGCCGCCCACCCCGTAGGTGAGCGCCTGGGCCAGCGACGCGACGAGCAGCATCGCCACGAAGAACGTCCGCGAGTACATCGCGGACTGGATGCCGATGTCGCGCACCCGCTCGGCCCGGCGGGCGAACCGGTCGGCCTCGACCTCCGGCGCGCCGAACAGCTTGACCAGCAGCGCTCCGGCCACGCCGAACCGCTCGGTCATGGTCGCGTTCATCTTCGCGTCGAGGTTGTACGACTCGCGGGTGATCTCGGCCAGGCGCCGGCCCACCCGGCGGGCCGGGATGATGAAGATCGGCAGCAGCACCAGCGCCAGCACGGTGATCTGCCAGGACAGCACGAGCATCGCGCCGGCGGTGAGCACGAGCTGGATGACGTTGCTGACCACCCCGGACAGCGTCGAGGTGAACGCCCGCTGCGCGCCGAGCACGTCGTTGTTGAGCCGGCTCACCAGCGCGCCGGTCTGCGTGYGGGTGAAGAACTGCAGCGGCATCCGCTGGACGTGGTCGTAGACCCGGGTGCGCAGGTCGAGGATGATGCCCTCGCCGATGCGGGCCGAATACCACCGCTGGACCAGGGAGAACAGGGCATCGGCCACGGCGAGCGCGGCGATGATCAGGGCGAGCCGGACCACAGTCGTGCGGGCGTCCGGACCGGCCCCGGCGATCGCGTCGATGACGTCGCCGGCGAGCAGCGGCGTGGCCACGCCGATCACCGCGGCGATGATCACGGTGATCAGGAAGACGACGATGTCACGCCGGTAGGGCCGGGCGAACGCGACGATCCGCCGGGCCGTGCCGCGCTTGAGCTCGTGGGCGGAGACCTCGTCCCGGTTGCGCAGCGACCGGAGCATGCTCCAGCCGCCCATGCCGCCGCCGGCCATCGGGTGGGACACTCGTCACCTCCAGGTCGTCAGGCAGCATGAATCGTCGGAGTCCATTCTCCAGACGCCTGTGACAACCTCGCGAGTAACCCAGATCTTCCCGAACGGTCCTTACGAAATCGCGCTCCGGGCCGGTTACTCGCCCCGGCCGGCCAGGTCCCGGATACGCCGGGTCTGCGCCTCCCGCTCGGCGCGCTGCTGCTCGGCGTGCGTACAGTCGGCCGCGCCCGCCAGGAGCGCCTTGATCTCGACGATCGCGTCCCGGTTGTTGGCGAGGAGCCCGGCCGACAGGTCACGCACCGCGGCGTCCAGCTCGTCGTTCGGCACCACGAGCGTGGCCAGGCCGATCCGGTCCGCCTCGGTGGCGTCCATCCGGCGGCCGGTGGCGCAGATCTCCAGGGCGCGCGAATAGCCGACCAGCTCGACCAGGCGGCGCGTGCCGGCCAGATCGGGCACCAGGCCGAGTGTCACCTCGGCCATCGAGAGCCTGGCGTCGGCGGCGAGCACACGCATGTCGCAGGCGAGCGCGAGCTGGAAGCCGGCGCCGATGGCGTGGCCCTGCACCGCGGCGATCGACACCACGTCCGGCCGGTGCAGCCAGGTGAAGCCGCCCTGGTACTCGGCGATCCGGTCGGCGCACTCCGCCTCCGGGAGCGCGGCCAGCTCGGCGAAGGAGCCCGGCCCGGTGGCACCGGCGACCGCCAGGTCCAGGCCCGCGGAGAAGGCGCGCCCCTCGCCGCGTACGACGACGACGCGGACGTCGCCGGGCAGGTCGCGGGAGAAGTCGCTCATCGCCCGCCACATCGCCGGGGTCTGGGCGTTGAGCACGTCGGGCCGGCACAACGTCACCGTCGCAACCGGCCCGTCGCAGTCGAAGCGCACTCCGGTCGTCTCGGCGGTCACCGGACGCCCCGGAACACTGCGCTGATGGACGACGCTGGGCGGCGGGTCACGCCTTCTTCCGGCGCCGGGCGCCGCCGCGCTGCCGCAGCTGCACGCCGGATTCGGTGAGCACACGGTGGATGAACCCGTAGGAACGGCCGGTAGAGGCCGCCAGAGCACGGATGCTCTCACCCCCGGTGTACCGCTTTACCAGGTCTTTGGCGAGCGTCTGACGCTCGGCCCCGACGATCCGGCGACCCTTCTCAGTGCTGGTGGCTGTGCCGGTGGCTGCCATGCTGATCCCTCACGTCCCAGACTGTGCGGTTCGGATACGGTCCCACCTATTAGACCGCCTCGGACGATCATGCGCCAGATATCAACTATTCGCCAACCGACACGCTACGCAATGTCAGCTTCCCGATAGAGTGATCCTTCCGACCGGCTGATCCGTACCGCCCCGCCGGACGAGCGCATCCTCCCCCATGATCGACACCAGTTCCCCGAAGTGGCTGCGTCACCGTGCTCCGGACACCTCCACTTCGGCGAACTGGTGTGGATCATGCGACGGCCGGCGCGGCGGGCCGTATCGTGCCCGGGGTGATTGACGTGATCACGGCCGCGGCGGGTGCCGCCGGTGTCTTCGCCGCCACCAATCTCGACGACATCGTCGTGCTCACGGTGCTGTTCGTGGCCCTCCGGCACACCGGACGCCCCCGGCCCTGGCAGATCGTCGCCGGGCAGTACGCGGGCATCGGCGCGCTCGTCGCGGTCGCGGTGGTGGCCGCCGCCGGGCTGCTCGTGGTGCCGGACCCGTGGCCCGGCCTGCTCGGCCTGCTGCCGATCGCGCTCGGCGTACGCGCGCTGATGTCCCGTGGCGACGACGACGAGCCGCCGGCGGTGGTCGGCAGCCTGCTCGGCGTCGCCGGGGTGACCGTGGCGAACGGAGCCGACAACGTCGCCGTCTACGTGCCGGTGTTCCGCTCCCTCGACCCGGCCACCGGCCTGGTCTGGCTGCTGGTGTTCGCGCTACTGGTGGCCGTGTGGTGCGCGGTCGCCGCCGCGCTCGGCGGGCACCCCCGGGTGGTGGCCCTGGTCGGCCGCGCCGGCCACTGGCTGGTGCCGGTGATCTTCATAGTCATCGGCGCGACCATCCTGCTCACCTCCGGCGTCCTCCCCCACCTGGCCGATCTCCTGACCTGACCGACCCGACCCGCCCCGGCCCACGGGGAAAAGAGGGCGGGTCAGGCCAGCTCGACCAGCTCCAGCAGGTCGTCGGACCAGGCGTCCTCGTCGCCGTCGGGCAGCAGGATGGCGCGGTCCGGCTTGAGCGCGCTGACCGCGCCCGGGTCGTGCGTGACCAGCACGATCGCGCCCGGGTAACGGGCGATCGCGTCGAGCACCTGCTCGCGGCTGACCGGGTCGAGGTTGTTCGTCGGCTCGTCCAGCAGCAGCACGTTGGCGCCGGAGCAGACCAGCGTGGCCAGCGCCAGCCGGGTCTTCTCGCCGCCGGAGAGCACGCCGGCCGGCTTGTCCACGTCCTCGCCGGAGAAGAGGAACGCGCCGAGGATCTTGCGCAGGTCGGTGTCGGTCTGGTCGGACGCGGCGCTGCGCATGTGCTCCAGGATCGTCCGGTCCACGTCGAGCGTCTCGTGCTCCTGGGCGTAGTAGCCCAGCCGCAGCCCGTGCCCGGGCCGCACCTCGCCGGTGTCCGGCTCCAGCAGCCCGCCGAGCATCCGCAGCAGCGTGGTCTTGCCGGCGCCGTTGAGGCCGAGGATGGCCACCCGGGAACCCCGGTCCACCGCCACGTTGACGTCGGTGAAGATCTCCAGCGACCCGTACGACTTGGACAGGCCGGTGGCGGTCAGCGGCGTCTTGCCGCACGGGGCGGGGCTCGGGAACCGTACCTTCGCGACCTTGTCCGCGACGCGGACCTCGTCCAGGCCGGAGAGCAGGCGCTCGGCGCGCCGGGCCATGTTCTGCGCGGCGACGGTCTTGGTGGCCTTGGCCCGCATCTTGTCCGCCTGCGCCATCAGCGCGCCGGCCTTCTTCTCGGCGTTTGCGCGCTCCCGGCGGCGGCGCCGCTCGTCGGTCTCCCGCGCCTCCAGGTACGCCTTCCAGCCCAGGTTGTACGTGTCGACCACGGACCGGGTGGCGTCCAGGAACCAGACCTTGTTGACCACCGCCTCCAGCAGCGAGGCGTCGTGGGAGATCACGATCAGGCCGCCCTTGTGGTTGGCGAGGAAGCCGCGCAGCCAGGTGATCGAGTCGGCGTCGAGGTGGTTCGTCGGCTCGTCGAGCAGCAGGATGCCGCCGCCGTTCTCGCCGGCGTCGCGGAACAGGATCCGGGCCAGCTCGATGCGGCGGCGCTGACCGCCGGAGAGCGTGCCGATGGTCTGCGCCAGGGCGCGGTCGGGCAGGCCGAGGTTGGCGCAGATGCGGGCGGCCTCGGCTTCGGCCGCGTAGCCGCCGAGCGAGGCGAACTGGTCCTCCAGCGCGCCGTAGCGGCGGACCAGCCGCTCGTCGTCGGCGCCCTCGGCGAGCTTGTTCTCCAGCTCCTTCATCTGCGCCATGAGCACGTCCAGCCCACGGGCGGAGAGCACCCGGTCCCGGCCGGTGACGTCCAGGTCGCCGGTGCGCGGGTCCTGCGGCAGGTAGCCGATGGCGCTGCGCCGGTCGATCTGGCCGCCGTACGGCTGTCCCTCGCCGGCGAGCACCTTGAGCGTGGTGGTCTTGCCGGCGCCGTTGCGCCCGACCAGGCCGATCCGGTCCCCCGGCTGCACCCGCAGGGTGGTGTCGGACAGCAGGATCCGGGAACCGGCGCGCAGTTCCAGGCCGGTGGCAGTGATCATCTCGGAGTACTCGCTCTCGGGTCCGGAAGGGCTGACTCAGGGCACGCGAAAGCGCCGGCGGGTGGTGTTTTCCCGTCGGCGCGGGGCGGTTCAGCCTTCGCAGCGCAGCACGGGGGCAAGTGTACCGGTCCCCGCGGGCCCCCTCCGCCGGATTACCGTGCAAGATCATCGGGTACGAAATCCGCCGTCCGGACCCGGTCCGGTACCGCAACCATCACAAACGGACACATCGGTGATCGGGGTCAACATGGAGCTGAACGAGAACGCGCGGGTCGACACCAGCCAGGTGGACGACCGGCGAGGGTCCGGCGGAGGCGGCGGGATGGGCATTCCGATCCCGATCGGCGGCGGCCGGGGCGGGATCGTGGGCATCATCATCGCCGTGCTCGTCGCCCTGGTGGGCGGCGGCTTCGGCCTCAACGCCGCCACCAACGGCGGCGGCTCCGAGCAGGGCGACAACACCTCGCTGGAGCAGAAGTGCTCGGCGCAGGACGCGCTGGAGCAGCTCGACTGCCGCAACACCCTCTACGTCAACTCGATCCAGGCGTACTGGCGTACCGCGATGCCGGAGGCGTTCGGCGAGCAGTACAAGCCGTCGAAGACCGTGTTCTTCAGCCAGAACGTCAGCACCGCCTGCGGCGCCGCCGACTCCGGCGTGGGCCCGTTCTACTGCCCGGCCGACGACCAGGTCTACATCGACCTCACGTTCTACCGGCTGCTGGCCGACCAGCTCGGCGCCAAGGGCGAGTTCGCCCAGCCGTACGTGCTGGCCCACGAGTACGGCCACCACGTGCAGGACCTGCTCGGCACCGAGGCGCAGATGCGCCGCCAGCAGGAGCGTGACCCGCAGAGCGCGAACGCGCTGTCGGTGAAGCTGGAGCTGCAGGCCGACTGCTACGCCGGCGCGTGGGCGAAGAACGCCACCGGCACCGCCGACGAGCGCGGGCAGAAGATCTTCAAGAGCATCACCGAGGAGGACATCTCGCAGGCCATCGACGCCGCCGAGAAGATCGGCGACGACGCGATCCAGGAGCGTTCCGGTCGGCCGGTGAACCCGGACGAGTTCACCCACGGCAGCTCGGAGCAGCGCAAGCAGTGGTTCACCAAGGGCTTCACCACCGGTGACCCGAAGTCCTGCGACACCTTCGGCGCCGGGGCCTGATCCCCGCTCGGCGCATCGGCCCGCACCGCCACGGACGGCGGTGCGGGCCGATGTCGTTTCCGGGGCCGGTCAGGCCGGCAGTGTCACCTGAGCCGGAGTGGACCGGTTGACAGTCGTCCCGTCACCGAGCTGGCCCCCGCTGTTGTCGCCCCAGCACCACAGGCCGGCGTCGGTACGGATCGCGCAGCCGTGGTCGGTGACCGCGAGCCCGCCGGTCCAGCTGGTGGCGGTGCCGACCTGCGCGGGCGCGGACCGGTGGGTGGTGCTGCCGTCGCCCACCTGGCCGGCGGAGTTCTTGCCCCAGCACCAGAGGGTCCCGTCGGTACGCGACGCGCAGGACGTGTCGCTGCTCGCGGCGATCCGGTTCCACGTGGTGGCGGTGCCGATCTGCACCGGCGCGGTCCGGTACGAGCCGCTCACGCCGAGCTGACCGTATCCGTTCTCACCCCAGCACCACAGCCCGCCGGCGCGGACCCCGCAGGTGTGCGCGTACCCGGCCGCGACGCCGGTCCACCCGGTCGCGGTGCCGACCTGCGCGGGCGCGGTCTGCGGCGTCAGGTTGCCGAGCCCGAGCTGGCCGTCCGAGCTGGCCCCCCAGCACCAGAGCGTGCCGCCGGTCCGGATACCGCAGGTGTGCCCGTAGCCGGTCGAGACGCTCACCCAGTCGGTGGCCGTGCCGACCTGCAGCGGGGTGTTCGCGACGTACGGCGAGGCGCCGACGCCCAGCTGGGTGGTCCGGTTGAAGCCCCAGCACCAGAGCGTGCCGTCGGTGCGTATCGCGCAGGTGTGCTGGGGGCCGGCGTCGACCCGGGCCCAGGTGGTCGCGGTGCCGACCTGCACCGGGGCGCTGCGGCTGGTGGTGCTCCCGTCGCCGAGCTGGCCCCGGAAGTTCGAGCCCCAGCACCACAGCGTCCCGTCCGTGCGGACCGCGCAGGTGTGCCCGGTGCCGGCGTCGACGTTCGTCCAGGTGGCGGTGCCGACCCGCGTCGGGGCGCTGCGGTTCGTGGTGGTCCCGTCGCCGAGCTGACCGCCGTAGTTCGAGCCCCAGCACCACAGTCCCCCGTCGGTGCTGATCGCGCACGTGTGCGCGCCGCCCGCGGTGACGCTGCTGACGGTGGGCGCGGCGAGCGCGGCGCGCTGCGCCGGGCCCGCGTTCGCCGTACCGGCGGTGAGTGTGGCGGTGAGCACGAGGCTTCCGGCGCTCATTGCCGCCGCCGCGACGAGGAGTCTCGTCGCACGGCGCCACCGGGCTCGCAGCCGGCCGTCCTGATATCCGCTCATGAAGTTGTTGTCTCCCAACGATGTCGGCGCGTGATGGCGGAGGCGAAGCTGCCCCTGCGGGTCGCCCGGAGACCCGCCGCTTCGTGACACCGACGATAGGCATCGAGTCGATTCGATGCATCATCGAGGAGCGGGATTGCGCCGTCTTGAGGTGATCTTTCCTGTTCAGCGGACCAGGATGTGGACCGCCCGGGCGGCCGCGACGGCGGCCACCAGCACCGCGTGCCGGGGCTCCGGCACGTCGAGCAGGCGCGGCGCGCGCAGCGCCGCCAGCGGGGCCAGCCGCCGGTCGGCCAGCACCGTGTCCACCGCGCGCCGGTCGCCGCCGCACACCAGCGTCGACAGCGTTCCGGCCTCCGGCAACAGCAGGCGTACGGCCAGCTCGGCCGCGTCGCCCAGGGCCGCCTTCGCCTGGTTGTCGCGCCGCCGGGCGAACCGCTGCTGGGACCAGCCGCCCGCCGCGGTACGCCCCTGCACGTACCGGGTGTCCACCTTGGAGACCACCAGGTCGGCGCCGTCGGCGACGCCGACCGCGACAGCGCCCTTGCGGGCAAGCAGCAGACCGATCCGGCGGGCCGCGGTGGCGGAGGCGACGAATCCGGGTACGTCCGCCGACGCGCTCGCCCCGGGCGGGGTGTGCAGCTCGGCGGTGGCGTCGTCCGGGGCGGTGAGGAGGAGCCCGTACTCCTGGACTGTGGTCGTGGGCGGGCCGTGCCGGTCGGTGAAACCCTCGACCCAGCGGGCGACGCGGCCGGGGTCGACCTCGACCCACCGGCCGCCGCCGGCGGCGGGTCGGCTGCTCATGGCCCGACGGTACGCCATCGCCGGACCCGGGAACGCAACGCGGGAGGACACCGTGACCGGTGCCCTCCCGCGTCTACCGGGTGGATCAGTGGACGGTGAGGTTGCCGCCCTTCAGCGTGACCTCGGCGGTGCCGCCGCCCGTCCAGTCGGACGAGAAGAGCAGCGAGCCGCCCTTCCACAGCGTGACCCCGACGGTGTCGTTCCTGCCGGGGGCGCCCCGGTCGGTCACCGTGACGGTCAGCGTCAGGCCGGAGGCCACCAGCTTGCCCTTGTTGTCGTACAGGGCGGCCTGGTAGCGCACCTGGGCGACCTTGCCCGCCGAGGTGACGCCGAGCGCGTCGACGGTGCCGGCCTTGATCGTGTACGCCTTCCCGCCGGAGCGGAACTCGATCTCGGCCTTGCCGGTGGCCGGCTTGTTCGCCTTGCCCGGCTTCGCGTTCAGCTCCACCTCGACGGTGGAGTTCACGTCGGCCGGGTAGGTGCCCGCCGAGCGGGTGGCGGTCAGGTGACCGCCACCGGTGAGGAACCCGCCGTCGGAGACGGCGACTGTGACCTGCGCGGTGGTGCTGCCCGTGTAGTTGCCGCCCACTGTCGCGGTGACGGTGTGCGTGCCCTTCGGCAGCGTGGCCTCGCACGCCGCGGACGCGCTCGTGGTGGCCGTGCCCAGCAGGGCCGGCACTGCGGCGCAGAGCGTCACGCCGTCCTTCGTGAAGGTGACGGTGGCGGTCCGGATGTCACCGGCTGTGGTGTCCGTCGCGCCGGGCAGCACCGAGCTGTCCCGGACCACGGCCCGCAGCAGGGCCTTGCCGGAGGCGCCGCCGGTCGCGGTGTTCACCAGCGTGTCACCGGCCCAGCTGACCGCCGCGTCCTCGGCGGTGACCGTGATCGTGAACGAGGTGCTGCCGGTCAGCCCGGAGCCGTCGGAGACGGTCACCGTGACCGGATAGGCACCCGGTGCCGCCGTGGTGGTGCCGGCGACCGTCCAGGTACGCGAGCCCGGCCGGGCGTCGGCCGCGGAGGTGCTCGTGACGGCCAGGGACAGGCCGGCGGGCAGCCCGGTGGCGGCGGCGGTCAGGTCCGCGCCCGTGGTGTCGCCGTCGGTGGCGGTGACCGTGACGGCAGGCGAGAGCGCGTCGCTGTACTGGACGCTCACGCCGTCCGGGGCGGTGCTGGTGACGGCCGGGGCGGACCGGATCGTGAAGTCGGCGTCGTTGACGTCGAAGAAGACGTTCCCGACCGCCTCGATCTTGATCCGGGCCTTCCCGGTCGCCACGTTCGGCAGCGTCACCGTCGCCGAGCCGGTGTTGGCGGTCTGCTCCGCCAGCACGTACGGGAAGGTCAGCCCGCCGTCGGCGGACAGCGAGATCTTCACCTGCGCGGCGTTCACCGGCGCCACGTCGGTGCCGGCCACGTCCCACGTCACGGTCTGGGTCGAGCCGCCGTCCAGGACGGCGGCGGCGCCCTGCGAGGTCACCAGGAACGGACCCGCGTCCGGCGCCAGCACCACGGCGACGTCGCCGCTGCCGATGCCGCCGCCACCCAGCCGCCCGTCCCGGGCGGTGAGCTTGAAGTGCAGGGTCCGGTCACCCGCGATGCCGACCCAGTCGCGGGTGGGCAGGAACTCGGAGTAGCAGTCGACCAGCTCGGCCGGCACGTTCGACGCGCCACCGGTGGCCGGCGGGGCCGGGGCAGCCGGGCAGGCGCCGGTGGCCGCGTTGGTGTTGCCGGCCAGGATCTGCCGCATGTCCGGGAACACCCGGGTCGAGTCGGTGGTGACCGCGTTCAGCCCCGGCGAGTAGTACTTCAGCGTGTCCGTCGGCGACACGATCGCCGCCTCGCCGAACACCCGGAACAGCGGACCGTTGACCTTCGTGTTGTTCGTCAGCGCGGTGCCGGTCGTGGCGCCCCTGTCGTTCTGCTCCCACAGGTACGTGACGGTGTCGCCGTCGGCGTCGGTGGCGCTGCCGGTCAGCGCGAACGGCGTACGCACCGGGATGGTGACGGTCTCCGGGACGGTGACCACCGGGGCGTGGTTGGTGGTCTCCTCGACCAGCCAGCCGCCGTTGTCGATGGCGCCGCCCTTCGCCGTCTCACCGACGAAACCGGACGCGCCGGAGGCGTTCGTCAGCTCCAGCGACGCCACGTTGGTGGTGGCCAGCGTGCCGCCGAAGGTCACCTGGAAGCCGTTGTCGTTGAGCGTGCCGCTGCCACCGAACGCGGCCACGGTGACCGTCGCGCCGGCCGGCCAGCCGGCGATGCCCTCGATGGCCGCCTTGATGCCCGCGGTGGTGTAGTTGACGCCCCGCGTGATCGGCGCCGAGTCGCTGCCCGCGTAGCTGATGGTGAACGAGTCACCGTCGGCGTCGAACCCGTACAGCGAGACGTTCTGCACCTCGTTGATGGCCGGGCGGTTCGACGTGACGTAGTTGGTGATCTCGGTGTAGCTGCGGTGCGACCAGTACGGGTCGCTGTGCGGCTGGAGGTTGTCCTGCTGGCAGATGCCCGCGTACGCCATGATCGACGAACCGCTGCCCGGCTCGTACGAGTTGGCCGCGCTGCGGTTGCCGCCCGAGCAGTTGTACTGGGTGCCGTTGAAGGTGTGGTTGCCGGCGAACTGGTGACCCATCTCGTGCGAGACGTAGTCGACCGCGTAGAAGTCGCCGACCGGTGTCGGCAGGCCGGTGCAGCCCTGCGCCTTGCCGTTGCCGCCGATCACGCCGAGGCTGGCCACGCCGCCGCCGTTGACGCCCAGGCCGACGTGGCCCACGTCGTAGTTGCTCGCGCCGACCAGCTGGCCGAGCACGATCCGGTTACGGCTGAGCGTGCCACTGCCGCAGGAGGTGAGCTGCGCCGGCGTGAAGCATGCCGCCGCGCCGCACGGGCCGTTCGGCTCGGTGGCCAGGGCCGGCGTGTTCAGGTTGGTCTTGTCGGTGTCGTTGATCAGCACGAGCCGGATCGCCGTCTCGTCCTCGTAGATCTGGGTGACCCGGTTCATCAGCGTCACCTTCGCGGCGGTGACGTTCTCCGCGCCGAAGTAGGTGGCGTACGACGGGTCGGTCACCAGCGCCACCCGGTACGTGCGCAGCTTCACCAGCGGCCCGGCCGGGACGTCCGCCTCGGCGATCTCCTCGGCCAGCGCGTGCGCCTCCTGCGTGACGTCCGCACGCTCGACGAACTCGCCCTCCGGGTGCTCCAGGTCGCGGGCGAAGTAACTCGCGTACAGGCTCTGGTCACGCTGGTAGTACGGGTCGATGTACCAGTTGCCCTTGGCCGACCGGACCGAGGCGTGGAACCCGAGCGGGGTGAGGTCCGCGCGGATGGTCGCGGCCGGGTCGTCCAGGCCCTTGCCGGCGTACGTGGTGATCTCCGGGTGCCTCGCGGCCAGACCGGCCTCCATGACCGGCGAGTCGACCAGCTCGAAGCGCTGGAACGTGCCGTCCGGAGCGGGCAGCGACACCACCTGCTTCGCCACCCGGGCCACCGCGACGCGCTTCTCGGCCGGCGCCTTGTCCAGCAGGCCCTTCATGGTGCCGCGGTCCAGCTTGTACGCGGTCAGCCGCTTGGCCTTGATCGCGGCCTGGCGGCCCGCCTTGGTGGCCGCCGGCTTGCCGTCCACCTTCTGCCACGGCCCGTGGACGCCGGGTGCGGCGGAGGCGGGCGCGGGCGCCGCGAGAACGGGAAGCGTCGCCGCGGCCAGCGCGGCGACGAGGAGGGCAGCGGTCCGTCCGCGCCGGGCGGGTTGCCGGTCGCGCGGCGGACGCCACAGGGTGATCCTCAAGTCTTCTCCCTGCTGGGTCTGGTGTGGATCGACGCACGACCGGTGGGGATGACCGGATGTACGTGAACGGTCCACGGATTGTTCCGTGACCCTAGGACCACTCGCGACTCCGAACATCAGCCGCGAAGATGATGCGGTTGCGTCCGGACGATGCTCCAGGTCGTCCCGGCTCCCGGAATCCGATCGATGCCGTCGGGCCGCGGCCGTCCCCTTCGGTCAGACGCCGAGCACCGTGGCGACCGCGAGGGCGGCGATGATGGCGCTGGACAGCAGCGCGGTGACCCGCCGCCCACGGGGACCGGTGAGGGCCCGGCCGATCAGCGAGCCGCCGCCGGCGATCAGCAACTGCCAGCTGGCCGAGGCGAGGAACACGCCTGCGGTGAAGGCGGCCGCGCCGACCGGGCTCGAGCCGAGCACGTCGCCCCGGCCGAGGACGAGCGCCACGAAGTAGACGACGGTGGCCGGGTTGAGCAGGGTCAGCGCGAGAACCGCGGCGAACGCCCGCACCGGCGTGTCCAGGCCACCCCGCGGACTCGGCTCCTGCGTCGGGGCGGGTGAGTTCGGCTCCTGCGCCGGGGCGGGTGGGCGCATCGCGCGCCAGGCGGTGAGGCAGGCGAGGGCCAGCAGCACCCCCGCGGCGATCAGCCGCAGCGGACCCGCGAACGGCGCGAGCCCGCTGGCCACCGCGGCCCCGCCGAGCGCCGCCACGGCCGCGTACAGCCCGTCGGCGGTGGCCACGCCGAGCGCCGCCGCCGAACCGACCCGGAACGAGGTACGCGCGCTGAGCCCGAGAATGAGGATCGCGATCGCGCCGACCGGGATGGCGACGCCGTAGCCGGCGACCAGGCCGGCCAGGAACGCCCCGGTCACGACGAGGGGTGGCGGGCCGAGGCGGCCGGCGGCAGGATGCGCTGTCGACGCGCGGCAGTGGCCGCACGGACAGGAGCCTGCTTCGGGTACGCCTCGATCACCCGCTCATCCTGCCCCCTGGTTCCCCCACCCCGGAACCGGTTTTCCCGCGCCTCGGTTGGACTGAAGATCTTGGTACGAATCTGCCCCCGCAGGGGCGATCTCGTACCAAGATCTCGCTGTTCGGGGCACCAACGCCGGTGGCAGTGCCGCCAGGTCACCTTGATCGACACCACTTCGCCGATGTGGCGACATCAAAGCCACTCCGACCACACCACATCGGCGTAACGGTGTCGATCATGCCGAGAGAACACCGCGGGCGCGGCACCCCTCAAGGGTGCCGCGCCCGTGGCGGTGACCGGGAGAACTGTCAGACGTTGAAGCCGAGCGAGCGCAGCTGGTCGCGCCCCTCGTCGGTGATCTTGTCGGGGCCCCACGGCGGCAGCCAGACCCAGTTGATCCGGATGTCGTTCACCAGGCCGCCACCGGGACCGGTGGTCAGCGCCTGCCGGGCCTGGTCCTCGATCACGTCGGTCAGCGGGCAGGCCGCCGAGGTCAGCGTCATGTCCAGGGTGGCCACGTTGTCGTCGTCGACGTGGACGCCGTACACCAGGCCCAGGTCCACCACGTTGATTCCCAGCTCGGGGTCGACGACGTCCTTCATCGCCTCCTCGATGTCGCCGATAGCGGCCTTGCCGCCGGCCGGCGCCGCCGCGCCCGCGGCCGCGCCGTCGGCAACAGCACCGTTGACGGCCGCGCCGTCCGTCGCCACCGCGCCAGCCTCGGGGGTCATGTTCTCGTCGCTCATGCCTTCACCTCCGGGCTCACGCCCACCCCGGCGCGTGCCGCGGCGTCCTTGAACGCCATCCACGACAACAGCGCGCACTTCACCCGGGCCGGGTAGCGCGCGACACCCGCGAACGCCACCCCGTCTCCGAGCACGTCCTCGTCCGGCGTGACCTGGCCCCGCCCGGACATCAACTGCACGAACGCCTCGTGCACCACCGCGGCGTCGCTCGCGGCCCTGCCGCGCAGCAGCTCGTGCAGGATGCTCGCCGACGCCTGGCTGATCGAGCAGCCCATCCCGTCGTACGAGATGTCGGTGAACACCGTGCCGTCGGTCGCCACCCGTACGGTGATCTCGTCGCCGCAGGTCGGGTTGACGTGGTGCGCCTCGCCGACCCGGGCGGCCGGGTCCGCCGCGTCCCGCAGGCCGCGGCCATGCGGGTGCTTGTAGTGGTCCAGGATGATCTCCTGGTAGAGGGATTCGAGCTGCATCACTGGAACACCTTCCGCACCCGCTCCAGACCCGCCACCAGGGCGTCGATCTCCGCGGTGGTGGTGTAGAGGTAGAACGACGCCCGCGTCGTGGCCGGCACCCCGAACCGGGTGCACACCGGCCGGGCGCAGTGGTGGCCCACCCGCACCTGCACGCCGAGCGAGTCGAGCACCTGCCCGACGTCGTGCGGGTGCACGTCACCGAGCGCGAACGAGATCGTCCCGCCCCGGCCCACCGGCACGGTCGGGCCGAAAATCCGCAGGCCGGGCACGGTGGCGAGGGCGTCCAGCGCGTACGCCGTCAGCTCCTTCTCGTGCCACTGGATGGCCGGCATGCCGATCGCGGTGAGGTAGTCCACCGCAGCGCCGAGCGCGACCGCCTCGGCGATCGGCGGGGTGCCCGCCTCGAACCGGGCCGGCGGCGCGGCGAACGTCGAGCCGCCCATGGTCACCGTCTCGATCATCGAGCCGCCGCCCATCACCGGGGGCATCGCGGCGAGCAGCTCGCCCCGGCCCCAGAGCACGCCGATGCCGGTCGGGCCGCACATCTTGTGCCCGGTGAAGACGATGAAGTCGGCGTCGTGGTCGACCACGTCCATCGGCAGGTGCGGCACCGACTGCGAGCAGTCGAGCAGCAGCAGCGCGCCGACCTCGCGGACCCGCGCGGTGATCCGCGAGGTGGCGTTGACGGTGCCGAGGATGTTCGACATGTGCACCAGCGAGACGATCTTCGTCCGCTCGGTGACCAGGTCGTCCAGGCCGGACTCGTCGAGCCGGCCCTGGTCGGTGACCGGGAACCAGCGCAGCGTCGCGCCAGTGCGCTCCGCGAGCAGCTGCCACGGGACGATGTTCGAGTGGTGCTCCATCTCGGAGATCACGATCTCGTCGCCGGGGCCCAGCCGGAACCGGGGGTCGCCGTCCGCGCGCAGCGAGGCGTTGGAGAAGGCGTACGCCACGATGTTGATCGCCTCGGTGGAGTTCTTGGTGAACACCACCTCGTCCACGCTCGGCGCGTTGATGAACGCGGCGATCTTCGCCCGCGCGCCCTCGTACGCCTCGGTGGCCTCGGTGCCCAGCGTGTGCACCGAGCGCGACACGTTGGCGTTGTGCAGCGCGTAGTGCTCGGCGAGCACGTCGAGCACCTGCCGCGGCTTGTGCGAGGTGTTGGCGCTGTCCAGGTAGACCAGCGGGTGGCCGTTGACCTCCCGGTCGAGGATCGGGAAGTCGGCCCGCACCTTCGCCACGTCGAAGCGCGGCACGTCGTCGTACTGCGGCATGCCCGCCGGGATGGCCATCGAGGTCATGGCAGGTCAGGCCCGTGCCGCGCCGGCTCCGGCGACGTAGCGCTCGTAGCCCTCTTCCTCGAGCTTGTCGGCCAGCTCCCGGCCGCCCTGCTCGACGATCCGGCCGGCCACGAAGACGTGCACGAAGTCGGGCTTGATGTAACGCAGGATGCGCGTGTAGTGGGTGATCAGCAGCAGGCCGGTGTCACCGGTGTCGCGTACCCGGTTCACGCCCTCGCTGACCACGCGCAGCGCGTCCACGTCCAGGCCGGAGTCGGTCTCGTCGAGGATCGCCATCTTCGGCTTGAGCAGCTCCAGCTGCACGATCTCGTGCCGCTTCTTCTCGCCGCCGGAGAAGCCCTCGTTGACGTTGCGCTGGGCGAACGCCGGGTCCATCTGGAGGCGCTCCATGGCGCCGCGCAGCTCGCCGCCCCAGGTGCGCAGCTTCGGCGCCTCACCGTCGATGGCGGTCTTGGCGGTACGCAGGAAGTTGGCCACCGACACGCCGGGGACCTCGACCGGGTACTGCATGGCCAGGAAGAGACCGGCGCGGGCCCGCTCGTCGACGGACATGGACAGCACGTCCTCGCCGTCGAGGGTCACCTCGCCGCCGGTGATCTCGTACTTCGGGTGACCGGCGATCGAGTACGCCAGCGTCGACTTGCCGGAGCCGTTCGGGCCCATGATGGCGTGCGTCTCGCCGGAGCGCACGGTCAGGTCGACCCCGTGCAGGATCGGCTTGAGCTCACCCTCGGGCAGCTTGACCGACACCTTCAGGTCGCGGATCTCCAGGGTGCTCATCAGCGGGTCACTCCATTGCTCGGCAGCGGACGGCCGTCGCCGTCCACGGAAAGGTAGATGTCGCCGTCGCGGACTTCGACGGAATAGACGGGTACGGGTTCGGTCGCGGGCAGCCCGGTGGGCTCACCGGTACGCAGGTCGAAACGGGATCCGTGCAGCCAGCATTCCAGCGTGCAGCCCTCGACCTCGCCCTCGGACAGCGCCACGGCGGCGTGCGAGCACTCGTCGTGCACCGCGTAGAACACGTCGTCCTCGCCGTGCACGATCGCGACCTGCACGCCGTCCACGTCGGCGCTGATCGCGGTGCCCTTCGGCACGTCCTCGGTGGAGCAGATCTTGAGCATCAGGCGCCGGCCTTCGCCAGCCGGGCCTCGATGGCGTCACCGAGGCGCTCGCGCAGGTCCTCGACCGGGATCTTGTTGATCAGCTCGGCGAAGAAGCCGCGCACCACCAGGCGCCGCGCCTCGGCCTCCGGGATGCCCCGGGCCATCAGGTAGAACAGCTGCTCGTCGTCGAACCGGCCGGTCGCGCTGGCGTGCCCGGCGCCGGCGATCTCGCCGGTCTCGATCTCCAGGTTGGGTACGGAGTCGGCCCGCGCGCCGTCGGTGAGCAGCAGGTTCCGGTTGATCTCGTACGTGTCGGTGCCGGTGGCCTCGGCGCGGATCAGCACGTCGCCGACCCAGACCGTGTGCGCGTCGTCGCCCTGCAGCGCGCCCCGGTAGCCGACGTTGCTGCGGCAGTCCGGCACGGTGTGGTCGACCAGCTGCCGGTGCTCCAGGTGCTGGCCGGAGTCGGCGAAGTAGACGCCGTACAGCTCGGCCTCGCCGCCGCGCTGGGTGTACTCCACCGACGTGTACTGCCGGACCAGGTCGCCGCCGAGGCTGACCTGCACGTGCAGGATCCGGGCGTCGCGGCCCAGCCGCACCTTCAGGTGCTGCGCCTGCACCGCGTCGTCGGCCCAGTCGGCGACGGTGACCAGGGTCAGCTTCGCCCCGTCGCCCACCGACACCTCGACGTTGTCGGCCAGCGTGGCCGAGCCGACGTGCTCGATCACCACGGTGGCCTCGGCGAACCGGTCCACCTCGACGAACGTGTGGCCGAAGGCGAGCGCCTCGGCGTTCTCGCCGACCACCCGCAGGCGCACCGGCGCCTCCACCACCGCGTCGCGGGCGACCCGCACCAGCAGCGCGCGGTCGGCCCCGCCGTACGCGAGCGCGCTGACCCGGTCGAACGGGGTGAGCACGCTGCCCACCCGGGGGTCGTCCCGGCCGATCCGGTCGACGGTGACGCCCTCGGGCAGGTCACCGTACTCGTGCCGGACCGCGCCGGTCGCGCCCTGCGCCGACCCGGTCAGGCCGCGCAGGCGCTTGAGCGGGGTGAAGCGCCACTCCTCCTCCAGGCCGGTCAGGGCCGGGAAGTCGGCGACGTCGTACGAGCGGAGCGCCTGCGACTTGGTCGTGGGCGGCGCGGAAGCCTGGGTAGTCATCTCTTCCTTGTGTTCTGCGACGAGGTGTCAGGTGAGGCGGAGGACGGGGGCCGGCGTCAGCCGACCGCGCCCTCCATCTGCAGCTCGATCAGGCGGTTGAGCTCCAGCGCGTACTCCATCGGAAGCTCCTTGGCGATCGGCTCGATGAAGCCGCGCACGATCATCGCCATCGCCTCGTCCTCGCTCAGGCCCCGGCTCATCAGGTAGAAGAGCTGGTCCTCGCTGACCTTGGAGACGGTCGCCTCGTGCCCCATCGACACGTCGTCCTCGCGGATGTCGACGTACGGGTAGGTGTCGGAGCGGGAGATCGTGTCGACCAGGAGCGCGTCGCACTTGACCGTGCTCTTGCTGCTGGTCGAGCCCTCCAGCACCTGCACCAGACCGCGGTACGAGGTGCGGCCGCCGCCCCGGGCGATCGACTTCGACACGATGGTCGAGGAGGTGTGCGGCGCGGCGTGCACCATCTTGGCGCCGGCGTCCTGGTGCTGGCCCTCGCCGGCCATGGCCACCGAGAGCACCTCGCCCTTGGCGTGCTCGCCGGTCATGTAGACCGCCGGGTACTTCATGGTGACCTTGGAGCCGATGTTGCCGTCGACCCACTCCATGGTCGCGCCCTCGTGGCACACGGCACGCTTGGTGACCAGGTTGTAGACGTTGTTCGACCAGTTCTGGATGGTCGTGTACCGGCACCGGGCGTTCTTCTTGACGATGATCTCCACGACCGCGCTGTGCAGCGAGTCGGAGGAGTAGATGGGCGCGGTGCAACCCTCGACGTAGTGCACGTACGCGCCCTCGTCGACGATGATCAGCGTCCGCTCGAACTGGCCCATGTTCTCCGTGTTGATCCGGAAGTAGGCCTGCAGCGGGATGTCCACGTGCACGCCCTTCGGCACGTAGATGAACGAGCCACCGGACCAGACGGAGGTGTTCAGCGCGGCGAACTTGTTGTCGCCGACCGGGATGACCGTGCCGAAGTACTCCTTGAACAGGTCCTCGTGCTCCTTGAGCGCGGTGTCGGTGTCCAGGAAGACGACGCCCTGCTCCTCCAGGTCCTCACGGATCTGGTGGTAGACCACCTCGGACTCGTACTGCGCCGCGACACCGGCGACCAGGCGCTGCTTCTCCGCCTCCGGGATGCCGAGCTTGTCGTAGGTGTTCTTGATGTCCTCGGGCAGGTCCTCCCAGGAGGTGGCCTGCTTCTCGGTGGACCGCACGAAGTACTTGATGTTGTCGAAGTCGATCCCGGTGAGGTCGGCGCCCCAGTTCGGCATCGGCTTGCGGCCGAACAGCCGCAGGCCCTTGAGCCGCAGGTCGAGCATCCAGGCCGGCTCGTTCTTCTTGGCCGAGATGTCCCGCACCACCGCCTCGCTGAGGCCGCGCTGGGCGGACGCCCCGGCGACGTCGGGGTCGGCCCAGCCGTACTCGTAACGACCGAGGGCCGCGAGCTGCTCCTCCTGGGTCAGGGGCTGAACGATCTGCTCGGTCATCTATCTGTCCTCACAGTGGTGACGGTGGAACCGGACTGGGCGGGAATGTGCGTGGTGCACACGCCGTCGCCGTGCGCGATGGTGGCCAGGCGCTGTACGTGGGTGCCGACCAGACGGGAGATGACCTCAGTCTCGGCCTCGCACAGCTGAGGGAACTCGGCGGCCACGTGCGCCACCGGGCAGTGGTGCTGGCAGAGCTGGCCGCCGGAGGCGATCGTGGACGCGTTGGCAGCGTAACCCTCGGCGGTGAGCGCCCCGGCGAGCGCCTCGGCCCGCGCGAGCGGCGCGTCTCCCGCGTCCTCCATGGCCGCCCGGCAGCGGGTCTCCAGCGCGGAGACCTGCTCGGCCGCGAACGCCGCGACCGCCTCGGCGCCGCCGGTGCGGGCGATCCAGCGCAGCGCGGCGGTGGCCATGTTGTCGTAGTGGTGGGTGCCGCAGCGGCCCCGGGCCGCCTCGGTGAGCGCGAAGACCTTGGCCGGCCGGCCCCGCCCCCGGCTGCCGCGCACGACCTGGTCGCGGGCGACCACGTCGCCGTCGGCGAGCATGGCGTCGAGGTGCCGGCGGATCGCGGCCGGGCTGAGGCCGAGCGCCGAGCCGAGCTGCGCTGCGGTGGTGGCGCCCCGCTCCAGCAGGAGCTGGGTGACCCGGTCACGAGTCGACAGGTCGGCCGGAGCGGACTCCCGCTCGACGTGCCGGGTGCCACGACGCGACCGCGAACCGCCGGTGACCGCACCGGTCACCGACGCCCGGGACAGCGCCGCCGCGTTTTTCACAACGGCAACGTTACGTAAATCGTCCGAGGCTCGCAAACCCGGGTCCGGTGATTCCGACCACCGGGGTGGCGGAGTCACCCGATCGGGATCAACTACGGTGCGTAGGATTCGCTCCGTGAAGCGTTCCGTCCGGTTCCCGGTCTCGTCCACGCTGCTGCGCCGCCTCGCGCTCGCCTCGATCATCGCGAACGTCGCGATCGTGGTCACCGGCGGGGCCGTCCGGCTCACCGCGTCCGGCCTCGGCTGCCCCACCTGGCCCCGGTGCACCGACGACTCCTACACCACGACCGCCGAGATGGGCGTGCACGGGGTGATCGAGTTCGGCAACCGGCTGCTCACCTTCGCGGTGGGGATCATCGCACTCGCCGTCGTGCTGGCCGTGCTGGCCCACCGTCCCCGCCGGCGCGGGCTGCTCCCGCTGGCCGTCGGCGTGCTGTTCGGCATCCCGGCCCAGGCGGTCATCGGCGGCATCACCGTGCTGACCGACCTCAACCCGTGGGTGGTCGGGCTGCACTTCCTCGCCTCGATGGCGGTCATCGCCGCCGCGTACGCGCTCTGGCGGCGGATCAAGGAGCCGGACGGGCCGGACAGCCCGACCGTGCCGGCGCCGCTGCGTACCCTCGCCTGGATCACCACGGCGGTGAGCGCGTCGGTGCTGGTGGTCGGCACCTGGGTGACCGGCAGCGGGCCGCACGCCGGCGACCACGGCGCGGCCCGCAACGGCCTGGACCCGACGCAGATCTCGCAGGTGCACGCCGACGGCGTCTTCCTGCTGATCGGTCTCTCGGTGGCGTTGTACTTCGCGTTCCGGGCGGTCGGCGCGGAGCGCGCGGCGCGGGCCGCCGCGGTGCTGATCGCGGTCGAGCTGGGCCAGGGCGTGATCGGCTTCGTCCAGTACTTCACCCACCTGCCGGGCGTGCTGGTCGGCGCGCACATGCTCGGGTCCTGCCTGGTGCTGCTGGCCACGCTCGGCGTCCTGTTCGCGACCCGGGAGCGGCTGCCGGCCGCCCCGCCGGCCCCGGCCGAGCCGGTCGCCGAGCCGGTGGGCGCCGGCGCCTGAGCGGGGCGTTATCGCGCGACGGGAACGGGAAAGCGGTCCGGGCCACGGACCGTACGCCCGAGGGGAGTTCCCGGTGCCGCGCAAGAGCCTCGCCACCACCACGCCGCAACGGCTGACGCCGGTCGCCGGCGCGCCGCTGTGGTGCGACGCCCACGAGCACGGCCTCACCGGCGACGGGGTGACGAACGACCAGCCGGCGCTGGCGGCCCTGGTGGACCGGCTCGGCGCCGGGTACGACGCCGACGGCCGGGCCCGGGTGATCTACTGTCCGCCCGGCCTGTACTCGATCCGCGACGCCGGCACCGTCTGGCGCAGCGGTGTCTCGCTGATCGGCGCCGGACCGGCCGCGACCCGGTTCCTGCTCAGCAACGAGGGCGACCGCAGCGCACCGGTCCCGCTGGCGTACTGGACCACCGTGCAGCACGGCGCCGACCGGGACCGGCACATCGCCGACTGCACGTTCGCCGACTTCGAGATCGACGGCTCCGGGGTCGCCCAGACCTCCTACGACTACCTGGCCAAGGGGCTGGGCCTGCAGTACGTGGTGCGCGGCGTGTTCCGCAACCTCTACATCCACCACACCGGGGCGACCGGCCTGGGCTGTGACTTCCTCCAGGACAGCCTGATCGACGGCGTAGTCGTGGTGGGGTGCGGCCGGCTGGACAACGGCGACCAGATGGGCGGCGCCGGGATCGGCGTCGGTATCGGCGGCTGGGGCGACGTGGAGCGCCTCACCATCGCCAACTGCACCACCATCGGCAACGGCACCAACGGGATCTTCCTGGAGTTGCAGAAGGACTACTGGACCCCACCGCGCGGTTTCCGGATCATCGGCTGCCACAGCCAGGCCAACCGGTTCGGCATCTCCGACTGGGGCGCCGACGGGTTGATCGTCTCCGGCTGCACCATGACCAACAACCTGGAGGCCGGCTTCGACGTGTCCGGCAACGGCACCGCCGGGGTGGCCGGGCGCGGCGGCCTGCTCACCGGCTGCGTGATCGACGCCAACGTCGGCGACGGGATCAGCATGGGCAACACCCCCGGCCCGTACACGGTGCAGGGCAACCGGATCAGCCGCAACGGCGGTTTCGGCTACCACGAGCACGACCTGGGCCACGGCTACCGGGGCGCGGCGGCCGACGTGGTGATCCAGGACAACGACATCCGGGAGAACGCGCTGGACGGCATCCGGATCGACCGGCCGATGCTGGACACCTCGATCGTGGGCAACCGGATCCGGGACAACGGCCGTCGCTCCGCCCCGGCCTGCTCCGGCTCCGGCGAGGCGGTGCGCTACGGCCCGCGCGAGCTCACCGACGGCAACGCGGACTGGCCCGACGGCGGGCACCGGGGCAAGGTGGTCCGAGTCGGCTCACGGGACGCGGTGGTGTCCGACAACAGCGCCACCCGGCTCTCCCTGGCCGAGGTACGCCCGGACGGCACCACCGGCTGGAACGAGGCCACCCCGGGGCCGGGCACGAGGTACGAGCTGCCGGACGGCCCGCCGGCCTGCGGCGGCATCACCATCGCCGCGCCGTTCGACTCGGCCACCGTGCGCGGCAACCGGATCTGGCACCGGGACGCCGACACCCAGGCGTACGGCATCTGGGTCACCGAGGCGGGCAGTTGCGTCTCCTGCGCGTTCGAGGACAACGACCTGGCCGGCACCGAGGCCGCGCTGCGGCTGGACACGCCGCCGATCGGCGGCCGCTGGGCACGCAACCACAGCGACCGCGACTGACCTCCCGGCGGCGCGGGCGGCACCGGCGGCTCGGGCGGCTCCGGTTCAGCCGGGCCGGCGTCGGTGGTGACAGCCAGCATGACCAAGCTGCCGTTGCTGACCGCGTACGCGACGATCAGCACCCAGAGATCGCCGTCGCGGTGCAGCAGCCTGGCGACGTGCAGGCCGAGCAGCGCGCGCTGATGGTATCGAAGACGCGGCCCGGTGGGCCCCGGCGAAAGCCGCCGACGCCACGATGGCGGCGACGGCCGGCAAACGCGCCGCCAGCCCGAGTGGAAACGCGCCCCCTCGTGCCACCCATGGCGTTCCACTCACGGCACGGACGGATCGCGAGTGGAACACCATGGGTGCCTGGACAGCCCTGAGACACCCATGCTGTTCCACCCAGGGCCCCGGCAGACAGCGAGTGGAACACCGTGGGCGCCTCGAGCCCTGAGACAGCCTGGCGTTGCGTGCACCGCGTCGGGTGGGTCGGCGAGGTGCGTCCGCAGCCAGGAGGGTCGCGGTCCCGGGCCCGCTGCCAAAGCCCGGACGCCGCCAGGGCCGGCACGCTCGCCACGGCCACCGCCAGGCCCACAGCCACGGCCAGGCGGGACGGGTCAGGCGCGGGGGGTCAAGTGGGTGAGGACCGCGTCGGCGAGCCGGTCCGGGGCGCCGTCGGCGTACCCGACGAACAGGCTCGGCTCGGTCAGCTCCAGCTCGACCAGCACGGGCGTGCCGTCCGGGCCGGGGATCAGGTCGACCCGGGCGTAGAGCAGCCGGTCCGGGCCGCCCGGCACGGCTGCCAGCACCTTCTCGGCCACCGCGCGCTGCTCCGCGGTGGCGGTGCGCGCGTCGATGCGCTCCTCCTTGTAGAGCGCGGCCTCGCCCAGGTCCGGCCCGGTCAGCATCGGGCCCTTGCGGATCGCGTGGCTGAACGCCAGGCCGTCGGGCCCGGCCAGGAACAGCAGCGCGGTCTCCCCGGCGGTGTCCACCGCCTCCAGGTACGGCTGGACCATGGTGACCCGCCCGGCGTCGGAGAGCCGCCGTACGTGGGCCACCGCCAGTTCCCGGTGCTCCCTGTCGGTCAGGTCGTAGCGGCCGGTGTCCTGGCTGCCGGCGCTGACCGCCGGCTTGATCACGTACTCGCCGCCCGCCGGTGGGGTCCACTCCCGCCCGGGCTCGACCCACTGCGTCGGCACGGTGGGCGCTCCGGCGGCGGAAAGCTCGGACAGGTAGCGCTTGTCGGTGTTCCAGGCGACCACGTCGGCCGGGTTGACCAGGGCCGGCACGGTACGCGCCCAGGCCACGAACTCGTCGCGCCGCCGCGCGTAGTCCCACGGGGAGCGGATCACGACCAGGTCGTACCCGGACCAGTCGACGGCCGGGTCGTCCCAGACCGCGATCTCGGTGGTGACCCCGCGGGCGGCGAGCGGGCCGAGCGCGAGCCGGTCGTCCGGGTCGAGGTCGGGCAGCTCGGCGCAGGTGACGAAAGCGACCCGGGGTCTCCCCCGGGTCGACTGGTGGTGGTTGGTCATTCGGTTATGTCAACGGGCCATCGTGCGCCGGGCCATCGACCGCCACAGGTCGTTGCTCGGACGCATCTGGTCCATCAGTTCACGCTCCCAGGCGTTCTCGACGTCGACCCCGGCCTTCGCGCAGGCCTGCCGCGCGACGTCGGTGCCGTCGGCGAACTGGTCTGCCCATACCCCGTCGGAACCCACGAGGACGATCCGTGCGCCGCGCTTGCCGACGTACTCGATGACCGCCTTCGCGCCGCCGTGTCCGGCGGCGAACGACTTGATGCCCGCGACCAGGCCGTTGGGGGCCTGCTCCGCGGTCTTGTCAGCCGTCAGCGTCGTATCGGAACCATCTGCCATGACGCGAAGCCTAAGCAGAGTTCCACCCGGATGTGCGAGAACCATGAACTGAATGTGATGCCAATTACCCGCCGGTTTAAGAAGAACCACAGGTAATTCGCCTGCATATGTCGCTTATATCTGGGCGAAGCGGGCGGGCGAGATCGTCACAATCTGTCCGGGTTGGACCCCTCCGGGGAAGCCCGAAAAAAATTTCTGATGAACCGCCGGACGGGCGCGTCAGAGCAGCGCGTCGAGCGCAACGGCCGCGAAGAGGATCGTGAGGTACGTGGTGGACCAGTGGAACAGCCGCATCGGCTTGACCGCCTCGCCCCGCGTCGCGCGACGGCACAGCTTGTGCGCCTCGACGAGGAAGATCCCGCCGACCACGAGCGCGGTGACACCGTAGATCGGGCTCATCCCGAGCGGCCAGACCGCCAGCGAGGAGAGCACGGTCAGCCAGGAGAACCCGATGATCTCGGCGTTGACCCGCCGGACCGAGGCCACCACCGGCAGCATCGGCACGCCGGCGCGCGCGTAGTCGGCCTTGTACTTGATGGCCAGCGCGTAGAAGTGCGGCATCTGCCAGAAGAAGACCACGGCGAACAGGCCCCACGCGGCCGGCGCCAGCGAGCCGGTGACGGCGGCCCAGCCGATCAGCACCGGCGCGGCCCCGCAGATACCGCCCCAGAACGTGTTGGCGGCGGTGGTCCGCTTCAGCCACAGCGTGTAGACCAGGTCGTAGTAGGCGATCGCGGCGAGCGTCAGCACCGTCGCCAGCCAGTTGGTGGTCGCCGCCATCAGCGCCACCGAGACGGCCGCCAGCACCAGACCGAAGATCAACGCGCTGCGCGGCGAAACCGTGTGCGCGGGCAGTGGGCGGCGCTTGGTGCGCCGCATGAGCTGGTCGATGTCCCGGTCGATGTAGCAGTTCAGGACGCTCGCCGCGCCGGCCGCGAGCGAGCCGCCGACGAGCACGACGGCGACCAGCCACAGCGACGGCATGCCGCCGTCCGCGAGCATCATCGCCGGAACGGTGGTGACCAGCAGCAGCTCGACGATCCGCGGCTTGGTCAGCGCCACGTACGCCGCCACCACGGCGCGTACGTCCCGCCGGCCGCTCGCCGGCGCCTCCGCCACCGCGCCCACCGGCGGCTGCCCGGCAGGGTTGCTGACGGGGCGCTCGGTGATCATGCTCACGGATTGCCACCTTCCGGCATCGGCGGGGGGAGGTCGTTCGGCCCGGACCCGTCGAGGTCCACACACCGCCCCACACACTACGCGGCGTCGTTTTGGCTGCCCCGCAGACCCGGCAACGGTGCGAGCCGTCACACCTGGGGTTGAACGACCGGACGTCCGCGATCCGTACAGAACAGCATGCTGAGATCCCCGGGCGGACGTTTAGCACCGCTCGATAGGGTCATCAGTGAGGGTTCCGCCCATCTGCCGAGGAGCACAACCATCGTGGCTGCCAACCGACCCGAGCTTCCCGCTCTCAACTGGTCCGACCTCGACCGCAGGGCCGTCGACACGGTCCGCGTGCTGGCCATGGACGCCGTGGAGAAATCCGGCAACGGCCACCCGGGGACGGCGATGAGCCTCGCCCCGGTGGCGTACCTGCTCTTCAACCGGGTCATGCGGCACAACCCCGCCGACCCGAACTGGGCCGGGCGCGACCGGTTCGTGCTCTCCGCCGGCCACTCCAGCCTGACGCTCTACATCCAGCTCTTCCTCTCCGGCTACCCGCTGTCGCTGGACGACCTCAAGGCGCTGCGCCAGTGGGGCTCGCTCACCCCGGGCCACCCGGAGCACGGCCACACCCCGGGCGTGGAGACCACCACCGGGCCGCTCGGCCAGGGCCTCGGCAACGCGGTCGGCATGGCGATGGCGGCCCGCCGCGAGCGCGGCCTGTTCGACAGCGAGCCGGACCGCGCCGACTCGCCGTTCCGGCACGACATCTGGTGCATCGCCTCCGACGGTGACATCGAGGAGGGCATCACCCACGAGGCCAGCGCGCTCGCCGGTCACCAGCAGCTCGGCAACCTCTGCGTGATCTACGACGACAACGAGATCTCGATCGAGGACGACACCCGCATCGCCAAGAGCGAGGACGTGGCGGCCCGCTACGAGGCGTACGGCTGGCACGTGCAGACCGTCGACTGGCGCAGCGGCGACGCCGACCAGGGCGACTACCACGAGGACGTGGAGGCGCTGTACCAGGCGCTGCTGGCCGCCAAGGCGGAGACCGGCCGGCCGTCGTTCATCGCGCTGCGCACCATCATCGGCTGGCCCGCGCCGAACAAGAAGAACACCGGCAAGATCCACGGCTCGGCGCTCGGCGCGGACGAGGTGAAGGCCACCAAGGAGATCCTCGGCTTCGACCCGCAGCGCACCTTCGAGGTCGACGAGGAGGTGCTCAAGCACGCCCGTCAGGTGCTGGAGCGTGGCGCGCAGGAGCAGGCCGAGTGGACCACCGGGTTCGACGCCTGGGCGCAGGCCAACCCGGAGCGCAAGGCGCTGTGGGACCGGATGGCCACCCGTACGCTGCCGACCGGCTGGACCGACGCGCTGCCGACCTTCCCGGCGGACGCCAAGGGCGTCGCCACCCGGGCCGCCTCCGGCAAGATCCTGGAGGCCCTGGCGCCGGTGCTGCCGGAGCTGTGGGGCGGCTCGGCCGACCTGGCCGAGAGCAACAACACCACGATGAAGGGCGAGCCGTCGTTCGTCCCGGCCGCGCACGCCACCAAGGACTTCCCCGGTGACGAGTACGGCCGCACGCTGCACTTCGGCATCCGCGAGCACGCCATGGGCGCGATCCTCAACGGCATCGCCCTGCACGGCGGCACCCGCCCGTACGGCGGCACGTTCCTGGTGTTCAGCGACTACATGCGCCCGGCGGTGCGGCTGGCCGCGCTGATGAAGCTGCCGGTGACGTACGTCTGGACGCACGACTCGATCGGCCTCGGCGAGGACGGCCCGACGCACCAGCCGATCGAGCACCTGACCGCGCTGCGGGCCATCCCCGGCCTGGACGTGGTGCGCCCGGCCGACGCCAACGAGACGGTCTGGGCGTGGCGGCAGGCGCTGGAGCACACCGACCGGCCGACCGCGCTGGCGCTCAGCCGCCAGGCGCTGCCGACGTTCGACCGCACCGACCTGGCCGGCGCCGAGGGCGTCGCCAAGGGCGGGTACGTGCTGGCCGAGGCGTCGAACGGCAAGCCGCAGGTGATCCTCGTCGGCACCGGCTCCGAGGTGCAGCTCTGCCTCACCGCGCGGGAGCGGCTGGAGGCCGACGGCACCCCCACCCGGGTCGTCTCCATGCCCTGCCAGGAGTGGTTCTTCGCGCAGGACGAGGCGTACCGGGAGTCGGTGCTGCCGCGCGGGGTAAAGGCACGGGTGAGCGTGGAGGCGGGCATCGCGATGTCGTGGCGCGCGATCGTCGGCGACAGCGGCGAGTGCGTGAGCATCGAGCACTACGGCGCCAGCGCGCCGCACACCGTGCTCTTCGAGCAGTTCGGGTTCACCCCCGACCGGATCGTGGCCGCCGCGCACGCGGCGCTGACCCGGGTGGGCGACATCACCGGTTTCACGACCGGCAACTGAGGGGAGCGTGGACGGCATGACGGACAGGCTGAAGGAGCTCCAGGGCGCCGGGGTGGCGATCTGGCTCGACGATCTCTCCCGGGTACGGCTGAGCTCCGGCGGGCTGGACAAGCTGCGCCGGGAGAGCCACGTAGCCGGGGTGACCACCAATCCGACGATCTTCGCCAAGGCGCTGAGCGACGCCGGCGAGTACGACTGGCAGCTTCGTGACCTCGCCGTACGTGGTGTGGACGTCGAGGAGGCGGTCCGCATGCTCACCACGTACGACGTGCGGTGGGCCTGCGACGTGATGCGCCCGTCGTACGAGACCAGCGGCGGCGTGGACGGCCGGGTGTCGATCGAGGTGGACCCGCGCTCGGCGCACGACGCGGCGAAGACCGTCGCCGAGGCCAAGGCGCTGTGGTGGCTGGTCGACCGGCCGAACCTGTTCATCAAGATCCCGGCCACCGAGGAGGGCCTGCCCGCGATCACCGCGACGCTGGCCGAGGGGATCAGCGTCAACGTCACGCTGATCTTCGGCCTGGACCGGTACTCGCAGGTGATGGAGGCCTTCCTGGCCGGACTGGAGCAGGCGCAGGCCAACGGGCACGACCTGTCGAAGATCGGCTCGGTCGCCTCGTTCTTCGTCTCCCGGGTCGACACCGAGGTGGACAAGCGGCTGGAGAAGATCGGCTCGGACCGGGCCAAGGCGCTGCGCGGCAAGGCCGCTGTCGCCAACGCCCGGCTGGCGTACGAGCGCTACGGCGAGGTGTTCTCCTCGGCGCGCTGGCAGAAGCTCGCCGACGCGGGCGCCCACCCGCAGCGCCCGCTGTGGGCCTCCACCTCGACGAAGAACCCGGACTACCGGGACGTCATCTACGTCGAGGAGCTGATCGCGCCCGGCACCGTCAACACCATGCCGGAGCCGGTGATCCACGCCTACGCCGAGCACGGCGAGACGAAGCCGGACACCGTCACCGTCGCGTACGACGACGCCCGCCAGGTCTTCGCCGACCTGCTGGCGGTGGGCGTTGACCTGTCCGACGTGATCGCCACGCTGGAGCGCGAGGGCGTGGAGAAGTTCGAGGCGAGCTGGGTGGAGCTGCTGGAGGGGGTCAAGAAGTCCCTCGCCGAGGCGGCCAAGGGCTCGGGCAGCCCGCACCGGGCCGCCGGGAAGAACGCGCAGTCGGCGCAGCAGGCCGGCGGCAACGCGTGACAGACGGCGTCCGACGCGTCCCGGGGCCCGGCCCCGGGGCGCGTCGCGCCGTACCGTGGTTTGGGTGAGGGGCGGCACCGTGAGTGACCTGCTGGCCGGGCGGGCCGACATGGCCGCCGGTCTGGCCGTGCGCGGCGCGGACGCCCTGGGCGCGTCGGCGCGCGCCACGCTCGTCGCCCACGACGTCCCGGCCCGGCTCGCCGCCGCCGACCCGGCCCTCTGGGGGCCCGCCGCCGAGCCGGCGGCCCTCGACCGGCTGGGCTGGCTGCACGCCCACCGGCGCAGCCGGGACCTGCTCCCCCAGCTCGCCGAGCTGGCCGCCGAGCTGAGCGACCTGGACCACGTGGTGCTGGCCGGCGCCCCCGACGACACGCTCGCCGCCGAGGTGCTGGCCGAATGCCTGGGCCGGCCGGTGACGGTGCTCGACACCGCCGATCCGGGGCCGGTCCGGGCCGCGCTCGCCGACCGCCCGGCGCGTACCCTCCTGGTGCTCGCCGCCCGGCACGGCCTGGACCGGACCACCGACGCCCACCTGCGGGCCTACCGGCAGGCGTGGGCGGACGAGGGCCCGGATGCCGCCCGGCACGTCGTGGTGGTCACCGAGCCCGGCACGGACCTCGCGGCGCGCGCCGACGAGCTGGGCGCGGTGGTGCTCCCGGCCGAGCCCGGCGTGGCCGGGCCGTGGGCCGCGCTCACCGCGTTCGGCGTGGTCCCGGCGGCGCTGGCCGGCGCGCCGGTCGCCGAGGTGCTGGACGAGGCGGAGGCGCTCACCGCCGCGCTCGACCGGGCCCGGGACAACCCGGGCCTCGCGCTCGGCGCGGCCCTGGGCGCGGCGCCCGGCGAGGGCCGGCACACGGTCGCGCTGGTCCCCGACGGCACCGGACTCGACGGCCTGGGCCGCTGGGCGGGCGCGCTGCTCGCCGACGCGACCGGCGGACGGCTCCTGCCGGTGGCCGTGGAGTCCCCCGACTCCCCCGGCGCCACCGGGCCGGGCGTGCTCACAGTCGGTCTCGGCGGCGCCCTCGGCGCGGGCGTCGGCCCGGGCGTGGCCGCCGACGTCGCCGTCAACGGGCCGCTCGGCGCGCACCTGCTCACCTGGACCTACGCCGCCGCGACCGCCGCGGTGACGCTGCGGACCGACCCGTTCGCGGCGCCCGCCGCCGCGGCGGCCGACGACGAGGCGGACAGCGGGCCGCCGTCGTCGGTGGAGGACGCGATCGAGGTGTACGCCCCGAGCGGCGCGCCGGCCGACCTGACCGGCGCGCTGTGCTGGCTGCTCGACGAGCTGGGCGAACGGGAACACCTCGCGGTCACCGCGTACCTCGACCCGCGGGCCGACGCGGCGCTGGCCGGGCTGCGCCCGCTGCTGGCACGGCACACCCGGCGGCCGGTCACCTTCACCTGGGGACCGCGCCGGCCGGAGCACACGGACACCCGCGGCCGGCACCTCCAGATCACCGGTGCGGTCACCGATGATCTGGAAGTGCCCGGTCGTCCGTACACCTTCGCGCAGCTCCAGGCGGCCCAGGCCGCCGGTGACCGGCGGGCCCTGGCCGGCCGGGAACGACCGGTGCTGCGACTGCACCTGACCAAGCGGGCGGCTGGCGTCGCCCAGCTGCTGGATACGGCCGGACGGACACGCACGTGACGATCAATGACCTGGAATCAGCGGACCGAGACGCAGGAGGAGGTGGCCCGGTGAACCCGCTGCGCGACGTCCAGGACCGGCGGTTGCCCCGGATCCCCGAGCCGTGTGCCCTGGTGATCTTCGGGGTGACCGGCGATCTGGCCCGCAAGAAACTACTGCCGGCGGTCTACGACCTGGCCAACCGGGGGCTCCTGCCGCCCGGTTTCGTGGTGCTGGGCTTCGCCCGCCGGGACTGGGGCGACGGCGACTTCGAGTCGGTGGCGCACGAGGCGGCCAAGAAGCACGCCCGCACCCCGTGGCGGGAGGAGGTGTGGGCCCGGCTGGCCGGCAACATCAAGTTCGTCGGCGGCTCGTTCGACGACGACGCCGCGTTCGACCAGCTCGCCGCCACGCTCGACGAGCTGCGCGACTCGCACGGCATCGCCGGCAACGCCGCCTTCTACTTCTCCATCCCCCCGGCGGCGTTCCCGGTGGTGCTCAAGCAGCTCGCCCGCACCGGCATGGCGGACAACGACAGGTCCGGCGGCTGGCGCCGCGTGGTGGTGGAGAAGCCGTTCGGCAACGACCTGCCCTCGGCCAAGGCGCTCAACGACCTGGTCGACGACGTCTTCACCCGCCAGGACGTGTTCCGGATCGACCACTACCTGGGCAAGGAGACGGTCCAGAACATCCTGGCGCTGCGGTTCGCGAACAACCTGTTCGAGCCGCTGTGGAACTCCAAGTACGTCGACTCGGTGCAGATCACCATGGCCGAGGACGTCGGCATCGGCACCCGGGCCGCCTTCTACGACTCCGTCGGCACCGCCCGTGACGTGCTCCAGAACCACCTGCTCCAACTGCTCGCGCTGGTCGCGATGGAGGAGCCGACGAGCTTCGACGCCGACGAGATCCGCGCCGAGAAGCTCAAGGTGCTCAAGGCGATCACCGTGCCGCACGACGTCTCCGAGGACACCGTGCGGGGCCAGTACCTGCCCGGCTGGGTGGGCGGCGAGCGCGCCAAGGGCTACCTGGAGGAGGAGGGCGTCCCGGCGGGCTCCACCACCGAGACGTACGTGGCGGTGAAGCTGGGCATCCAGAACCGGCGCTGGGCCGGGGTGCCGTTCTACATCCGGGCCGGCAAGCGGCTGCCCCGGCGGGTCACCGAGGTGGCCATCATGTTCAAGAAGGCGCCGCACCTGCCGTTCAACGCCGCCGACATGGAGTCCCTCGGTCCCAACCAGCTCGTCATCCGCGTGCAGCCGGACGAGGGCGTGGTGCTGAAGTTCGGCTCCAAGGTGCCGGGCACCACGATGGAGGTCCGCGACATCGCGATGGACTTCCAGTACGGCGAGGCGTTCACCGAGTCCAGCCCCGAGGCGTACGAGCGGCTCGTGCTGGACGTGCTGATCGGCGACCGGACGCTGTTCCCGGACGCCGCCGAGGTCGAGCAGAGCTGGCAGGTCGTCGACCCGCTGGAACACGCCTGGGAGGGCACGACGCCGGAGCCGTACCGGGCCGGCGAGTGGGGACCCCGGGCCGCCGACGAGATGCTGGCCCGCGAGGGCCGGGCTTGGCGGAGAGCGTGAGCGAGCACTGCGAGCGAACCAGGAGGCTCCATTGATCGGGCTGTGGGACACCACCGGCAACGAGGTGGTCAAGGCGCTGGCCGCGGAACGGCGCAGCGCGGGCGGGGTGGCCAGCGGCATGGCGCTCACGCTGATCGTGGTGGTGGACGAGAAGCGGGTCCGGGAGGCCGAGGCGGCCGCCACCATCGCCGCGGCGGCGCACCCCTGCCGCCTGCTCGTGGTGGTCCGCTCCGACGTGGAGCGCGACCGCAACCGGCTGGACGCGGAGATCGTCGTGGGCGGCCGGCTCGGGCCGTGCGAGGCGGTGGTGACCCGGATGTACGGGCGGCTCGCGCTGCACGCCGAATCCGTGGTGATGCCGCTGCTGGTCCCGGACGTACCGGTGGTGACGTGGTGGCACGGCGAGCCGCCGGAGGAGATCGCCACCGACTTCCTCGGTGTGGTGGCCGACCGGCGGATCACCGACTCGGCGCAGGCGGCCGACCCGATCGCCGCGCTGCGGCAGCGGGCCCACGACTACGCCCCCGGCGACACCGACCTGGCGTGGACCCGGATCACCCCGTGGCGCACGCTGGTGGCGGGCGCGTTCGACACCACCCAGGCCCGGGTCACCGAGGCCAGCGTGGTGGCGCCCCCGTCGGATCCGACGGCCGCGCTGATGAGCGGGTGGCTCAAGGCCCGGCTCGGCATCGAACCGACCTGGGAGCGGACCGACGAGTTCCCGCGCATGCGTCAGGTGCAGCTGCGCTGCGCCAACGGCGACGAGCTGACGCTGACCCGCGACGACAGCATCGCGGTGTTCCGGCGTACCGGGCAGGAGGACCGCACGCTGCCGCTGGTGCGCCGGCCGCTCGGTGACGAGCTGGCCGAGGAGCTGCGCCGCCTCGACGCCGACCAGGTGTACGCGGAGGCGCTCGGCGCTGCGGCCGGGATCACCGGACTCGACCAGCGGCCCGCCCAGCGGGTGCACGTGTGGAAGGATCCGGCGACCGCCCAGCGGGCCGAGGCCGGCGTGACCGCGCACGCGGGCGCGACCGCGAACGAGTGACCGCCCGGACCGGGTGGTCGGAGGCACAGGTGACCGCCGGTGGGCGGTCGGAACACGAGGGCTCGACGGATGACTGAGGCGAGTGTCGCCGTACACGCCGACCCCGACCTGCTGGCGCAGGCGGTGGCGGCCCGGTTGGTGGTGAAGCTGCTCGACGCGCAGGCCGAGCGCGGCCAGGCGTCGGTGGTGCTGACCGGCGGGCGGATCGCCGCTGCGGTGTACCGGGCGGTCGGGCAGCTGCCCGCCCGGGACGCGGTCGACTGGTCCCGGGTCGACGTGTGGTGGGGCGACGAGCGGTTCCTGCCCGCCGGCGACCCGGAGCGCAACGAGACGCAGGCGCGGGCGGCGCTGCTGGACGCGGTGCCGCTGGACCCGGCCCGGGTGCACCCGATGCCGGCGTCCGACGGCCCGGCCGGTGACGACCCGGAGGCGGCCGCCGCCGGGTACGCGCGGGAGCTGGCCGCCGCCGCCCGGCCCGGGAACGCGATCGTGCCGCACTTCGACGTGCTGATGCTCGGCGTCGGCGAGGACGGGCACGTGGCGTCGGTGTTCCCGGAGCATCCGGTGCACCACGACAACCGCCCGGTCAGCGCGGTACGGGGCAGCCCGAAGCCGCCGCCGGTGCGTACCACGCTGACCCTGCCGACGATCAACACGGCCGAGGAGGTGTGGCTGATCGCCGCCGGGGCGGACAAGGCCCGGGCGGTGGGCATGGCGCTGGCCGGGGCCGGGCCGGTGCAGTTGCCGGCCGCCGGGGTGCAGGGCGTCTCCCGTACGCTCTGGCTGCTCGACCGGGCCGCGGCGGCCAACGTGCCGCCGCGCCTGCGCAGCCTCCGCTGAGGTGTAAGGAAGGGCCCCTTCTTAACGTCTCCGGTAGAGAAGGGGCCCCTTCTTAACGCCTCGGCTCAGTCGCGGCCACGACGTCGGCGCAGCGCGTCGAGGGCCTCGGCGAGCAGCGCCTCCCCCTCCTCCGGCGTGCGCCGCTCCTGCACGTACGCCAGGTGGGTCTTGTAGGGCTCGGCGCGCTGGCGGCCCGGCGGGTCGCCCGGGTCGGGGCCGGCCGGCTCGCCGCAGCGGGGGCACTCCCAGGTGGCCGGCGTCTCCGCCTCGGCGGCGATCAGGAACTCGACCCGGTGACCGTGGCGGCACCAGTAGACGACCGGGCGGCGCGGCGCGGGCTCCACGCGCTGGTCGAAGCGCTCGGGGGCGGACCCGATCCGGGTGCCGCGGATGACGTTGTTGCTGGGCACGGTTGCTCGCTCCCTGTCGTCGGAGGGGACCGCCGCCGGAGGGGGTGGGCGACGGGCGACGCGCGGAGAAACAAAACTGCGCGCGGTCCGTGACGGACCGCGCGCAGATTGTACGCTTCTCAGCGCCGACTCAGGTGCCGTTGGCCATCTGCAACCGCAGCCAGAGCCCGAGCCCGATGATGCAGGCGAACCAGACGATTCCCACCAGAACGGTGTAGCGGTCGAGGTTCTTCTCGGCCACGGACGAACCGGCCAGGCTGGAGCTGACGCCGCCCCCGAACATGCTCGACAACCCGCCGCCCTTACCGCGGTGCAGGAGGATCAGCAGGACGAGCAGCACGCTGGTGATGACCAGCAACGTGATCATCGTGTAGGCGAACCAGATCGGCATGGCGGGGGTCAGTCCTCTCGTTGCGATCACTGCCCGGACCTGTCGGGCACTGCGGCACCGGCCGGTGGACGGGCAGCGTCAAGGATAGCGAGCGATCAGCGGGCGGTGTGCTCCGGGAACCGGCAGATCTGCGCGAACTCCTCCGCGTCCAGGCTGGCGCCCCCGACCAGGGCCCCGTCCACGTCCGGCTGCGCCATGATCGCGGCGACGTTCGACGCCTTGACCGACCCGCCGTACAGGATCCGGACCTGCTCGGCGGTGCCCTCGTCGTAGGTCTCGGCGATGCGCTTGCGCACCGCGCCGCAGACCTCCTGGGCGTCCTCCGGCGTGGCCGTCTTGCCGGTGCCGATCGCCCAGACCGGCTCGTACGCGACGACGACCTTGGTGACCTGCTCGGCGGTGAGCCCCTTCAGCGCGCCGTCGAGCTGGTCGCAGCAGTGCCGCACCTGCCCCGACTGTTCCCGGACCTCCAGGCCCTCGCCGATGCAGAGGATCGGGGTGAGCCCGTTCGCCAGCGCCGCCGACACCTTCGCGTTGACCAGCGCGTCGTCCTCGTGGTGGTACTGCCGCCGCTCGGAGTGGCCGACCACCACGTAGCCGCAGCCCAGCTTCGCCAGCATCGGCCCGGCGATGTCACCGGTGTACGCGCCGGACGGATGCGGCGACAGGTCCTGCGCGCCGTAGCCGATCAGCAGCTTGTCGCCGTCCACAGCGGTCTGCACCGTACGCAGGTCGGTGAAGGGCGGCAGCACCACGCACTCGACGTCGGTGAGCTGCTTCTCGTTCAGGCTCGCGGCCAGCTTCTGCACCAGCAGGTTGGCCTCGAGGTGGTTCAGGTTCATCTTCCAGTTGCCGGCCATCAGCGGCCGGCGGGTCGTGCTCGCCATTCAGTTCTCCAGAGCCGCGATGCCGGGGAGGGTCTTGCCCTCCAGGTATTCCAGGGAGGCGCCGCCGCCGGTGGAGATGTGCCCGAACGAGGACTCGTCCAGGCCCAGCGCGCGCACCGCCGCGGCCGAGTCGCCGCCACCGACCACGCTGAACGCGTCGGCCTTGGTGATCGCCTCGGCCACGCCCCGGGTGCCGTTGGCGAACGCCGCCATCTCGAACACGCCCATCGGGCCGTTCCAGAAGATGGTCTTCGCCTGCGACAGCGCGGCCGCGAAGCCGGCCACCGTCTCCGGGCCGATGTCCAGGCCCAGCCGGTGGCTGGGGATGCCGTCGGCGGGCACGGTGTCGTGCGCGGCGTCCGGCGCGAACGCGTCGGCGGCCACCACGTCGACCGGGAGCATGATCTTGCCGGGCGCGCGCTCCATCAGGTTGCGGCAGGTCTCGACCATGTCCTTCTCCAGCAGCGACGTGCCCACCTCGTGGCCCTGGGCCTTGAGGAAGGTGAAGCACATCCCGCCGCCGATGAGCAGCCGGTCCACGGTCGGCAGCAGCGCCTCGATCACGGCCAGCTTGTCGGAGACCTTCGAGCCGCCCAGCACCACCACGTACGGCCGCTCCGGGGAGCCGGTGAGGCGGCTGAGCACCTCGACCTCGCGCAGCACCAGCCGGCCGGCGACGTGCGGCAGCCGGGCCGGCACGTCGTGCACGCTGGCGTGCTTGCGGTGCACAGCGCCGAACGCGTCGTCCACGTAGGCGTCGCCGAGCGCGGCGAGCTGGTCGGCGAACGCGCCCCGCTCCGCGTCGTCCTTGCTGGTCTCGCCCTTGTTGAACCGCAGGTTCTCCAGCAGCGCCACCTGGCCGTCGGCCAGGTCGGCCACGGTGGACCGCGCCGAGTCACCGACGGTGTCCTCGGCGAAGGCCACCGGGGCGCCGAGCAGCTCACCGAGCCGCCCGGCGACCGGGCGGAGGCTGAACTGCGGGTCCGGCGCGCCCTTCGGGCGGCCCAGGTGCGAGCAGACGACCACCTTCGCGCCGGCCTGCACCAGCGCGCTCAGCGTCGGCAGGACGGCCCGGATCCGGCCGTCGTCCGTGATCTCACCGGTCTGCTTGTCGAGCGGGACGTTCAGGTCGGCGCGCACCAGCACGCGCCGACCCGACACCCCCTCGGCGAGCAGGTCGTCGAGGTTGCGGATGCTCACAGCGAGCTACCGACCAGCTTGACCAGGTCCACCAGGCGGTTCGAGTAGCCCCACTCGTTGTCGTACCAGCCGACGACCTTGACCTGGTTGCCGATCACCTTGGTCAGCGGCGCGTCGAAGATGCACGACGCCGGGTCGGTCACGATGTCGGCGGAGACGATCGGGTCCTCGTTGTAGGTGAGGATGCCCCGCAGCGGGCCCTCGGCGGCGGCCTTGAGCGCGGCGTTGACCTCGTCCACAGTGGTCTCCCGGCCGACCGTGACGGTCAGGTCGGTGGCCGAGCCGGTCGGGATCGGCACGCGCAGCGCGTAACCGTCCAGCTTGCCCTTCAGCTCCGGCAGCACCAGGCCGATCGCCTTCGCGGCGCCGGTCGAGGTCGGCACGATGTTCAGCGCGGCGGCGCGGGCCCGGCGCAGGTCCTTGTGCGGCGCGTCCTGCAGGTTCTGGTCCTGCGTGTACGCGTGGATGGTGGTCATCAGGCCCTGCTGGATGCCGAACGTGTCCTGCAGCACCTTCGCCATCGGCGCGAGGCAGTTCGTGGTGCAGGAGGCGTTCGAGATGATGTTGTGCTTGGCCGGGTCGTACTGGTCCTGGTTGACGCCCATGACCACGGTGACGTCCTCGTTCTTAGCCGGCGCGGAGATGATGACCTTCTTGGCCCCGCCGTCGAGGTGCGCCTTCGCCTTGGTGCCGTCGGTGAAGAAGCCGGTGGACTCGATGACGACGTCGGCGCCGACCTCGCCCCACGGCAGGTTCGCCGGGTCCTTCTCGGCGTACGCCTTGATGGTCTTGCCGCCCACGGTGATCTCGTCGGCGGTGGCCTTCACCTCGTGCGGGAGGCGGCCCAGGATGCTGTCGTACTTGACAAGGTGGGCGAGCGTCGCGTTGTCGGTCAGGTCGTTGACCGCCACGACCTCGATGTCAGCGCCGGACGCCAGCACTGCCCGGAAGAAGTTGCGGCCGATCCGGCCGAAGCCGTTGATGCCAACCCGGATGGTCACAGGTCCCATCTCCTCGCGTTCTGGTCCGCCGGCGCCAGACCGGGGCCGGCGGAGGTGTGTGCGCCGACCGTTGGAGCCGGCCGTCGACATGTCATCTCGGCCACCCCGCCGCGGTCACGGAGACCTGACCGCCCGAGGCGGTGAGCACGGCGAGGGATGCCTGTGCGCGGCCCCCTTGCCGTACGCAGCGACCATATCCGAGCGTGCGGCGTCGCGCTGCGGCGGGTGGTGATCCCGCTCGCGTGCTCGCCGCCCGAGTCCTATCAGACCACGAGCATGTCGGGCGTGACTGCCGCTTCCGTATCCGGGATGCCCAGGTCGCGGGCGCGCTTGTCGGCCAGCGCGAGCAGCCGGCGGATCCGGCCGGCGATGGCGTCCTTGGTCAGCGGCGGCTCGGCGAGCGCGCCCAGCTCCTCCAGGGACGCCTGACGGTGCTCCAGCCGCAGCCGGCCGGCCGAGGTCAGGTGGTTGGGCGCGTCGTCGGCGAGGATCTCCAGCGCGCGGGTCACCCGGGCGGCGGCGGCCACCGCGGCCCGGGCCGAGCGGCGCAGGTTGGCGTCGTCGAAGTTGGCCAGCCGGTTGGCGGTGGCGCGCACCTCCCGGCGTACCCGCCGCTCCTCCCAGGCCAGCACGCTGGAGTGCGCTCCTATGCGGGTGAGCAGCGCGGCGATCGCGTCGCCGTCCTTGACCACCACCCGGTCCACGCCGCGCACCTCGCGGTTCTTCGCGGTGATGCCGATGCGGCGGGCCGCGCCGACGAGCGCCAGCGCCGACTCCGGGCCGGGGCAGGTGATCTCCAGCGCGCTGGAACGGCCCGGCTCGGTCAGCGAGCCGTGCGCCATGAACGCGCCCCGCCAGGCCGACACGGCGCAGCAGACGTTCGCGGCCACCACGTGCGGCGGCAGGCCGCGCACCGGGCGGCCCCGCACGTCGAGCAGGCCGGTCTGCCGGGCGAGCGCCTCGCCGTCCTTGACCACCCGCACGATGAAGTGGCTGCCCTTGCGCAGGCCGCCGGAGGCGAGCACGTGGATCTCGCTCGGGTAGCCGTAGACCTCGGCCACCTCCCGCCGCAGCCGGCGGGCCACCGCGCCGGTGTCCAGCTCCGCCTCGACCACGACGCGGCCGGACACGATGTGCAGGCCGCCGGCGAAACGCAGCAGGGCGGCCATCTCCGCCCGCCGACAGCAGGGCTTGGGCACGTCGACCCGACTCAGCTCGTCCTTGACCGCAGCCGTCATCGCCATAGTGCGCCCCCTCACGGACCGGTTCCGGCGTGTCGCCGGTGATTACGTACGTGTCTAACGATCGGCGCGCAGGACAGGCACCAGCGCGGCGCCCAGTGCGGCTGGATCATGACGGGGCGTGCCGTCGAGGACGGCGACGGGAGCGAGGACCAGCCGGGCACCAAGCGATTCTGCCGCACGTTCGACCGCCGCGGGATCACCCACCGCCGTGGAGTCCGCCAGCACCCGGTCCACCTTCAGCTCGGGCAGATAGCGCCGCAGCGTGTCCAGATGGTCGGGCAGGGAGAGCCCGGAGGTCTCCTTCTCCGCCACCAGGTTGAGCGTCACCAGCCGCCGCGCCGGACTGGAGACGATCGCGTCGGCCAGGCCCGGCACCAGCAGGTGCGGCAGCACGCTCGTGTACCAGCTGCCCGGCCCGAAGATCAGCCAGTCCGCGGCGCGTACCGCTGTCACCGCCTCGGCGCACGCGGCCGGCGCGGGTGGGTTGAGCCGCAGCGACTCGACGGTGCCCGGGGTGACCGCGACCTGGTGCTGGCCGCGCACGGTGGACACCTCGTCCGGATGGGCCGGGTCCGCGCCGCGGACCCGGGCCTCGATGCCCACCGGCTGACGGGACATCGGCAGCACCCGCCCCACCGCGCCGAGCATCGCGCCCGCGTGGTCGAGCGCGGCCACCGGATCGCCGAGCAGCTCGGTCAGGCCGTGCAGCAACAGGTTGCCGACCGCGTGGCCGGCCAGCGAGTCGCCGGCGCGGGCGGCCGGAACCGGCGCGGCGAGCGTCGGCGGGGGCGGCGTCGCGGTGGTGAAACGGTACTGGAACAGCGCCGCGCTGCGCCGGGTGGCCGGATGGTCGCCGGCCAGCGCCACGAGCGCCTGACGCAGGTCACCCGGGGGCAGGCCGCCGCGCTCCGCGCGTAGGCGCCCGCTGGACCCGCCGTCGTCGCCGACGGTGACCACCGCGGTGATGTCCAGGTCCAGTTCGGGTACGCAGTGCCGCAGCGCCCGCAGCGACGCCGAGAGCCCGTGCCCGCCACCGAAGGCGACCACCCTGGTCGGGGTCACTCCCGCCCCAGGTCCCGGTGCTGGGCGTTGGCGGCGATACCGGAGCGGCGCAGCCGGGCGGCCAGCTCCTCGGCGATCGCCACGCTGCGGTGCTTGCCGCCGGTGCAGCCGACCGCCACGGTCAGGTAGCGCTTGCCCTCCCGCTCGAAACCGGCGGTGGTGGCGTTGACCAGGTCGGCGTACCCGGCCACGAAGGCGTCCGCGCCCTCCTGGCCCAGCACGTACGCGCTGACCGCCTCCTCCCGGCCGGTGTGCTCGCGCAGCTCCGGCACCCAGTACGGGTTCGGCAGGAACCGGGCGTCCATCACGAAGTCGGCGTCCGGCGGCAGGCCGTACTTGAAGCCGAACGAGATCACGGTGATCCGCAGCCGGCGGGCGTCCTCGCCGCCGAACAGCTCCTCGACCCGGCGCCGAAGCTGGTTCACGTTCAGGTGGCTGGTGTCGATGATCACGTCGGCCTGCTCGCGTGCCTCCTCCAGCAGCGTCCGCTCGACCGCGATGCCGTCGGCCAGCCGCCCGTCGCCCTGCAGCGGGTGCGAGCGGCGCACGCTCTCGAACCGGCGGATCAGCACCTCGTCGTCGGCGTCGACGAAGACCACCCGGGGGGAGAAGCCGCGCTCGCGCAGCTCCCGGATCGCCCCGGCCAGGTCGGTGGAGAAGGCGCGCGAGCGCACGTCCAGCACCATCGCCGTACGCCGGGCCGCGCCGCCGGCCTTGAAGGCCAGCTCGGCCATGTCGAGCAGCAGCGCCTGGGGCAGGTTGTCGACCACGTAGTAGCCGACGTTCTCCAGCGCCCGGGCCACCGTGCTGCGCCCGCCGCCGGAGAGCCCGGTCACCACCACCAGTGAGGTGTCCGACTCGGCCGGCGCCGTCTCCGCCTCGCTCGGCCCCAGGTCACCCGCTGTACGCGCCTCGCTCACCCGCTACCCCCAGCCGTGGCGCCGCGGCCGGTCGGCCGCGCATGGTCAATCAGCGACTCTAACGGCTGCGACCCCGTCCGGGATTCCACGGGGTGACCGCCGGAACATGTCGCCACCCCCGGACCGGCTCGCCGGACGGGCGCTGTCGGGGGACGCTCGTAGACTGCGCGGATGGTCTCCCCCACCGACGAGCGGACCACCTCCGCACCGGCCGGCTCCCCACCGACCGGCGACGCGCTCGACGTGTTGCGGCGGGTCTTCGGGTACGACGCCTTCCGCGGCTTCCAGCAGGACGTCGTCGAACACGTGGTGTCCGGCGGCGACGCGCTGGTGCTCATGCCCACCGGTGGCGGCAAGTCGCTGTGCTACCAGATCCCCGCGCTGGTCCGCGACGGCGTGGCGGTAGTGGTCTCCCCGCTGATCGCGCTCATGCAGGACCAGGTCGACGCCCTCACCGCCGTCGGCGTACGCGCCGGTTTCCTCAACTCGACGCAGGACCCGGCGCAGCGGCGCCGGGTCGAGGCGGCCTACCTGGCCGGCGAGCTGGACCTGCTCTACCTCGCCCCGGAAGGGCTCGCGGTGCGGTCCACGCTCGGCCTGCTGGAACGCGGCCGGATCGCGCTGTTCGCGATCGACGAGGCGCACTGCGTCTCGCAGTGGGGGCACGACTTCCGCCCCGACTACCTCAACCTGTCGATGCTGCACGAACGCTGGCCGGACGTGCCGCGCATCGCGCTGACTGCCACCGCGACCCGGGCGACCCGCACCGAGATCGCCACCCGGCTGCGGCTCACCGAGGCCCGGCACTTCGTGGCCAGCTTCGACCGGCCCAACATCCAGTACCGGATCGTGCCGAAGCGGGAGCCCCGCCGCCAGCTGCTCAGCCTGCTGCGCGATGAGCACCCGGGCGACGCCGGCATCGTCTACTGCCTGTCCCGGGCCTCGGTGGAGAAGACCGCCGAGTTCCTGGTCGCCAACGGCATCCCCGCACTGCCGTACCACGCCGGGCTGGACGCCACGACCCGCGCCACCAACCAGCAGCGCTTCCTGCGCGAGGACGGGCTGGTCATGGTCGCCACCATCGCGTTCGGCATGGGCATCGACAAGCCCGACGTACGCTTCGTCGCCCACCTGGACCTGCCGAAGTCGGTCGAGGGCTACTACCAGGAGACCGGCCGCGCCGGGCGCGACGGCTTGCCGTCCACCGCCTGGCTGGCGTACGGCCTGCAGGACGTGGTGCAGCAGCGCAAGATGATCGAGACGTCGGAGGGCGACCTGGCGCACCGGCGCAACCTCGCCGCCCACCTGGACGCGATGCTGGCGCTCTGCGAGACGGTCCGCTGCCGCCGCGCCCAGCTGCTCGAATACTTCGGCGAGACCGGCGTGGCCGCCTGCGGCAACTGCGACACCTGCCTCGACCCGCCCGAGTCCTGGGACGGCACTGTCGCCGCGCAGAAGCTGCTCTCCACCGTCTACCGGCTCGACCGCGAACGCAACCAGCGCTTCGGCGCCGGGCACAGCATCGACATCCTGCTCGGCAAGCACACCGACAAGATCGACCAGCACGGCCACGACTCGCTCAGCACGTTCGGCATCGGCACCGAGCTGCGCGAGACCGAGTGGCGGGGCGTGGTGCGGCAACTGCTCGCCGAGGGTCTGCTCGCCGTCGAGGGCGACTACGGCACGCTGGCGCTGACCGAGGCCAGCGCGGACGTGCTCGGCCGCCGCCGTACGGTCACGCTGCGCAAGGAGCCGGAGCGGCCGGCGGCCGGCCGGTCCGCCAAGCCCCGGGGCGCGGCCACTGTGGTCGCCGACCTCTCCCCCGCCGCCGCGCCGGTCTTCGAGCGGCTCCGCGCGTGGCGCGCGGCCACCGCCAAGGAGCAGGGCGTCCCGGCGTACGTCATCTTCCACGACGCGACGCTGCGGCAGATCGCCGCCGAGCCGCCCGCTTCCCTGGCCGAGCTGTCCCGGGTCAGCGGGGTGGGCGAGAACAAGCTCGCCAAGTACGGCGACGCGATCCTGGCCGTACTCACCGATTCCTGACGTACGCGGAAGGGCCCGACCCCCTGTGGTGGGGGTCGGGCCCTTCCGGTGTGCGTGCTGCCCGTTCTTGCTCTGCAGCCATGGGTGCGGCGGTGTTGGTCTTAGCTGGTGCTGTAGCCGCGGGTGGCGATCCAGTCGGCGAGGTTGTCGATGCTCATCCGGTAGGTGGCGGTGTTCGGGTCGGCGCTGTCGGCGATGGTGACGGTCTTGCCGTCGTCGCGGTAGCCGATGACGCTGATGTAGTGGCCGCCCTCGAAGGAGTGGGTGGTGCCGTCGGTGTCGGTGGCGGTGCCGGCGATGTTGGCCACCACGGCCCGGCCGGCGTCGACGGTCTTGACCACGTCAGCGCGCAGCTTGTCGGTCTGCTTGTCGTCGGCCTTGGGGGTGCTGATCTCGACCGACTTGTAGGCGTCCTTCGCGCCGGTCTCCTTGTTCAGCACCGGGGTGATGTCGTTGATGGAGTTGGTGCCGGCCTCGGTGGTGCCCATCTCGCGGGCCATGGCGTGCACGTCGATGTTCTTGCCCTGCACGCTCAGCGCGTTGCGGGCGGCGGCGGGGCCGCAGAAGTAGAAGTTGGGCTGGGCCTCGTAGCGGACGTCCAGCTCACGCTCACCATGACCGCTCTTGCGGTCGGCGACGATGGCGGCCTTCTCGGCCGGGGCGGCGTGGGCGGCGACGGCGGGGCCGGCGATGCCACCGGCGGTGGCGACGACACCGGCAGCGGTCAGAACGGTCTTGCGCAGCAGAGTGGTAGCCATGATGGTTGCCTCCCTGAAATGGGGGATACGCGGCGGGGGTGCCGCGAAGGGGAAAAGTCTTGGGGGGCGCCCGTCGAGCGGGCTGGCACGCGGGCGCCCCGAAAGGGGGCTGCTCCGCGGCTCGGGGATGTAACGACCACCGGGCCGAGGTCATTCCCGCCGGCGGGGGTGCTCGTCGTCGGGGGATGTAACGACGGCCGGGCCGGGGCGATTCCCGTGACCTGCCCCGTGGCGCCGGGCGGACCGGGGTTGAGCGCTCGGCTCTGGTGCCTGGGCGGTCAGCCATGTACAACGCCTGCACCCCACCCCGGATTCCGCCGTGAGCATGGCGCCGACCACAACGCGCCACCCCGGCAAACCGGACACCGGCCCCAGGGCGCACTGGGCGGCGCCTTCGCGGTGCACGCGCACGGCAGACCTTGCAGTCGGCCCCCCGGGCAAGCCTCACAAAGCGGTCATACGTTACGCACGAACTGCAAGGTGGACGGTTCCGCCCACCGGGAACAGCCATGGCTGGAACGGCGTATGTGTCAAAGGCGGGCGGAGACACCCATGGCGTTCCACCCGAGGCACCTGGCGACGGCGACTGGAGCGGCATGGGTGTCAAAAGCAGCCCGAGACACCCATGGCGTTCCACCCACGGCACGCGACGGCGGTGGCGGGCCGGCGGGCCGGACAACGGGCGTTGGTTGACGCACGCTGGACAGCGGCCGGGGGCCCACGGCGGCAGGCGCGACCAGCGCGAGCAGGCGCGAGCAGGCGCGAGCAGGCGCGAGCAGGCGAAGGGTCAGGAACGGGGGGCGGCCGTGGTGGCGTCGGTGGAGCCGTCCAGCGCGGCCAGGATCGCCTCGGCCGTACGCCTGCCCACCCCGGGCACCTCGGTGATCTCCTCCACGGTGGCCGACGACAGCCGCTTCAGCGAGCCGAAGTGCCGCAGCAGCGCCTTGCGGCGTACCTCGCCGAGGCCGGGGACGTTGTCCAGCGCCGATTCGGTCATCCGCTTGGAGCGCCGCTGCCGGTGGAACGTGATGGCGAAGCGGTGCGCCTCGTCGCGGACCCGTTGCAGCAGGTAGAGCGCCTCGGAGGTGCGGGGCAGGATCACCGGGAACTCGTCGTCGGGCAGCCACACCTCCTCCAGCCGCTTCGCCAGCCCGCACAGCGCCACGTCGTCGATGCCCAGCTCAGCGAGCGCCTTCGCGGCGGCGGCCACCTGCGGCGGGCCACCGTCGACCACCACGAGCTGCGGCGGGTACGCGAACTTGCGCGGCCGCCCGGTGGTCGGGTCGATGCCGGGGCGGTCCGGGTCGGAGGCGGTCTCCTCGCCCAGCTCACCGGTCTCGGCGCGGGCGTCGAGGTAGCGGGCGAAGCGCCGCCGCAGCACCTCGGACATGGCCGACAGGTCGTCGGTGGCGCCGCGCACGATGAAGCGGCGGTACTCACTCTTGCGGGGCAGCCCGTCCTCGAACACGATCATGCTGGCGACCACGTCGGTGCCCTGGATCTGGGAGACGTCGTAGCACTCGATGCGCAGCGGCGAGGTGTTCATGCCGAGCGCGTCGGCGATCTCGTCGAGCGCCTGGCTGCGGGTGGTCAGGTCGCCGGCCCGCTTGAGCTTGTGCCGGGCCAGCGCGTCCTTGGCGTTGCGCTCGACGGTCTCCAGCAGCGACCGCTTGTCGCCGCGCTGCGGCACCCGCAGCGACACCCGGCTGCCCCGGCGGGTGGAGAGCCAGTCGGCGAGCGCGTCGGCGTCGCCGGGTAGCTCGGGCACGAGCAGCTCGCGGGGCACGTCGGCCTCGCCCTGCTCGCCGCCGTACACCTGGGTGCAGAAGTGGTGCACGAGGTCGCCGGTGCTCAGCTCCTCGGTCTTCTCCACCACCCAGCCGCGCTGGCCGCGCACCCGGCCGCCGCGGACGTGGAACACCTGCACGGCGGCTTCGAGCGGGTCGTCGGCGAAGGCGACCACGTCGGCGTCGGTGCCGTCGCCGAGCACCACGGTCTGCTTCTCCATGGCCCGGCGCAGCGCCGCGACGTCGTCGCGCAGGCGGGCGGCCCGCTCGAACTCCAGTTGCTCGCTGGCGTCGAGCATCTCCTTCTCCAGCCGGCGGACCATGGTGTCGGTGCGGCCCGCCATGAAGTCGCAGAAACCGTCGACGATCTCCCGGTGCTGGTCGGCGGTGACGCTGCCGACGCACGGCGCGGAGCACTTGCCGATGTAACCGAGCAGGCAGGGCCGGCCGACCTGCCCGGCCCGCTTGAACACCCCGGACGAGCAGGTCCGCGCCGGGAAGACGCGCAGCAGCAGGTCGAGCGTCTCGCGGATCGCCCAGGCGTGGGAGTACGGCCCGAAGTAGCGCACGCCCTTGCGCTTGACGCCCCGCATCACCTGCAACCGGGGGTATTCCTCGTCGAGTGTGACCGCGAGATAGGGGTACGACTTGTCGTCGCGGTAGCGGACGTTGAACCTCGGGTCGTACTGCTTGATCCAGGTGTATTCCTGCTGGAGCGCCTCGACCTCGGTGGCGACGGTGATCCAGTCGACCGACTCGGCGGTGAAGACCATCTGCCGGGTGCGCTGGTGCAGGCCGACCGGGTCGGCGAAGTAGGAGTTGAGCCGGCTGCGCAGGTTGCGCGCCTTGCCGACGTAGATCACCCGGCCGGTGCCGTCGCGGAAGCGGTAGACCCCTGGCGACTCCGGGATGGTGCCGGGCGCGGGACGGTACGTCGAGGGGTCAGCCACGCTGTCAAGCCTAGTCCGCACCCCTGACACCCGGCCGCCGCCGCGCCCCCGGGTGACCGGGGGCGCGGCGGGTGGTCAGGCCAGGCGGATCTGGTCGCCGTCGACGGTGATGTCCTTCGCGGCGAGCGGCTTGGTGGCCGGGCCGCCCTTCACCGAGCCGTCGACGATGGAGAAGCGGCTGTTGTGGCAGGTGCAGTTGATCGTGCCGCCGTCGACGTTCGACACCGGGCAGCGCTGGTGCGTGCAGATCGGGTCGAACGCCTTGAACTGGCCGGCCTCGGGCTGGGTGATGACCACGCCCTGGCTGGCGAAGACCGCGCCGCCGCCGACCGGGATGTCCGAGGTGCGGGCCACGGAGTTGCTGCCGGCCCGGTCGCCGCCGCCGGCGTCCCCGGTGGCGGTGGCGCCGGGCGGGCCGCCGCTGGTCGGGGCGAGCCCGGGCGAGGCCTCGTCGTCGCTGCCGCAGCCCGCGAGGACCACTGCCGCGCCGACCGCCCCGGCTCCGGCGAGCAGGGCACGGCGGCTCTGGGTGACCGGTCGGGTCAATGCCTGATCATCACTCATATCCGGCCTTTCTCTCGGCTTACTGCGGAAACACGCACCAGCGTGGGGCACGGTTCATACTGGCGCGTCAACGTACCGGGCATCGCATGGAGGACGTCGGTCAGCGCGCCGCGGCCGGCACCTTGCGGGCCCGCGGCTTGGCGCCGCCGTTGCCGTTGGCCTTGGCCGCCCGGCTGGTGGCCGCCTTGGCGCCCTTGGCCTTGCCGTCGAGCTTGAGGATCGGCCGCAGGAACTGCCCGGTGTGGCTCTCCGGCACCTCGGCGACCTCCTCCGGCGTGCCGGTGGCGATGACGGTGCCGCCCCGGTGGCCGCCCTCGGGGCCCATGTCGATGAGCCAGTCGGCCGTCTTGATCACGTCGAGGTTGTGCTCGATGGTGATGACGGTGTTGCCCTTGTCGACCAGGCCCTCCAGCACCATCAGCAGCTTGCGGATGTCCTCGAAGTGCAGGCCGGTGGTCGGCTCGTCGAGCACGTAGACGGTGCGGCCGGTGGAGCGCTTCTGCAGCTCGGAGGCGAGCTTGACGCGCTGCGCCTCACCGCCGGACAGCGTCGGCGCGGGCTGGCCGAGGCGCACGTAGCCGAGGCCGACGTCGACCAGCGTCCGGAGGTGCCGGTGGATGGCCGGGATGGCGGAGAAGAACTCGGCCGCCTCCTCGATCGGCATGTCCAGCACCTCGGCGACAGTCTTGCCCTTGTAGTGCACCTCGAGCGTCTCGCGGTTGTAGCGCGCGCCCTTGCACACCTCGCAGGGGACGTAGACGTCCGGCAGGAAGTTCATCTCGATCTTGATGGTGCCGTCGCCGGAGCACGCCTCGCAGCGCCCGCCCTTGACGTTGAACGAGAACCGGCCCGGGCCGTACCCCCGGACCTTGGCCTCGGTGGTCTCGGCGAAGAGCTTGCGGATGTGGTCCCAGACGCCGGTGTAGGTGGCCGGGTTGGAGCGCGGGGTACGCCCGATCGGCGACTGGTCCACGCCGACGACCTTGTCCACGTGTTCCAGGCCGGTGATGCGGGTGTGCCGGCCGGGCACCAGCCGCGCGCCGTTGATCTGGTTGGCGAGCACCGTGTAGAGGATGTCGTTGACCAGCGTCGACTTGCCCGAGCCGCTGACCCCGGTGACCGCGATGAGCTGGCCGAGCGGGAAGCTCACGGTGAGGTTGCGCAGGTTGTGCTCGCGCGCGCCGTGCACCACCAGCTCGCGGCCCGGCGTCTGCGGGCGGCGGCCGGCAGGCGTCGGAATGGATTTGCGCCCCGAAAGGTACGCCCCGGTGACCGACTCGGTGTTGTCGAGCAGCGCCGGCACCGAGCCGCTGTGCACGATCTTGCCGCCGTGCTCGCCCGCGCCCGGGCCGATGTCGACGATCCAGTCGGCCACCCGGATGGTGTCCTCGTCGTGCTCGACCACGATCAGCGTGTTGCCCAGGCCGCGCAGCCGCAGCAGCGTCTCGATGAGCCGGTGGTTGTCGCGCTGGTGCAGGCCGATCGACGGCTCGTCGAGCACGTAGAGCACGCCGACCAGGCCGGAGCCGATCTGGGTGGCGAGCCGGATGCGCTGCGCCTCGCCACCGGAGAGCGTGCCGGCGGGCCGGTCCAGGGAGAGGTAGTCCAGCCCGACGTCGAGCAGGAACTTCAGCCGGGCGTTGATCTCCTTGAGCACCCGCTCGGCGATCATCTTCTGCCGGTCGGTCAGCTCGATGCCGGCGAGCAGGTCGGCGGCCTCGCCCACGGACAGGTTGCAGACCTCGGCGATGCTCTTGCCGGCCAGGGTGACCGCGAGCACCTCGGGCTTGAGCCGTGCGCCGCCGCAGGCCGCGCAGGGCACGTCCCGCATGTAGCCCTCGTACTTCTCCCGGGACCACTCCGACTCGGTGTCGGTGTGCCGGCGCTCGATCCACTGCACCACGCCCTCGAAGCCGGTGTAGTAGGAGCGCTCGCGGCCGTACTTGTTGCGGTAGCGCACGTGCACCTGGTCGTCGGAGCCGTGCAGGATCGTCTTCTGCGCCCGCGACGGCAGCTTCCGCCACGGCGTGTCGATGTCGAAGTGCTCGGCCTCGCCGAGCGCCTCCAGCAGCCGCAGGAAGTATTCGAGGTTGTGCCCGGTGGCCCACGGCTGGATCGCGCCCTCGCGCAGCGTGCGCTCCGGGTCGGGGATGACCAGCTCGGGGTCGACCTCCTTCTTCGTGCCCAGGCCGGTGCACTCGGGGCAGGCGCCGTAGGGCGCGTTGAAGGAGAAGACCCGGGGTTCCAGGTCCTCGATCGCGAGGGGGTGGTCGTTCGGGCAGGCCAGGTGCTCGGAGTAGCGGCGCTCCCGGGCCGGGTCGTCCTCCGGCAGGTCGACGAAGTCGAGCAGCACCAGGCCGCCGGAGAGGCCGAGCGCGGCCTCGACCGAGTCGGTCAGCCGCTGCTTGGCGCTGGGCTTGACGCTGAGCCGGTCGATCACCACCTCGATGGTGTGCTTCTCCTGCTTCTTGAGCTTCGGCGGCTCGGTCAGCGGGTGCACCACGCCGTCGACCCGGGCCCGGGCGTAGCCCTTGGCCTGCAGCTCGGCGAACAGGTCGACGTACTCGCCCTTGCGGCCGCGCACCACCGGCGCGAGCACCATGAACCGGGTGCCCTCGGCCATGGCCAGGACCCGGTCGACGATCTGCTGCGGGCTCTGCTTGGAGATCCGCTCGCCGCAGATCGGGCAGTGTGGCTCTCCGATGCGGGCGAACAGCAGGCGGAGGTAGTCGTAGACCTCGGTGATGGTGCCGACGGTGGAGCGGGGGTTGCGCGAGGTGGACTTCTGGTCGATGGAGACGGCGGGGCTGAGGCCCTCGATGAAGTCGACGTCGGGCTTGTCCATCTGCCCGAGGAACTGCCGGGCGTACGACGACAGCGACTCGACGTAGCGGCGCTGCCCCTCGGCGAAGATGGTGTCGAACGCCAGGCTCGACTTGCCCGAACCGGACAGCCCGGTGAAGACGATCAGGGCGTCCCGGGGCAGGTCGAGACTGACGTCACGCAGGTTGTGCTCGCGCGCGCCACGGATGATCAGTCGGTCGGCCACGGTGCGTGTGCTCCCGGAAGAAGAATATGAGGCGGATCTGTGCACCAGACGCCGGGTCTGGGTGGTTTTCACAGGTTGTCGGGGCGCAGAGAAGACGCCTCGGCAACTCTAGCCCCGACGTATGACAACTTCCGTCTCGCGAACATTCCCCCAGCTCAGGCCGGTCGGGCGGGAACCACCCACGCCCACCCGACCGGCTCGCGCAGGTTCAGAATGCCCCGGGTGCCGGGGGCGGCGCCGGACGCCCGGTACGTCGCCGCCCGCCACGCCAGCCGCCCCGCCGTTCGGCCGCCAGCCGGGCCGCGCGCCGGCCGCCCTCGTACTCGATCTCCCGCTGCAACCGGCGCCAGCTCTCCCAGCGGCGCACCGGCAGCGCGCCGTCCTCCAGCGCGTCGCGCACCGCGCAGCCCGGCTCGGCGTCGTGGGCGCAGTCGCCGTACCGGCAGCCGGCGGCCAGCTCGGCGATGTCGGCGAAGGCACGGTCCAGGCCGGCCGCGCCGTCGAGCAGGCCGACCGCCCGTACGCCGGGGGTGTCCAGCACCGCTCCCCCACCCGGCAGCGGCACCAGCGACCGCCAGGTGGTGGTGTGCCGGCCCTTGCCGTCGACGCGGCGGATCGCCTGGGTGCGCATCACGTCCGCCCCGGCCAGCGCGTTGACCAGGCTCGACTTGCCGGCGCCTGAGGGGCCGAGCAGGCCGAGCGTGCGCCCGGGGCCGACGAACCGGCGCAGCGGCGCCAGGCCGGCGCCCCGCTCGGCGCTGACCGGCAGCACCGGCACGCCCGGCGCGAGGTCGGCCAGCTGCCGGGCCACCGCCTCCGGGTCGGCGGCCAGGTCGGCCTTGGTGAGCACGACGAGCGGCTGCGCCCCGGATTCGTGCGCCAGGGAGAGCAGCCGTTCGATCCGTGCGGCGTCCGGTTCCGGGTGCACCGGCTCGACCACCGCGGCGGCGTCGAGGTTGGCGGCCAGCACCTGGCCGCGGGCGTCCTTGCCGGCGGTACGGCGCACCAGCGCGGTACGCCGCGGCAGCACCGCCTCCACCGTGACCGGGCCGTCCGGCCAGGTGGACAGCAGCACCCAGTCGCCCGCGCAGGGCAGCGCGGTCAGGTCACGGGCGGCGGCGGCGAGCACGGCGCCGCCGAGGCTGGCCCGCACCGGCCCCTGGGGGCTCAGCACGGTGCAGACGCCCCGGTCCACCCGGGCGACCCGCCCGGGACGGTGGCCGGCGCGCCGGTCGAGGTGGGCCGCCCAGCCGGCGTCCCAGCCGAGGGCGGTCAGGTCGAGAGTCATGGTGTCCTCTTCGGTGTCGAGGGATACGTGGTGGAGCACACGCGCTGCGACCGGCATGCACACCACCTCCTCTCCGACTCCCGGTGCCGCGTTGGCGACGACGCGGACCGGGCGGCCCAGGTCGTCGGCCCCGACGGTAGGTGCCGCGCCGACGCGCCGAAAGCGATTTCCCCGGCGGCGCGCCCTGCCCGGGCCCGCTACTGTCGAACCGTGAGAACGCGATGACCACCGACCCCCTGCTGCTGACCGGCCCGCTGGCCGAGGCGAACGACCGTCTCCTGCGTACCGTGTCCGGCCTGACCGCGGCGGACGTCGCGGCGCCCTCGCTGCTGCCGGGCTGGTCCCGGGCGCACGTGCTCACCCACCTGGCCCGCAACGCCGACGGGTTCGTCAACCTGCTCACCTCCGCACGCACCGGCGAGGACATCCCGATGTACGCCTCGGCGCAGGCGCGCGCCGCCGACATCGACGCCGGCGCCGACCGGGGTCCGGCCGACCTGCTCGACGACGTACGCCGCAGCGGCCAGCGCTTCGACGCGGCGGTCGCGGCGATGCCCGTGGACGCCTGGGGCGCCACCGTGCAGACCCGGCGCGGCCCCTGGCCGGCGGCGATGCTGGTCTGGGGCCGGCTGCGCGAGGTCGAGGTCCACCACGTCGACCTGGCGGCCGGTTACCTTCCGGCGGACTGGCCGGAGGCGTTCGCCCAGCGGCTGCTGCACGAGGTGGTGACCGGGCTGTCCGGCAATCCGGCCGCGCCGGCCATGGTGCTGCGCTTCGACGGCGCGGCCTCCGAACTCGTCGTGGGTGACCCCGAGGGGGCGCCCACGGTCACCGGCCCCGCGCCGGAACTCGCCGCCTGGCTGACCGGCCGGGGCGCGGGCGAGCTGCTCACCGTCGACCCCGACGGCCCTCTGCCCAACCCACCGGAATGGATCTGAACATCGTCATGACCTACACCGGAGACGTCACGCCCGGCGGGCCGCCGGCCGTGCGCGAGCTCGACCGGCTCACCGTCACCAAGCTGTCGGTGGGCCCGATGGACAACAACGCCTACCTGCTGCGCTGCAACGCCACCGGCGAGCAGGTGCTGATCGACGCCGCGAACGAGGCGCCGCGCCTGCTGGAGCTGGCCGGCGACGGCGGGCTGGCCGCCGTGGTGACCACGCACCAGCACATGGACCACTGGGTCGCGCTGGAAGAGGTGGTGGCCAAGACCGGGGCGCGCGCGCTCGTGCACGCCGACGACGCCGAGGGCCTGCCCATCTCCGCCGAGCGGCTCGGCGAGGGCGACACGGTGCCGGTCGGCGACTGCGCGCTGGAGGTCATCCACCTGCGCGGGCACACGCCGGGCTCGATCGCGCTGCTCTACCGCGACCCCTCCGGCACCCCGCACCTGTTCACCGGCGACTCTCTCTTCCCGGGCGGCGTCGGCAACACCGACCAGGACCCGGAGCGCTTCGGGCAGCTCATCGACGACGTCGAGGCCAAGCTCTTCGACCGGCTGCCCGACGACACCTGGTTCTACCCGGGCCACGGCAAGGACAGCACCATCGGCGCCGAGCGGCCCGCGCTGCCGCAGTGGCGCGCCCGCGGCTGGTGAACACGCCCGGTCCGGCCTCCCCCGTGGCGGCCGGGCCGGGCGCGGTCAGCCGGTGACCGCGCGCAGGCGGCGCCGGGTGGCGAGCAGCACCGGGCCGGCGAGCAGCAGCCCGACCGCCATGGTCAGCACCGTGGGGTTGAGCGCCGCGGGCAGCAGCCCGGTCAGCGCCCGCGCGGTCAGGCCCAGCGCCACGTAGAGCCCGGCCCAGGCGGTCGCCCCCGCCGCCGCGCAGGCCAGGAACCGCCGGTACGACATCCGCAGCCCGCCGGCGGCCAGCGGCAGCAGCGCGTTGAACACCGGCAGGAACGGCGCCACCAGCACGATCCGTCCGCCACCGCGGTGCAGCAGCGTCTCGGCGGCGGTCCACCGGGACTCGCCGATCCAGCCGCCGACCCGGCTCTCCCGCAGCTGCCCGCCCCAGCGCCGTCCGGCGAAGAAGCTCAGCGACCAGCCGGCCAGGCAGCCGGTGACCACCGCGGCGACGGTCAGGGCCCCGCCGGCCGGGCGACCGGCGCCGACCGCCGCGAGGACCGCCGCGTCGCCGGGCACCAGCACCCCGATCAGGGGTACGGCGTCGGCGAGCATCACGATGCCCAGCAGACCCATCAGGAGGGTGGTGGGCAGCTCACCGGCGGCGGCCACGAGATCGTTCATGAGCTGCACGCTATGGCCCGCCGGTCACCCGGCACATCGGGCATGATCCCCCAGTGGCCCCCGACACCCGACCCGGAGATCCCTGAGGGTCATCGGGGTCGCAGCACCTGCACCCGGCGTACCGGGGAGTCGACGGAGGGCTCGGTGGTCGGCACCGGGTAGCTGGCCACCAGCTCCAGCCCGCCCGGCGGCAGGTGACCCCGGTCCGGGTCGCCGACCAGCACCTCGACGCCGTGGTCGGCGCAGCGCCGCAGATAGGGCAGGACCCGCGCGGCCAGTCCGGCGTCGTAGAGCACGTCCCCGGCCACCAGCAGGTCGGCGCCCGCGACGCCGTCGAGCAGGTCGTCGCCGTCGGCCGCCACCCGGACCCGGTTGGCGCGGGCGTTCACAGTGACGGCCGCCACCGCGTACGGGTCGATGTCGTTGGCGACCACCTCGTCCGCCCCGGCGAGCGCGGCGGCGATGGCGACCAGCCCCGATCCGGCGGCCAGGTCGAGCACCCGCCGCCCGGCGGCCAGTTCGGGGTGGTCGAGCAGGTGCCGGGCCAGCGCCTGCCCGCCGGCCCAGACCGACGCCCAGTACGGCGGCGGCAGCGACCGACCGGCGGCGGCCTCCATCCGGGCCCACCACAGGATGGCGTCCTCGGCCAGGTGCAGGCGCACCTCGGGCACGAACGGCGTGTCGACCAGTCGCAGGCGGTCCGGGCCCGCGCCGGGCACCGCGATCTCCTGTTCCAGGTCGGCCAGAGCCGTCTGCGTGCTCATCGGGGCAAGCATGCCGCGCCCCGCCCGACGCCGGGGTCATTTTCCCGGCGCGGCACGTATTCATGGGCGCGCCGCGCACTTCCGGCAGCGGATTGCGGTCCGGACGGTTACTGTCGGGGTGGTACAGGGCGACCACCGGCCGCGGGGCCGGCGCTCGCCCGCATTGAACAGGGAGAGACGCATGGCAACCGGCACGGTCAAGTGGTTCAACTCGGAAAAGGGCTTCGGCTTCATCGAGCAGGACGGCGGAGGCCCGGACGTGTTCGTCCACTACTCGGCCATCCAGAGCAGTGGCTACCGCGAGCTGAACGAGGGTCAGAAGGTCGAGTTCGAGGTGACCCAGGGCCAGAAGGGCCCGCAGGCGGACAACGTCCGTCCGATGTAGTGACGTGCCGGTGGCGGCGGTCGGGGCTCCGACCGCCGCCGCAGCGCATCATCAGGACGGCGCGGCCGGCAGGTCGCGCCGTCTCCGTAGCGGCCCGGCCAGCAGGATCAGCGGGGTCAGCGCCAGCCACGCGGTCATCACCCGGATCGCGCCACCCGGCCCCCAGAGCGCGCCCAGCGCGCCGGCGAGCAGGGCGGCCAGCGGAATGGTGCCGTAGTTGAGCAGATGCATGCTCACCGTGACGCGGCCGAGCAGCCGGTGCGGGGTGTACGTCTGCCGGAAGCTGCCCTTGACCACGTTGCCGATCGCGACGCCCAGGCTCACGAGCACACCGCCGAGCACCAGCCACGCCGTGCGAGCGCCGGGTCCGGCGAGCGGGATGAGCAGCGCGGGCGGCCCGGTGAGAGCGCCGGCGAGCAGTACGGCGCGTGCGCTGCCGAGCCGGCGGGCCAGGCGCGCGGCCAGCGCGGCGCCGATCACGCCGCCGAGGCTGGCGAGTCCGATCAGGAGGCCGACCAGGCCCGCCGGGAGTTCGGCCGAGCGCACCAGGAACACCACGAGCACCGCCTGGTAGCCGGTCAGCCCGATGTTGCTCGCCGCCCCGAAGACCGTCAGCACCCGCAGGTACGGGTCGCGGACGACGAACCGCAGCCCGGCGGCGACCTCGCGGCGCAGCGACGTCGTCCCGGCGTCCCGGTGCGGCCGGGCCTCGACCGCGCTGATCCGGCGCAGGCAGAGCGCGGACAGCAGGAAGGTGAGCGCGTCCAGCGCCACAGCGGTCACCGCGCCGACGAGCTGGGCGACGAGACCGGCCAGTCCCGGGCCGACGAGGTAGCTCGCGGTCTGGGTGGCGTGCAGCCGGGCGTTCGCCTCGGGCACCTGCTCGGGACGCAGCAGCGTGGGCAGGTAGACCTGGTCGGCGGTCTCGAAGAAGACCCGGGCCAGTCCGGCGCCGAGCGCCACGACCAGCAGGTGACCGACGGTGAGCATCCCGGCCAGGGCGGCCACCGGCACGCTGGCGAACAACGCGGCGGCGGCGAGGTCGGCGGCGATCATCACCGGGCGACGGCGGACCCGGTCGACCCACGCCCCGACCGGCAGGCCGGCGAGCAGCCAGGGCAGCCACGCCGCGGCGGTGAGCACCGCCACCTGGAACGTGCTCGCGTCGAGCACCGCGACCGCGACCAGCGGCAGCGCCACTGCGGTCATGTTGCTGCCGACGGCGCTCACCGTGTGGCCGGTCCAGAGCAGCCGGAAGTCGCGGTGCCGGAACAGCCCTCCGCGCGTCGGGGCGGCCGGCCCCGACATGCGCGCGGGGGCGGTCACGACGGGCGTCCCGGTAAGGCGTTCGCGGGCGGCGCCGGAACGCGGTGGACGGTCACGGCCGGCCCGGGACGCCGTGGGCGAATACGAAGACCGGCTCGCGGCGCTGCCCGTCCTCGGGCGCCGGCCGGTCGGCCCACCGTGCGAACAGCGCGATCACCTCACGGCTGAGCTCGGCCAGCTCGTCCGGGGTCAGGTGCAGCCACTTGTCGGTGCTGAACGGCCCCTCTCCCCACGCGGCGTGCGCCTCGTCAGGGGCGGCGTGCCAGGCGCGGACCAGCTCGGCGTGCCGCTCCAGGTTGAGCGAGCTGGCCGCGTCGGCCACCACCCGGGCCGCCGGGTCGTCGCCGAAGTCGCTGTTGGACCAGCGCACCCCGCGATCGCGCAGCCGCCACCAGCGTTCCCGGCGGTCGCGTGCCAGCTCGGGCGCCTCGACCAGCAGGTCGGCGGCGGCCAGCACCTTGAGGTGGTGGCTCACGTTCGCCGGCGCCTGGTCGGTGCGGTCGGCGAGCATGCCGACGGTGCACGGGCCGTACACCTTGAGCACGTCCATGAGCCGGCGGCGCAGTGGGTGGGCGAGCGCGGCGAGCACCCGCGAGTCGGTGATCTGCCGGACGGTCCGCTGTTCCATGCGCCCGAGTCTCACATTCGCAAGAGCTGTTGCGCAACAGCTCTTGCGGAATGCGCCGGCCGACGGCGCCGCGACCCGCGGTCGCGGCGCCGGACCGTCAGGCGATCAACCGCCGGGACAACTCGTCGGCCACGTCCCGGGCGATCTGCGGCGGGATGGCCTCGGCGATCTTCTCCGGCGGCAACCCGGCCAGCACGCCGGAGACGATCTGCTGCTCGTCGGTGAAGTCCCGGCCGGACAACTCGTTCACCTGCGCGACCAGCGCCGGCCAGGCGCGCAGCATCGCCAGCATCTGCTGCAACGGCGAGTTGGGCATGGGCGGGTTGACCAGCCCGGCGGTGTTGGCCGGCGAGATCAGCCAGTTGCGCAGGTTCTGCAGGTCGGCCAGGACGTCGCCCACAGTGCGGTTCTTCGAGCCGGTGTCCTTGATGAGCCGGTCGGTCTGTTCCATGTCGTCCTCCGGTTTCGCGGTGGCGATCATTCCGATCGCGGTCAGATAGCGGCGGAACAGCGGGGTCAGGTCACGCCCCGCCTTTGTCGAGTCACGGAAGAAGCTGAAATGCGTGTGGTACAGGTGGCTGCTGTCGCCGCTGGTGCGCCGTCCCAGCCGGTCCCAGCGGCGCACGGTCCGCCCGTCCGGGGAGTAGATGATCTCCCGGATGTCCCGGGTGTCGGCCGCGTTCGCCACGCACTGCGCCACCATCCAGGTGGAGAACGTCCGCAGGTTGTGCGTACCGCCGCCGGAGCGGACGGAGAACGTGCCGACGTCCAACGCGGACGCGTACAGGGTCAGGCCGGACCGGTCCCGGGTGGACTCCACCACCGAGTAGTCGTTCGTGACGACCCGGTCGGATCCGCAGTGGTAGCCGCCCCGGTGGTTGGGGTCGCCGACGATGCCGACCTCCGCCGGCTCCAGGTCGTCGGCGCGTACGGCCTTCTTGTCGACGTTGAGATAGGTGAGCAACAGGTTCCGGACGGCCAGCAGGTTCGCCGGGGCCGACGTCATGGCAGATCCCCTTCCGATCGATGACCGGCGAGGGCACGACAATCACACCGCGTGATGGCGTGTGATCCGCGGACGCGCCCCGCCGGATAACTGCACGGCACCGGGCACTTGCTCCGAGCTTAACCACGGTTAGGCAAAAGTGCCCAGCTCAGGGACGGTTTTTTGGACTATCAGCCCGCTGTGGACGGTGTCCGCGTGAGCGGCAGCTCCAACCCCGAGGGATGCTCACGATCGCTGAGAATCTCTCGCCAACCAGCACGAAGAGTCACGGCAGTGCCGAGTGGCTCACCGGTGCCGGGATTGCGCGCGTACCGGGGGTGGGCGCCACCGGAGACCTGGACCCGCAGCCGGTGCCCGGGCGCGAAGCGGTACGCGGTCGGCCAGAGCGTCACCGGCACGGCGACCACACCGGACGGATCGCGCGGGAACCGGCCCGGCTCGACCCGGACCAGCCCGTCGCAGACGTTCCAGGAACGCCCGCGCCGGTCCACGTCGCACAGACGCACGAACACGTCCAGGTACGACAGTTCGCTGCGCACGTGGATCTCGGCGCGTACCGGCCCGGCCACCTCGACCGGCTCCGGCAGCGGCCCAGTGGTGTAGGTGAGCACGTCCGGCCGGGCCTCCACCGGCCGGTTGTCGACCGCGCCGGCCCGCTGGGCCACGAGCAGCGGCCCGCCCAGCGACGGGGTCGGGTCGGCCGGGTCGTACCAGAAGCGGTCGGGCGTGGTGCCGGGCTCCGGCGGCTCCGGGGCGAGCCCGCCGCCCGAGCGCAGGTGCCACCGCACGGGCGTGGCGGGCGGCGGCCAGTCCGGCAGGTCACGCCAGCCGCCGCCGGCGCCGCCGACGTGCACCCGCACCGGCGCGCGCTGCGGCGCGGGCCGCCCCGCCAGGTGCGTGTCGAGCCAGTCCAGCCCTTCGCGCAGCGACGCCAGGAGCAGCCCCGGGCTGCCGTGGGTCCAGGGGCCGACGACCAGGCGGGGTCGCGCTCCGGCGGCCCGCAGGCGGGCGTAGTCGTCGAGCTGGGCCGGCAGGAAGATGTCCTGCCAGCCGCTGACCATGGCGACCGGGGCGCGCACCTCGGTGATCCGTTCGCCGAAGACCCGGGTACGCCAGTAGTCGGCGTCGGGGGTGTGGTGGCGCAGCCACTCCTGGAAGAACGGCACCGTGACACCGGTGGCGACCCGGTCCGCCTCGGCCAGCGGCAGGTGCGCCAGGGCACGGACGAGGCGGGGCTGACCGCGCTTGAGTTCCCACTGCCGGGCCAGCCAGGGCACCGTCTGCGCCTGGAGCAGCTCGGCCCAGGTGAGCACCGTGTCCAGGGCGAACGACTCCCCCGCGTACGTGGAGTCGCGGGTGCCCGACGCGGTCACCACGGCGACCATCGCGCGCAGCTCGTCGCCCGCCTCGGCGGCGAGCGCCCACTGCACGAAGCCCTGGTAGCTGGCGCCGAACATGCCGAACGCGCCGGTCCACCACCGCTGGCGGCGCAGCCAGTCCAGCGTGTCGAGGCCGTCGTCGCGCTCGTGCACCAGCGGCGCGAACTCGCCGCCCGAGCCGTACGTGCCGCGGCAGGACTGGATGACCACGTGGAAGCCCCGCTCGGCGATCAGGCGGCCGAGCAGGCGGATCGGCCCGCCCCGCCCGTACGGGGTGCGGATCAGCACGCAGTGCGCGCCGGGCAGGTCGGGGGCGTAGTGGTCGGCGCGCAGCGTCACCCCGTCGCGGACCCGGACCGGGATGTCCCGGGTGACGGTGACCCGCCCGGTGCGGGCGGCCGGTAGTCGCAGCGCCGCGGCGGCGGCCCGGGTGACCAGCCGCACGGTCAGTCGCCCTCGCCGGGGCCGGGTGCGGCGCCGCGGCGGGGCGCGGCGCGGATCTCGTCCCGGTGGGTACGCATGGAGCGCACCATCTCCGCCATGAACCGCTGCACCACGGCCAGCTCGTCGTCGGTGAAGCGGTCCATCACCTCGTCGGTGCGGCGCCCGAGCGGGCCGAAGAAGCTCTGCGCCAGCGTGGCGCCACGGTCGGCGTAGTGCAGGAGGATCTTGCGGCGGTCGGCGGTGTCCCGGTCGCGGCGGATGTGGCCGCCGCGTTCCAGGCGGTCGACGAGGGCGGTCACCGACCCGGAGGAGATGTTGAGCGCCTCACCGAGGCGGCCGGGGGTGATCGGGTCGCCGATCAACTCGGCCTCCATCACCGCGATCAACGCCTGCAGGTCGGTGGCGTTGAGCCCGTGCAGTCCGGCGAAGGCGTGCCCGATGTGCTGGGCGTCGACGGAGTATCGGCGCAGGTCGTTGGTGATCTCGGCGATCATCCGCCCGCGCGGGTCGTCCCGTCGCCGGTACATCCTGTGCGCCACCGTTCGCCGACACCCCCTGCCCGAACTGATCCGGTTGCAGCATAGAACCACCCCGGATAATCTCGCTTATCAAGATACTCGTTCAGAGAGAATCCTCCGCGACCAAATAGTGAGGGCATCCGATGTCACTGTTCTCCCGCGTCGTCCGGGGCCGGCTCGCCGCCTGGCTCACCCTGGCCGTCGCGCTCGTCGTCGGCGTAGTCGCCTTCGGGCTGCCGAAGCCGGACAATCCCGACCCGGTCTCCGGCACCGGCCTGTCCGTGAAATGGCAGTCGACGCAGGTCGAACGGCTGCAGGACCAGTTGCCCTCGAAGGACGCCCAGACCGCCCTGGTCGTGGTCAGCCGCGCCGACCAGGCCCCGCTGAGCGGCGCCGACCGAGGTCAGCTCGACGGCCTCACCGGCCAGCTGAGCTCACTCGCCGCCGGCGGCCGGGTCTCCCCCGCCCAGGTCTCCCCGGACGGGACCGTGGCGCTGGTCGCGGTGCCGCTGTCCACCGAGGGCGGCCCGTCGGCGGTGGTCGACGAGGTGGAGAAGCTCCGCGAGACGGTCGGTGACCTGCCCGGCGAGCTGACCGTCGAGGTCACCGGCGGGCCCGCGTTCACCGCCGACCTGGGCAAGGTGTTCCAGGGCGCGGACACCACGCTGCTGCTGGTCACCGCCGCCGTGGTGGCGGTGCTGCTGCTGGTCACCTACCGCAGCCCGTTCCTGTGGCTCGTACCGCTGCTCGTGGTGGGCGCGACCGAGCAGATCACGCTGCGCGTGGTGGAGTCCCTCGTGCCCGCGTTCGGCATCTACCTGCCCAGCGGCCAGGTCACCGGCATCGCCAGCGTGCTGGTGTTCGGCGCCGCGACCAACTACGCCCTGCTGCTCATCGCCCGCTACCGGGAGGAGCTGCGCCGGGAGGAGGACCGGTTCGCCGCCATGCGCTCGGCGCTGCGCCGCACCGCCGAACCGATCCTGGCCAGCGGCAGCACCGTCGTCCTCGGCGTGCTCACGCTGCTGCTGTCCGAGCAGGAGACCAACCGGGCGCTCGCCATCGCCTGCGCCACCGGTGTGATCCTCGCCATGCTCTCCGCCCTGTTCGTGCTCCCCGCAGCCCTGCTGCTGTTCGGCCGGGGCCTGTTCTGGCCGTTCATCCCCCGCGTCGGCAGCGCCGCGCGCGAGGGCCGGATCTGGGGCCGCCTCGGCGAGATGGTCATCCGCCGGCCGCTGCCGGTCGCCGCGCTCGCCGTCCTGCTGCTCGCCGGCCTGGCCCTCGGCGGCCTCGGCATCCGCACCGGCCTGTCCGAGACCGAGCAGTTCAGCGAGAAGCCGGAGGCGGTCGCCGGGGCGGAGACGCTCGCCCGGGCGTTCCCGGCCGGCAGCACCCAGCCGGTTGCGGTGCTCACCAACCCGCAGGCCGCCCCGGCGGTGCTCGCCGCCGCCTCCGACGTCGACGGGGTCGCCTCGGCCCGGCCGGGCGCCGCCGGAGACCGGGTAGCCCAGATCGACGTGGTGCTCACCGCCGAGCCCGGCAGCGCCGCCTCCGACCGGGCCGTGGTGGCGCTGCGCGACGCCGTGGCCGCCGTACCGGATTCCGCGCCGCCCACCGTGGACGGCGCGGACGCCCCCGACGGCGCCCTCGTCGGTGGTTCGGTCGCCGCGACCTACGACTCGAACGAGGCGAACACCAAGGACCTCAAGCTGATCCTGCCGCTCATCCTGCTGCTGGTCGGCGCGGTGCTGGTGCTGCTGCTGCGCGGAATCCTGGCGCCGCTGCTGCTGGTGGTGACCGTGATCGCGTCGTTCTTCGCCAGCCTCGGCGCGGCCTGGCTGCTCTTCGACCACGTGCTGGACTTCCCGGCGCTGGACAGCGGGGTGCTGCTGCTCGCGTTCGTCTTCCTGGTGGCGCTCGGCGTCGACTACAACATCTTCCTGGTCACCCGGGCCCGGGAGGACGCCCGGCGCACCGGCACCCGCGACGGCATGCTGTCGGCGCTGCGGGTCACCGGCGGCGTCATCACCAGCGCGGGCGTGCTGCTCGCCGCGGTCTTCGCGGTGCTCGGCGTGCTGCCGCTGATCACGCTCACCCAGATCGGCATCATCGTCTGCATCGGTGTGCTGCTGGACACGCTGCTGGTCCGTACCGTGCTGGTGCCGTCGCTGGCGTTCCTGCTCGGCGACCGGTTCTGGTGGCCCGGCCGGATCACCCGGGACGCCGACGCGCCCAGCGACGCCGTCGACGCGCCGGCCGAGCCGGTGCCCGCGCGGGACTGACCTGGACGGACAGGGCGGGGCCGGCACGTTCGCCGGCCCCGCCCGTTCGTTTGTTCTGTTCGCTCGTTCGCTCGTTCGCTCAGAAGCTCAGGCACTCGCACTCGGTCATCAGCGCCCGCACGTTGCGCACGTACTGCGGGTTGGGGATGGTCAGCGGCTGGTCCTCCCGCGCCACCGCGCCGTGCCCGTAGTTGTACGCCGCGATCACGGCGTTGAGCAGGCAGGAGTTCAACGTGGACGTGCACAGCGAGGCGTCGAGGCGGTAGTCGGACTCGAAGTACATGTCGCCGATGTACTTGGTCAGCCAGGCCAGGTACGTGCCGCCCAGGTAGGCGTTGTCGCGGTAGGCGTCGATGTCGTACGACTGCCCGAACCGCTGGTTCATCCACTCCGCCGTGGCCGGCATGACCTGCATCAGCCCGACCCCGCCATCGCAGGCGATGATGTTGGACTGCCACCCGCTCTCCTGCCAGGCGGTGGCCTTCATCAGGGCCGACGGGATGCGGATGTCCGGCGCCGAGGTGGGCCAGTAGGTGCGCGCCGCGGCATCGGCGAGCGCCGCTTTCACCTGGCTCTGGCTGGCCTTGGTGCCCCGGTAGCTCGGCTTACAGCCCTCGTCCGCCGGCTTCGGCGGGGCGGGAGGCACCTGGGTCTCGGTCGGCGGCTTCGGCTTGGCCAGCGGGGCCGTGGACGTGCGGGACGGCTTCGCGGCCGGTTTCGGTTTCGCCGACGCGCTCGGGCTGGGCCGCCCACCCATCGCCGCGACCGCCGGTGGCTCCTCGCTGGGCGCGTCGGCGGGCGCCTCCTGCGGTTCGTCCGCCGGCGCCGCCGTGGGCAGGTCCGCGGCGACCTCGCGGACCGGCCGTTCCTGTTCGCCGCACGCCGTCAGCGTGCCCGTCGCGAGCAGCGCCGCCACCGCCACCGCGGCCCACCTGCCGAATCCTCGCCGCATCCGACCTCCCCCGTCGTTGCCGTCGGCGCACCCTAACAAGGATCGGCAGGTCCGCGGGGTACCCGAGACGCCGACCGGCGCCGCCGGGGCCGGGGCGGCGCGTCCCGTGGGGCCGGGCCGCCATCCGCCGGGTCCGGCCGCTCGGCGCCGTCCGCCAGCCGGTCCCGGGTCGCCCACGCCACCACGAACACGGTGGTCCAGGCGATGCCCAGCAGCACCGCCGTGACGGTGCCGCTCGCGGTGCTGAGTCCCAGGTAGAGCCGCGCGCCGGTGACCATGACCACGCCTGCCGACGCGGCCGTCCACACGGCCACGCCGACCGGCCAGCGCGCGCCGCGGGACAGCAGCCAGGCCAGCGTGCCGAAGCTCGCCGTCACCACCGCGTTCTGGGTCGGGAACAGGTCACCGGCCCGGTCCGGGCCACCCGGATCGGTCAGCTCCGCGACAACGACGAGCAACACCAGCGGCACCGCCGCGCCGACGGTGCCCAGCACCCCGAGCGGGTCGGCCCGCCACGGCCGGCCCCGCCCCGTCACCACGGCCGCCACCACGGCGACCGCGGCGATGAGCAGCCAGCCGCGCAGCCCCGACACCGCGGCCTGCGCCGCGTCGACCACCCCGGGGGTACGCCGGGCGGCGAACCAGTCGGAGACCAGCCCGTCGAGGACACCCAGCCCGCTGTGCCGGACCACCGCCTCCAGCAGCAGCGCCACGGCCAGCCCGGCGACGAACAGCAGCGCCAGCCCCAGCACCAGGTTGACCAGCAGGCTCCAGGCCGGGCCGACCCGCATCGCGACCAGGAAGAACAGCACGCCGTACCGGGACCGCAGCCAGCGCAGCGGCGGCAGCGCGGCGGCCCGGGCGGCCAGCGCGCGCACCGGGTCCGGGTTGCGCCCCAGCCAGCGGCCCGCCAGCACCACGCCGAGCAGGCACAGCAGCAGGGCCAGCACCGCCCCGGTGGCCTGGCCGAGCAGCTTCGACACCCGCTCGTACGACTCCCCGGCCAGGTAACCGGCCAGCACCGAGGCGCCGACCCAGCTCGCCACCCCGGCGAGGTTCCACGGCGCGAACCGCCGGTACGGCATTCCGGCCGACCCGGCCAGCCGGGGTGCCAGCGTACGGGCGAACGCGATCCAGCGGGCGGCCAGCACGCCGCGACCGCCCAGCCGGTCCAGCAGCGAATCGGCCCGCCGCCACCGGTGCGCCCCGATCCGGGCGCCCACCCCCGAGGCGCGCAGCCGTGGGCCGTACCGCCGCCCGGCCCGCCACGCGAGTGTGTCTCCGATCACGGCGGCGGCGGTCATGGCCACCAGCACGGGCGCGAGGCGCAGCGTCCCCGCGTACGCTAGGAAGCCGACCAGAAGCAGGGTCGCCTCGCCGGGCATCAGCAGCCCGACGATCACCGCGGTCTCCGCCGCGACGATCGCCGCGGCGGCCAGGTAGATCAGCAGGGGCGGCAGCTCCTGCAGCCAGCTCAGCAGGTCAGGCATCGGACACCCCGCACGGGTGTCAGCATGCCAGTCGCTGGAACGGTCGGCACAGCACTTTCGACGCAGATCCGGGCGATCTCGGGGTGACCCCGAGGCGTGCCCGGGCTACCGCAGACAGGAGTATGGAGGGTATGCAGCTACGCACCGACCTCCGCAACGTCGCCATCATCGCCCACGTCGACCACGGCAAGACGACCCTGGTCGACGCCATGTTGCGGCAGGCCGGCGCCTACGGCGCCCGCGGTGAGAACACCGAGCGGGTCATGGACTCGATGGACCTCGAGCGCGAGAAGGGCATCACCATCCTCGCCAAGAACACCGGCGTGCGGTATCTGCCGGCGGACGGCTCGGAACCGGTCACCATCAACATCATCGACACCCCCGGTCACGCCGACTTCGGCGGCGAGGTCGAGCGCGGCCTGACCATGGTCGACGGTGTGGTGCTGCTGGTCGACGCCAGCGAGGGCCCCCTGCCGCAGACCCGGTTCGTGCTCCGCAAGGCGCTGCGCGCGCGGCTGCCGATCATCCTGGTGATCAACAAGGTGGACCGTCCGGACGCCCGGATCAAGGAGGTCGTCGACGACACGTACGAGCTGTTCCTCGACCTGGACGCCGACGAGGAGCAGATCGACTTCCCGATCGTCTACGCCTGCGCCCGCGACGGCATCGCCTCGCTGACCCAGCCCGCCGACGGCGCGGTCCCGGATGACAGCAGCAACCTGGAGCCGCTGTTCCGCACCCTGCTGGACACCATCCCGGCCCCCGCGTACGACGAGGGCGCGCCGCTGCAGGCGCACGTCACCAACCTCGACGCCTCGCCGTTCCTGGGCCGGCTCGCGCTGTGCCGGGTCCGCCAGGGCACGATCAGCAAGGGCCAGACCGTGGCCTGGTGCCGCACCGACGGCAGCACCCAGCGGGTACGCATCTCCGAGCTGCTGATGACCGAGGGCCTGGAGCGCAAGCCGGCCGAGTCCGCCGGGCCGGGCGACATCATCGCCGTCGCCGGCATCCCGGAGATCATGATCGGTGAGACGCTCGCCGACGCCGAGAACCCGGTGCCGCTGCCGCTGATCACCGTGGACGAGCCGGCCATCTCGATGACCATCGGCACCAACACCTCGCCGCTGGTCGGCCGGGTCAAGGGCGCCAAGGTCACCGCCCGGATGGTCAAGGACCGGCTCGACAAGGAGCTGATCGGCAACGTGTCGCTGCGGGTGCTGCCCACCGAGCGGCCGGACGCCTGGGAGGTGCAGGGCCGTGGTGAGCTGGCCCTGGCGATCCTGGTCGAGCAGATGCGCCGCGAGTCCTTCGAGCTCACCGTCGGCAAGCCGCAGGTCGTCACCCGGGAGATCGACGGGAAGACCTGCGAGCCGGTCGAGCGGCTGACCATCGACGCCCCGGAGGAGTACCTGGGCGCGATCACCCAGCTCCTGGCCACCCGCAAGGGCCGGATGGAGCAGCTGGTCAACCACGGCACCGGCTGGATCCGGATGGAGTGGCTGGTCCCGGCGCGCGGCCTGATCGGCTTCCGCACCGAGTTCCTCACCGAGACCCGCGGCACCGGCATCCTGCACCACGTCTTCGAGTCGTACGAGCCGTGGTTCGGCGAGCTGCGCACCCGCAACAACGGGTCGCTGGTCGCCGACCGGGCCGGCGCGGTCACCGCGTTCGCGATGACCAACCTCCAGGAGCGCGGCCAGCTCTTCGTCGAGCCGGGCACCGAGGTGTACGAGGGCATGATCGTCGGAGAGAACTCCCGCTCCGACGACATGGACGTCAACATCACCAAGGAGAAGAAGCTCACCAACATGCGCTCGTCGACCGCCGACGAGACCGAGAAGCTGATCCCGCCGCGCAAGCTGTCCCTGGAGCAGGCGCTGGAGTTCTGCCGCGAGGACGAGTGCGTCGAGGTCACCCCGGCCGCGGTGCGCATCCGCAAGGTGGTGCTGGACCAGACCCAGCGCGGCCGGATGGCGGCCCGCCGCAAGCACGCCGGCTGACCCACCCCGCCCCACCCGGAGCCCGGCCCGCCCCAGGCGGACCGGGCTCCCCGTCTCTCCCCCTGCCCTGCCCGGCCCGGTTGATCATGAGGTTGGCGGCGTTTTCGATCTCCATAACCGCCGCCAACCTCATGATCGACCGCCAAGCGCGAGATCTTGGTACGAAATGGCCCCTCCAGGGGCCCTCCAGGGGCCGATTCCTACCAAGATCTACACGGATCTCGGGATATGACCTTCTAGATCCCGGATAGTGGGAGATTGGGCGGTCTCCGCGGACGGCATGGGAGCGGCCGTCGGATGACGTGGAACTGGCGGACTGAGCCAGCAGTGGACGTCCCGACGCAGGCCGGAACCGGTGGGCGGAGGAGAAGCGAGCGGGCCGACGCAGGCGGAAGCCGGCGGACGGGGGCAGGAGCGGGCGGGCGGATCCCGGAAGCGGGCGGACGAGTGGCCGACCACGGTGGAGGTCGGGCGACAGCGGTGGCGGCACGGACCCGGACGAACGCCCGTAGCAGGACGATCGCGGGGACGAGGCGTCAGCGGGGCTTGGTGGCGGCGATCGCCAGGGCGTCGGGGACAGGACCGGAGCCGGACTCGATCACCCGGGTCACCACCAGACCGGCCGCGGTGACGGCGTTGAGCAGGTCGGCCAGGGGCAGGTGCCAGGCGCCGACACGCGCCCGCACCCCCACGGCGTTCCACGACCGCAGCGTGTGCTCCCGTGAGGCGTACCCGCCGTCGATCACGATCCGCTCCGGCTCGGACCGGTCGGCGAACGCGCCCACGTAACACGGGTGCACCCCGACGTGCACCAGCCGGCCACCGGGCGCCAGCACCCGCGCCGCCTCCGCGAGCGCGGCCGGATAGTCGGGCATGTCGGTGTGCGCGAGCACGCACACCGCGGCCGGCACCGCGCCGGCGGCCAGCGGCAGCGCTGTCGCGTCAGCCCGGGCCACCGGCAGCCGCGACCGGGCGTGGCGCAGTTGCCCGCCGGACAGATCCACACCCACCGGCGTCCATCCGAGACGGCGCAGCTCGGCCGCGTGCGCGCCGGTGCCGCAGCACAGGTCCAGGCAGCGGCCCGGGCCCTCGCCCAGCAGGCCGGCCAGCACCGACCGGATCCGGTCCATGTAGACCGACGAGGTCTCGCTGGCGTACTCCTCGTACCAGTCGGCGATGCCGTCGTACAACGGGGTCGTCATCTCCGCACGCTAGCCCCGCACCGGGCCCGCCGCTGCCCCGCAGATCGGCTACGGTGCCCCCATGACCTGGGAGGAGCTCGACGCGCACCTGGACAAGGTGCCCGGCACCATCTCCGCGTACGTGGGCCGGCCCGGCGCGCGGCCGGCGTGGACGCGGCGCGCCGACGCCACCCACTACGCGGCGAGCACCATGAAGCTCGCCGTGCTGGTGGCGCTGTTCCGCGCCGCCGAGGCCGGCCGGCTCGACCTGGACGCGCCGGTGCCGGTGCGCAACTCGTTCGACTCCGCGCTGCCCGGCGCGCCCCGGTTCGCCAACGCCCGGAACTACGACAACGACGAGGCGGTCTGGGACCGCGTCGGCGGGGACGCGCCGCTGCGCTGGCTCGCCGAACGGATGATCGTCCGGTCCAGCAACCTGGCCACGAACATCTGCATCGGCCAGGTGGGGCTGCCCGCCGTGGCGCGGGCGTGGGCGCTCGCCGGGGGGCGGCACAGCGTCACCGGCCGCGGCATCGAGGACTTCGCCGCCCGCGACTCCGGCATCGACAACCTGGTCACCGCCGCCGACCTGGCCGCCCTGCTCGGCGAGCTGGCGCTCGGCGCGACCCGGCCCGGCCCGCTCGCCTCGCCGTCTGCCTGCGCGGCCATGCTCGACGTGCTCGCCGCCCAGGAGCACCGCGAGGACCTGGCCGCCGGGCTGCCCGACGGCACCCGCATCGCGCACAAGAACGGCTGGGTGCGCGGCGTGCGCCACGGCGCCGGCGTGGTCTTCCCGGACGACGCGCCGCCGTACACGATCGTCGTCTGCACCACCACCGACCTGGCCGACGGCGGCGCGGACGGCGACGAGGTGGAGGACGACGCCTGCCGGCTGATCGCGCACGTCTCCGCGCGGGTCTGGGCGGCGCGGCACGACCTGGCCGGCTGACCCGGCTACTCCAGCAGCCGCTCGCGCAGCGCCGCGCGGTCCGCGTCGGTCACCCCCAGACCGTCGCGCAGGTACGCCTCGAACGAGCCGTGCGTCCGGCGCACCTCGTCGTAGGCGGCGTCCAGGTATTCCGGGCGCACCTCCAGCAGCGGCCGCGCCACCGCCGGATCCAGGTCCGGCCGGCGCTGGATCATCGCGGACAGCAGCACCTCGCGCAGGCTCTCGGTCAGCTCGTTGTGCACCAGGTAGTCGGCGCGGATCGCCTCCTCCTGGACGCCCAGCGCGGTCAGCAGCACCACCGACAGCCAGCCGGTGCGGTCCTTGCCGGCCGAGCAGTGGAACAGCAGCGGCAGGTTCGCGTCCTCGACGGCCAGCCGCACCGCCGCGCTGAAACCGGCCCGCGCCGACTCGCCGGTGACGAACCAGCGGTAGATCGCCGTCATCGCCCCCGGCATGCCCTCCCGGGCCAGCGCCGCGTAGGCGTTCAGGTCGTGGCCCTGCAGCACCGCCGAGACGTACGTGAAGACGGGATGCGCCGCGTCGTAGACGGGCAGGTGCACCACGCGGGGCGCACCGGCCAGCCGGTCCGGCGGGGCCACCGCCTGCTCGTGGACGTCACGCAGGTCCACCACGCAGGCCGGGCCGAGCTTGCCCAGCACCGGCAGGTCCTCGTCGGTGAGCCGGCCCAGCGCGGGCGTGCGGATGAGCCGCCCGGCGCGTACCCGCCGCCCGTCTGTCGTCGGCAGTCCGCCCAGGTCACGCGCGTTCGGCGCGCCCACCAGCTCCCATTCCCGCCCGGTCATCGGCCCTCCCCTGCTCGCCGCCAGTTGGCTATAGGGTGCCCCACATGACCATCGCCGCGGTACGCACCCACCGTCTGTCGGCCCCCTTACACACCCCGTTCGTCACCGCGCTGCGCCGCACCACCACAGTGGACACGCTGGTCGTGGAGGTGATCGACGGCGACGGCCGCTCGGGTTTCGGTGAGGCGCCGCAGGTCTGGCAGGTGACCGGCGCGTCGGTGGCCGGCGCCGAGGCGTGCGTACGCGAACTGCTCGCGCCGCTGCTGATCGGCCGGGACGCCGACGATCTCCAGGCGGGCTGCGCCCTGGTGCGTCGCGCCGTGGTCGGCAACGAGTCGGCGAAGGCGGCGCTCGACGTGGCGCTGCACGACCTGGCCGCGCGGCGGCTCGGCGTACCCCTGGTGCGTCTGCTCGGCGGCACGGCGCTGCGGGTGCCGACGGATGTCACGCTGGCCGCCGGCGACGCGGTCGACCTGGCCGCGACGGCGGCGCGGCGCGGTGCCGAGGGGTTCGGGGTGCTCAAGCTCAAGGTCGGCACCGACGCCCGCGGCGACCTGGACCGGGTGCGCGCGGTGCGGGCCGCGGTCGGGCCGGACGTGCGCATCCGGCTGGACGCCAACCAGGGCTGGACGCCCCGGGAGGCGGTGCGGGTGATCCGCGCGATCGAGGACGCGGGGCTCGACGTCGAACTGGTCGAGCAGCCGGTGCACCGCCGTGACCTGGACGGGCTGGCCTGGGTCAGCGACCGGGTCGGGCTGCCGATCCTGGCCGACGAGTCGGTCTTCGACGTGCGGGACATGGTCGAGGTGATCCGGCGGCGGGCCGCCGACATGGTCAACGTGAAGCTGGCCAAGTGCGGTGGGCTGCAACCGGCCCGCACGCTGCTGGACCTGGCCGCCGCGCACGGCATGGGCACCATCGTCGGCTCGATGATGGAGGGCCCGGTCGGCGTGGGCGCCGCCGCCAGCCTGGTCGCCGCCTACGGCACCACCGCCGTGTCGGACCTCGACGCCGCCTGGTGGCTGGCCTGGTCGCCGGTGACCGGCGGCATCCGGTACGAGGGCGCGAGCGTGCTGCTGCCGGACGCGCCGGGTCTCGGCGTCACCGGCCTCCGTGAAGCTAAAATTCAGTCACATGGTTGAGTAGCGGCAGAATTTTTCATATGGTCGCCCGGAGAAGCATTCCAGAGAGGGGTACGCGTGGCGCCTCAACCGTGCCGACAGGCCGTCGTACGGGTGCCGGTGGCGACCCTGTGGACAGCACCCGATGCGGTGCGCCCGATCGACCGGCCCGCTCTCGCCGACTGCCCCGACGTCGCCGGCTGGATCGCCGGGATGGACCGCGACCAGCGGGTCGGTGACTGCGTCCTGACCCAGTTGCTGCTCGGCGAGCCGGTACGGATCACCGAGACGCGGCCGGACGGCTGGGCCCGCGTCGTCGCGCTCGGCCAGCCCGCCGCGAAACACGGCGCCGACGGCTACCCGGGCTGGGTGCGGACCGCCCACCTGACCACCGCCGAGCCGGCCGGCGCCGCGCTGACCGTCGACGTCGCCCACACCACGCTGCACGCCTCGCCGGGCGGCGCACCCGCGCTTCGCGGCCTGGTGCTCGGCACCCGCCTGGAGTCGGCCGGGCGGCCGGTGGACGGCGGGCGACCGGTCCGCGTACCGGGTCGGGCCGACCTGCTGTGGGCCCCGGAGGGCGACCTGGTGCCGCTGCCGGCCGAACGCCCCGAGGCCAAGGAGGTGCTCGCGGTCGCCGAGCGGCTGCGTGACCTGCTCTACGTCTGGGGCGGCCTGTCCACCGACGGCATCGACTGCTCCGGGCTGGTCCACCTGGCCTGGCGGCGGCACGGGATCACGCTCCCCCGCGACGCCGACGACCAGGCGGACGCGACGACGCCGGTGGCGCTCGGCGACGAACGTCCCGGCGACCTCTACTTCTTCGCGCGGCCCGGCCGGCGCGTCCACCACGTCGGGATCGTCTCGGCCGAGCCGCACGGCGGCCGGCGCCGGATGCTGCACGCCTGCTACCTGACCCGCCGGGTGGTCGAGGAGGAGCTGCCCGCCGACCGGGCCGCCACGCTCGTCGGCGCGCACCGCGTCTGACCCTGCGGTCAGGGGCGGGTCTTGACCAGCTCCCGTCGCCGGTCCCGCGACGACTTCGCCAGGCTTGCCGCAGTGGCCACGGCCAGGGTGCCGAGGATGACGGTGAGCGACAGCCAGATCGGGATGTGCGGGGCCCACCCCACGGGCTCGCCGCCGTTGATGAACGGCAGGTGGTTGTCGGCGAGCGCCTCCAGCATCAGCTTCACGCCGATGAAGCCGAGCACCACGGCGAGGCCGTAGCTGAGGTAGATGAGCCGGTCCAGCAGGCCGCCGAGCAGGAAGTAGAGCTGCCGCAGCCCCATCAGCGCGAAGACGTTGGCGGTGAAGACCAGGTACGGCTCCTGGGTGATGCCGAAGATCGCCGGGATCGAGTCGAGCGCGAAGATCAGGTCGGTGGTGCCGATCGCGATCATCACGATCAGCATCGGGGTGAACAGCCGCCGACCGTTCTCCCGGGTGGTGATCTTCGCCCCGTCGTAGTCCCGGGACAGCGGCAGCGCCCGCCGGCTCCACCGGATCAGCACGTTCTCGCTGAACTCGTCCTCGTCCGGCTCGCCCTGCCGGGCCAGGTTCACCGCGGTGTAGATGAGGAACGCGCCGAAGATGTAGAACACCCAGGAGAACTGGGAGATCAGCGCCGCGCCGGCCGCGATGAAGCCGCCGCGCATGACCAGCGCCAGGATGATGCCGACGAGCAGCACCTTCTGCTGATACTGCCGGGGCACCCCGAAGCGGGCCATGATGATGACGAAGACGAAGAGGTTGTCCACCGAGAGGCTGTACTCGGTGAGCCAGCCGGTGTAGAACTCCCCCGCCACGCGGCCACCGGCGGTCAGCCAGAGCACCCCGCCGAAGATCAGCGCCAGGCCGACGTAGAAGCCCACCCAGAGGCTGGACTCGCGGACGCTGGGCTCGTGCGGTCGCCGGCCGATGATGAACAGGTCGGCGAGCAGGACCGCGATCATCGCGATCAGCGTTACCGCCCACACCAATGCGGACACGTTCAAATCCATCCTCCGGCAGACACGCGGCCTCGGGCACACCGTACGCCGGGTGGGCTGCAGGGGTGCGTCGACGCTGACAGGGGTGACTGTCGGAGGTCTCTTCCGCCGGAGCCTGACAGCAGGTTCCGACCGACGGAGCCGGGTCGGGCCACCGTAAGGTACCGGCGCTCTTCCGTGCTGACGACTCCACCGCGAGGGAATACTCCCCTCCTCGGGCGCCATTGTTCACCATCACACCCAGGTGCCGCATCTCCGGGCCGTCGTACGGCTGGGTGACGTGCGCCGCCTCACCCCGCGTAGCGCATCCTAGGAGGCTAGCCCAGCAACTCTCGCCCGGGCGTCTCCCCCGGTGCGTACACCCGGCGGGGTGGCATGGCAGGCTGCGGACATGGTTCTTGAGGTCGCGCTGATCGATGTGACGCCCGGAAACGAGGACGACTTCGCCGCCGCCTACGCGCAGGCACGGCCGATCCTCGCCGGCGCCGAGGGCTGCCGTTCCGTGCGGATGACCCGGGGCGTGGAGTCGCCCACCCGGTTCGTCCTGCTGGTCGAGTGGGACTCGGTCGAGGCGCACGACGTGAACTTCCGCCAGACCGACCGGTTCGCGCAGTGGCGCGGGCTGATCGGCCCGTACTTCGCGGGGCCGCCGCTGGTCGAGCACTTCACCGACGTCCCGGCCTGAACTGTCGTACCCGTGCCGTAGCCTGCGCGCTGCGCGGCCACCGGCCCCGACGGTCATCGGGGGCGCCGGGCCCGGTGGCCGCGCCAGCTCGTGCCGGTCGATCCAGCTCGCGCCGGTCAGCCCAGGTCGTGCGGATCGCGCTGACGGGGCACCGGCGCGGCGCCCAGCCGCCGGGCCACCAGCTCGGCCGTGGCATCGGGTGGCAGCGCGACCGCGAGCAGCCGCTCGATGACCCGTTCGTAGTGGCTCACGTCCGTCTCGGACACCAGGCGCACGTCGGTGGTCAGCGTCTCCACCAGCACGGTGCGCGGGTCCGCCGGATCGGGGTAGGCGTAGTAGGAGAACGGCGCGAGCGGGTGCGGGCCGTCGCCGCAGGACGCGCCGGGCAGCAGCCGGACGCTGACGCGAGGCCGCTCGGCGAGCGCGAGCAGATGCCGCATCTGGTCACGCCACACGTCACCGGGCAGGCCGTCCGGGTCGCAGACCCGCTCGTCGATCAGCGCCGTGTAGTGCGGCGGATCCGGCCGGATCAGCAGCTCCTGACGCGCCGCGCGGGCGCGGACCTCGGCCTCCACGTCCACGTCCCCGGTCAGCGCCGCGCCCGCCGATACGCGCAACCGGGCGTACGCCGGGGTCTGGAGCAGGCCGGGCACGAGCGCGCACTGATACTCGACGATGCGCTCGGCGCCCGCCTCCAGCTCGACGTACGCCCGCTGCCGTTCGCCCATCTCGCCGAGCGCCCGGGACCAGCCGCGTCCGGTGGCGGCGTCCCGGGCGATGACTATCAGCTCGTCCCGCTGCGGTGACGGCACCTGATAGACGTCGAGCAGGTCGAGCACGTCGGCCAGGTCGGGCCGACTCTGCCCCAGCTCGATGCGGGACAGCTTCGAGGTGGACGCCCAACCCAGCCGGACGCAGACCTGCTCCAACGTGAGCGACTCGCGACGGCGCAGCCGGCGCAGCTCCACACCGAGCCGCGCCCTCCGGACCACGGGACTTGCTGACAACGGCATGCACGCCTCCCAGGGGAGGAGAGTACGCATGACCATCACGCTCGGCAATACCTCGCCCACACAGCGCTACCACGCCCGGAGTAGGCGCCAGTCGTTCAGGGGCGGTAGGTGCCGAACGACCAGACGTGCCCGGACAGGTCGCGGGCGATGTAGTCACGGGAGCCGTAGTCGGTGTCGAACGGCGCCCTGATGATCTCCGCGCCGGCCGCCCCGGCCCGCTCGTGATGCGCGTCGACGTCCTCGATCGCCAGGTAGACGCGGTAGTCGTCGTCGGCCGGGCGGGGCTGCGGCGCCGGCCCCGGGCCGAGCATCACCAGATCGCCGGCGTACTCCAGCTCGACGTGGACCAGGGTGCCGTCGGGCAGCTCGTGCAGCTCGCGCACGGTGAGGCCGAACGCGGAACAGAGGAATTCGACGGCGGCTCGCACGTCGGGATAGCGCAAGACGGGATAAACGCTCTGCATGCCGCCAGTCTGCCGCCGCCTCGGTCAGGCCGGATTGGACGAATGAGATCCCGGCCCGGCCAGCGCGGCCGGGGTGACGCCGGCGAACTCGCGGAACTCCCGGATCAGATGCGACTGGTCGTAGTAGCCCCACCGGGCCGCCCGCTCCGCCCAGCCGGTGTCGTCGGGCACGGCGGAGGGCGCGGTGAGCACGGTACGGCCCAGGCTCGCGTACGCCCGGTCGAAACGCAGCAGACGGGCGACGGTCCTCGGCGGCAGGCCGAACTCCCGTCGGAACCGGACCGACAGGTGGCGACGCGACCAGCCCAGCTCCTCGGCCAGCGTGGCCACGCCGACCGCTTCCCCGCCGCCGTCCAGCCGCCGCCAGGCGGCCAGCAGGTGCGGGTCCACCGGCGTGGTCGCCGCCAGCCGCGCGGACAGCGCGGCGTCGAGCCGGGCGAAGCGCTCCGGCCAGCCCGGCGCTGCGGCCAGCTCGTCGCGCAGCCGGGCCAGCCAGCCCGCCACCGCGTCGACCGGCGCCGCCCGGTTGGCCAGCTCGGCCAGCGGCAGCCCGAGCAGGCGGCGGGCCGCCGGGGCGGTCAGCATCACCTGGACCCCGGTGCCCGTCCCCACGGTGCGGGTGGCGCACCAGCTGTCGAACGGGCCGGCCAGGAAGGCGTTCGTGCCGTACGCGCCCCGGGCCCGGTCACGCGGGTCGGCGACGTCCATCGGGGCGCCCCAGCCCAGGATCAGCACCACGAACGCGCCCGCCACCTCCCGGCGCGCCAGCGGGACGGACACGTCCTCGCGGTAGCCGAGGTAGCTGTCCACCCACTGGCGCAGTCGCGGATCGGGGCGCGCGACGACGGCCTCGGTCAGCATCGCGCCGCCCCGGCCGTCACGCCGGTCACCGGACTCCTGCGGCGTCCATCCCGCGCAGCTCCTTCTTGAGGTCGGCGACCTCGTCCCGGATGCGTGCGGCCAGCTCGAACTGCAGCTCCCGCGCGGCGGCGAGCATCTGGTCGTTGAGCTCCTGGATGAGGTTGGCCAGGTCGGCCCGGGCCATGCCCTCGCGGGACGGGGTGGTCGCGGCGCCCCGGCGGCTGCGGGTCTCCTTCACCGGCGCCTTGCCCCGGGAGAGCTGCCGCACGGCACCGCCGACGTTGCTGTTCTCGGTGTCCTCCGCCTCGCGGTAGATGTCGTCGAGGATGTCGTGGATCTTCTTGCGCAGCGGCTCCGGCTTGATGCCGTTCGCCTCGTTGTGCGCGATCTGCTTGGCCCGGCGCCGGTTGGTCTCGTCGATCGCGTCCGCCATCGACGGCGTGATCTTGTCGGCGTACATGTGGACCTGGCCGGAGACGTTACGGGCCGCCCGGCCGATGGTCTGGATCAGCGACCGGCCGCTGCGCAGGAACCCCTCCTTGTCGGCGTCGAGGATCGCCACCAGGGAGACCTCGGGCAGGTCGAGACCCTCCCGGAGCAGGTTGATGCCGACGAGCACGTCGTAGTCGCCCTTGCGCAGCTCGCGCAGCAGCTCGACCCGGCGCAGCGTGTCGACCTCGGAGTGCAGGTAGCGCACCCGGATGCCGTTCTCCAGCAGGTAGTCGGAGAGGTCCTCGGCCATCTTCTTGGTGAGCGTGGTGACCAGGACGCGCTCGTCCCGCTCGGTGCGCAGCTTGATCTCGTGCATGAGGTCGTCGATCTGGCCCTTTGTCGGCTTGACCACGACCTCCGGGTCGATCAGGCCGGTGGGGCGGATCACCTGCTCGACGAACTCGCCCTGCGCCTGCTCCAGCTCCCACGGGCCGGGGGTGGCGGACAGGTAGACCATCTGGCCCACCCGCTCCAGGAACTCGTCGAAGCGCAGCGGACGGTTGTCCGCCGCGCTGGGCAGCCGGAAGCCGTGGTCGATGAGCATCCGCTTGCGGGAGGCGTCGCCCTCGTACATGCCGCCGATCTGCGGGATCGTCACGTGCGACTCGTCGACCACGGTGAGGAAGTCGTCGGGGAAGTAGTCGAGCAGGCAGTGCGGCGGGCTGCCGGGCAGCCGGCCGTCGATGTGCATGGAGTAGTTCTCGATGCCGGAGCAGAAGCCCACCTGCCGCATCATCTCGATGTCGTAGGTGGTGCGCATGCGCAGCCGCTGGGCCTCCAGCAGCTTGCCCTGCCGCTCCAGCTCGGCCAGCCGCTCGCCCAGCTCGGCCTCGATGTCGCGGATCGCCCGTTCCATCCGCTCCGGGCCGGCGGCGTAGTGCGTGGCCGGGAAGATCATCAAGCTGTCGACCTCGCGGACCACGTCACCGGTCAGCGGGTTCAGGTAGTAGAGCTTCTCGATCTCGTCACCGAACAGCTCGATGCGGACCGCCAGCTCCTCGTACGCCGGGATGATCTCCAGCGTGTCGCCGCGGACCCGGAAGGTGCCGCGCTGGAAGGCCATGTCGTTGCGCGTGTACTGGATGTCGACCAGCCGCCGCAGCAACTGGTCACGGTCCAGCTCCTGCCCCACCTTCACCCGCACGGCCCGGTCGAGGTATTCCTCCGGCGTGCCCAGCCCGTAGATCGCCGAGACGGTGGCGACCACGATGACGTCGCGCCGGGTGAGCAGCGACATGGTGGCCGAGTGCCGCAGCCGCTCGACCTCCTCGTTGATCGAGGAGTCCTTCTCGATGTAGGTGTCGGTCTGCGGGATGTACGCCTCGGGCTGGTAGTAGTCGTAGTAGGAGACGAAGTATTCGACGGCGTTGCGCGGCAGCAGCTCGCCGAACTCCTTCGCCAGCTGGGCCGCGAGGGTCTTGTTGGGGGCGAGCACCAGGGTCGGCCGCTGCAGCCGCTCGACCAGCCACGCCGTGGTGGCGCTCTTGCCGGTGCCGGTCGCGCCGAGCAGCACCGTGTTGCGGTCGCCGCGCCGCACGCGACGCTCAAGCTCGTCGATGGCAGCCGGCTGGTCACCGGCCGGCTGGAACTCACTGACGACCTGGAAGCGGCCGTCGAGCCGGGGAATGTCGAGCGCCATGACACCAACCGTACGCCCGCGGTCCGACACTTCCGGCCACGACCACGGACCGTCCCTGATCAGCTTCGATATTCCCATTGTGTGGCTCATCTCACGGGTTTACCCTCGTACCGTAGGCCGCTCGCGGCGGCCGACCGGGCCGGCGACCGCCCCCTTCCGAGGGCCGGTTGCCCCCGGCGCCAGGGCCGCAGCACCCGGGTCGACCGGCGTGCGCGCCGACGGTGGTCGCGCGCAGGCGCTGACCGGCCGCCGCGAGCGCCCCTGCTCGTCACCGAAACCCCGCTCTCGCGTTTTCCACTCGTGGGGACCTCTCCCGACCGCCGGCCGCGACGCGAGCCGCCCGACACCGGCGCGCCCCCGTCCGCCGACGACGCCGGCCGCCCGCGCGGCGCGGGTCGCCCCCGCCGCCTCACCGCCCGCGGCGGCGGCGACCAGTCCGTGCCCCGTGAGCCCGGCCGCCGGCACCGCCGCGCCCGCACCAGCACGCCGGCCCGGCCCGCCACCGTGGCCGGCCGGCGCCGCCGCGAGCTCGTCACCGGCCGCTCCCCCGCTCACCCGGCCCGGCCCGGAGGCGGCCCGGAACTGGACGGCGCCGACGACCCACCGGACGGGCCGGGCCGCCGCCGGATCATGCTCGCCGCGCTCGCCGGCGCCGCCGTGATCTCCGCGACGGCGCTGGTCGCCGCGCTGCTGACCGGGACGCCCGGGCCCGACGCACCGGCCGGGACGACTCGCCCGCTCACCTCCGCCGAGGCCGACCGGGTGGCCGCGCTGCGGGTCACCAACCTGCGCGACGTACGCGCCGGCGTCCGGGTCACTGTGGGCGCCGGCGGCGCCCGTACCGAACTGGTCGGCTGGGTCGACTGGGCCCGCCCCCTGGTCTACCTGGACGTCGGCGGCCCCGGCGCGGACGCCGACCGGGGCCTGGCCCAGGCCACCGGCTCCGCGTTGCTCGTGCGCCCCGACCCCGGCGCGCTCCCCACGCCGGCCCGGCCCCCGCTGGTGCCGCCCACTGACGGCTGGCGGATGCGGGCCCCGGGCGGCGGGCACGGCCTGGGCGCGGTACGCGACCTGCTGATCGGGCTCGGCGCCGGGCGGGTCGACCCGCCCGGCGCCGACGGCCGGTGGCTGCGCCACGACAGCGTCGGCGGCATCCCGGTGGACGTGCTCCAGGCCCCGCTCGCCGTGCCGGGCGACCCGCGGCCCACGCTCTGGCTGGACGCCGACGCCCGCCTGCACCGGCTCGCCGGACGGCTGGCCGACGGCACCCCGGTCACCGTCGAGCTGAGCCGCGCGGACCGGCCCACGCTGCACCCGGTGGACGCCCTCGGCGGCCGGCCCGGGCAACCCCGTGCCCTCACCGACGACGAGGCCGAGCGGCTGGCCGCGCTGCCCGCCCGCCTGCGCGCCGTCGGCGGCGCGGCGGTGACCGTGACCGCCCCGCTCGGCCCGTCCGCCACCCTGCGCGGCACGGGCACGCTGAGCTGGGCTACCTCGTCGGCGTACCTGGTGGTGATCGAGGACGGCAGCGGCCGGCGCACCCTGCGCTGGGTCCGGCCGGGCCGGGTGGCCAAGGCGCACCGGTCCCCCGACGGGCCGGCCACGCCGCCGACGCCGATGCCGCCCGGGTTGCTCGCGGCGCCCGCGCGCCCGCCCGGCGACGACCTGGACCGGCTGATCGACGCGGCGCTGCGCGCCGGGACGCACGCGCCGGACGGAGACGCCGTCCGGGTACGGGAGGACCGGGTCGCCGACCGGACCGTCGACGTGGTCGAGGTGCCGGGCGGCAGGCGCTGGTGGCTCGACCGCGGTGGGCTGCCACGCCGGCTGGAACTGCGCACCGGGTCCGGTGTCTGGGTCCGGCTCGACCTCACGCCGGGCCGTGTGTCCGCCGGTCCACCGGGCCCGGCGTCGCGCTGACCCGCCCGCCGCCGCGCGCGACGCCGGGGGTGAGCGTCAGGGACGCCAGCCGGTCTGCGCGGCCCACTCCTCGGCGCGCAGGTGCTCCTCGTCGAACCACGGGTCGTTGACAGTGCCCCACGCCGCGTGCTCCGGCGCGGTGGCCGCCAGCTCCCGCTTCACCTGCAGGTAGTCGGCCCGCCGCGCCGGGTCGGCGCGCAGGTGGTCGCGCATCAGCAGCGCGTACCGCCAGCCGGGCGAGCCGGCCTCGCGCAGGTGCAGCCGCACCGGACGCCCCGGGTCCGCGCCGCCGTGCAGCCGCTTGGGCCAGCGCACCGGCTCCGGCTGCCGGGGGACGTCCCACCAGTCACCCGGCAGGCGCGGGAAGCCCGCCTCGGCCAGCCGCTGCGCGATCGGCCCGTCCGCCTCGTCCAGCGAGGAGACAGTCACCTGGATGTCGATCACGTCCGGCGCGGCCAGCCCCGGCACGGCGGTGGAGCCGACGTGGTCGACCCGGACGTCACCGCCCGCCGCGTGGCGGATCCGGGCGGCCAGCCGGGCGTACTGCTCGGGCCAGGTCGGGTCCGGCCCGGCGAGCGCCGCCGGGTCGGCCGGCACGGCGCGGCGCTCGCGGACGTTGCGCTCGTAGGGCACCAGGCGGTCCCGCCAGAGGGCGTCCACGGCGGCGTGCAGCTCGGTGAGCGTGCCGTCGTTGGCCAGCAGCACGTCGGCGACCGCGCGCCGGGTGGCGTCGTCGGCCTGCGCGGCGATGCGCCGCTGCGCCTCCGCCGCGGCCATGCCCCGGTCGCGGGTCAGCCGGGCCATCCGGGTCGGCACGGCCGTCTGCACCACGACCACCAGGTGGTACGTGGGCGCGAGCCCCACCTCGACCAGCAGCGGGACGTCGTTGACGACTATCGCGTCGGCGGGGGCGGCGGCGACCAGTTCGGCGCTGCGTGCGCGTACCCGGGGGTGGGTGATCCCTTCGAGCGTGCGGCGGGCGGCCTCGTCGCCGAAGACCAGCGCGCCGAGGGCGGCCCGGTCCAGCGCCCCGTCGGCGTCGAGGACCCTGTCGGAGAAGGCGGCGACCACCTCGGCCAGCCCGTCGGTGCCGGGCGCGACGATCTCGCGGGCGATGCGGTCCGAGTCGACGATCACCGCGCCCAGCGCGGCGAGGCGGCTCGCCACCGCGCTCTTGCCCGATCCGATTCCGCCGGTCAGCCCCACCTTCAGCACCCGGACAGTCAACCGGATCGCTCGTCCACATGCCAAACCGTCCCGGCACACGACGCGGGCCCCGCCCCCGGCGCTCCGCTGGTGCGGAACGCGGGGACGGGGCCCGTCGTCAGAGGCGGTCGCCGGCTCGTCCGGTGGGACGAGCCGGCGTCAGCGTCCGGTCACTTGCCGCCGGCGAGCTTCTCCCGCAGCGCGGCGAGCGCCTCGTCGGTCGCGAGCGTGCCGGCCGGCTCCTCGGCCTGACGGCTCGGGGCCGAGGTCGAGGTGGTGGTGCCGCTGGTGGCGGGCGGAGCCGGGTTGGCAGCGGCCTCGGCGTCGGCGGCGCGGGAGGTCTGCACCTGCTTGGTGTGGGCCTCCCAGCGCTGACGTGCCTCGGCGTACTGCTGCTCCCAGGTCTCGCGCTGCTTGTCGTAGCCCTCGAGCCACTCGCCCGTCTCCGGGTCGAAGCCCTCCGGGTAGATGTAGTTGCCCTGCTCGTCGTAGGTCGCGGCCATGCCGTAGAGGGTCGGGTCGAAGTGCTCCTCGCCCTCGACGAAGCCCTCGTTGGCCTGCTTGAGCGACAGCGAGATCCGGCGGCGCTCCAGGTCGATGTCGATGACCTTGACCATGACCTCGGAGCCGACCTGCACGACCTGCTCCGGGATCTCCACGTGGCGCTCGGCCAGCTCGGAGATGTGGACCAGGCCCTCGATGCCGTCGTCCACCCGGACGAACGCGCCGAACGGCACCAGCTTGGTGACCTTACCCGGCACGATCTGCTGGATCGCGTGGGTGCGGGCGAACTGACGCCACGGGTCCTCCTGCGTCGCCTTCAGCGACAGCGAGACCCGCTCGCGGTCCAGGTCGACGTCCAGGACCTCGACCTCGACCTCCTGGCCCACCTCGACGACCTCGGACGGGTGGTCGATGTGCTTCCAGGACAGCTCGGAGACGTGCACGAGGCCGTCCACGCCGCCCAGGTCGACGAACGCGCCGAAGTTGACGATCGAGGAGACGACGCCCTTGCGGACCTGCCCCTTCTGCAGCTTGTTGAGGAACTCGGTGCGCACCTCGGACTGCGTCTGCTCCAGCCAGGCACGGCGGGACAGGACCACGTTGTTGCGGTTCTTGTCCAGCTCGATGATCTTGGCTTCGAGCTCGCGGCCGACGTACGGCTGCAGGTCACGCACACGCCGCATCTCGACGAGCGACGCGGGCAGGAAGCCGCGCAGGCCGATGTCGAGGATGAGACCACCCTTGACGACCTCGATGACCGAACCGCGGACGACGCCGTCCTCGTCCTTGATCTTCTCGATCGTGCCCCAGGCCCGCTCGTACTGCGCCCGCTTCTTGGAGAGGATCAGCCGACCCTCCTTGTCCTCCTTCTGGAGGACGAGGGCCTCGATGTGGTCGCCCACCGAAACGACCTCGGCCGGGTCCACGTCGTGCTTGATCGACAACTCCCGAGAGGGGATGACACCCTCGGTCTTGTAGCCGATGTCGAGCAGGACCTCGTCCCGATCGACCTTGACGACGGTGCCTTCGACAATGTCGCCGTCGTTGAAGTACTTGATGGTCTCGTCGATCGCGGCGAGGAAAGCTTCCTCAGAGCCGAGGTCGTCGTGGGTGACCTTGTTGGCGCTCGAGGTGGCCTCGATGCTGCTCGTCATGTGGGCGGTTGCTCCGGTCGGATGGGTTGTCACAGCGGGCATGGGTGTCGCGGTGACTCTGCCGCGCCAACGGATCCGTCGCCGGGCACACCGAACGATCGACGCGAGAAGATCATTAGTGGCTCCGGTGACCGCGCACCTGCTCCCTGCCGAGGCACACGATCCGCGAGCGCATCGTCTAGCCTACCCGCTGCATTACCACAGCGTGCAAGCCCTCCCGGGTCCGCGCGAACTCATCCGCTGCGAAAGCGGAGATTTTGCGCGGTAAGGGGCCACAGCTGTCTCGTCCGTCACACCCGTCCCAACCGCCACCCCACCCGACCGGCCGGACGCCGCCGGACCTAGCGTGGACGGGTGGACGACGACAGGGTGACCCGCCGACGGGTCGACGCCGGTGAGATCCGCCGGGCCAACCGCGGGTGGTGGGACACCGACGCCGACGCGTACCAGGCAGAGCACGGCGCGTTCCTCGGTGACGCCGACTTCGTCTGGTGCCCGGAGGGCCTGCGCGAGGCCGACGCGCGGCTGCTCGGCGACGTGGCCGGCCGGCGGATCCTCGAACTCGGCGCCGGGGCGGCCGCCGCCGCCCGCTGGCTCGCCGCCCAGGGCGCCCGGCCGGTCGCGCTGGACCTGTCCGCCGGCATGTTGCGGCACGCCGCCGAGGCCGCCGAACGCACCGGGGTACGCGTGCCGCTGGTGCAGGCCGACGCGCTCGCCCTGCCGTTCGCCGACGCCGCGTTCGACACGGTCTGCACCGCGTTCGGCGCGATCCCGTTCGTGGACGACTCGGCGGCGGCGATGCGCGAGGTGGCCCGGGTGCTGCGCCCCGGCGGCCGGTGGGTCTTCTCGGTCACCCACCCGATGCGCTGGATCTTCCTGGACGACCCGGGCGAGGGCGGGCTGACCGCCGTGCACTCGTACTTCGACCGCTCCCCCTACGTCGAGCAGGACGAGCACGGCGTGGCCACGTACGTCGAGCAGCACCGCACCCTGGGCGACCGGATCCGGGAGCTGGTCGGCGCCGGGTTCCGGCTGCTGGACCTGGTGGAGCCGGAGTGGCCGGCCGGGCACGAGGGCATCTGGGGGCAGTGGAGCCCGTTGCGCGGCCGGCTGTTCCCCGGCACCGCGATCTTCGTCACCGAGAAGCCCACGGGCTGAGCGCGTCGCACGTCCGGTGCGACACGAGCTCCGGCACCCGGCGGTACGCTCGCCGCATGAGCGCCGAGCCCATCCCGACATCACCTGGCCCCTGGTGTCCGGACCCGATGCGGCAGCAGCGTGCGGACTACACGCTGGAGGATCTGCTCACCCTGCCGGACGACGCCCCCCGCGTCGAACTCGTCGACGGAGTCTTCCAGGTGACACCCTCCCCCACCCTGGGCCACCAGACAATCTCCAGCCTGCTGTGGCTCTGGCTTCGATCGCACGCACCGGCTCACCTGCGGGCGTCCCAAGCCGTCGGAGTCGGGCTCAGCCCCAACACCAGCCGGCAACCGGACGTCCTGCTCCACCACGCCGGGCTGCCGAGCGACAGGTCCCTCCTGCGACCGGCGGACGTCGTCCTGGCCGTCGAGATCGTCTCCCCCGGCACCCGGCGCGTCGACCGGTTCGCCAAGCCGGGCGAGTACGCCGCCGCGGGGATCCCCTTCTACTGGCGGATCGAGCAGGATCCGGTGCACCTCTACGCGTACCGCCTCGGTGACCGGATCGGCCCGGGCGGCGAGCGGCAGTACGAGCTGGTGGACGACAGCAGCGAGGTGATCGAGCTGCCCGAGCCCTTCGCGATCAAGCTGCCGATCGCGGAGATCCGGCCCTGACGACGCCGTTACTCGGTATCCACTCCGGGTAACCGGGCGGCATGGCCGAGAAGGAGTTCCACGCCGGGGACCACGTCTCCTGGGCCAGCCACAGCGGCCGGGCGTACGGCGTCGTCAAGGAGAAGCTGACCGAGCGCACCCACGTCCGCGGGCACACCGTGAACGCCTCGCCGGAGCAGCCGCAGTACCGGATCACCAACGACGACTCGGGCCGCGACGTCGCCCACCGCCCGGAGGTGCTGCGCCATGAGTCGCGCTGAGGACCCGCAGCAGACGTACCGGGAGTTCACCGACGCGGTGAACATGAAGCCCGGTGAGCTGTCCCGCTGGCTGGAGACCGAGGAGTCCAAGCACGTCGGCTGGCACAAGAAGGGCACCGCCGGCGGCGAGTCGGTCGGGCACGACTCCGGCCGGCGCATCGTCGACCTGCTGCGCCGCAAGCGCGCCGACCTGACCGCCGCCGACTACAAGCACATGCGCAAGGTGATCGGGTACGTCCACCGCCACCTCGCCCAGCGGCCGTCCGGGGACGTGCGGGACACCAGGTGGCGCTGGTCGCTGATGAACTGGGGGCACGACCCGCTCAAGGGCTGAGCCCGCCCGGTCCGTTCGCCGCGCGTTGGTACCGTGCCGGCGATGACGACAGACGTCCCGACCGCCGGCCGTCATCCCCGCGCCGGACGGGTGGTCCTCCTGGCGGGCCTCGGCCTGATCGCCGTCGCGGCGCTCCTCCTGGTGACCACCGGGAACACCGGCATCCGCTACAGCGCCGACCACGACGGCACCGTGCCGATGTGGAGCCGCTGGATCCCGGCACTGGCCGGGATCGCGCTGATCCGGCTGATCCCGCCCGCGCCCGACCCGAGGTGGCCGGACCCGGTCGCGCCGTACCGCGAGGCGGTGCCGCTGCTGCTGGCCGGGATCGCGTTCGCCGCCGTCATGCCGCTGCTGGGCGGCGAACCCGCGTACACGGTGTTGAAGCTCGCGCTGCTGCTCGGCGTACCCCTCGTGGTGTTCCTGGCCGCGCGCCGCCGGCCGCCAGGGTGGCGGCCCGGCCCGGCCCCGGCGGACGCCGCCCACGGGTGGGGTCCGGCGCTGCCGGTGGCGGTGTGGCTGGCGCTCAGCTACGCGACGCCGCTGGCCGTGCCGGCGAGCGACTGGGGGCGGACCGTCACGCCGGTCGAGCTGGCCGTGACGCTGCTGGTGGCCTTCGCGGTGAACGCGCTGCTGGAGGAGGTCTTCTACCGGCGGTGGCTGCAGACCCGGTGGGAGTCGCTGCTGGGACGCTGGCCGGCGATCGTGCTCGCGTCGCTGGTGTGGGCGGTCTGGCACGTGGCCATCCAGGGCAGCGGCCGTCCCGCCGTCGACCTGGCGTCGGTGATCGTGAACCAGGGGGTCGCCGGGCTGTTCCTCGGCTACCTGTGGTCGCGGTACCGCCGCATGTGGCCGCTGCTCGTGGTGCACGGCGCGGTAAACGCGATGCCCGTCCTGCTCGGCCTCTGACTTGACCCTGCCGCAGGCGGCAGGGTCGGACGATGCCGGCATGGAACGCCGCACACCACGCGTCGCCGTGGTCACCGGTGCGGGCACCGGCATCGGCCGGGCCACCGCACACGCCCTCGCCACCGCCGGGTACGCCGTCGTCGCCGTCGGCCGGCGCGCCGCGCCGCTGTCGGAGACCGCCGCCGGCCGGCCGGACATCACGCCACTGACCGCCGACGTCACCGCGCCCGACGGGCCCGGCCGGATCGTCAGCGCCGCGCTCGACCGGTACGGCCGCCTGGACGTCCTGGTCAACAACGCGGGCGTGGCCGGCGGCGGGCCGCTGGCGGATCTGGACGAGGACGCCGCCCGGCGGCAACTGGAGACGAACCTCCTCGCGCCCGTCCGGCTGGCGCACGCCGCCGTCGAGGCGCTCGCCGCGACACGCGGTGTGCTGGTCAACGTCACCACGTCGGTCGGCCTGCGCGCCTGGCCGGGCAGTTCGGTGTACGCGGCCGGCAAGGCCGCGCTGGACTCGCTGACCCGCAGCTGGGCGGTGGAACTCGCACCGCGCGGCATCCGGGTGGTGGCGGTGGCGCCCGGCGCGATCGACACCCCCATCGGGGTGCACAGTGGCCTGTCCCCCGAGCGCCGCGCGGCGGTGCGGGACTGGCAGCTCGCGCACACCCCGGCGGGCCGGATCGGCCGCCCGGAGGACGTAGCCTGGGCGATCCGGCGGCTGTGCGGGCCGGAGGCGGGCTTCGTCACCGGCGTGGTGCTGCCGGTGGACGGGGGCGCGGTGGTCGCGTGAGAGGACGGTGACAGCGGTGCGGATCGGCGCGGTGGCGAAGGCGACGGGCTGCACGCCGCGTGCCCTGCGGCACTACGAGGAACACGGGCTCATCGCCTCGGCCCGGGCCGCGAACGGCTACCGCGAGTACGACGACGCGGTGGTCACCCGGGTCCGCAACATCCGTCACCTGCTCGACGCCGGGCTGACGCTCGACGACGTGCGGATCTTCCTGCCCTGCCTGGACGGGGACGTGGCGTCCGCGCCGCCGTCAGTGGCCGGGCTGCGGGTCGGCCGGGAGCGGCTGGCCGTGCTGGACGCCCGGATCGCGGCCCAGGTGGCCGTCCGCGACCGCCTGGCCGCCGCCCTCCAGGCCGCCGCCCCTGCGCACTCGCCCCTCCTCTCGCCGCCGTCGCCTCCTGTGAGGTGACCAAGGAGTTTGTGTCACGCCAGAGCCCGTTCGGGGACACAAACTCCTTGATCACCGCCGGGGCGGGCGGGTGGTGGCGCGGGTGGGACGGCGGCGGGGTGTCAGTGGTCGGCGCTGTTCCAGTCGCGGCCCTCGCCCACCGACACCTCCAGCGGCACCGACAGCGGGTACGCCTCGCCCATCTGCTTACGCACCAGCGCCTCCAACGCCTCCCGCTCGCCCGGCGCGACCTCGAAGACCAGCTCGTCGTGCACCTGCAGCAGCATCCGGGACCGCAGCCCGGCCTCGCGCAGCGCGCTGTCGACGTGCAGCATCGCGACCTTGATGATGTCGGCCGCCGAACCCTGGATCGGGGCGTTGAGCGCCATCCGCTCGGCCATCTCCCGACGCTGCCGGTTGTCGCTGACCAGGTCGGGCAGGTAGCGGCGGCGGCCCAGGATGGTGGAGGTGTAGCCGTCCTGGCGGGCGCGGGCCACCACCTCCTGGAGGTAGTCACGCACCCCGCCGAACCCGGCGAAGTAGTTCTCCATCAGCCCGCGCGCCTCCTCGGCGCTGATGCCGAGCTGCTGGGACAGGCCGAACGCGCTGAGCCCGTACGCCAGGCCGTAGTTCATCGCCTTGATCTTGCGGCGCTGGTCGGCGGTGACGTCCGCGACCTCGACGGTGAAGACCGAGGACGCGGTGGCTGCGTGGAAGTCGTGCCCGGAGTTGAACGCCTCGATCAGCGCGTCGTCGGAGGACAGATGCGCCATGATCCGCATCTCGATCTGGCTGTAGTCGGCGGTGAGCAGGCACTCGTAGCCCTCGCCGACGACGAACGCGCGGCGGATCCGCCGCCCCTCCTCGGTGCGGATCGGGATGTTCTGCAGGTTCGGCTCGGTGGACGACAGCCGCCCGGTCGCCGCCACCGTCTGGTTGAACGTGGTGTGGATCCGGCCGTCGTCGGAGACGGACTTGAGCAAGCCGTCGACAGTCGACTTGAGCTTCGCCACGTCGCGGTGGCGCAGTAGGTGGTGCAGCAGCGGGTGCTCGGTCTGGGCGTAGAGCCACTGGAGCGCGTCCGCGTCGGTGGTGTAGCCGGTCTTGATCCGCTTGGTCTTGGGCAGGCCCAGCTCGGTGAAGAGGATCTCCTGCAACTGCTTCGGCGACCCGAGGTTGAACTCGCGGCCGACCACCTCGTACGCGCTCTGGGCGGCGGCCTTCACCTCGGCGGCGAAGTGCGCCTCCAGCTCGGAGAGGTAGTCGGTGTCGGCGGCGATGCCGGTGCGCTCCATCGCGGCGAGCACCCGCATCAGCGGCAGCTCCACGCCGGCCATCAGCCGGGCCGACTGCTCGCCGTCGCGGGACAGCTCGGCGTCGATCGCGTCGGCCAGGTCGAGCGTGGCGCGGGCCTGGAGCATGAGGTTCTGCTCGGCCGCGCCCTCGTCGCCGAACCCGTCGAGCGTGAGCTGACCGGTCTCCGGCGCGTCGACGCGCAGCTCCCGGTGCAGGTAGCGCAGCGCCAGGTCGGTCAGGTCGTACGAACGCTGGTCGGGGCGGGCCAGGTAGGCGGCGATTTGGGTGTCGCGGGCGATGCCGTGCAGCTCCCAGCCGTGCGCGGCGAACGCCAGCACGGCCGGCTTGCTGTCGTGCAGCACCTTCGGGCGCTCGGCGTCGGCCAGCCAGCCGGCCAGCGCGGCCTCGTCGCCGGCGTCCAGCCGGCTCGGGTCGAACCAGGCGCCCGCGCCGGCGGCGGTGGCCAGCGCCATCCCGGTCACGGTGGCGGTGTGGCGGCGGTTCGGGCCGGTGTCGAGCGTGACCGCCAGGCCGACCGGCGTGCCCGCCGGGGCGTGCGTGTCGAGCCAGCCCGCGAGCGCGCCCGGCTCGGTGAGCACCGCGCCGTCCAGGTCGAAGCCCGCCTCGGCCTCCGGCTCGACCGCTTCCAGGTATTGGTAGAGCCGGTCGCGCAGGATGCGGAACTGGAGCGTGTCGAAGACCTGGTGCACCGCTTCGCGGTCCCAGCCCTGCCAGCGGGCGTCCTCGGGGCGTACCGGCAGCTCCAGGTCGGAGACCAGGCAGTTGATCTCGTAGTTGCGGATCACGTCGGCGAGCCGCTCGCGCAGGCTGTCGCCGGCCTTGCCCTTGATCTCGTCGGCGCGGGCCACCACGCCCTCGACGCCGCCGTACAGGTTGATCCACTTGGCCGCGGTCTTCGGGCCGACGCCGGGCACGCCGGGCAGGTTGTCGCTGGTCTCGCCGACCAGCGCGGCCAGGTCGCGGTAGCGATCAGGGGTGACGCCGTACTTCGCCTCGACCGCGGCCGGGTCCATCCGGGCCAGGTCGGAGACGCCCTTGCGCGGGTAGAGCACCGTGACCCGCTCGCCGACGAGCTGGAACGCGTCCCGGTCGCCGGTGGTGATCAGCACGTCCATGCCCTGGTCGCGAGCCTGGCAGGCGAGCGTGGCGATGACGTCGTCGGCCTCGTAGCCCTCCTTCTCGACCACCGGCACGCGCAGCGCGGCGAGGACCTCCTTGACCAGGCTGACCTGGCCCTTGAAGTCGGTGGGCGTCTCGCTGCGGCCGGCCTTGTACTCGGAGTACTTCTCGGTGCGGAAGGAGCGGCGGGACACGTCGAACGCGACCACGATGTGGGTCGGCTGCTCGTCGCGCAGCACGTTGATCAGCATCGAGGTGAAGCCGTAGACGGCGTTCGTCGGCTGCCCCGTGGTGGTGGAGAAGTTCTCCACAGGCAGGGCGAAGAACGCCCGGTATGCCAGGGAATGTCCGTCGACGAGGAGCAGGCGCGGCGTCGTAGCTGTCACGGCTGCGACTCTAGTCCGTACGCCCGACAACTCCGGCCTCCGGTGCGGCGCGCGCCGCACCGGAGGCCGAGGTCAGAGAACCTTGGCCAGGAACGCCTTGGTCCGCTCGTGCTTCGGCGCCGAGATCACCTCGCGCGGGTCCCCCTGCTCGACCACCACGCCGCCGTCCATGAACACGAGGTGGTCGCCCACCTCGCGGGCGAAGCCGATCTCGTGGGTCACCACGATCATCGTCATGCCGTCGCGGGCCAGGTCCTTCATCGTGTCCAGCACCTCGCCCACCAGCTCCGGGTCGAGCGCGCTGGTCGGCTCGTCGAACAGCATCAGCTTCGGCCGCATGGCCAGCGCCCGGGCGATCGCCACCCGCTGCTGCTGGCCGCCGGAGAGCTGACCGGGGTACGCGCCGAGCTTGTCGCCCAGCCCCACCCGGTCCAGCAGCTGCGCGGCGTGCTCCCGGGCCTCCGTCTTCTTGGCCTGGCGCAGCAGCACCGGGGCCTCCATGACGTTCTGCAGCACCGTCATGTGCGGGAACAGGTTGAACCGCTGGAACACCATGCCGATGGCACGGCGCTGCGCGGCCACGTCCCGGTCGCGCATCTCGTACAGCTTGCCGCCGCGCTCCCGGTAGCCGATCAGGTCGCCGTCGACCCAGATGCGGCCGGCGTCGATCTTCTCCAGGTGGTTGATGCAGCGCAGGAACGTCGACTTGCCGGAGCCGGAGGGCCCGAGCAGGCAGCACACCTCGCCGGAGCGGACCTCCAGGTCGATGCCCTTGAGCACCTCCAGCGGCCCGAACGACTTGTGCACCTGCTCGGCCCGGACCATCAACTCGGCGGCCGGCGTCTGCGGGGAAGCGGTCATGTCCGTCATTGCGCCGTCCCACTCGTGGTACTGCCGCTCTCGGCGGTCAGATTCCGCAGCCGCTGCCGGGCCCGCCCGCTGCGTCCGAACCCCTTGGAGTAGTGCCGCTCCAGGTAGTACTGCCCCACCAGCAGGACGCTGGTCAGCAGCAGGTACCACAACGTCGCCGCGACGTACATCGGGAAGGGCTGGAAGGTCCGGGAACCGACGGCCTTGAGCTGGAAGAACAGCTCCATCGACACCGGCACGAAGGCCACCAGCGAGGTGTCCTTGAGCATCGCGATGGTCTCGTTGCCGGTCGGCGGAATGATCACCCGCATCGCCTGCGGCAGCACGATCCGCCGCAGGATCTGCGCCCGGCTCATGCCCAGCGCCTGAGCCGCCTCGGTCTGCCCCTCGTCCACCGACTGGATGCCGGCCCGGACGATCTCGGCCATGTACGCGGCCTCGGAAAGGCCCAGCGCCAGCATGCCGGCGACGAAGCCGGTCAGGATGTCCACCGCGCTGAACCCGAACAGCCGGGCCTCGAAGTCGTGCAACCCGAACAGGGCGCCGATCTGCCTGTCGAACGGCAGACCGAACTCCAGCCGCGACCAGAGGATGCCGAGGTTGCCGAAGAGGATCGCCAGCACCAGCCGGGGCACCGCCCGGAAGAACCAGGTGTACACCCAGGCCACGCCGCGCAGCACCGGGTTGGGCGACAGCCGCATGATCGCGATGACGATGCCCAGGCCGATGCCGATCACCATCGACGTGATCAGCAGCAGGATGGTGCCGCGCAGCCCTTCGATGATCGGCGGGCGGAACATCTCGTCCACCATGAACGACCACTGGAACGCGGAGTTCGTGACCAGCATGTGCACGAACATCGCGACCAGCACGGCGATGACCGCCACGCCGACCCAGCGCCCGGGGTGCCGCACGGGCACGGCCTTGATCGGTTCTGGCCGTGCCCGTCCGGATGTGTCGGCCGACATGGTCAGACCGACGGGTTCAGTTCAGCGTTGGTGATGGCGCCGCCCTCGACACCCCACTTGCTGAGCGCCGCCTTGTAGCTGCCGTCGGCGATGACCGCCTGCACGGCCTCCTTGAGCACCTCGGCGAACGCCTGCTGCTCCTTGTTCACCGCGTAGCCGTAGGGCGCCGACTCGTAGATGTCGCCGAGCACCTCCAGCTGGCCGTTGCTCTGCTTCACCGCGTACGCGCCGACCGGGGAGTCGGCCAGCATGGCGTCGTTCTTGYCACTGCCCACGGCGGCGGTGGCGTCGCTCTGCGCCTGGTACTGGTCGATCTTGATGGCCGGCTTGCCGGCGTCGGTGCACTTCTTCGACCGGGCGGTGATGTCGTCGAGCTGGACCGTACCGACCTGCACGGCGATCTTCTTGCCGCAGGCGTTCTCCGGGTCCACCCCGGCCGGGTTGCCCTTCTTGGTCGCCCACTGGGTGCCCGCCGAGTAGTAGCTCACCATGTTGACCGTCTTCAGACGGTCGGCGTTGATGGTGAACGACGAGACGCCGACCTCGTACTTGCCCGAACCCACACCGGGCAGGATCGCGTCGAACGGCGCCGACTCGTACTCGGCCTTGAGACCGAGCTTCTGCGCCACCGCGTTGAACAGCTCGACGTCGAAGCCGACCACGGTCTTGCCGTCCTGGTCCAGGAACTCGGCCGGGGCGTACGTCGAGTCGGTGCCGACCTTGATCACGCCGTCGGCCTTGATGGCGTCCGGCACCTTCGCGGCCAGGTTGGAGTCGGCCGTGGCGGACACCGACGGGCCGTCGCCCGGCTCGGCCGAGTTCTCCTTCTCGCCGCACGCGGCGAGGGAGAGCAGCAGGACGGCCGCACCGGCGACGCCGAGCGCCGCCCGCCGTCCGGGGTTGGGGTGGAACATRGCTGTACTCCTTATTGCGAGGGGTCGGTCGGTCAGGCCACGCCGAGGTAGGCCTCTTTGACCGAGGGGTCGTGCAGCAGGTCCGCGCCGGTGCCGCTCTTGACGATCCGGCCGGTCTCCAGCACGTACGCCCGGTGGGCGCGCGCCAGCGCCTGCTGGGCGTTCTGCTCCACCAGCAGGATCGTGGTGCCCTGCTGGTTGATCTCCGTGATGATCGTGAAGATCTGCTGGATCAGCATCGGCGCGAGACCCATCGACGGCTCGTCGAGCAGCAGCAGCTTCGGCCGGCTCATCAGCGCCCGGCCGACCGCGAGCATCTGCTGCTCGCCGCCGGAGAGCGTGCCGCCGGCCTGCTTGCGCCGCTCGGCCAGCCGCGGGAACAGGTCCAGCACCCGGGCCAGGTCCTGCGCGATGCCGGCCTTGTCGCGCCGGGTGTACGCGCCCATGTCGAGGTTCTCCAGCACCGTCATGCCGGGGAAGATGCCCCGGCCCTCGGGCGCCTGGCACAGCCCGCGGCGGACCCGCAGGTCGGCGCGGAGCTTGGTGATGTCCTCACCGGCGAACTTGATCGTGCCGGAGGCGACCGGCCGGATGCCGGAGATCGCCCGCATGGTGGTGGACTTGCCGGCGCCGTTCGCGCCGATCAGCGCGACGATCTCCCCCTCGTCCACGGTCAGGCTGATGCCGTGCAGCGCCTGGATCCGCCCGTAGAGCAGGCTCACGTCCTCGATCTCAAGCAGCATCGTCCGGCACCCCCAGGTACGCCGCGACCACCTTCGGGTTGTCCCGCACCTCGGCGGGCAGCCCTTCGGCGATCTTCTTTCCGAACTCCAGGACCACGATCCGGTCGGTCACGCCCATCACCAGGCGCATGTCGTGCTCGATCAGCAGCACCGTCACGCCCTGGTCCCGGATCTGCCGGATGAGCTGGAGCAGCTCCTCCTTCTCCGCCGGGTTGAAGCCGGCGGCCGGCTCGTCCAGGCAGAGCAGCTTCGGGTCGGTGGCCAGCGCGCGGGCGATCTCCAGCCGGCGCTGCTCGCCGTAGGACAGGTTGCGGGCGAACTCGTGCATCCGGTTGCTGATGCCGACGAACTCCAGCAGGCGCTCGGCCTTTTCCCGGCCCTCGCGCTCCTCCTTCCAGTGCCGCGGCAGGCGCAGCAGGGCGGAGATCACGCTTGTCTTGTGGTGCGCGTCCGCGCCGACCTGGACGTTCTCCAGCGCGGTCATCTCCGGGAAGAGACGGATGTTCTGGAACGTACGGGCCATGCCCATCCGGGTGATCTGGTGGCGCTTCTTGCCACTGATCTTCTGGCCCAGGAACCGGATCTGCCCCTCGGTGGGCTGGTAGATACCGGTCATCGCGTTGAAGCAGGTGGTCTTGCCGGCGCCGTTCGGGCCGATCAGACCGAGGATCTCCCCCTTGTAGAGGGTGAAGTCCACGTCGTTGAGGGCCACCACGCCGCCGAAGCGCAGCGTGACGTGGTCGACCTCCAGCAACGGCTCCCGCTTGTCGACCGTCTCGACGGCGGGGGCCGCCGCCTGGGCCGGAACTGCCGGGGTCTGCTCGGTGTCACTCACCGACGATCACCTCCTTGCGGCGGTCCTTGAACTCCGCCGCTCGTCGCCGGTTCGGGATCAGGCCCTGCGGCCGGAAGATCATCATCACCACGAGCACCAGACCGAAGAAGAGGAACCGGTACTCGTACAGCTCGATGCCGAACAGCTCGATGCCGCGGAACCGCTCGATCATGTACGCGACCAGGCCGCCGCCGACGATCGCGCCGACGATGTTGCCCGAGCCGCCGAAGATGACGGCGGCCAGGATGATGATCGAGTTGAGCAGCTCGAAGTTCTGCGAGTTGACGAAGTTCTGCTTACCGGCGAACAACGCGCCGGCCAGGCCGGCGATGGCCGCGCCGGAGGCGAACGCCCACAGCTTGAACTTGAACGTCGGCACACCCATGAGCTGGGCGGCGTCCTCGTCCTCACGGATCGAGATCCAGGCCCGGCCGACCCGGCTGTGGGTCAGGTTCCGCACCCCGATCACCACCAGGATGATCAGCGTGAGCACCAGCCAGTAGTACGGGCGGGCGTCGAGCACGCCGAACCACGGCCGGCCGTCGGCGTACTGGCCGGGCGGGTGCGGAATCTGGTTGAAGCCGCGCTGTCCCTTGAGGAACTCGGAGCTGACCGCAGCGATCCGGATCATCTCGGCGAAGCCGAGCGTCACCAGCGCCAGGTAGTCGCCGCGCAGACGCAGCGTCGGCGTACCGAGCATGACGCCGGAGACCATGGTCAGGCCGATCGCGATCGGCACCACCGCCAGCCACGGCCACAGCGTCTTGAGGTCACTGCTCGGCGAGGTCAGCACCGCCACCGTGTACGCGCCGACGGCGAAGAAGCCGAAGTAGCCGAGGTCGAGCAGACCGGCGAAGCCGACCACGATGTTGAGGCCGACCGCCAGCAGCACGTAGATCGAGACCGTGAACATCACCTGGGTGAAGTTCGCGCCGGGCGTCGGGATCGGCCCGAGGTACTGGTAGAACTCCTTGTTCGGCAGCGCGTAGAAGAACGCGATGACCGCGACCAGCAGCACCCAGCGCACCCAGCGCGGCGCGTGGTGCCAGCGCTCCGAGATCGCGTGCCGGCCCTGCCGCAGCTTGTCCGCCGCCGTCTCCCGCCGCTCCGGCGGGTCGATGGTGGTCGTCATGCGCGTGCCCTCCCCAGTGATTCGCCGAGCAGACCGGTCGGCCGGAACATCAGCAGCACGACCAGCACCGCGAACGCGGCGAAGTCCTTCCACTGACTGCCGAACAGGCCCGCGGCGTAGTTCTCCACGACGCCGAGCAGCAACCCGCCGACGAGCGCGCCGCGCAGGTTGCCGATACCGCCGAGCACCGCGGCGGTGAACGCCTTGAGGCCCAGCAGGAAGCCGACGCTGTAGGTGAGCGTCTGGATCCGCACGTCGTAGAGCAGGCCCGCGACGCCGGCCATGGTGCCACCGGCGATGAAGACCATCAGGATGATGCGGTCCTTGTTGACGCCCATCAGCGCCGCCGTGTTGGCGTCCTGGGCCACCGCCCGGATGCCGCGGCCGGTACGGCTGCGGTTGATGAACTGGTCCAGCGCGAACATCATCACCAGCGCGGAACCGATCGTGAGCAACTGCACCGCGTCGATCGGCACCCCGGCGATGTGGAACAGCGGCTCCGAGCTGACCAGGATCGGCGCGCCCTCCGGCCGACGCCGGGTGTAGACGCCGAACGCCTCGGAGATGGCGATCGAGGCGCCGATGGCGGTGATGAGGAACGCCAGCGGCGGCGCGTTGCGCTTGCGCAGCGGCCGGTACGCCACCCGTTCGATCACCGTCGCGGTGCCCGCCGAGGCGATGGCCGCCACGATCATCGCCACCAGCAGGTAGAACAGGATCGAGCCGAGGCCGCTGACCTGCGAGTTCTGGTCGAGTCCGAATCCGTTCCAGGTCCAGATCGCGGCGAACGCGCCGGCGATGAAGACCTCGGAGTGGGCGAAGTTGATGAGCCTGAGCACGCCGTACACAAGCGTGTAGCCGAGCGCGACCAGGGCGTAGATGGCGCCCTGCGTCAAGCCGGTCGTGGTGAGTTCCCCGAAGTTGGAGAACAATCCGTCGAAGTCCAAGGGAGGGACGCTCCGTCGCTCAAGAGAAAAAGAGGGTGCGGCCGGGAGCCAGCTCCCGGCCGCACCCGCGATCACTACTCAATCGCCAGTCCAGCGATCGAACGATCAGGACTTGGGGATCTCCTGGTCCGGGACGACCTTGCCGCCCTGCACCTTGAACGCCCAGACCTTGACCTGCGCCGGGTCGAGCTCGCCGCCCTCGACGAACTTGTAGCTGGCGGCAACGCCCTCGCCGCTGTAGCCCTTCACGAACTCCAGCAGGTCGGCGCGGCTGCTCTTGCCGGCCTTGATGCCCGCCAGCAGGATGTTCGCCGCGTCGTAGGCGGTGTCGCTGTAGGTGCCCGGGTCGGTGCCGTTGAGCGCCTTGAAGTCGGCGGCGAAGGTGCCGCGCGCCTCGGTGGACGGAGCGCAGGGGCAGGTAAGGATGGTGCCCTCGGCGGCAGCCGCACCGGCGGAGGTGATGTACGCGCCGTCGTTCACGCCGTCACCGGCGACCAGCGGAGCGGTGACCCCGGCAGCGGTGAGCTGCTTACGGATCAGACCGGCCTCCTGGTAGTAGCCGCCGTAGAAGACCGCCTTCACGTTGGCGGCCTTGACCTTGGTGACCACACCGGAGAACTCGACCTGCTTGCCCTCGCCCTGGACCTTGTCGCTGCCCACGACCGCCGGGCCGAGGACCTTCTTGACCTCGTCGGCCAGGCCGGCGCCGTACGCGGACTGGTCGTCGATGACGTAGACCCGGTCGGCCTTCATCACGTTCTTCATGTAGTTACCGGCGGCCGGACCCTGGCTGAAGTCGTTGCCGACCGCGCGGAAGAACGTCTTCCAGCCCTGCTCGGCGAGGCTGGGACGGGTCGCGGAGGGGGTGATGGTGACCAGACCGGCCTCGTTGAACAGCGGACCGGCGGCCTCGGACTCGCCCGAGTAGGCCGGACCCACGACACCCAGGATCTTGGTGTCGTCGATCGCCTTCTGGGCCAGACCCGGCGCCTGGTCCGGGCTGCCCTGCGAGTCGAGCTCGGCGAGCTCCACCTTGCAGTCCGGGTTCTCCTTGTTGTACTTGTCGACGGCCAGCTTGACGCCGTTCTTCTCGTTGATGCCCAGCGCGGCCGAGCTACCGGTCAGCGCGCCGAAGAAAGCGATCTTGCTCCCGCAGGCGCTGCCCCCGGAACCCTCATCGTCGCTGCCGCTGGAACAAGCGGTGCCACCGGCGACGAGCGCCAGCATGGCGACCCCGCCGATCACGCGTGCGAGCTTCTGCCTCAAGGCCCGAACCCTCCTCCGTCCATGATCCGAACCACCCGCCGCTGATTGGCCCTTGCGGGGTGGACGAACCAAGACCGTCGTCGCCGGTCTGGGCCGGGACGTTATCCCACCGGAAGCGGTGGCGTAAGACCTGGAAAGCGGGGTTGACCGAACCGTTACACGCGGTGGCGGATTCAAGCCGATCGCCGTAAGAACCGTAGGCGGGGAAAGGCTTTCACCAACTATTCCTCGGTAACGGGCCTATCGGCGATCACCCGCTACCGATCGATGGCCGGCAACGCCCCCCACCAGGCACGGGACGTTTTCCCATCGTCGGCGACCACGAACAGCCCGTCGTCGCCGACGGCCACCGCCAGCGCCGCGTCGCCACCGTCCGGCACCGGCACCGGAGTGATCACCGGAAGCCACGACGCGCCGCCGTCACGCGACATCCAGAGCCGTCGCTGAGCCCCGTCACCGGTCACCGCGACGAGCCGCCGACCCGCCGCCGCGAGCGCGTCCACCGACGACACCCCGGGACCCGCCGTACCGAACCCGCCGACCCGCCGCCACCCCTGCGCCGCACCCGCCGAACCGGCCGACGGCGAGCCGCAGTCGTCGCACCCGCGCCACACCGCGAACCGGTCACCCACCGGCCCGAGGACCACCGGCCCGCCGTCGGCCGGCACCACCCGCTCCGCCGCCCCGGCGGCGCCCGCCGGCACCGGCAACGCCGCGCGCCGCCACACCCGGCCGTCGGCCGAGGACCACGCGAGCGGAACCCGGGCCGTACCGCCGGGCGGCAGCAACGACCCCACCACCAGCCAACCCGAGCCCACCGCCGCCACGTCGTACGCCGCCGTCCGGCCCCGGCCGTCACCGGCCAGCTCCGCCACGCCCTCACGCAGTACGAACCCCTCGGCGTCCGGCGACGCCCACACCGACGCGCCGTCCGCGCGCGACCCGGCGACCAACCACCCACCCGGCCCCGCCGCCAGCCGCGACGCGCTCACCGCGCGCGGGCCACCGAACAACTCGAACGCCGCCGGCACCTCCCGCACCGGCCCACCCGGACGCCAGACCCACGTCCCGGTACGCGGATTGCCGTGCACACCACCGGTCTTCGCACCCAGCGCCGCCATCCCGTCGTCGCGGCACGCGACCGCGTAGAGCACGTGCTGACGGCCGTAGAACGTCTGCCCGCGTACCGGGATCGGCGACCAGGTCACGCCGTCCGATGAGGACCACACCGCCGGCCGGGTCTCCCCCGCCGCGTCGACCAGCCCACCCACCACGTACCAGCGGCCGGCACAGCGCGCCGCGTCCCGGGGCACCGGGCGGCCTGCGGCACCGTCGGGAAGGGCCAGCTCCACGGCCCGCCACTCCGGGCGCACCGGCGCCGGCACGGGCAGCGGCCGCGGGGTGGCGTGACAGGCCGCCACGAGCGACGCGGCAGCGGTCACGGCGGCGAGCGCCGGCCGGACGCGCACGGAAGGCATGGACCCGATCCTATCGATCGGGCACCTTCCGGCAGGTCAGGAAGCCGGCTGCTCCACCTCGCCGCCGGCGGTCTCGGCGAGGATCCGCTCGGCGACCTCCTTCATGGTCATCCGGTGGTCCATCGCGGTGCGCTGGATCCACTTGAAGGCCTGCGGCTCGGTCATGCCGTACGTGGTCATCAGCGCGCCCTTGGCGCGCTCCACGGTCTTGCGGATCTCCAGCCGGTCGGTGAGGCCGGCGACCTCCGACTCCAGCGCGGCGATCTCCGAGTAGCGGGACAGCGCGATCTCGACCGCCGGCACCAGGTCGCTCTTCTGGAACGGCTTGACCAGGTACGCCATCGCGCCGGCCGCCCGCGCCCGCTCCACCAGGTCACGCTGGCTGAACGCGGTCAGGATGATCACCGGGGCGATGCGCGCGCCGGCGATCCGCTCGGCGGCGGCCAGCCCGTCCATGATCGGCATCTTGATGTCGAGGATGACCAGATCCGGCTTGAGCTGCTCGGCGAGCTTGACGGCGGTCTCGCCGTCACCGGCCTCACCGACCACCTCGTAGCCCTCTTCGACGAGCATCTCGGCCAGGTCCAGCCGGATGAGCGCCTCGTCCTCGGCGATCAGAACGCGCTTGCGCTCGGCGTCCGCCTGCATCTCGCCCACGAGCCACTCCCACCGGTTCGAGCCCGACACCCGCCCTGCCGGGTGTCGCCGCCCCTAGCGTAGTAGGTAACCTATGGCACGACGCGAGAGCGTCGCGCGAGCCTGTCCCCGTATTCCAACCGGTAGAGAAACGGAGCTCAAACCTCCGACAGTGTGGGTTCGAATCCCACCGGGGACACCGAAACTGTCGTACGCGCGTTCGAAGATGTCCGCGTGCATCCACCCGAGATACGCGCGCGAGCACGTCAGGCCTTCCTGTCCGGGGCCACCGTCGCGGAGGCGGCCCGCGCAGTGGGCCTCAACTACCGCACCGTCTGGCACTGGTGCAGGGATCGGCCGGAGTCGAGGGAGCACGGCACCGCGCTGCGGTGTTTCCGCTGCCGCGAGGGTGTCCGCGTTCCGACAGATCCGGCGGCCTATGCCTATCTCCTCGGGCTCTACCTGGGCGACGGGCATCTCGTGACCAGGGCACGGGTGCCGGTGCTCCGGATCTCCTGCAGTGACAGTTGGCCCGGGCTGATCGAGGCTTGCGACGACGCCATGCGGCGGGTCCTGGCGGCGAAGGTCCAGCGCGTCCAACATCCGGGCTGCGTCAGCGTGCAGAGCTACGGCAAGCACTGGCCGTGCCTGTTCCCACAGCACGGACCCGGCAAGAAGCACCAACGCCCGATCGTCCTGGCGGACTGGCAGCGCCCCATCGTCGAGGCTCAGGCGGGCGACTTCCTGCGCGGCCTCTTCCACTCCGACGGGTGCCGCTTCGCCAACCGCGTCGTCGTCCGGGAGAAGGAGTACGTCTATCCCCGTTACATGTTCCACAACGAGTCGGCCGACATCATGGGCCTGTGCCAGCAGGCCCTCGACCGGCTCGGCATCGCCTGGCGGATGAACCGCCCCAACTCCCTGTCGGTGGCCCGCCGGGAGGCGGTCGCCGCCCTCGACCAGCACGTCGGCCCGAAGTCGTGACCGGCCCGCGCCGCCGACCCGGCCGGCCGGCGGGCGTCAGATCCGCGCCAGCGCCCGCGCGAGGTCCGCCCGCAGGTCCTCCGGGTCCTCCAGGCCGACCGAGACGCGCAGCAGCCCGCCGCAGGGCTTCGCGTCACCCTCGACCGGCCGGTGGGTGAGCGAGGCCGGGTGCTGGATCAGCGTGTCGACGCCGCCGAGCGACACCGCGTGCGTGATCAGCTCGCAGGCGCCGGCGACCTCGGCCGCGGCGGGCGCGCCACCGCGTACCTCGAAGGCGAGCAGGCTGCCGGTGCCGGACATCTGGCGGCCGACCAGCCCGGCCGGGTCGTGCAGGGACGGGTGGTGGACGCGCTCGACGGCGGGGTGCCCGGCGAGCCAGGCGGCGAGCTTCTCCGCGCCGGCCTGCTGGGCGCGGACGCGCAGCGGGAGGGTCTGGATGCCGCGGTGCAGCAGGTACGCGCCGAGCGGGTGCAGGACGGCGCCGGTGACGGCGCGGACCTGGCGCAGCCGGGCGGCCCAGTCGGGGGCGCAGGCGATCACGCCGGCGAGGACGTCGCCGTGGCCGCCGATGCTCTTGGTGGCGCTGTGCAGCACGAGCGCGGCGCCGTGGCGGGCGGGCTGCTGGAGCACCGGGGTGGCGACGGTGTTGTCGACGAGCAGCGGGACGTCACCGGCGGCGTCGGCGAGCGCGGCGATGTCGACCAGGTCGAGGCTGGGGTTCGCCGGGGTCTCGACCACGACCAGGGCGGTGTCGGGGCGGATCGCGGCGGCCACGTCGGCGGGGGTGGCCCAGGTGACCTCGGTGCCGAGCAGGCCGCTGGCGAGGACGTGGTCGGTGCCGCCGTAGAGGGGACGGACGGCGACGATGTGGCGGTTGCCGTCGCGGGTGGCGGCGAGCAGGGCGGCGGTGAGCGCGGCCATGCCGCTGGCGAAGGCGACGGCCTCGGCGGTGCCTTCGAGCTGGGCGAGCGCGGTCTCGAACCGGGCCACCGTGGGGTTCCAGAGGCGCTGGTAGACGGCGCTGCCGCCGGCCGGGAGGGTGCCACCGGTGGCGAGCGTCTCGTAGTCGTCACCGCCGCCGGCCACCGAGGGCAGCGGGTTGGTGGTGGACAGGTCGATCGGCGGGACGTGGACGCCGAGCCCGGCGAGGTCGGCGCGCCCGGCGTGTACGGCTGCGGTGTCCACGGAAGTCATACAGGAAGCGTCGAACATGACGATGGCTAGAGGCAATAGCAGCGAAGAAGATTCTGGCATCCACGCTTTCGCCCAGTGGTGATTCGGTGAAGGATGGTCACATGCCTGCCGCACCGAATGATGTACGGCCGTTCGCCGGCCTGGACGACGTCGACCGCGCGATCCTCACCGAGCTGGCGGCCGACGGCCGGCTGCCGAACAACGCGCTGGCCGAGCGGGTGGGGGTGGCGCCGTCGACGTGCCTGACGCGTACCCGGGCGCTGCGCGAGTGCGGGGCGATCCGCGGGTTCCACGCCGAGGTGGACCCGGCGGCGGTGGGTCTGCCGTTGCAGGCACTGGTGTCGGTGCGGTTGACGGCGCACGAGCGGGCCGCCGTGGACGCGTTCCGGGCCCGGTCGGTGCGGCTACCAGGGGTGGTGTCGGTGTTCCACGTGGCGGGCGCGGAGGACTACGTGCTGCACGTGCGGGCCGCCTCCGGTGACGCGCTGCGGGACTTCGTCCTCGATCACCTGGCTGTCGATCCGGCGGTGCAGCACACCCAGACCAGCCTGATCTTCGAGCAGGCCCGGGGTATGGGGTAGCGCACCCGGGGGAACAATTCCGGCACGTGGCCTGTTGCACCACGCTGTGATCGACGTACCCATGTCTGTTCTTGATCTTGCCCCGGTGGCGGCGACCGGCAGCGCCGGTGAGGCGCTGCGGTACACCACGGAGCTGGCCCGCCGCGCCGAGGAACTGGGCTACCGCCGGTTCTGGGTGGCCGAGCACCACAACATGCCCGCCATCGCCAGTTCCGCGCCGGCGGTGCTGCTCGCGCACCTGGCGGCGAACACCAGCACCATCCGGCTCGGCTCGGGCGGGGTGATGCTGCCCAACCACGCGCCGCTGGTGGTGGCCGAGCAGTTCGGCACCCTGGAGGCGCTGCACCCGGGCCGGATCGACCTGGGCATCGGCCGGGCGCCCGGCACCGACCAGGTGACCGCGCTGGCGCTGCGCCGCACCATGGAGGGCCTGTCCGCGGAGCACTTCCCGCGTGAGCTGGCCGACCTGATGAACTACTTCTCCGGCGCCGAGCCGGGCCCGATCACCGCGACGCCGGGCCGCGGCCAGTCGCCGCAGGTGTGGCTGCTCGGGTCCAGCGGGTTCAGCGCGCAGCTGGCCGGCCTGCTCGGGCTGCCGTTCTCGTTCGCGCACCACTTCAGCTCGCAGAACACCATCCCGGCGTTGCAGCTCTACCGGCAGCACTTCCGGCCGTCGCAGTGGCTGGACCGGCCGTACGCGATGGTGGCGGTCAACGCGGTCTGCGCGGAGACCGACGAGCGGGCCGAGTGGCTGGCCGGGCCGGCCGGGCTGTCGTTCCTGAAGCTGCGCTCGGGGCGCCCGGAGCCGCTGGTCACGCCGGAGGAGGCGGCGGCGTACCCGTACTCGGAGTTCGAGCGGGAGTTCGTCGCCCAGCGCCGCGACGGCCAGGCGACCGGCTCGCCGGAGACGGTGGCCCGGCAGCTCGGGGAACTGCTGGAGCGCACCGGCGCGGACGAGCTGATGCTCACCACGATGGTGTACGACGTGGCTGACCGGGTCCGCTCGTTCGAGCTGATCGCCGAGAAGGTGGCGGGCGGGCTGCGCCGGGAGGGCTGAAACACGCTCTTCATAGCCACGTCACCGCAGCGTCGCGCGGGACGCATAACTTTGTCCCCGGTGGTGGTACGGCATTCCCGGTCGGGACGGGTCGGGAATGCTGCGGTGTGGTGCACCGGGTCGCCGGCGGAGCGGATTCCGCGGCCGGCGACCCGGTGCCTGTCGTTTCAGCGCAGGTAGATGTTCGGCGCGGCCGGGGTGCTCATGCCGTCGCCAAGGTAGAAGCCCGGGTGCGGCGGCTGGTTGTAGGCGGTGTTCTGCCAGGCCACCGCCACCCGGTACTGCGGGTCGTGCATCAGCGTCGGCAGCCGCAGGCCGGTGCTCACCGGCGTGCTGTAGATCCGGAGCGCGGTGCTGTCGGAGGTGCGCCAGACGACCTCCTCCCGCCAGTCGCCGAGCAGGTCCGCCGAGAGCGCCGGGGTGGACTTGGTGCCGTTGTTCGAGGCGACGCCGCTGCCGGTGAGCAGGCGGGTCTCGCCGCCGGTGCCGTACTTGTCGATCTTCGTGGCGTCGAGCAGCTCCCGGACCGGGTCGCCGTCCCACCAGATCAGGAAGTTCGCCGACGACGGCTTGCGCCCGACGTTCTGGCCCCGGGTGTTGAGCAGCCCGTCGACGGCCGACGACCAGGACTCCGCGCCCGGGCTGCCGGCCCAGACGTCGCCGGAGACGCCGCGGCCGTTGTCGCCGTTCGGCGCGGTCTGCCAGATGATCTGCCCGGTACGCGCGTCGGCCATCCAGGAGCTGGGCTTGCTGCCGTCCTCGTCGACCTTGAACACCTCCAGGCCGGCGCGGGACGGGTCGAGGTCGCCGACGTGCAGCGCGTCGCCGTGGCCGTTGCCGGTGGAGTACAGCAGCCGGCCGTTGTCGTCGATGGTGGCGGCGCCGTACACGATCTCCTGACGGCCGTCGTTGTCGACGTCGGCCACGGAGAGCTGGTGGTTGCCCTGGCCGGCGGCGGCGCCGTTGCCGGAGGCGTTCGAGTCGAACGTCCAGCGCTTGCGCAGCGTGCCGTCGCGGAAGTCCCAGGCCGCGACGACAGCCCGGGTGTAGTAGCCACGCGCCATGATCAGCGAGGGGCGCTGCCCGTCCAGGTACGCGGTGCCGGCGAGGAACCTGTCGACCCGGTTGCCGTACGAGTCGCCCCAGGACGAGACGGTGCCGCGCGGCGGGTCGTAGTCGACTGTGGACAGGGCCGCGCCGGTGCGGCCGTCGAACATGGTCAGGTACTCCGGGCCGGCGAGCACGTAACCGCTGGAGTTGCGGTGGTCGGCCGAGCCGTTGCCGATCACCTGACCGGTGCCGGAGCGGGTGCCGTCGGCGGTCTTCATGGCCACCTCGGCGTCTCCGTCGCCGTCGTAGTCGTACACCTGGAACTGGGTGTAGTGGGCGCCGGCGCGGATGTTGCGGCCCAGGTCGACGCGCCACAGCCGGGTGCCGGTGAGCGTGTACGCGTCGACGTAGACGTTGCCGGTGTAGCCGGACTGCGAGTTGTCCTTGGCGTTCGACGGGTCCCACTTGAGCACGAACTCGTAGCGGCCGTCGCCGTCGAGGTCACCGACGCTCGCGTCGTTCGCCGAGTAGCTGTACCCCTCCCCGGCCGGGGTGGTGCCGCCGGGCGGCGGCTGGATCGGCACGTCCAGGTAGCCGTTGGCGAACTGGAGCGCCGGGGCCGACGCCGCCTGCTCGGCGCCGTTCACCACGGCCCGCACGGTGTACGCGGACCCGGCCGCCGCGCCGCTGTCCAGGTACGTGGTGGCGCCGGTGATCGGGCTGGCGTTGACCTTGGTGCCACCTCGGTAGAGGTTGAACGCCACACCGGTGGTCTCGGTGCCGAGCAGCCGCCAGGAGACGAGGTTGCCGCTGCCGGAGCGGACGCTGACCAGCCCTCGGTCGAGCTTCTCCATCTGCTTCGCCCCGGCCGGCGGGTCGGTGGGCGGGGGCGTGGTTGGTGGCGGTGTGCTGGGCGGAGGTGTGGTGGGTGGCGGCGTGGTGGGCGGAGGCGGCGTCGACGGCGGCGCGCTGGTGGACGGCGCGCCGGTGCAGGCGGTGCCGTTGAGCGTGAACGCGGCCGGCACCGGGTTCGACGCGTTGTTCCACGAGCCGTTGAAGCCGAAGTTCGCGGTGCCGCCGGTGCCGATGGCCGCGTTGTAGCCGGCGTCGCGGGCGCTCACCTGCGCGCCGGACTGGCTGACCGTCGCGTTCCACGCCTGGACGACCTGCTGGCCGGCGGCGAAGCTCCAGCCGAGGGTCCAGCCGTTGACCGGGTCGCCGAGGTTGGTCACTGTCACGTCGGCGCCGAATCCGCCGCTCCACTGGTTGGTGATCCGGTAGTCGACCCGGCAGCCGACGGCCGCCGCCGCGGCGGTCATCGTGGTGAGCGCGCCGGCCGACAGGGTGAGCGCCGAGGCTGCGGCGAGCAGCGCGAGCCGGCGGCGTGGGGTGGTGAGGTGCACGGGGATGCCTTTCGCGGATGTCAGGCACGCGACGACGCCGGCCTGCCCGGACCGGCGGATACGTGCCCTGACGCGACGGGCGACGTCAACGCATCGACGTCGATGATTCGGCTCCGCGCTCCGTCAGCCTAGGTCACCGCCGGACACCCCCACAAGCGCGGCGGCGTGTGCGGGGCGGGCAGCGCGGCGGCGCGGCGTGGGCGTGGCAGCGCGGCGGCGCGGCGCGGGCGCGGCGGGGCGAGGCGGCGCGGGGCCGGGCGGGGCGGCGAAACGGCGCGGTGGAGTGGCGGCGCAGGAGCGCGGCGGCCAACAGCCGACGCCGACGCCGAAGAGATGCCTGAAAGCCGATATACCTCAGAGTCATAATTATGACTCTGAGGTATATCGGTCAGCAGGACATGTCTCTACGACGCGCGACACGCCGAGACAGAACACTCCTGGGCGATGGCGCGGCCCGGGAACGCGAGCGGCTCAGCCCTCGACGGCGGCGGCGAGCTTCCGCGACTCCGCGGCCTCGGCAGGCTCGGAGGTCTCGGCGGTGACCACCGGCTCCGGGACTTGCCCCGACTTCGCGGCCTCTGCCGACCCGACGGATTCCCCCGGCCGAGCGGACTCCCCCGCCTCCGCGGGCGACGCGGAGACGGGCGCGGCCTCGACCGGCGACGCGGAGGCCGGCGACGCGGAGGCCGGCGACGCGGAGGCCGGCGACGCGGAGGCCAGCGCCGCTTCGACGGTGGCGCGGGCGCGGCGGGTGCGGCGCAGCGCCCGCACCGCCAGGACAATGGCGACCACCCAGGCGACACCGAGCAGCGCGTACACCACCACCGGCGCCGAGCCGCTCACGCCGCCGGCGCTGAGCAGCGTGCGGGCGTTGGTCAGCACGATCACGCCGCCGATCACGGCGCCGAGCAGCTGAGCGGGAACGATGCGGACCAGCCAGGCCGCGATCGGGGCGGCGATCAGGCCACCGATCAGGAGCGCGGCCACCGTGGGCAGCAGGAAGCCCTCGGTGCCCAGGCCGATCAGGAAGCCGACGCTCGCCGCGCCGGCCACGACGAACTCGGAGGTGTCGACCGAGCCGATGACCTTGCGGGGTTCCATCCGGCCGGAGACCAGCAGCGCCGGGGTGGCGACCGGGCCCCAGCCTCCGCCGCCGGTGGCGTCGACGAAGCCGGCGACCAGGCCGAGCGGGGCGAGGAAGCGGCTCCGCAGCCGGCCGGCGGCGCGGGTGGCCCGAAGCGGCCGGGAGAACCGCACCAGCAGGTACGCGCCGAGCGTGAACAGGATGGCCGCCATCCACGGCGCGGCGGCCTCGGTGGAGATGGAACTGAGGAACGTCGCCCCGGCGAACGCGCCGATCGCGCCGGGCAGCGCGATCCGGCCGACGACCCGCCAGTCGACGTTGCCGAAGCGCCAGTGCGAGACGCCCGCGGCGAGCGTGGTGCCGATCTCGGCCAGGTGCACCGAGGCCGACGCGGCGGCCGGCGCGACACCGGCGAACAGGAGCAGCGTCGAGGAGGTCAGCCCGTACGCCATGCCGAGCGAGCCGTCGACCAGTTGCGCGGCGAGCCCGACGAGGGCGAGGACCAGCAGCTTGCGCACGAGCGCCCCCTGACTTTTCGGTATCTCCTATCGACTTGGTCGACAATGCGGCACGAAGGTGGTCCCGGTCAAGTCCCCCATCCGGTTGGTAGGACGCGCCGGACGGCGCGGTCAGCTCCAGGCGCGCGGGTCGGCGGCCAGTTCGTTGACCCGGCCGGGCAGCTCACCGGAGGCCACGTCGGCGATCGTGACCAGCTCCAGGATCTCCCGCTCGCTGGCCCGCAACGCGATCCAGACGTCCTGCAACGCGCGGGCCGCGCCCTGATAGCCGAGCTGTTCCGGACGCTGGCCGCGCACGTGCGCGAGCGGCCCGTCGATGACGCGGATCACCTCGGCCAGGGAGATCTCACTCGCCGGCCGGGCCAGCCAGTAGCCGCCCTCGGGGCCACGCTGGGCGTGCACGATGCCGCCCCGGCGAAGCTGGAGCAGGATGCTCTCCAGGAACTTCGGCGGGATGTCCTGGGACCGGGCGATCTGCTCCGCGGTCACCGGGCGGCTCCGCTCGGCGGTCCCGTCCGCGACCGAGGCCAGCTCAGCGGCCGCGCGGAGGGCATAGTCGACCCGGGCGGAAAGACGCATACGGCCAGGTTAGTCCGCTCGGGTGCGGGCCGCCCCGCCGACCCGCGCCCGGACGATCATCACCCGCCGCTCAGCCGCCGACGCGGCGCAGCAGTCCCTCCTGCACGGCGCTGGCGATGTGCCGCCCGTCGGCGGTGAACATGCGGCCGGTGGCCAGGCCACGGCCGCCCGACGCGGACGGGCTCCAGCAGTCGTACAGGAACCACTCGTCGGCGCGGAACGACCTGTGGAACCACAGCGCGTGGTCGAGGCTCGCGCCGACCACGCCGCCCGGGCCCCACACCTCGCCGTGCACCGACAGCACCGAGTCCAGCAGCGTCAGGTCGGAGGCGTACGTCAGCGCGCACGCGTGCAGCAGCGGATCGTCCGGCAGCTTGCCGTCCAGCCGCATCCACACCCGCTGGTGCGGTTCGGCCGGGCGGTCGCCGGGGCGTACCCAGCCGGGCTCGCCGACGTAGCGCACGTCGATCGGGCGCGGGATCATCCCCCAGATGCCGAGCCGCTCCGGGTAGCGGGAGAGCCTGTCGGTCATGGTCGGCACGTCGTCCGGGCCGGGCACGTCCGGCGGCACCGGGGCGTGGTGGTCCAGCCCCTCGTCCTGCCGCTGGAACGACGCCGACATGAAGAAGATCGGCTTGTCGTGCTGCAACGCCACCGAGCGGCGCACCGAGAAGGACCGGCCGTCGCGGACGTTCTCCACCTGGTACTCGATCGGCTCGGCCGGGTCACCGGGGCGCACGAAGTAGCCGTGCAGGGAGTGCACGGCCCGCTCCGCGTCGACGGTGCGGCCGGCGGCGACCAGGGCCTGGCCGGCGACCTGCCCGCCGTAGACCCGCTGCGGGCCCACCGGCGGGCTCATCCCCCGGAAGGTCATCTCCCCGGTACGGTCCAGGTCGAGCACCTCCAGCAGCTGGTCGACCGCCGCCTGCCCGGTCGCCGCAGCACTCACTGGAGCGCTCGCGCCGAGGCCGCGTCCACGAGCGAACCCAGCTGGTGCACGCGCAGCGTGTTGGTGGAGCCGGGGGTGCCGGGCGGGCTGCCCGCCACGATCACCACGTAATCGCCCGGGTTGGCCCGGTTGAGGCCGAGCAGCGCCTGGTCGACCTGGCGGAACATGTCGTCGGTGTGCTGGACGAACGGCATCAGGAACGTCTCCACGCCCCAGGAGAGCGCGAGCTGGTTGCGCACCTCCGGCACCGGCGTGAAGGCCAGCAGCGGCAGGTCGCAGTGCAGCCGGGCGAGCCGCTTGACGGTGTCGCCGGTCTGCGAGAACGCCACCATGGCCTTGGCGCCGATGGCCCGGGCGATGGAGGAGGCGGCCACGGTGAGCGCGCCGCCGTGCGTACGCGGGTCGTGCTGCAACCGGGGGACGGCGATCGAGCCGGCCTCGGTGGTGGTGACGATCTTGGCCATGGTGCTGACGGTGAGCACCGGGTACTTGCCGACGCTCGTCTCGCCGGAGAGCATCACCGCGTCCGCGCCGTCGAGCACCGCGTTGGCCACGTCGGAGGCCTCGGCGCGGGTCGGGCGGGAGTTCTCGATCATCGAGTCGAGCATCTGGGTGGCCACGATGACCGGCTTGGCGTTCTCCCGGCAGAGCTGCACGGCGCGCTTCTGCACGAGCGGCACCTGGTCCAGCGGCAGCTCGACGCCGAGGTCGCCGCGGGCGACCATGACGCCGTCGAAGGCCAGCACGATCGCCTCGAGGTGGTCGACCGCCTCGGGCTTCTCGACCTTGGCCAGGACCGGGCGGCGCACGCCCTCCTCGTCCATGATCGAGTGGACGAGCTTGATGTCCTCGGGTGAGCGGACGAACGAGAGCGCGACCAGGTCGACACCGAGGCCGAGGGCGAAGCGCAGGTCCTCCGCGTCCTTGTCGGACAGGGCCGGGACGCTGACCGCCACGTTCGGCAGCGAGACGCCCTTGTTGTTGGAGACCGGGCCGCCCTCGGTGACCAGGCACCGGATGTCGTTGCCGGTGACGTCGCTGACCTCGACCGCGACGCGGCCGTCGTCGATCAGCAGCCGGTCGCCCGGCTTCACCTCCTGCGGCAGCTTGCGGTAGGTGCAGGAGACGCGCTCCTTCGAGCCGACGACGTCGTCACCGGTGATCACGACCGAGTCGCCGGTGCGCCACTCGTGCGGGCCGTCGGCGAACCGGCCCAGCCGGATCTTGGGCCCCTGGAGGTCGGCCAGCACCGCGACCGGCTTGCCGGACGCCTCGGCGGCCTCCCGGACCAGCCGGTAGACCGATTCGTGGTCGGCGTGACTGCCGTGGCTGAAGTTGAGCCTCGCCACGTTCATGCCCGCCTCGACGAGCCCTCGGATACGCTCCGGGGACGAGGTGGCGGGGCCGAGAGTACAGACGATCTTCGCGCGGCGTGTCACGCCCATCAGGCTAGTCTCTCCTCCGGATCGGCCTCCCGGCCGACCCCTTGCGGACAGCGGAACAGTTGTCCAACGACGCGCGTGTACCGCGCGGGCGGGCGGTTGGCGTACCGCACCGGAACGTCGTGTGTGGCGGGCATCGGCGACCGCGCGGCGGAAATGGTACCCCTCGCCGTCACGTGCCGGCCGGGTGCTCCCGTGGATGCCGTCCGCCCTCGCCGTGGCGCGGCCCCGCCGGACCGGCCGGGGCAGGTTCGGGCAGCCGCCGGGCGGCCAGGCCGCGATGATCTCGGCGAGCAGGTGGTCGGCGCGCAGCCCGGACGCGGTCCGCTCCAGCGGGACCCGGCTCGCGGCGCCGTGGAAGTGGTACAGCGCGATCGCCGAGAACGGCGACGAGACCGCGCCGGCCGTCAGCTCTCCGTCTTGACCAGCGGGAACTCCAGCGAGCCGGCCGGGCAGAGGAAGGTCAGCACCTCGACCCGGTAGAGCCCGGCCTGTACCGCCGGGTCGGCCTCCATGACGCTGCGCACGTCGTCCACCGAGCCGGTGCGGGCCAGGCCGAAGCCGATCGGCGGATCCGGTTCCCGGGCCGGGCCGTCCACCGAGCCGTCGACGAGCACGATGCCGCGCCGTTGCAGCGCCCGCATGTGCTGCAGATGCTCGGCCTGCAGCCGTTGCACGGTCTCCTCCGGCAGGGCCCGGCCGGACGGCCCCGGGTAGAGCACGATGCACTCGTACGTGTCCAGCGCGAAGTCGAGCCGTGGCGTCGTGCCCATGCGCACCTCCTGCTGACCACCGTTGCGCCCAGCCTCGCACGGCGGTCCGGTGCGCCGGGGCCGCTCGCCGCAACTACCGGTGCTTCGCCGCCACGATTCGGGGAATGTCCAGGGGTCGGGGCGCGCGCCGCCCGCGACCGCGTACGAGCACAGGAGGACCGCGATGGCCACCAGCACCCAGCCCGCCAAGGCGTCCGGCAGCTACCGGATCGGTGGTGACCTGCGGGTCGACCGCCTCGGCTACGGGGCGATGCAGCTCACCGGCCCCGGCGTGTGGGGCGACCCGAAGGACCCGGCCGAGGCGATACGGGTGCTGCGCCGCGCGTACGAGCTGGGCGTCACGTTCATCGACACCGCCGACTCGTACGGGCCGTTCGTCAGTGAGCTGCTGATCCGCGAGGCGCTGCACCCGTACGCCGACGACCTGGTCATCGCGACGAAGGCCGGACTGACCCGCTCCGGCCCGGACGACTGGCGGCCGGTGGGCCGCCCGGAGTATCTGCGCCAGCAGTGCGAGCTGAGCCTGCGCCACCTGGGCCTGGACTGCATCCCGCTCTACCAGCTGCACCGCATCGACGCGAAGGTGCCGCTGGCCGACCAGCTCGGCGAGCTGGCGCTGCTGCGGCAGGAGGGCAAGATCCGGCACATCGGGCTGTCGCAGGTCAGCGTCGAGCAGATCGAGGCGGCCCGGGAGATCGTCCCGATCGTGTCCGTGCAGAACCTCTACAACCTGGCCGACCGCGGCGCCGAGGACGTGCTGGCGCACTGCGAGCGGCACGACCTGGCGTTCATCCCGTGGTTCCCGATCGCCACCGGCAACCTGGCCCGCCCCGGCGGCCCGCTGGACGCGATCTCGACCGCGCACGGCGCCACTCCGGCGCAGCTCGCGCTGGCCTGGCTGCTGCGCCGCTCGCCGGTGATGCTGCCGATCCCCGGTACGTCGTCGGTGGCGCACCTGGAGGAGAACGTGGCGGCGGCCGAGGTGGAACTGACCGACGAGGAGTTCGAGGCGCTGGCCAAGGCGGCCTGAGTCTGCCGCCGTCCGGCCCTTTCGCGGAACGTGATCGAGCAACTACCGTCAGAAGGATTCTCACGAGTGGGGGTCCGCTGTGGAGGAGTTCGACTACGTCATCGTGGGGGCCGGCGCGGCGGGGTGCGTGCTGGCCAACCGGCTAACCGAGGATCCGGGGACGCGGGTGCTGCTGCTGGAGGCGGGCGGCTGGGACCGCAGCCCGTACGTGCGCGTGCCGAAGGCGTTCTCCCGGCTGATGGACGACGAGCGCACCGCCTGGCACTACCCGGCCACCACCGGGCCGGGCCGCGAGGAGATCTGGCAGCGCGGCCGGATGATCGGCGGCTCGACGTCGGTCAACGGCATGATCTGGAGCCGCGGCGCGGCCCGCGACTGGGACGCCCTCGACCCGCTGGGCTGGGGCTGGTCGGCCATGCGGCAGGTGTTCACGCGGCTGGAGGACCACCCGCTGGGCCCCGCGCCGCACCGGGGGGCGGGCGGGCCGGTGCGGCTGTCCATCGCCACCGGCACCGACCCGCTCGCCGAGGAGATGGTGGCCACCGGCGCCGAGCTGGGCTGGCGCCGAGCCGACGACCTGGACGCCGACGACGACGAGCGGATCGGCTACCCCACCGCCACCATCCACGACGGACGGCGGGTCAGCGCCGCGAACGCGTTCCTGCACCCGATCCGGCGCCGGCCCAACCTGACCGTCGAGGTCGGCGCCGTCGTGCTGCGGGTGCTGGTCGAGGGCGGCCGGGCGGTCGGCGTACGGGTGGCGCACGGCGGCCGGGAGGTCGAGCGCCGGGCGGCCGGGGAGGTGATCCTCGCCGCGGGCGCCCTGGCCACCCCGCACCTGTTGCAGGTCTCCGGCATCGGGCCGGCGGACACGCTGCGCGCCGCGGGCGTGCCGGTGCTGCTCGACCGGCCCCGGGTCGGCGCGGGGCTGCGCGAGCACCGGTCGATGGTGCTGCAGTACCGCCTCGCCGAGCCCGGCGGCCACAACATGACCATCGGCAGCCCGCTCGGGCAGGCCCGGGCCACGCTGCGCTGGCTGCTCACCGGGGGCGGCCCGCTCGCCCTGCCGGTGCTGGACGTGGCGGCCCACGTCAAGTCCCGGCCGGACCTGGACCGCCCGGACGCGCACCTGCTGATGGCGCCGTTCTCGGCCGCCCCGCCCCGGCCCGGCAAGGCCCTCGAACTGGAACGGGAACCGGGCGTGATGTGCCTGGGCACGGTGACCCGGCCGGACAGCGAGGGCAGCCTGGCGATCACCGACGCGGACCCGCGTACGCCGCCGGCTGTCGTGGCGAACTACCTCACCACCGACCACGACCGGCGGGTGGCGGCGGACCTGTTCCGCCGGATGCGGGAGTTCTTCGCCACCGGGCCGATCGCGAAGCGGATCCGGGCCGAGACGGTGCCCGGCCCGGCGGTCCGCACCGACGCCGAGATCGTCGAGGCGGCGGTGGCACGCGGCTACTGCGGCTACCACGCCATCGGCACCTGCGCGATGGGCGACGGCGACGACCACGTGGTCGACCCGCAGCTGCGTGTACGCGGCGTGGACGGGCTGCGGGTGGTCGACGCGTCGGTGCTGCCGGTGATGGTGGCGGGCTGGACCAGCGCCCCGGTGAGCGCGCTCGCCTGGCGGGCCGCGGACGTCATCCGCGGGCGGGACGGGAGCTGACAGCGCCCGGGCCCGCGCGACGGCGGGCCCGGGCACCGGTGTCAGACCGCGAAACAGTTCGGCCGGACCGGGGCGCCGGCGAGTACCTGGCGCACCACCGTGTACGTGGTGCCGTCCAGCACCAGCCCGAGGTGGCCGACGACCCGCAGCGGGCACCACGCCTGCACCAGCACGTTCGTGGCGCCGTCGGCGAGCAGCGCGTTGTCCACCGGCCGGACCAGCTCGTCCTGCCAGGTGCGCACGGTGGCCCAGCGAACCGGCCCGGGCGTGTCGTCGCCGGCGTTGAGGTCGGCCAGGAAGCTCGACCCGATCGACATCTGCTGACAGGCGATCACCCCGGCGCAGCTGCCCAGCCCGAGGAACGCGACCAGGTTGGCGACGTACGTGCCGTACTGCGGGCTGCCCAGGCTGACGTACTGGTCCACGGTGGCGGCGCCGCCGAGGTACTTGACGTACCAGCGGCTGACCAGGCCGCCCTCGGAGTGGCCGACCAGGTCGACCCGGGCCGCTCCGGTGGCGGCGCGGACCTGGTCCACGTAGGTCGAGAGCGCACGGGCGGACTCGCGGATGTCGCCGAGGCCGAGGTTCGGCAACTGGAAGATCGAGACGCGGTAGCCGTCGGCGCGCAGCCGGGCGGCGATCGGCTCGTACGCGATGGAGATTCCACTCAGGCCGCCGACCACGATCACCGGGTCGGCGGCCGCGGCGGCGGCCCGTTGCGCGGCGGTGGCGACGGTGGCCGTGTTCGACGGGGCGGCGGGTTCGGCGGCGGCCGCCTGGGCGGCGGCCGGGACGAGCAGGACGGTGGCGGCGGTGGTGGCGGCCAGGATCGTTCGGAGCAGCATGGGCTGCACCTCCGAGGGGGAGGCACCCGGGCGGACCGGGAGGGGACGGGTGGGATCCGATCGATCGTGGACACGATGATGCGTGTCCGATTTCACACACGTCAATGAAAAGTTACGCGGCGGTAACCACTTGTCGCGCCCACCGCGCAAACCGGCAAGCCGGGCCGGGCTCAGTTGCCCAGCGCCTGGACCTTCGCGATCGTCTCCTGGACGTGCTGCCGGGCCGGCTCCCCGCCCTGCGCGGCCTGCGCCAGCGCCTGCCGGTAGGAGTCGATGACGCCGATCAGCGGCCCGGCCGTCGCCCCCTCCAGCGCGCCCGCCACCAGCGCCCGCGCCTCCGCCGCGTCCTGTGCCGCGGCAGCCGTGCGCGCCTTGGCCTCGTCCAGCTTCTGCGCCGCCGCCGCCAGCCTCGCGATGATCTCCGCCGCGCTCACAACCCCTCCCCCACCTCACCCACCCTCGGGAACCCTACCGCCCACCCCCACCCCACGCCTTCGCGATCTTGCAGTTTCCGCCCCGGCAAAAGCCACATCAAGCCCACCGCCGCGGCCACAAGTCCATGATCGACGGCGACGAACCGGGCTGGGGTCAGCGGAGGAGGCGGAACAGAAGCAGGTAGACGCAGAACAGCGACGGGGAGACCAGCGCGCAGATCACGAAGCCCAGCGGCACGTACCGCCCGGTCGTGGCCTCACCGCCGGCCAGCGCCGGGCGGCCCCACCGGGCCAGCACGACCTGACCGGCCACGAAGGACAGCAGCGGCACCCCGGCGCAGGACAGCGCCGCCACCAGGTCCAGCCCGGCCACCGGCACCGGCGACCCCACCAGCGCGACAAGCATCAGCAGCGAGCCGACGAGCGCGCAACCGCCGTACACCGCGACCGCCCGGGCCGGCGCCGACCAGGTCGGCAACAGCACCGGCGTGCGGGCCAGCGCGTCGGCCTGCTGCCCGTACCCGTCGGCCTCCCCGGCGAGCCGCTCCGCCGCAGCCAGCTCCGCCGCCGGGTCACCCGCCCGCGGCGCCACACCCGGAGAGGGGTACGCCCCGACGCCCGCCTGCCCCGGCGCGGCGGCTGCGCCGCCGGTCACGCCGTCCCCCGGCCCGGCGCCCGTCCGCCCGCCCGCGTCTGCCGCCTCCGGCGCGGCCGGTCCGGCGGCCACCGCAACCGCCGGCGCCGGTACCGAGGTCATCGGCGTGCCGATTGCCTGGCCCAGCCGGTCCAGGTGCTGCCCCTGGGCGACGAGCCGCTGCCCCAGCTTGTCGACGGCGGCCTGCAGGCCACGGCGGCGCTCCGCCTCGGCCGCGATCTCCCGCTCCCCGCCCCGCTGCCGGGTGGACAGCTCCCGCAGCAGCGCCGCGTACTCGTCGAATCCACTCATGGGACATCACTCCCCGCGGCGAACGGCACGATCAGCGCGGTGCGGTGCTCGTGCCGGTCGACGAGCAGCGCGCGGCCCTCGCGCGGCACGTACGCGAGGTCGTGCACGCCGAGGTGCAGGCCCAGGTCGGCGGCGGGCACGTTGAGCGCGACCAGGCCGGTGACGTCGTCGCGCTGCCCGCTGCCGCCCAGGTCGTCGGCGAGCCGGCGCAGCCCGCGCCACCAGCCGAGCACGTGCACCCCGCGCGCGGGCCCCTGGCGCAGCACGGCGCGCAGGTCGTCGTACCCGGAACGGAACGTCGCCGGGTCGGAGGCGGCGAGCGTCGTGGCGGCGGCGTCCACCCCGAACACCACCAGGTAGGTACGCCCGGAGGCCGGGGCGTCACCGGTGGCGGCCTCGGCGAGCTGGGCGCGCAGCGCCTCGGCGGCCAGGCGGCGGACCGGGTGCCCGGCGGCGGCCAGCGTCATGGCCAGGTCGTCGGCGGCGTCGGTGGTGCCGGGCGCCAGCGGCGCGAACAGGAACCGGGCGGTGCCGGGCGCGTGCTGCCGGGCCAGGGACAGCGTGGCCGACCGGAGCACCTCCGCGCCGACGGTGGCGGTGCCGACCACCGCCAGGTGCCGGCCCGGGCTGGCGTCGAGCGCGAACCCGGCCGGGCTGCCGGCGACGTCGACCGCGCGGCCCACGAGCGCGTACGGCGGGTCGGCGCCCGGCGTCAGCGCGGTCCAGGCGCTGTCGTCGGTGAGCCGGGGCGTCTCGTGTCCCCGGAAGACCGACGGCGGGCGCGATCCGGCCGGGCGGGCCGCGTGCAGCTCGTGACGCAACGCCGCCAGGTCGGCCGAGGCAGCGTGCGCGTCGGGGAACCGCACCTCCGCGTCCGCGCCGGGCGCGCCGGCGGCGGTGTTCACCACTGCGCTGCCGACGGTGAGCCCGCGCGCGGCGTCGTTGCGCGGGTCCAGCACGGCGTCCCCGCCGGGCAGCGCGATCCGCAGCGGGAACTGGCCGAAGATGGCCTCGGCCCGGCCGTAGAGCGCCTCGATGCCGGTGGTGCTCTGGCTGGCCAGCACCAGGTGCAGGCCGTACGAGCGGCCCTTGCGGGCCAGTTCCTCGATCAGGTCGACGGCCTGCCGGGCCAGCGCGTCGTTGCCGGCGAACAGCACGTGGAACTCGTCGATCACGGTGACGATCCGGGGCGGCCGGGCGTTGGGCGGCAGGTCGGCCAGGCGGCTGACCCCGTGCCGCTTGAGCAGGTCGGCGCGGCGGCCCAACTCGGCGCGCAGCTCCCGCAGCACCGCCACGCCGTACTCGCGGTCGGACTCGATGCCCACCGCGTCGGCGTGCGGCAGCCAGGACGGGTCGCGGTCGGTGGGCACGAACTCGGTGAAGCTCACGCCCTCCTTGAAGTCGAGCAGCATCAGCCGCAGCTCGGCCGGGGAGTAGCGGGCGGCCAGCCCGTAGAGCACGTCGAGCAGCAGCACCGTCTTGCCGGCGCCGGTGCGGCCGCCGATCAGCCAGTGCGGCGTGGCGTCGTCGAACGCCACCGCGAGCGGGCGGCGGCCGGCGCGGCCGAGCACGGTACGCAGGCCGGAGGCGGCGGACCCGGCCCAGCGCTGCGCGGGCAGCAGGTCGGCGAACGTGACGACGTCCTGGTCGGCGGTCTCGGCGTACCGGCGGGCCAGCGCGGTCACCGCGGCGTGCGACGGGTCGCCGTCGAGCACCACCGGCGCGGCCAGCCCGCTGCCGTCGGCGCTGAACGGGCGGCCGGGCGGGTCACCGACGAGCGTGTACCGCTCGGTGATCCGCAGGTGGGTGGTGGCGCCCAGCGGCGGCGCGGCGCTCGGCCCGGAGGGCCGGTGACCGGCCAGCAGCACGCAGACCGCGGCGGCCGGGCCGGCGTGGGTGAGCGCGGCGAGCCGGGCCAGCTCCCGGGGCGGCGGCGCGGACGCGGCCACCACCACCAGCAGCTCCCGGTCCTCCGGCGCGGACCGCTGGGCGGTACGGGCGTGCCGCTCGGCCGCGTCGAGCAGCGCTGCTGTCTCCGCCTCGGTGGTCGCCGCCGCGGCGAGCACCCCGGCGTCCTGCAGTGGGCGCAGCGGCAGGAACGCCGCGCCGAAGGCGGCCTGGTCGATGCCGACGACCCGGATCGCGCCGGCCGGAGCGGCGGTCAGCAGCCGCACCACCACCGCCCGCAGCAGCTCCCCGACGCGCGGGTCGCGGGCGTCCTGATCGAGCGCCAGATGCGCGCCCGCCCCCACCGGCACGAGCACCGGGAACGCGCCGTCGACTGTGGTCGCCGCGCCGAGGCGTACCGGAACGGGGTGGGTCGCGACGCGGGCGGTGCCGGGCACCGCGGCGGCCAGCTCACCGCCGAGGCGGGCCAGCCGCGCGACCAGCTCGGGGCTGCCCACCGGCGCCGGGCCGGCGGCGCCGAGCAGCCGCCGAGCCGCCTCCCAGTGGCGCAGTGCCTGCCGGTGCCGATCGACCGCCTGCCGGTACGCCGCCGCGAGTCTGCCCACCGTCCGCCCTCCGACGTCTTGCGATCGAGGGAACCCTAACGGACGCGCGGCGCAGCGGCACATGGCGCTCCGCACCGGGGATTCGTCCACTGTTCACCCGGCGGCGGACGGGCGCGCCGCCCACCGTTCCCCCGGCCCCGCTTGCCTTCCTCCAGGCAATCGTGGCGCACAGGAAGGCGACGACGTGACCTCACCTCTTCCCCGGCGGTCCCTGCTGCGCGGCGGCGTGGCCGGCGGCCTCGGCATCGTGGTGGCCGGCAGCCTGGAGGCGATCGCCGGACCGGCCGCGGCCCGGCCCGCGTGCCGCCCCGCCGTCGGCTACGGCGACCTGGTGCCGGACCCGGCCGGCCTGCTGGCGCTGCCGCCGGGCTTCTCGTACACGGTGGTCGCGCAGGCGGGCGCGACGCTGCTGGAGTCCGGGCAGCCCACCCCCAGCGACGCCGACGGCACCGGCTGCTTCCGCGGCCCGCGCGGCTCGGTGCTGGTGAACAACCACGAGATCGGCGGCGACGAGCCGTACCCGGTGCCGGCGCTGACCGGTCTCACCTACGACCCGGGCGCCCGCGGCGGCACCACCACCATCGAGGTGGACCGGCACGGGCGGCGGCTGGGCGAATACGTGAGCGTGGCCGGCACGCACAACAACTGCGCCGGTGGCATCACCCCGTGGGGCACGTGGCTGACCTGCGAGGAGACCGAGCAGCGGGCTGGTGGGCGATTCCTGAAGGACCACGGGTACGTCTTCGAGGTCGACCCGCACGACAGGTCCGCCAACACCGACCCGGTGCCGCTGACGTTCCTCGGGCGGTACTCGCACGAGGCGGTCGCGGTCGACCCGTACACGCACTCGATCTACCTGACCGAGGACGCGAGCGGGCCCAACGGCCTGTACTTCCGGTGGACGCCGCCGCCCGGTTTCCGGGCCGGCAAGGGCGCGCTGCGGGCGCTCGCCCAGCGGCCCGACGGCGGCGCCGCCGGCAGCCTCGCAGCGATGCGCTGCCTGCGCGGCGACACGCACGTGGCCGACCTGTCCGAGGCCACCACCCCCGGCACCCGCTACCGGGTCGAGTGGGTCGAGGTGCCGGACCGCGACGCCCGGACCGTGTCCGTACGCAAGCAGTTCACCGACGCGGAGGTGACCCGCAGCCGCAAGCTGGAGGGCGCCTGGTGGGGCGACGGCGGCGCGTACTTCGTGGCCAGCTACGCCCGGCACGACGACGGCAGCGCCAACGAGCACGACGGGCAGGTGTGGTTCTACGACCCGCGCCGGCAGACCGTCACGCTGAAGACGATCTTCGGGGTGAACGCCGACCCGGACGCCGACCACGGCAACTACGACGGGCCGGACAACATCACCGTGTCGCCGTACGGCGGGGTGATCCTGGCCGAGGACGGCGAGGGCGTGTCGCACCTGGTCGGCGTCACCGAGCAGGGCACTGCGTATCCGCTGGCGCGCAACGAGCTGAACGACAGCGAGTTCACCGGGCCGACGTTCAGCGCGGACGGCAGGACGCTGTTCGCCAACATCCAGTCGCCGGGGTACGTGTTCGCGATCACCGGGCCGTGGGGGCGGCCGGGTAACGGGCACCGCTGACGGGACGGTGAGCGGCCGGCGGTTCTCGCTCGGGAGCCGCCGGCCGAGCAGTGCTGGTCTGCGACAGACGTCCCATTCGACACCGCTGCACGGGTCGCCTGGCCAGGCGGATCATGCTGAACGTCTGCCATCCGTTCCGGGAGGGCAACGGACGGACCCTGCGCGCCTTCCTGCGCCAGCTCGGCGCCGCGGCCGGCTACCTGCTCGACTGGTCGGAACTCGATGCGGCGGACAACATCGCCGCTTGCGTCCAGCACCTGAACACCGGCGAGACGGACCTCCTGACGGCAGCGCTCGATCCCGTCGTCCGGCGGATCAGCTGAGCCACGCTGCTCAGTCATAGATCCTGGAGGGTATCTCCTGTGCCGCTTGACGCATGCGTTCGCGCAGCTTGACCCGACGACCGCGAGGCCACTGCTGCTCCACCTGAGCACGTTGCCTCCCCGCGCGAGCGCAGCCCTCGGCGGAGACCGCCATCCCCCGCCGGGCCAGTTCGGCATCGAGATCTTCACCGAGCGTCGGTGCTGGTGTCATCGACGCTCACTGACGCCGATCTCCTTGGCCAGGTCGACGAATCCCTGCCAGGCCGCCGGCGCGAAGGCCAGCGTCGCACCGGCCCGGTCCTTGGTGTCCCGGACCAGCACGACGCCCGCGAGGTTGTCGGCGACCTCCACACAAGAGCCGCCGTTGTTGCCGCTCTTCGTGCTCTTGCGCCATCGCGCAGCGGTCATGTCCATGATCCTGCCGCTTCCATGATCAGGTCTAGTGACTGGGTTCGGGAGAGGGCCTCGCCCCTGATGCGCTCCCACCTACGGCTGAGCGTAGCAACGGCCGCAGCCTCATTAAGTAGCTGCGCGGACGCCTGGCTGTCGACGTGCGCGACATGTTCACCGGTGGGCAGTTCGGCGAGGATGAAGCCGCCACCGAGCCCCGGATACATGCCGATGTCCCTCGGCACGACGTGTATCTGCACACCGGGCAGGGCTGCGCAGTGGACCAGGTGCTCAAGCTGCTCCCGCATCAGCTCCCGGTCGCCGTAGGCCGACTGATGCAGTACGCCCTCGAAGATGACCGCGACGACCAGAGGCGGCCGGTCCCGACGGAGGATCGCCTGTCGTTCGAGCCGCGAGGCGACCAGCTCATCGATTTCCGCTGCGGTCAGCGCCTCGCCGGTCAGCGTCGCGCGTGCATATGCCTCGGTCTGCAACAGCCCGGGCACCCATGTGTGCTCGAACCAGCGGATCGACACGGCGTCCCGCTCCCAGTCGACCCACTCACGCAGCCACGGCGGTTCACGGCGGTTCACGGCGCTTGAGGACGTCCGGCCAAAGATCCCCGACGTCCCGGCCGAGGAGCGCCGCCACCTGGGCACGTCGCCGAGGCTGCGGAATACGTCCCGGAGAGACCCAACGGGCCGCCGTCTTCGGATCCACGCCGGTCTGAGCTGCAAGGCTCTCCGCCGTCTCACCGGCTTCGACCATCGCCACCTGGAGCGCGTGGTTCATCCTTCCTCCCTCATGGACGTCCCGAACGTCTCGGCACCATACATCAACGCTGTGTATTGGTCCCATAGCTCTCAGCAAGCTGACCTCCAGGCGGCACAGCCGGTGCTCGGACGTCCGGCGGCCACAGGACCAGGGATGTCGGGCGAGCCGCCCGACGCAGCCCCCCTGGCAGGAGAGGAAACTCATGCCCGACAGCAGGCCGAGGGCGGGTCGACGCGACGCAACGGCGAATGACAGCCCGCTCAAGGCGGGAGACCTCCTCTGCCTCGACCGCAGGGCAAGCGTTCAGTTCTTTCGCCCGATCACCGTTCGCGTGATCCGGGAGATCGAGGATCGCCAGCCGTACGACGGCTGGGCATGGATCGAGGCGTACGAGTTGAACGCCCGAGGCACCGCAGTCGCCAAGCGGGAACTTTTCGTGTATTTGGCTGGTCTGCGCCGACTGGAATCAACAACTCGGGAGCGCACGTCCAGCAGCAGCCGCACTTACGCGGCCACGCGGCTGCGAGGGCTGGGGTGAGCACGGGCGCTCGCGCGCATCTGCCTATGCGCCCACCCCACTCTGGATCTGCAAACGCTGCGCTTATCCGTGGCCGTGCGCGGAGGCTCGACTCGCACTGCTCGCCGAGTACGCGAACGATCGTGTCGCCCTGTCGATCCACCTGTGTGGGCAGCTCTATGACGCAGCCCACGAGCTACATCGTCTCAACCCGTACGAGGCTCCCAGCCCACAAGTGTTGTTCGCTCGATTCGTCGGCTGGGCACGGCCGCGCCCGCCACTTCCTCCCGTGCCGAGCAGCCCTTGATGCGTCACGTCGACAGACGGCCGGGCGACGAGACGTATCAGGTCACACGGGCCGGCGGGCGCAGGCCGTCCAGCGCGATGGCCAGGACGCGGTCGCGCTGGGCCGGGTCCGGGAACTGGTACGCGGCCAGCCCGCTGATCAGCCGGATCACGTCGTCGAAGCCGGCGTCGGGCCGGGCGGCCCCGGCCTCCTGGGCGCGGCGCAGCAGCGGCTCGCCGGTCGCGTAGATCTCGGTGCGGCAGCTGCGGAACACCTCGGAGTCGTGCACCAGCTCCTCGGCCAGCGCCCGCTTGGTGGCCACGTAGGCGACGAACCGGTGCAGCCAGCCGACCAGGGCGTCCCAGGGCGGCTCGTCGGCCAGGTCGGCGGCGGAGGCGCTGAGCGCGCGCACCTCCTCGACGTAGACCGCCTCGAACAGGTCCCGCCGGTGGGGGAAGTTGCGGTAGAGCGTGCCGATGCCCACGCCGGCCCGGCGGGCGATCTCCTCCAGCGACGCGCCCGCGCCGTGCTCGCCGAAGACCTCACGGGCGGCGGCGATGAGCGCGTCGTAGTTGCGGCGGGCGTCGGCCCGTTTCGGGCGGCGGGAGAAGACCTCACCGGGCATGTCGGCGTCGGTCATGACGCGCGTCACCCCTTCCGTCTTGCAACCGGAGGCAACCCTCCGCTAAGTTAATGGAGGCAAGCCTCCGGTTGCTGACCGGAGCCACCCCTCCGGATAGCTTACTCCGGACTTCCGGCCGCCACCGCCGCAGGACCGCGCGAGCGGCCACCAGTCTCGTACCGAACGGGGAGTCGTCCCACATGATCCACTCAACCCGGCGCGGCTCGCGCCGGCTCACCTTCCTCGTGCTGGCCGCCGGCACCGGATTCTTCGCGATGCTCCAGTCGCTGATCACGCCGGTGCTGCCCACCATCCAGCACGACCTCCACACCTCGCCCAACACGGTGACCTGGGTCCTCACCGCGTACCTGCTCTCCGCGTCCGTCTTCACGCCGATCATCGGCCGCGTCGGCGACATGGTCGGCAAGGAGAAGACGCTCGTCTTCTCGCTCGCCGCGCTCGCGCTGGGCTGCCTGCTGGCGGCCGTCGCCCCCAGCATCGGCGTGTTGATCGCCGCCCGCGTGGTGCAGGGCATCGGCGGCGCCGTCTTCCCGCTGTCGTTCGGCATCATCCGCGACGAGTTCCCGGCCGCCCGGGTCAGCTCGGCGGTGGCCTCGATCTCCGCGGTCGTCGCAGTCGGCGGCGGGCTGGGCGTGGTGCTGGCCGGGCCGATCGTGGCCACGCTGGGCTACCGGTGGCTGTTCTGGATCCCGCTGGTGGTGGTCGGCCTGACCGCGCTCGCCGCGCACCGGTTCGTGCCGCGCTCGCCGGTACGCACCCCGGGCCGGATCAACTGGCTCAGCGCCGTACTCCTGTCCGGCTGGCTGGTGGCGCTGCTGCTGCCGGTCAGCAAGGGCGCCGCGTGGGGTTGGGGCTCCGGCCGGGTGGTCGGGCTGCTGGCGCTGGCCGCGGTGCTCGCGGTCGCCTGGCTGGCGACCGAGGCCCGGGCTGCGAACCCGCTGATCGACCTGCGGATGATGCGCCTACCGGCGGTCTGGACCACGAACCTCGTCGGGTTGCTCTACGGCGCCTCGATGTTCGCCGTCTACGCCTTCCTGCCGCAGTTCGCGCAGATCCCGACCAGCGCCGGCTACGGCTTCGGCGCCAGCATCACCCAGGCCGGGCTGCTGATGCTGCCGATGCTCGTCGGCATGTTCGTGGCCGGCCTACTGGCCGGACGGCTGCAGTCCCGGTTCAGCGCCAAGGCGCAGCTGAGCACCGGCGCGGTGTTCAACGTCGCGGCCGCCGCCATGCTGACCGTCGCGCACGACACCCGCTGGCAGGTCGGTGTCGCCGGTGGCCTGGTCGGCCTCGGCATCGGGCTGGCGTTCGCCTCGATGGCCAACCTGATCGTGGCGAACGTGCCGGCCGGGCAGACCGGCGCGGCGACCGGCATGAACGCCAACATCCGTACCATCGGCGGCGCGATCGGCGCGGCGCTCGCCAGTGCCGTGATCACTGCGAATCCGCAGCCGAGCGGGCTGCCCCGGGAGGCCGGTTTCACGGCGGGCTTCCTGCTGCTCACCGGTATCTCGGTGGCGGCGGCGCTGGCCGCGCTCGCCGTACCCTCCGGCCGCCGCCGGTGGCCGCGGCGACGGATCGGGCCGGCGGTGCCGGACCTGGCGCCGGCGCCGGAGCTGGTCCCGGCCCGCTGACCCCATGGGGTACGCGGACGGAAGCCCCGCCCGGCGCCGGTGCCGGGCGGGGCTTCGCCGTGCCGGTCAGCCGATGGCGGCGGTCAGCGCGGCCAGGTAGCCGTAGCGGTAGCCGTTCGCGTTCGGGTGGTACGCCTCGATCACGCCGCTGACGTCACGGATCCACGGGTCGGCGGCGCACACGCCGTGCCCGGCGAAGAACGGCCGCGCGTCAACGAACGTGCCCCCGGCCGCGGCAACCCGGCCGGAGATGACGCCGTTGAGCGTGTCGGCGGCCTGGTTGAGGATGGTGCGCTTGTAGCTGCTCATGGCGAGCAGGCCGCAGGAGCCGGTCTCGAACAGCCGCGGGTAGCCGAGCACCACCAGCCGGGCGTTCGGGGCCCGGTTGCGGATCGCGGTGTACGTGGCGTCGAGCCGGGCGGGCAGCGTCGCGGTGGCGAACGCCTTCGACTCGTTGACCGCGCTCTCGCAGCTCGACGTGCTGCCGAACCGGCAACTGGTCATCACGTCGGCGAAGCCGGCGTCGTTGCCGCCGATGGTGATGGTGACCAGCGTGGTGCTGCTGCTGAGCTGGCCGACCTGGTTGTTCAGCACGTCGGCGGTGACCGCGCCGCCGCAGGCCGGGAACTTGAAGCTGGTGACCGAGTGGGCGGCGGCCCAGAGCGGGGCGTACGACTTCTGGCTGCGCAGGCAGGTGGACAGGTCGTACGGGCCGGCGCCGACCCCGGAGGAGTAGGAGTCGCCGAGGGCGACGTAGTTGACGGTGGCCGCCCGGGCGGCGCCGGGCAGGAGCACGGCGCCGAGGACGGCCGCCAGGACGGCGGCGAACACGGTACGGACGCGACGGGGCATGGCAGAGCCTCCACGGGGCAGGGTGGTGGAGCCCGTTGACCGCGCGCGTGGCCGAGGGATCGGTGCTGTTACTGGTCGGTAATGCTATCGAAACATTTGCCGAAATTGAATAGCCGAGATCGGCCGGACGGGACAGATGCGTTCACATGCGTCGATTAGCTTGGCGGTGACGACACCCGACGGAGGGAGTCCCCCGTGCGACGCGCACTCACGGCGGCCATCGCCGCCCTGACCCTCACCGCGGCCGGCACCACAGTAACCGGCGCGCCCGGCCAGGCCGCCCCGGCCGGATGGGGCCGGCCGCAACCCGCGGCGGCCACCCCGACGCCCGGCAGCCCCGGGCTGGGCGACAGCTACTTCCCCGACTACGGCAACGGCGGCTACGACGTCGGGCACTACGACATCCGGCTGCGCTACGAGCCGGCCACCGACCGGCTCACCGGCACCACCACGATCCTGGCCACCGCCATCAAGGACCTGTCCCGGTTCAACCTGGACTTCGTCCTCGCCGTCGAGTCGGTGCGCGTGAACGGCTGGGTCGCCACGTACACCCGGGCCGGCGACCACGAGCTGGTGATCACCCCGGCCCGGCCGCTGACCAAGGGGCAGCAGCTCACCGTCGTGGTGAAGTACGCGGGCGTGCCGTCGCAGACCACGGTCCAGGGCTACACGGCGTGGACCCGTACCGCCGACGGGGCGCTCGCCGTCAACGAGCCCGAGTCGGCCTGGTGGTGGTACCCGAGCAACGACCACCCGAAGGACAAGGCCACCTGGGACATCTCCGTCTCGGTGCCGACCGGCGTCGAGGTGATCAGCAACGGCGTGCAGCCGCGCGACCCGCTGCCCGAGGCCGGCAACCGCACCCGGTGGAGCTGGCGCAGCGTCAAGCCCGGCGCCACGTACCAGGCGTTCCTGGCCATCGGACAGTACGACATCGTCACCGACGTCGCGCCGAACGGCCAGCCGGTGGTGAACGCGTACAGCACCACGCTCGGCGAGCGCCTGCCCGCCGCGCGGGCCAGCATCGAACGCACCGCCGAGATCGTCGACTGGGAGAGCGGACTGTTCGGCCCGTACCCGTTCGAGGCGCAGGGCGGCGTGGCCGGGCCGGTCGACGGCATCGGCTTCGCGCTGGAGACGCAGACCCGCCCGGTGTACGGCCCCGGCTTCTGGCGGCGCGGCGCCAACCCGTACGTGGTGGTGCACGAGAACGCCCACCAGTGGTTCGGCGACTCGGTGTCGGTGGCGGACTGGCGGCACATCTGGCTCAACGAGGGCTTCGCCTCGTACGCCGAGTGGCTCTGGTCCGAGGAGCAGGGCGAGGGCACCGCGCAGGAGCTGTTCGACTTCACCTACGACAGCTACCCGGCCGACTCGGAGTTCTGGCAGGTGCGCCCCGGCGACCCGGGCCCGAGCGGGATCTTCGACGACGCCGTCTACGACCGGGGCGCGATGGCGCTGCACCAGATCCGGCTCGCCGTCGGCGACGCCGCGTTCTTCCGCATCCTGCGTACCTGGACGGCCAAGCGGCAGTACGCCAACGGCACCGTCGCGCAGTTCCAGGCGCTCGCCGAGCGGATCTCCGGGCGGGACCTCGACGCGGTGTTCACCACCTGGCTGTTCACGCCCGGCCGCCCCGACGTGACCGCCGCCGCGCGGACGACCGCCGCACCGGCGCAGCCGGCCTCGTGGACGAGGATCCGCGCGGCGCACGACCTGCTCGGCCGCTGACCGGGCGCCGGCCGGGCCGCTCCCCCACCACGGGGGCGGCCCGGCCGGCCAGTCAACCGGCGGTCGGCACGGGTGCCGCAGTCGACGCCGTCCAGGGCTGTGCCGCCTCGACCGCGCGGATGTGGCGGTAGGCGAACCAGAGCGGCGGGAACGCGCCGACCGCGAACGAGAGGTCGACGAGCGTCCAGAACCAGGGGATGTCCCGGATCGGACCGCAGATCACCGCCAGCGGCACGATGCCGGCGCAGGCGATCATTCCGACCTGGACCACCCACACGTTGCGGACCGGATCACGCAGCGGCCCCCAGAACGCCACCGCGAGCACCAGGTGCGCGAAGGCCAGCCAGTCGGTGCCGTACCGCAGGAACGGGTAGTCCTCACCGGCCGCCACCAGTCCGACGTGGACCCGCTCGATCCAGTCGACCAGCGCCGGGAACTGCCCGGCGAGCGGGTCGGACGCCGCCAGCAGCCAGCGCACCTCGACCTCCAGCGGGAACGCGGTCACCCCGCTGAGGAAGAGCCCCGCCACCACCAGCCAGAGCCAGCGGCGGATGCGCCGCAGGCGTACCTCGACGTCCATGGCCGCAGCCTAACGACGGTCGTCGTGCCGCCGGGGCCCCGTCCGGCATGACCTGGGCCACCCTTCCCGGACGGCCGCGCGGCGGCGGCGGGTGTTAAGAAGGGCCCCCTCCTCTACCTGAGGCGTTAAGAGGGGGCCCTTCCTTTCACCTGGCGGCGAGCGGCTGGCGGGCCGGGTCGACCGGGGCGGGCAGGTCGCCCACCCCGCCCAGGTACGTGTGGATCGCCGCCGCGGCGGCGCGTCCCTCGGCGATCGCCCAGACGATCAGCGACGCGCCCCGGTGCATGTCACCGGCGACGAAGACGCCGTCGGTGGCCTGCCAGTCCGGGCGGGAGTCGATCGCGCCCCGGCCGTTGCGGGTCACCCCGAACTGCGCCAGCAGCGGCTGCTCCTCGGTGCCCTCGAAGCCGATGGCGAGCAGCACCAGGTCGGCCGGGATCTCGCGCTCGGAGCCGGGCAGCGCGGTGACGATGCGGCGACCGTCCACCTTCTCCACTGTCACCTCGGCGATCCGGACCGCGCGGACCTGGCCGGTGCCGTCGTCCACGAACTCCTGCACGGCGACGGCGAAGACCCGCTCGCCGCCCTCCTCGTGCGCCGGGTAGTTGCGCAGCACCCACGGCCAGGTCGGCCACGGGTCCCGCGCCGCGTCCCGCTCGGCCGGCGGCTCCGGGTAGAGGTCGAGCTGGTGTACGCCGGCCGCGCCCTGCCGGTGCGCCACGCCGAGGCAGTCGGCGGCGGTGTCGCCACCACCGATGATCACCACGTGCTTGCCGGCGGCGTCGATCGGCGTACCGTCGGGCAGCGTCGCGGGGGCGGGCTTCCCGTCCCCGGCGGCGGCCACCACCCGGTTCGCGGCGACCAGGTGCGCCATCGCCTGGTGCACGCCGCGCAGCGCCCGGCCGGGCGTCTCCGGGGTGTCCCGGCCCTGCAACGCGCCGCAGGCAAGCAGCACCGCGTCGTGCTCGGCGCGCAACTGCTCGGCGGTCACGTCGACGCCGACCTCGACGCCGGTGCGGAACCGCACGCCCTCGGCGGTGAGCTGGGCCAGCCGCTTGTCGATGTGCTGCTTCTCCAGCTTGAAGTCGGGGATGCCGTAGCGGAGCAGGCCGCCGATCGCGTCGTCGCGCTCGTACACGGTGACCGTGTGACCGGCGCGGGCGAGCTGCTGCGCGGCGGCCAGCCCGGCCGGGCCGGAGCCGACCACGGCCACCGACCGGCCGGTGGACACGGACGCGGGCCGGGGCCGCAGGCCGTCGCGGGCCACCGCCGCGTCGGCGATCTCCACCTCGACCTGCTTGATGGTGACCGGCTGCTGGCCGCCCAGGCCGAGCACGCAGGCCGCCTCGCACGGCGCCGGGCAGAGCCGGCCGGTGAACTCGGGGAAGTTGTTGGTGGCGTGCAGCGAGTCCACCGCCGCGTCCCAGTTGCCGGTGCGGACCAGGTCGTTCCAGTCCGGGATGCGGTTGCCCAGCGGGCAGCCGTCGTGGCAGAACGGGATGCCGCAGTCCATGCACCGGGTGGCCTGCTCGCGGATCAGCTCCTCACCGGCCGGCGGGTACACCTCCCGCCAGTCGGAGATCCGCACCGGCACCGGACGGCGGGCCGGCAGCCGCCGGTCGTAGCGCAGGAAACCGTTCGGGTCAGGCACGAGCCACCTCCTGGGCGACCGCCCGGGGCGCGGGCGGTACCGGCGCGGGCGAGAGGGCGCTCATCACCGCGTCGTCGACGTCTCGGCCGGCGGCTTCGGCGGCCCGCATGATCTCCATGACCCGGCGGTAGTCCCGGGGCACCACCGCGGTGAACTCCTCCACCGCCTGCGGCCAGCGCTTGAGCAGGTCCTCGGCGACCGCCGAGTCCGTCTCGGCGAAGTGCCGCTGGACCAGCTCGTGCAGCCGGTCGCGTTCCTCGTCGCGCAGCGACGACAGGTCGACCAGCTCGGTGTTGACCAGTCGCCGGTCGAGCCGGTGCACGAACGCGGTGCCGCCGGACATGCCGGCGGCGAAGTTGCGCCCGGTCGGCCCGAGCACCACGACGGTGCCGCCGGTCATGTACTCGCAACCGTGGTCGCCGAGGCCCTCGACCACCGCGACCGCGCCGGAGTTGCGCACCGCGAACCGCTCCCCCACCCGGCCGCGCAGGTAGACCTCGCCGCCGGTCGCGCCGTACAGGATGGTGTTGCCGGCGATGATCTGGTCCTCGGCCCGGCGGCCGGGCGCGGCGTCCACGCCGACGAACGGCGCGTCGGCGTCCGGCCGCACCACGAGGCGCCCGCCGGACAGTCCCTTGCCGACGTAGTCGTTGGCGTCGCCGTGCAGGCGCAGCGTGACGCCGCGCGGCAGGAACGCGCCGAACGACTGGCCGGCGGTGCCGCGCAGCAGGAACTCGATCGTGTCGTCGGGCAGGCCGGCGCCGCCGAAGCGGCGGGTCACCTCGCCGCCGAGCATCGCGCCGACGCTGCGGTGCTCGTTGCGCACCTCGACCTCGACCCGGACCGGGGTGCGCTCCCGCAGCGCCGGCCCGGCCAGCTCGATGAGCCGGTTGTCCAGCGCCGCGTCGAGGCCGTGGTCCTGGGCGCGTACGCCCCGGCGGGCCGCGCCCTCGGGCAGCTCGGGCAGGTGCAGCACGCGGCTCAGGTCGAGCCCGTGGCCCTTCCAGTGGTCGATCGCGCCGGCCACGTCGAGCAGCTCGGTGTGCCCGATCGCCTCGTCGATGCTGCGGAAGCCCAGCTCGGCCAGGTAGCCGCGGACCTCCTCGGCGAGGAAGAGGAAGAAGTTCTCCACGAACTCGGGGCGGCCGGTGAAGCGCTCGCGCAGCACCGGGTTCTGGGTGGCGATGCCGACCGGACAGGTGTCCAGGTGGCACACCCGCATCATCACGCAGCCCTCGACGATCAGCGGGGCGGTGGCGAAGCCGAACTCCTCGGCGCCGAGCAGCGCCGCGATCAGCACGTCCCGGCCGGTCTTGAGCTGGCCGTCGACCTGCACGGTCACCCGGTCGCGCAGCTTGTTCAGCAACAGCGTCTGCTGCGCCTCGGCCAGGCCCAGCTCCCACGGGGTGCCGGCGTGCTTGAGCGAGTTGAGCGGGGACGCGCCGGTGCCGCCGTCGTGGCCGGAGATCAGGATGACGTCGGCCTTGAGCTTGGCCACGCCCGCCGCGACGGTGCCCACGCCGACCTCGCTGACCAGCTTGACGTGCACCCGGGCGGCCGGGTTGACGCACTTCAGGTCGTGGACGAGCTGGGCCAGGTCCTCGATGGAGTAGATGTCGTGGTGCGGCGGCGGCGAGATCAGGCCGACACCGGGGGTGGCGTGCCGGGTCCGGGCGATCCACGGCCAGACCTTGTTGCCGGGTAGCTGCCCGCCCTCGCCGGGCTTCGCGCCCTGCGCCATCTTGATCTGGAGGTCGTCGGCGTTGACGAGGTATTCACTGGTCACGCCGAAGCGGCCGCTGGCGATCTGCTTGACCGCGGAGCGCCGCGCCGGGTCGTGCAGCCGCTCGACGTCCTCGCCGCCCTCACCGGTGTTGGACTTACCGCCGAGCCGGTTCATCGCGATGGCGAGCGTCTCGTGCGCCTCCGCCGAGATCGACCCGTACGACATGGCGCCGGTGGCGAAGCGCTTGACGATCTCGCTGGCCGGCTCGACCTCGTCCAGCGGCACCGCCGGACGTACGCCGGTGCGCAGCGTGAACAGCCCGCGCAGCGAGCCGGCCTGCGCGGCCAGCTCGTCGACCTTCGCGGTGTACTTCCGGAACACGTCGTACTGGCGGCTGCGGGTGGCGTGCTGGAGCAGGAAGACGGTCTCCGGGTTGAACAGGTGCAGCTCGCCCTCGCGGCGCCACTGGTACTCGCCGCCGACCTCCAGCCGGTCCGTGGCCTGCACGCCGGGCGCCGGCCAGGCCCGCGCGTGCCGGGCCGCCACCTCGGCGTGGATCTCGGCCAGCCCGATGCCGCCGATGGTGCTCGGCGTGCCCCGGAAGTACCTGTCGACCAGGCGGGTCTCCAGGCCGACCGCCTCGAAGACCTGCGCGCCGCAGTACGAGGACACGGTCGAGATCCCCATCTTGGACATGATCTTCAGGACGCCCTTGCCGAGCGCCTTGACGTAGTTGCGGACCGCCTTCACCCGGTCGACGCCGGCCAGCACGCCGGTGGAGATCATGTCCTCGACCGACTCGAAGGCCAGGTACGGGTTGACCGCCGCCGCGCCGTACCCGATCAGCACCGCCGCGTGGTGCACCTCGCGGCAGTCGCCGGACTCGACGATCAGCGCCACCTGGGTGCGGGTCTGCTCGCGTACCAGGTGCTGGTGCACCGCGGCGGTGAGCAGCAGCGACGGGATCGGGGCCAGGTCGGCGTTGGAGTCCCGGTCGGAGAGCACCAGGATGCGTACGCCGTCCTCGATCGCCTCGGAGACGTGCCGGCAGATCTCGGTCAGCCGGGCCTTGATGCCGGCGCCGCCGTCGCGCAGGCGGTAGAGACCGGAGACCCGGACCGCCTTGAAGCCGGGCAGGTCGCCGTCCTCGTCGATGGAGAGGATCTTGGCCAGCTCGTCGTTGTCGATCACCGGGTACGGCAGCACGATCTGCCGGCAGCTCGCCGGACCCGGGTCGAGCAGGTTGCCCTCCGGCCCGATGGTGGACGCCAGGCTGGTCACCAGCTCCTCCCGGATGGCGTCCAGCGGCGGGTTGGTGACCTGCGCGAAGAGCTGATGGAAGTAGTCGTAGAGCAGCCGCGGCCGGGTGGACAGCGGGGCGATGGGCGTGTCGGTGCCCATCGAGCCGATCGGCTCCGCGCCGCTGCGGGCCATCGGGCCGAGCAGGATCTTCAGCTCCTCCTCGGTGTAGCCGAACACCTGCTGGCGGCGGCGTACCGAGTCGTGGGTGTAGACGATGTGCTCGCGGGCCGGCAGGTCGTCCAGCTCGATCAGGCCCGCGTGCAGCCACTCCTGGTACGGCTGCTCGGCGGCCAGCTCGGTCTTGATCTCGTCGTCGGAGACGATCCGGCCGTTGACGGTGTCGACCAGGAACATCCGGCCCGGCTGGAGCCGGCCCTTGGCGATCACGGTGGACGGGTCCAGGTCGAGCACGCCCGCCTCGCTGCCTAGCACCACCAGCCCGTCGGCGGTGTGCCACCAGCGGCCCGGGCGCAGCCCGTTGCGGTCGAGCACCGCGCCGACGATCTCGCCGTCGGTGAAGGCGACCGAGGCCGGGCCGTCCCACGGCTCCATCAGGCTGGCGTGGAAGCGGTAGAAGGCGCGCTTGTCGGCGCGCATGTCCGGGTCGTTCTCCCACGCCTCGGGGATCATCATGAGCACCGCGTGCGGCAGGCTCCGCCCGGCCAGGTGCAGCAGCTCCAGGACCTCGTCGAAGTTCGCCGAGTCGGACGCGGCCGGGGTGCACACCGGGAAGACCCGGCGGATGTTGCCGGGCAGGTTCGGGCTGCGCAGCAGCGCCTCGCGGGCCTGCATCCAGTTGCGGTTGCCGCGAATCGTGTTGATCTCGCCGTTGTGCGCGATGAACCGGTACGGGTGCGCCAGCGGCCAGGAGGGGAACGTGTTCGTGGAGAAGCGCGAGTGCACCAGCGCGATGGCGCTGACCACCCGCTCGTCGGTCAGCTCCGGGTAGAACTCCGGAAGCTGGTCCGGGGTGAGCATGCCCTTCCACACCATGGTGCGGCCGGACAGCGACGGGAAGTACGCCGGCACGCCCCGCTCGGCGGTCTCCCGCTCGACCTGCTTGCGCAGGCAGAACGCCACCCGGTCCAGGTCCAGCCCGGTCAGCGGGGAACCGGCCGGGCCGGCCGGCGAGCCGGTCAGCCGGCGCGCGGCCACGAAGAGCTGCCGGACCCGGGGCATCGCCGCGAGCGCCGTCTCCCCCAGGCCGGACGGGTCGGTCGGCACCTCGCGCCAGCCGAGCACGTCGGCGCCCTCGACCAGCGCGTACTTGTCGACCACCTGGCGGGCACGGGTCTCGGCCACGTCGTCGTCGGGCAGGAACACCAGGCCGGTGGCGTACTGGCCGGCCGGGGGCAGCGGGAAGTCGACGGTGGCGCGCAGGAACGCGTCCGGCACCTGGATCATGATGCCGGCGCCGTCCCCGGTGTTGTGCTCCGCGCCCCGGGCGCCCCGGTGGTCCAGCCGGCACAGCGCCCCGAGGCCGTTCGCGACGACCTGGTGCGAGCGCCGCCCGTGCAGGTCGGCCACGAAGGCCACACCGCAGGCGTCATGCTCGTACGCGGGGTCGTAGAGCCCGGTCGCCGGTGGGGCCGACTGCGGGCTGTGAGGGTACGGAAAGGCCACCGGGCCTCCTGTCGTCACTCAGGATGGATCATGATGGGGACGACGTCGGCCCTCTGCGGTTTATTGAGTCTACGTTAGGGCTTCCGGCGCAAGGCCAGTTCAGATTGATCACACTTCCAGATGCTGGGACATGTAGTCTCGCGCGGTGGATCTCGCACGCGCTGACGTACTCGACCGGTTGGAGCGGTTCTACGACGCGGTGCCCCGCGACGGGGCCCGGACCGAGGAGTACGGCGCCCTGGTGCTCTTCGTCCGGGAAGGCCCCGGATGGCCGTTCTACGCCCGGCCCCGGCTCGACGCCACCGAGCACCCCACCCTCGCCGATGTCAACGCGGTACGCACCCGGCAGCAGGAACTGGGCCTGCCGGAGGCGTTCGAATGGGTGCACGAGCACCAACCGGAGCTGCTGGCGGTGGCCCGCTCGGCCGGGCTGAGCGTGCTGGAGGCGCCGCTGATGCTGCTGGAACCGGAGCGCCTGCCCGAACCGGGAACGTTCAGCGACGTACCGGTGCGGGTGCTGGACCCCGGCGACGCGGGCTTCGCCGCGGACATCGCGCTGCGGCGGGCCGTCGCCGCGGTCGGCTTCGCCAACGGCGGCACCGCGCGCGGCGAGGCCGGACCGGCCGAGCGGGACGCCACCGTCTCCGGGCTGGACGTGGCCGCGCTGGAGGAGGAGGCGACCCGGGTCGCCGACGGCCGGCGCATCTCCGTGCTCGCCGCCACGCCCGAGGAAGGCGCGCTCGCCGGCGGCATGGCCATGCGGGTCGGCGACGTGGCGGAGATCGCCGGGGTGGCCACGCTGCCGTCCGCGCGGCGGCGCGGCCTCGGCGCGGCGGTGACCGCCACCCTCGCTCGGGAACTGCGCGCTGCCGGCACCGACCTGATCTTCCTGAGCGCCGGCAGCGAGGACATCGCCCGGGTCTACCTGCGGGTCGGGTTCCGCCGGATCGGCACCGCCTGCATCGCCGAGCCCGCCGCGGTCATCTGAGGCCGCCGCGGCGGAGGTCAGGACGGCGGCTGCCAGGCGGCGGCCGCCGCGGCGGCCGTGTTACGCAGGCGCGGGCTGATCGTGCCGAGGGCGGCGTCGCGGGCGCGCAGCGCCAGCCGGCCCCGGGCCTGCAGGACCGCCGACATCCGCCGGGTCTGCCGGACCATCGTGGCCGCGCGGGGCCGGCGCAGCCTGTCGTACGCGGTCACCGCGTCCGGCAGCCGCGACTCCCGTAGCAGTCCGGCCAGCGTCGCCGCGTCCTCGAACGCCAGGCAGGCGCCCTGGCCGAGGTGCGGCGGCATGGCGTGCGCCGCGTCGCCGAGCAGCACCACGCCGCCCGGCCCGGCCGGGAAGCCGTACGCCTTCGGCAGCGGACGCAGCTCGCGGATCTCCTGCTGCACCACGTCGTCCGGGTCGGTCGCGTCCAGCAGCGTGCCGATCGGCGCGGGCCAGCCCGCGAACCAGCGCTTGAGCAGCGCGAGCTGGACCTCGGGCGGCTCCGGGCGGGGCGCGCCCGCCGCCGTGGCCACCCAGTAGACGCCGCCCCGGCGGGACGCCCCGGCGTTGCCCCGCTCGCCGAGCGAGGCGGCCAGGAACCGGTAGCCGGCGCCCAGCGTCTCCCCCTGCAGCGGCTGGTCGTCGGGCAGTTGCGGGGCCCGGTACCAGGGGATGACCGCCCGCCACGACGCGCACCCGGAGCTGACCACCGAGGTCTCCGGCGCCAACTGCCGGCGGATCTCGCTGTCGGTGCCGTCGGCGGCCACCACCAGGTCCGCCTCGTAGGTGTGCCGGCCGTCGCCCACCGCCGGGCGCTCACCGGACGCGGCGCGCACCGTCCGCACGCTCACGCCGGTACGCAGCTCGACCCGGTCACCCAGGCCGGCGATGAGCGCGTCGTGCAGGTCCTCCCGGTGCACCACCACCGGCATCCGCTCGGCCGGGGTGGACCGGGCCTGCACCAGCCAGTGCCCGTCCGGGCGGCGCACGCCGCCGTCGGGCAGCGGGGTGGCGATCGCGTCCAGCCCGTCGCCCAGCCCGAGGGCGCGCAGCGCGCGTACCCCGTTGGGCCAGAGCACCACGGCGGTCGCCTCCGGCCGGACCCGGTCGGCGCGTTCCAGCAGCGTGACCTGCCATCCCGAGCGGGCCAGCACGCCGGCCACCGCCATCCCGCCGAGGCCGGCGCCGACCACCACCGCGCTGCGCATGACTCCCCCGCTCAGCTGTCCCGGTCGGTGGGGCGCGCGGCGGCGTCGGCCCGGCCCGCGTTCGTGCGCTCGGCGTCCGTCCGTTCCGGGTCGGCGTCGGTGCCGTCCGCGTCGGCGCCGTCGGTGGCGGCGGGGTCGGTGTCCGTGCGGTCGGCCTGCTCCGCGTCGCCGTCGGTGGCACCGTCGGGGGTCTCCGGCCGGTCGTCGTCGGCCGCCGGCTCCACCGGGGGCAGCACGCCGGTCTTCCGGTACGCGTCGAACTGTTCCTCGCTCACCACCCGGTAGCCCTCGGGCGGGGCCGGCCGCGCGGCGGCCTCCCGGGCGGAGAGGTCGACCTGGGAGACGTCCCCGGACGGGGTGGGCGCGGCGGCCGGCTCGCCCACCGGCACCAGGTATTCGCGCGGGCCGCGGACCCGGATGAAGTAGGCGAGCGCGCCGAGGAAGACCAGCACGGCGGTCCAGACGTTGAGGCGTACGCCGAGGATCAGGTTCGCCTCGTCGGTGCGCATCAGCTCGATCCAGAACCGGCCCGCCGTGTAGCCCATCACGTAGAGCGCGAACGCCCGGCCGCGCCCGAGCCGCAGCTTGCGGTCGAGGTAGAGCACCAGCGCGGCGACGCCGACGTTCCAGAGCGCCTCGTAGAGGAACGTCGGGTGGTAGAGCCCCGGCTGGAGCACCGGCTTGCCGGCGTCGTCGCGCAGCGCGTGGCCCGGGTTGTCCGGGTCCATCACGTGCACCTCGAGGCCCCAGGGCAGCGTGGTGCGCCCGCCGTACAGCTCGTTGTTGAACCAGTTGCCCAGCCGGCCGACGGCCTGCGCCAGCGGCAGGCCCGGCGCCAGCGCGTCGGCGATCACGGTGAACGGGATGCCGAGCTGCCGCGCGGCGAGCCACGCGCCGACCGCGCCACCGGCCACCGCGCCCCAGATGCCGAGCCCGCCCTCCCAGATGTAGAGCGCCTTGATCGGCTCGCCGCCGGCGCCGAAGTATTTCTCCGGCGACGTGATCACGTGGTAGATCCGCGCGCCGATGATGCCCGCCGGCACCGCCCAGACGGCGATGTCGAGCACCGCGCCCGGCGCCACACCGCGGCGGCGCAGCCGGTACTCGGTGACCACGCAGGCCACCACGATGCCGAGGATGATGCAGAGCGCGTACGCCCGGATCGGAACCGGACCGAGCTGCCAGACGGCGGTGCTGGGGCTGGGCATGGCCGCCAGTGGGGTCATCGGGGCGAGGGTCACGGGTGCACACGGTACCGGTGCGGACTGTGTGCGCGGCACCCCGGGCCGCCTGCCGCGCGGGTCGGATGACTTCTGGTTTGCACGGTCGTAGGCTGTTTGTCCATGAGCCCGCTCACCTGGGCGGCCGCCGCTGTCGTCACCGACGCATCCGGGCGGCTGCTGCTCTGCGGCCGGTCCGAGGGGGCCCGGCGCTGGGGCCTGCCGGGCGGGCGGCTGCGCCACGACGAGAGCCCGGTGGATGCCGTCGTCCGGGCGGTCCGCACGGAGACCGGCTGGGCGGTGGCGCCGGCCGACCTGGTCGGCCTCTACCGGGTCACCGGTCCACCGGTGCCCGCCCCATCGGCCGGGCGGTGCGGCGCGCGCCCAGACGTGCTGGTGCACGTGTTCCGCGCCGGACCGGCCGACGCCGGACCGGCGGGCGAACCGGCGACCGGGTGCCTGCCTCGGTGGTGGCCGCCGCAAGAGCTGCCCGACGTGCTGACCCCCACGACGCGCGCGGCGATCGCGGACGCGCTCGCCGGCCGCGCCGGCGTGCTGCGGCACACGACCGCCGCCGACGCGCTCACGCCACCCGGCGACGGACAGCCCGGCGACGGGCAGCCCGCCCCGCCCGGCCAGCGCGCCTCCGAGCAGGTCGACAGCAGTAGCCGCTGACCGCCCGCCCGCTCGCTCGCTTGATCGACACCAGTTCGGCGAGGTGGCGGTGTCCCGGCGTCCTGGACCACGCCAGCTCGGCGAGGTGGAGTCGATCAGGCAGGTGGCGAGCCGGGCGTCAGCGGGCCGGGTTGCGGACGCCCTCGGCCAGTTCGGCGCTCAGCTTGCGCAGCGCGGTCAGGCCGGCGGCCTGGTCCGGGGCGTCCAGCACGCAGCGGACCAGCGCGCTGCCCACGATCACCGCGTCGGCGTACCCGGCGACGGTGGCGGCCTGCGCGCCGGTGCCCACGCCCAGCCCGACGCCGACCGGGATGTCGGTGACCTCGCGCAGCCGGGAGACCAGGACCGGGGCCGCCTCGGAGGTCTGCGCGCGGGCGCCGGTGACGCCCATGATCGCGGTGGCGTAGACGAAGCCGCGGCAGTGCTCGGCGGTCATCCGCAGCCGCGCGTCGGTCGAGGACGGTGAGACCAGGAACGTCCGGTCCAGGCCGTGCGCGTCGGAAGCGGCCAGCCACTCGGCGGCCTCGTCGGGGATCAGGTCCGGCGTGACCAGGCCGGTCCCACCGGCGGCGGCCATGTCGCGGGCGAACGCGTCGACGCCGTACTGCTCGATCGGGTTCCAGTAGGTCATGGTGACCACGCTCGCCCCGGTCGCGGCGACCGCCTCGACGACGCGCAGCGCGTCCGCGACGCGGACGCCACCGGCGAGCGCGATGTCGCTCGCCTTCTGGATGACCGGGCCGTCCATCACCGGATCGGAGTACGGGATCTCCACCTCGATGACGTCCACGCCCGCCTCGACCATGGCCTTCATGGCGGCGATGCTGCCCTCGACGGTCGGGAAACCGGCCGGCATGCAGCCGACCAGCACGGCCCGGCCGTCCGCCCGCGCCTTGTCGAAGGCGACCCCGATGCGGCTCACGCTGTCACTCCTTGTCGAGGATGCCGAAGTACGCGCCGGCGGTGTGCACGTCCTTGTCGCCCCGGCCGGACAGGTTGACCACGATCAACGGCTCCCGGCCCAGCTCCTCGGCGAGCCGGGGGGCGATCGCGCGGGCGCCGGCCAGCGCGTGCGCGCTCTCGATCGCCGGGATCACGCCCTCGGTTCGGCAGAGCATCTCGAACGCGGCCATCGCGTCGGCGTCGTCGACCGGCAGGTACGTGGCCCGCCCGGTGTCGTGCAGCCAGGCGTGCTCCGGGCCGACGCCCGGGTAGTCCAGGCCGGCCGAGATCGAGTGCGACTCGATGGTCTGCCCGTCGGCGTCCTGCAGCACGTACGTGCGGGTGCCGTGCAGCACGCCCGACGAGCCGCCGGTGATGCTGGCGGCGTGCCGGCCGGTCCCGACGCCCTCGCCACCGGCCTCGAAGCCGTAGAGGCGGACCCCGGCGTCCGGCACGAACGCGTGGAAGATGCCCAGCGCGTTGGAGCCGCCGCCGACGCACGCCGCGACCGCGTCCGGCAGCGTGCCGGTCAGGTCCAGGCACTGCTGGCGGGCCTCCACGCCGATGCCACGGACGAAGTCGCGGACCATCTCCGGGAACGGGTGCGGCCCGGCGGCGGTGCCGATCAGGTAGTGGGTGTCGTCGACGTTGGCGACCCAGTCCCGCATCGCCTCGTTCATCGCGTCCTTGAGCGTGCGCGAGCCGGTGGTCACCGGGACGACGGTGGCGCCGAGCATCCGCATCCGGGCCACGTTGAGCGCCTGCCGCTCGGTGTCCACCTGGCCCATGTAGACGACGCATTCCAGGTCGAACAGCGCGGCGGCGGTGGCGGTGGCCACGCCGTGCTGGCCGGCGCCGGTCTCCGCGATGACCCGCCGCTTGCCCATCCGCTTGGTGAGCAGCGCCTGGCCCAGCACGTTGCGGACCTTGTGCGCGCCGGTGTGGTTGAGGTCCTCCCGCTTGAGCAGGACCCGCGCCCCGACCTGCGCGGAGAAGCGCCGGGCCTCGTAGAGCATCGAGGGCGTGCCGGCGTAGTCACGCAGCAGCGCGTCGAACTCGGCGAGGAAGTCCTCGTCGCCCATCGCCTTGCGGTACGCCGCGTCCAGCTCGTCCAGCGCGGCGACGAGCGCCTCCGGGACGAACCGGCCGCCGAACCGGCCGAAGTGACCGGCGGCGTCGGGGACCTGGCCGGCTGCGGGTGCGGCGCTCATCGCGGGCGTCCTCTCGGATCGGGTGGCCCGGCGGCTCAGCGCACCGGGCGGGGCGTGGCCGGGTGGTTACCGGCGTTGACCAGCTCGGCGACCGCTTCGCGCGGGCTCTTCTGGGTGACCAGGCCCTCGCCCACCAGCACGGCGTCGGCGCCGGCGGAGGCGTACCGGATCAGGTCGTGCGGACCGCGCACCCCGGACTCGGCGATCTTGACGACGCTGCTCGGCAGGCCGGGCGCGATCCGCTCGAACACCGAGCGGTCGACCTCCAGCGTACGCAGGTCACGGGCGTTCACGCCGATCACCTGCGCGCCGGCCTCCAGGGCGCGGTCCGCCTCCTCCTCGGTGTGCACCTCGACCAACGCGGTCATGCCCAGCGACTCGATTCGCTCCAGCAGGCCGACCAGCACGTTCTGCTCCAGCGCGGCGACGATCAGCAGCACCAGGTCGGCGCCGTGCGCGCGGGCCTCGTGCACCTGGTAGCTGGAGACGACGAAGTCCTTGCGCAGCACCGGCACGTTCACCGCGGCCCGCACCGCCGCCAGGTCGTCGAGCGACCCGCCGAACCACCGGCCCTCGGTGAGCACGCTGATCGCCCGCGCTCCCCCGGCCGCGTAGTCACCGGCCAGGTCCGCCGGGTCGGCGATCTCGGCCAGCCGCCCCTTGGACGGCGACGAGCGCTTCACCTCGGCGATCACGGCCACGCCGGGCCGGCGCAGGGCCGCGTACGCGTCCAGCGGCGGCGGCGCGGCGGCGGCCAGCTCACGGATCCGCTCCAGCGGAACCTGCTCCTGCCGCCGGGCCACGTCCTCGCGCACACCGGCCAGGATCTCGTCGAGCACGCCTGCGGACGGCGCCGCTCCGGCGTCGTCCCCCTCCGCGTGCGCATGCTCAGCAGTCACCAACGGACTCCCCTCTCCGGGCGTCATGGGCCGATGCTAGGGGGCGCCACCTGGCGACAAGTGCCGGGGGGTATGGCGCACCTCACGACATGGGCTGTGGCATGATGGCCGACTTCCGGTGAACGCCACGTCACGCAGCGCCACGCTGGCATCGACCGTCACCCATCCCCCATCTCACCACGGTTGATCCGTCGCCGCAGCACCGCTCCCGCGCCGGGCTGTGACCAAGCTCAAGGACCTCCGGCCCTGCCCAGGTCGGGCCGCCTGGCGGACCGTTGACCTGTGCTTCACGAGGGCGAAACGTGAGCCCGGCAGCATCGTCCTCGGGCAGACTCGACACCGGCGGCTGACCACCGCCGACAACCATCTCGTGCGGGGTGACCATGAGCGCCAACGGGCCGAACCAGACCATCGGCTTGACCACCATCTCCCGGACCGTCGCCTCCCTCGCCTTCGGCGTGGTGCACACGCTGGAGCGCGCGGTGGCCGGTGACGGCCGGACGCGTACCGCCCAGGGCAACGCCTGGGAGGCCGTCTGCGCCGACCGGGCCCGCGCCGCCCAGCGCCGCGAGCTGGAGCGGCTGGTGGCCGAGCTGACCGCCGCACGGGCCGCGGCCCGCCGCCGGCGCGACGCGCGCGAGGCGCAGCCGGTCAGCTGACCGTCGGGTCCTCACCCCGGTCCAGCGCGTCCCACGCGTCCCGGGTGCCCCGCTCGACCGCCGGCCGGCCGGGCTCGACCGCCGGGACGGCCCGTCGCTCGTACCGCGCGCCCATCGCGGGCCAGCCCGCTGCGCGCAGCGCGGTGAACGCGCCGCCGGACGCGAGGGCCAGGCCGCCGGCCACCACCAGCGCCGGCCACTGACGGCTCACCCCGGCCTCGGCGAGGCCGATCCCGCCGCCGACCGCCACGGCCACGCCGACCGCGCCCAGCAGCAGGCCCAGCAGCCGGCGCAGGCGGCCCCGGGTGGCGAGCACCGCGCCGCCGCCGGCCAGCCCCACGTAGGTCAGCGCCAGCACCCAGGGCAGCAGCTCCGCGCCGGTCCGGTCGGCCCGGCCGGGCGGCAGCGACCCCCGGGCGGTCATCTCCACCGACCAGGTCCGGGTCACCGCCCAGCAGGCCAGGCCCGCCCCGGCCAGGCAGAGCAGCACCGCGTACGCGAGTTCGCGCCGACCGCGGGCCGACGGCGCGGTGGTGCCGGGCGCGCTCACCGGGCTGCCCGCAGCGTCTCGGCGGCCGCGATCGCGGCGAGGACGGCGGCGGCCTTGCTGCGCGTCTCCCGATCCTCGGCGGCCGGATCGGAATCGGCCACGATCCCGGCGCCGGCCTGCACGTAGGCCCGGCCGTCGCGGATCAGCGCGGTACGGATCGCGATGGCCATGTCCAGGTCGCCGCCGAAGGCGAAGTAGCCGACGGTGCCGCCGTAGACGCCGCGCCGCACCGGCTCCAGCTCCTCGATGATCTCCATGGCGCGTACCTTGGGCGCGCCGCTGAGCGTGCCGGCCGGGAACGTGGCGGCGAGCGCGTCGAACGCGGTGCGGTCGGCGCGCAGCTCGCCGACCACCGTCGAGACGATGTGCATGACATGGCTGTAGCGCTCGATGGTGGCGAACTCGGGCACCTCCACGGTGCCCGGCCGGCAGACCCGCCCCAGGTCGTTGCGGCCCAGGTCGACAAGCATGACGTGCTCGGCGCGTTCCTTGGGGTCGGCGAGCAGCTCGGCGGCGAGCCGGGCGTCGGCCTCCGGGGAGCCGCCGCGCGGCCGGGTGCCGGCGATCGGGTGCAGCAGGGCCCGCCGCCGCCCGTCCGGGCCGGCGCTGACCTTGAGGTGCGCCTCCGGGGACGACCCGACGATGTCGAAGCCGTCGAAGCGCAGCAGGTACATGTACGGGCTGGGGTTGGTGGTGCGCAGCACCCGGTAGACGTCCAGCGGGTCGGCCTCGGTGGGGCGCTCGAAACGCTGGCTGAGCACGATCTGGAAGCACTCGCCGGCGCGGATCGCCTCCTTGGCCGCCGCCACGGCCTTCGGGTAGCCGCCCTCCGGGGTCCGGCTGACCACCTCGCCGACGCCCGGCCGGCCGACGGTGGACACCATGGGCGGGATCGGTCGGGACAACGCGGTGGTCATGGCGTCCAGGCGACCCACCGCGTGGTGGTACGCGGCGTCGACCAGCTCCGCCCGCCCGGGCGTATCGAGCGGGGGCAGGACCGCGTTGGCGACCAGGATCGCCGAGCCCTCGTAGTGGTCGAGCACCACCAGGTCGGTGGCGAGCATCATGCCCAGCTCGGGCACGTCCAGCTCGTCCTCGGTCAGCTCGGGCAGCCGCTCGAAGCGGCGGACCAGGTCGTAGGCGAGGTAGCCGACCAGCCCGCCGGTCAGCGGCGGCATTCCGCCGGCCGGGTCCCAGGCCGGGCCGGCGAGCGCGTCGACCGACTCGCGGAGCACGGTGACCGGGTCCCCGGTGGTCGGTACGCCCGCGGGCGGCGTGCCGGTCCAGCGCGCCTCGCCGTCCCGCTCGGTGAGCGTGGCGCTGCTACGGACGCCGATGAACGAGTACCGCGACCAGGCCGTGCCGGCCGACCCGACGCCCTGCTCGGCGGATTCCAGCAGGAACGTGCCGGGACCGCCGGCCAGCTTGCGGTAGACCCCGACCGGGGTCTCGGCGTCGGCGAGCAGCCGCCGGGTCACCGGCACGACCCGCCAGCGGGCGGCCAGGTCGGCGAAGGTGGACCGGTCCGGGCTGACGGTGCCGTCGGTCACGGGGTCTCCTCCGGGGAGCTGACCGGCAGGTCGGTGAAGAAGCAGGTGCGCTGCCCGGTGTGGCAGGCCGCGCCGACCTGCTCCACGCTGACCAGCAGCGCGTCGCCGTCGCAGTCCAGGGCCACCGAGCGCACGTACTGGTGGTTGCCGGAGGTGGCGCCCTTGACCCAGTACTCGCCGCGGCTGCGCGACCAGTAGGTGGCCCGGCCGGTGGTGAGCGTGCGGTGCAGCGCCTCGTCGTCCATCCAGGCGACCATCAGCACCTCGCCCGTGTCGTGGGCGCGGACCACGGCGGCGACCAGGCCGTCCGGGGTGCGGCGGAGTTTGGCCGCGATGGCCGGGTCGAGCCGGGACGGCCGGGCCGGGCCGGGACTGGGGGCGCCGGTCAGCGGCGCGTCAGGGGCGGGCACGGTTGACCATTCTCCCGCACGCGGCCCGGGGACCGCCGACGTGTCCCGGGAGGCGGGCGTCACCGTCGCCAGCGCCCGGCCCAGCTGCCGCAGGTAGCGGTCCGCCCGGCCGTCGGTGAGCGCCTCGGCCAGGTCGGTCCCGGTGGCCCGGGCGATCTCCGCCGCGTACGGGCGCACCAGCGGGAGGATGCCGGTGACCAGCCGTCCGGCGGCGGCGCCGACCTCGGCCGGGTCGCCGGGGCGCAGCCCGAGGCAGAGGAGCATGTCGTCGCGGTAGCCGGGCGGGGCGACCGGCAGGTCCAGCGCGGCGGTCAGGGCGGCCCGGCGGGACACCACGCGCACCGACGGGTTGGCCGGCCGCAGCACCGAGGGGCAGAGCCGGGCCAGGTCGGCCGCGGCGAGCCGGACCCCGACCGGGTCACCGGCCAGGCGCGCGGCGGCGACCTTGCCCAGCGTGGCGATCAGCTCCTCCAGGCGCGGCTCGTCGGCGGGCTGGCAGAGCACCGGCAGGTCGATCCGGCGCCGCCATTCCGGCACCGCCCAGAGCAGCCGGGCCGGCGCGGTGACCGGGAGGCCGAACGCCCAGTCGGCGGGCTGGCCGAGCCGGCGTACCCAGGAGCGGACGTCGCGGGCGGCCACGGAGACGTGCACCAGGCGGCCGCCGAACTCGGTCAGGTACGCCCGCCGGGCCGCGTACGGCGTGCCGCGGCGGGACGTGACCTGCCGGGGCCCGCCGGTGGCGCGTGGCTCGTCGGCGGCCACCAGCACGTCCACGTCCACGTCGCTGTGCTCGGTGGCGGCCCGCCGGGCGTGGCTTCCCCGCAGCATGATCCCGACGACCGGCCGGTCGGCGGCGTGCCGCAGGCGGGCGGCCCAGAGGTCGAGGAACCCGGTGTCGGACAACGGAGCTGGACCCACTGCCTCATGGTGCCCGAAACCTGATCTTCCGATGCCGGACTCCCTGTCCGCCGCCGGGTGTTCAGCCCGACTCCTCCTCCGCCCGCCGGTACGCGTCGATCTTGTATTCGAGAACCTTCAGGTCCTCCTCCAGCTCGGCCATCCGGGCCAGCACCCGGGCGCGGTGCGCCTCGAACAGCGCCCGCCGCGCGCCGAGCGTGCTGTCGCCGTGCCGGGCCAGCTCGGCGTAGCGGCGCATGTCGCGCACCGGCATCCCGGTGCGCCGCAGCCGGGTGAGCAGGAACAGCCAGTTGACGTCGGACTCGGTGTAGCGCCGGCGGCCGGAGGAGTCCCGTCCGACGCGGCCCACCAGCCCCTCCTGCTCGTACCAGCGCAGCGTGTAGGTGGTCAGGCCGACCCGTTCCGCCGCCTCACCCACGGTGAGGCTCGTCTCCCGCGTGCTGATGTCCACGCCCTCCAGGCTTCCAGTTCGAGCCCACTCGAAGTCAAGTCCCTCGTTGCCTCGCCGACGGAATTCATCTAGCGTTGAGTTCATCGGGTGATGAATTGACGGAGGCGAGCATGGACGACGCGGTGTCGGTCCGCGAGCTGGTGGTCGACCGGGGCGGGCGGCGGGTGCTGCACGGCATCACCTGCGGGGTGCCCCGGGGCACGGTGACCGGGCTGCTCGGGCCCAGCGGCAGCGGCAAGACCACGCTGATGCGCGCGGTGGTCGGCGTGCAGACGGTCGGCTCCGGCGCGGTCGACGTGCTCGGCCGCCCGGCCGGCTCGGCCGACCTGCGCCGCCGGGTGGGCTACCTGACCCAGGCGCCGAGCGTCTACGCCGACCTGACGGTGCGGGAGAACGCCCGCTACTTCGCGGTGCTCCAGGGCCGGGGCCGCGCCGAGGCCGACCGCGCGGTCACCGACGTCGGCCTGGGAAAGGCGGCCGACCAGCTCGTCGGCACGCTCTCCGGCGGCCAGCGCAGCCGCGCCTCGCTCGCGTGCGCGCTGGTCGGCGAGCCGGAGCTGGTCGTCCTCGACGAGCCGACGGTCGGCCAGGACCCGGTGCTGCGGGCCGACCTGTGGGCCCGGTTCCACGCCATGGCCGCCGCCGGCACCACGCTGCTGGTGTCCAGCCACGTGATGGACGAGGCCGCCCGCTGCGACCGGCTGCTGCTGATCCGCGAGGGCCGGCTGGTCGCCGACGACACCCCGGCCGCGGTCCGCGCCGCCACCGGGACCGACGACCTGGAAGAGGCGTTCCTGCGCCTGATCCGCGACGCCGAGGGAGAGGCGCGATGAACGGACGGATCCTGGCCGCCACCACCGGGCGCATCCTGCGCCAGCTCCGGCACGACCGGCGGACCGTGGCGCTGCTCGTGGTGGTGCCGTCGGTGCTGCTCACGCTCGTCTACTTCATGTACGTCGACCAGCCCGCCCCGCCCGGCGCGCCCAGCACGTTCGACCGGGTGGCCCTGATCATGCTGGGCTTCTTCCCGTTCATCATCATGTTCCTCGTGACCAGCATCGCCATGCTCCGCGAGCGCACCACGGGCACGCTGGAGCGCCTGCTCACCACGCCGCTGGGCAAGCTCGACCTGCTCTTCGGGTACGGCATCGCGTTCGGCCTGGCCGGGGTGCTCCAGTCCACTGTCGCCTCGGTCGTCGCGTACCAGGTGTTCGGCCTGGAGACCGCGGGCAGCGCGTGGCTGGTCGTGCTGATCGCCGGGGTGAACGCGGTGCTGGCGGTGGCGCTCGGGCTGTTCTGCTCGGCGTTCGCCCGCACCGAGTTCCAGGCGGTCCAGTTCATGCCGGTGGTGGTGGCCCCGCAACTGCTGCTGTGCGGCCTGTTCGTGCCGCGCGACCAGATGGCCGGCTGGCTCCAGGCGGTCAGCGACGCGCTGCCGCTGTCGTACGCCGTCGAGGCGCTGCAGGAGGTCGGCGCGCACGCCGAGCCGACCGGGACGATGTGGCGGGACGTGGCGATCGTGACCGGGGCGGCGGTGGCGGCGCTGGTGCTGGCCGCCGCGACGCTGCGCCGGCGCAGCGGGTGAACGCGCGGCGCACCGGGCGGCGGCCCGGCACTCCGGACACCCGCGAGGCGATCCTCGCCGCGGCGCGGGAGGCGTTCGCCGAGCGGGGGTTCGACGCCGCGTCCATCCGGGCCATCGCCGCGGCGGCGGGAGTGGACCCGGCGCTCGTGCACCACTACTTCGGCGGCAAGGAGGAGCTGTTCCGGGCCGCGACGGCGTTCCCGGCCGACCCGGGACGGCTGCTGCCGGCGGTGCTCGCCGGCGGCCCGGACGCGCTCGGCGAGCGGATGGTCCGGGTGTTCCTGGAGGTCTGGGACTCCCCCACCGGCACCGCCGCGGTGGCGCTGCTGCGCTCGGCGGTCAGCAACGACTGGACCGCGCGCCTACTGCGCGAGTTCCTGGTCACGCAGGTGCTGCGGCGGGTGCTCGACCAGCTCGACGTCGACCCGGCGCAGCGCGCGCTGCGCGGCGGCCTGGTCGCCACCCAGCTCGCCGGGCTGGCGATGATGCGGTACGTGCTCCGCCTCGACGCGGTCGCCACCGCCGAGCCGGCGACGCTGGTGGCCGCCATCGGCCCGACGGTCCAGCGGTACCTCACCGGCGACATCACCTGAGCCGTCGCGGCTCAGGCCGCGGCCGCCCGGGGGCAGAGCATCGGGTGCAGCAGGCGGGACAGCTCCGCCACGTCGGCGACCGGCCGGGGGAAGGCGAGCCGGGCCCGCCGGGTCGCGCCGGGCCGCCCGTGCGCGACCAGCAGGCCGTACCTGTCGATCCGGACCACCCGCGGGATCTGGTCGCCGGGCACGTCCAGCCGCCGCCGAAGGTAGTCGCCGACCTGCTCGGCGTGGTGGTCGGCCAGGTCCGCGAGCAGGGCGGCCTCGACCGGGTGCAGCGGGTCCGGCTCGGCCTCCGCGAACGCCTCCGGGTCGATCCGGCGCACCCGACCGGCGCGTTCCCAGCGGGCCTCGGCCACCTCGAAGCGGTGCAGGTGGAACCGGCTGCCCACGTCGAGCAGATCGGCGACCGGGTCGGTGGCGGCGAAGTCGACCGCCGCGTCGCGCGCCGCGTCCCCGTCCAGCCGCGTCGCCCAGCCGGACACCCAGGCCCGGCCGAGCGAGGGCGCCCCGGCCGCCGGCGGCAGGTCGAGCACGTCGAGCACGGCGGCCACGTCGGCGTCGCCCGCCGGCGGCACGAGCGCCGCGGCGAGGTCACTGACCACGGGTACGAGCAGCAGCACCCGCCCGTCCGGGTCGACGGCGTGCCGGACCTGGTGCGGGCCGGGGTGCCGGGCCAGGTGGACGAGGGCGGGCAACCGGCCCGCGACAAGGGTTCGCACGATCTCCGCCGGGCTGGGCCGCATGATCCCGACCTCCTCAAGATAGGTTAGGCTTACCTAAGAAGCAGGCTAGACGATCGGAGACGCCCCCGTGAACCACCCCCGGCCCAAAGCCCGGCTCTCCCGGGCCCTCGGCATCCCGCTGACCCGCAAGTGCGTGCGGTACTTCGAGCGGCGCCCCTATCCCCCGGGCGTGCACGGCCGGTCCCGCCGCACCACCTCCGACTACCAGGTACGGCTGCTGGAGAAGCAGCGGCTGCGCCACCAGTACAACGTCAGCGAGGCCCAGTTGCGCCGGCTGTTCGACGAGGCCGCCCGGGCCGCCGGCAAGACCGGCGACACGCTCGTCGCGCTGCTGGAACGACGCCTCGACGCGGTGGTCCTGCGGGCCGGGCTGGCCCGCAGCATCTACCAGGCCCGCCAGCTCGTCGGGCACGGCCACATCACAGTGGACGGGCGCAAGGTCGACCGGCCGTCGTACCGGCTGCGGCCCGGCCAGGTGGTCGGCGTACGCGAGCGCAGCCGCACGCTGCCGCCGTTCCAGCTCGCCGCCGCCGGGGCGCACGCCGACGCGCAACCCCGGCCGTACCTGTCGGCGCAGCCGGCGCAGCTGCGCGCCACGCTGGTACGCGAACCGGCCCGGCACGAGGTGCCGGTGGTCTGCGACGAGCAACTGGTGGTGGAGTTCTACTCCCGCTGACCGGTTACCGGGTCTGCTCCAACCAGGACGCGTACAGCAGCGCGTACACCGAGTCGGTGTCGCGGACCAGCTCGTCGTGCGGGCCACGCTGCACGATCCGGCCCCGGTCCACCACGATCACCTCGTCCGCCGCCTGCGCGGTGGACAGCCGGTGCGCGATGGCGAGCGTGGTCCGCCCCCGGGTCACCGCGTCGAGCGTGCGTTGCAGGCGTACCTCGGTGGCCGGGTCGACGGCGCTCGTCGCCTCGTCCAGCACCAGCAGGTCCGGGTCCGCGACGTACGCCCGGGCCAGCGCCACGAGCTGCCGCTCGCCGACGCTGAGCGCCTCCCCGCGCTCGCCGACCGGCGTGTCCAGCCCGGACGGCAGCCCGTCCAGCCAGTCGGCCAGGCCCAGCTCGCCGAAGGCGGCGGTGAGCCGCTCGTCGGTCAGGTCGGGGCGGGCGAAGCGGACGTTCTCCCCGACCGTGGCGTCGAACAGGAAGCCGTCCTGCGGCACCATCACCACCCGGGAACGCAGCGAGTCGAAACGCACCTGCCGCAGGTCGACGCCGGAGAGCAGCACCGCGCCTTCGGTCGGGTCCATCAGCCGGGTGAGCAGCTTGGCGAACGTGGTCTTGCCGCTGCCGGTCTCGCCCACCACCGCCACCCGGCTCTTGGCCGGGATGTCCAGCGTCACGTCGTGCAGCACCGGCGGGCCGCCCGGATAGGCGAACGTCACGCCGGCGAACCGGGCGTCCAGCGGCCCGGGCGGCAGCTCCCGCCCCTGCTCGCCCGGGTCGGCCACGTCCGGGGAGACGTCCAGCACGTCCAGCACCCGGCGCCAGCCGGCGATCGCGTTCTGCGCCTCGTTGAGCACCTCGGTGGCGATCTGCACCGGCTGGATGAACAGCGTGACCAGGAACAGGAACGCGGTGAGCTGACCGACCGACAGCGTGCGGTCGACGCCCAGGCTCACCCCGACCACGACCACGCCGGCCAGCGCCAGCCCGGCCGCCAGCTCCCCCACCGAGCTGCCCATGATGCTGATCCGGATCGCCCGCTGCTGGGCCACCCGCTGACCGTCGATGGCCGTGTCGAGCCGCCGCGCGGTCCGCCCGGCGATGCCGTACGCCCGGATCACCGGCGCGCCCACCACGCTCTCGCCGATCGCGCCGAGCAGCGTGCCGGTGCGCTGCCGCACCAGGCCGTAGGCCCCGGCGAGGCGGCGCTGCAACTGCCGGATCACCAGCACCGCCGGCGCGAACGCGACGAGCACCACGAGCGTCAACTGCCAGGAGTACGCGAGCATCACCGCTGTGGTCACCAGCAGCTGGCCCAGGTTGACGATCAGGATCACGCCGCCCCACTGCAGGAACTGGGTGATCTGGTCGACGTCGCTGGTCACCCGGGAGACCAGCGAGCCGCGCCGCTCGGACTGCTGGTGCAGCATGGACAGGTCGTGCACGTGCCGGAACGCCCGGGTGCGCACCCCGGCCAGGGCCGTCTCGCTCACCGTGAACAGCCGGCGCATCATCAGGTAGCCGCAGGCGGTGGTGACCACCAGCACCCCGGCGGTGATCGCCACGGTGAGCGAGATGACGTTCAGGTCGAGCCCGCCGACGATGCCGTGGTCGATGCCGCGCTGCACCGCCACCGGCACGGCGACCCGGCCGACCATGTAGACCAGCGCCAGCGCCAGCGTGCCGGCGAGACCGGTGCGCAGCTCCGGGGAGAGCGCCAGCCCGCGCCGCAACGTCTGCCAGGTCGACTCGGTGGTCTCGGTGCTCCGGTCCGCCTCCGCCGTCGTCGCGCTCACCGCTCCACCTCCAGGCCGGAGGCCAGCGGCGTGACCTCGTCGTACGTCTGCTTCTGCTCGCGTTCCTGCTCGGCCTGCTCGTACGCGGTGACCAGGTCGGCGTAGCCGGGCACGGTGGCCAGCAGCTCGGTGTGGGCGCCGCGGGCGACCACCCGGCCCTGCTCCACGTAGATCACCTCGTCGGCGAGCGCGATGGTGGCCCGGCGGTACGCCACCACCAGGATCGACGCCGGGGCGCCGCCGTCGGCGGGCGCGCGCAGCCCGGCCAGGATGGCCGCCTCGACGCGCGGGTCGACAGCGCTCGTGGCGTCGTCGAGCACCAGCAGCCGGGGGCGCCCGGCCAGCGCCCGGGCCAGCGTCAGCCGCTGCCGCTGCCCGCCGGACAGCGAGGTACCCCGCTCGCCGACCATGGTGTCCAGCCCGTCCGGCAGCGCGGCCACGAAGCCGTCCGCCTCGGCCAGCCGCAGCGCCGCCCACACCTCGTCGTCGCCGATGCCGGCCCGGTCCAGCGCGATGTTGGCCCGGACCGTGTCGTCGAAGACGAACGGCACCTGCGCCACCAGCGCCACGTTGCCGGCGAGCGAGGCGGCGGTCAGCTCCCGCACGTCCACGCCGTCCAGCGTGACCCGCCCGGCGCCCGGGTCGACCAGGCGCACGGCCAACGACGCGATCGTGGACTTGCCCGAACCGGTGGGCCCGACCAGGGCGACTGTCTTCCCGGCCGGCACGGTGAACGTCACCTCGCCGAGCACCTGGGCGCCGGGCAGGTGCGCCTCGGCCGGCTCGTACGCGAAGTGCACGTCGTGGAACGCGAGCGTGGCCGGCGTACGGGTGGGCGGGTCGAGCGTCCTCGTGCCGTACGGCATCTCGCCTGTCGCGTCGAGCACCCGGCGCACCCGGTCCCACCCGGCGACGCTGCGCGGCAGCTCGGCCAGCACCCAGCCGATGGCGCGCACCGGGAAGGCCAGCACGGTGAACAGGAACGCGACGCTGACCAGCTCGGACACGGTGATCGCGCCCTGCCGCAGCCGGATCGCGCCGACCACCAGCACGGCGAGCGTGCCGAGGCTGGGCAGCGTCTCCAGCATCGGGTCGAAGACGCCGCGCAGCCGGCCGACCGAGATCAGCGCGTCCCGCAGCTCGCCGGCGCGGGCGGCGAAACGGGCGGTCTCCTGGGCCTCGCGGCCCATCGTCTTGACCACCAACGCGCCGTCGAAGCTCTCGTGCGCGATGCCGCTGACCTCGGCGCGCAGCCGCTGCGCCCGGGCCTGCCGGGGCGCCATCCGGCGGGAGTAGACCACGTTGAGCGCGAACAGCGCGGGGAACACGGCGAGGCCGACCAGGGCCAGCGCCCAGTCGGTGACGAACAGTGACGCCACCGCGCCGACCAGCATCACCAGCGTGCCGACCGCGAACGGCAGCGGCGCGATCGGGTACCAGGCCGCCTCCACGTCGGAGTTGGCGTTCGACAGCAGCGTGCCGGTGGAGTTGCGGTGGTGCCAGGCCAGCGGCAGTTCCAGGTAGCGGCGGGTGACCCGGCGGCGGTAGGCGGCCTGGAGCCGGTACTGCATGTAACCGGCGCCGAGCCGCCGGCCGAAGATGCCGACGACCCGCAGCACGCTGATGCCGAGCAGCGCCGCCGCGGCCAGCGCCAGGGTCCCGCGGGCCACCTCGCCGCGCTCGACCGCGGGCACGACGACCTTGCCGACCACCCCGCCGACCACGTACGCGCTGGCGATCACCAGGAGGCCGAACAGCACGCTGCCGCTGACCGCCACCGCGAAGATCCGCGGCTGTTCCCGGATGGCCCGGCCGAGCACCCGTAGCCCTCTGCCGAGCACGTCCCGACTTGTCCCGCTCGCCACGTTCGCCCCCGCCGTAAGCCGCAATTTTCTCCCCCATCCTTACCGCTCGCCGCCAGCTCCGCCGACCCGGCCGGGATATGTCCGCCGTCACGTTCGCACCGGACCTGGGCGGACACCGGCCCTCGATACTCGCGGCCCGCCGTAGCGCCGGGCGTGGCGCGCCGATCGGCCGCGACGGGCCTACGATCGGGCCATGCCGCGGTACGCCCGAACGGAGCGCGAGGCGCTCGCCGACCTGATGCTGGAGCTGGGACCGGACGCGCCGACTGTGAACGAGGGGTGGACCACCCGCGACCTGGCGGCGCACCTGCTGGTGCGGGAGCGCCGGCCGGACGCGGCGGGCGGGATCCTGCTGCCGCCGCTGCGCGGCTACGGCGAGTCGGTCCGCAGGCGGATCGCCGCCGGGCCGTACGCCGACCTGATCGCCCGGGTCCGCCGTCCCCCGGTGTGGAGCCCGGTGAGCAACCCGCTCACCGACGAGATCGCGAACGGGATGGAGTTCTTCATCCACCACGAGGACGTCCGCCGGGCCCGGCCGGGCTGGCAGCCGCGTGACCTGCCGGCCGGGCAGCAGGCGGTGCTCTGGAAGCGGGTCGCCCTGCTGGCCCGGATGGCGCTGCGGCGCTTCCCGGCCGAGGTGCTGGTGCAGGCGCCGGGGCACGGCGAGCTGCGGGCCGGTGGCGGCGGCGAGCGGCTGCGGCTGGTCGGCGCGCCGGGGGAACTCGTGCTGTTCCTCACCGGGCGGCAGCGGGTGGCCCGGGTCCAGGTGGACGGTCCGGCCGAGCGCGCCGAGCGTCTGCGTACCGCCGAACTGGGCCTGTGACAGACGTTTCCGCCCGCCCACCCAGGCGATCGTAGAATGTGGACACCCGGCGTTCGATAACGTTCGCCGGCTGCCGTACGCTCCTGCGCACCGGCCCGACCCTGCGGGGCGGCGGACAGGGGACGACGATGCGGGACTTCGCGCTCTCGGCGCTGCACGAGCCGCCCTTTCCCTCCCGGTGTCACCCGGCCGCGGACGAGGTGGCCGCGCAGAGCGTCGCCTGGGTGCGCGGTTTCGGCCTGGTCAAGACCCAGGCCGGCCTGCTGCGGCTGGCCGGCGCCCATGCCTCGGAGCTGGCCGGACGGGCCTGCCCCGAGGCGTCCCCGGCCGGTCTGCGGCTGCTCACCGACCTGATCAACTGGCTGTTCGTGGTGGACGACGCCTGCGACGACGACGGGCTGGGCGCCGCGCCGACGGTGCTCGCGCCCACCCTGGCGGCGCTGCTGGAAGTGCTCGACCGGCACGGTGACCCGGACGCGCCCGCGCCCACCGACGCCGGCCCGATGGGCCTGGCGCTGCACGATCTGTGCCGGCGGGCGCGCGGCCGGGGCCGGCCGGCGCACCTGATGCGGCTGGTGAGCCAGTTGCGGGAGTACCTGCTGGCGCTGCTGTGGGAGGCGGCGAACCGGGAGCGCCGGCGCGTGCCGGGGGTCGCCGAGTACGTGCAGATGCGCCGCCACACCGGCGGCGTACGCCCCAGCTTCACGGTGACCGACCTGGCCCGCCCGTCCCTGCCCCGGGCCGACCAGCGGGCGACCCCGGCGCTCACCGCGCTGGACGCCCTCGCCACCGACCTGGTCTGCTGGTGCAACGACGTGTTCTCCTACGGCAAGGAGCGGGGCGTCACCCCGGACGCGCACAACCTGGTGACCACGATCGCGGGCGAGACCGGGCAGGACGAGTCGGCGGCGCTGAACGCGGCGGCGAACCGCTTCAACGCGGCCCTCGCCTCGTACGCGGAGCGGGACGCGGCGTTGAGCGCCGGGGCCGACGAGGGGATGCGGGCGTTCCTGGACACCCGCCGGGACTGGATCCGGGCCACCTACGACTGGTCCCGCGCCGCCAGCCGATACGCCTGATCCGATTCCAGAAGTCGGGACCGGTGGCGACTCGGCCGATCAGGGCTAGCCGCTGGCCGGGTACAGGCAATACCCTTCGGTAACCGCAGACCGGCGTGACCCCCGTCACGTCCCTCCACCCCTGAAGGCGGCTACAGCGATGGCTCTCGATGTACCGTACCGTTCCGTACCCGACATGTTCCTCAAGCGCGTGGCGGACTCCCCCGACCGCCAGGCGTTCGCTCACCCCGCACCCGACGACTCGGGCCCGGTCTGGCTGACGTGGGAGCAGGTCGGGCAGCGCGCGAAGGCGATCGCCGCCGGGTTGCACGGGCTCGGTGTCGGCCTGGAGAACCCGGTGGCGATCCTGGCCAACACCCGGCTGGAGTGGGTGCTGGCCGACTTCGGCATCATGTGCGCCGGTGGGGCCACCACCACCGTCTACCCGACCACCGAGCCCGACGACGCGGTCTACATCATCGCCGACTCCGGCTCGAAGGTGCTGTTCGCGGAGAACCCGGCCCAGGCGGCGAAGATCGCCGGAGCGGACCTGCCCGCGCTGACCCACGTGGTGCTCTTCGACGGCGCGCCCGACCCGGCCGCCGCCGTCCCGCAGCTCACCCTGGCCGAGCTGGAGGAGCGCGGCGCCGCCGCGCTGAGCGCCGAGCCCGACCTGATCGACATGCTCGTGGCCGGCATCGGCCCGGACCACCTGGCGACGCTCATCTACACCTCGGGCACCACCGGCCGCCCGAAGGGCGTGGAGCTGCTGCACGGCGGCTGGTGCTGGGAGGGCGTGGCGCAGGCCGAGCTGGGCCTGCTGCGCACCGACGACCTGCAGTACCTGTGGCTGCCGCTGTCGCACTCGTTCGGCAAGACGCTGCTCTGCGGCGCCACCCACGTCGGCCTGCCCACGTACGTCGACGGCCGGGTGGACAAGCTGGTCGACCTGCTCGGCGTGATCCGGCCGACGCTGATGTGCGGCGCGCCCCGGGTCTTCGAGAAGGTCTACAACAAGGCGGTCACCACCGCGCAGGGCGCGGGCGGCGCGAAGGCCAAGATCTTCGCCTGGGGCGTCGAGGTCGGCAAGGAGAAGGTCGCGCTGGAGCAGGCCGGCAAGCCGGTGCCGGCCGGGCTGCGGATGAAGTACGCGCTGGCCGAGAAGCTGGTGTTCAGCAAGCTGCAGGCCCGGCTCGGCGGCCGGATGCGGGTGCTGGTCTCCGGCGCGGCGCCGCTGAGCAAGGAGATCGCCACCTTCTTCGCCGCCGCCAACCTGCCCATCTCCGAGGGCTACGGCCTGACCGAGACCAGCGCCGGCGCGTTCGTGAACCCGCCCGACGGGCTGAAGATCGGCAGCGTGGGCCGGGCCATGGGTGATCTGGAGTGCCGGATCGACACCGACGGCGAGATCCTGATGCGGGGCAAGCCGGTCATGCGGGGTTACCACAACCTCCCCGAGGAGACCGCCGCCGCGTTCACCGAGGACGGCTTCTTCCGCAGCGGCGACATCGGCACGCTCGACGACGACGGCTACCTGCGCATCACCGACCGCAAGAAGGACCTGGTCAAGACGTCCGGCGGCAAGTACGTCGCGCCGTCGCACATCGAGGGCATGTTCAAGGCGGTCTGCCCGTACACCTCGCAGGCGGTGGTGATCGGGCAGGCGCGCAACTACTGCACCATGCTCGTCACGCTGGACCCGGACGCGATCAAGGGCTGGGCCGCCGGCACCCCGCTGGAGGGCAGCGACTACACCACGATCGTCACCTCGCCGCAGGCGCGGGAGATGGTCGAGGGGTACGTCGCCGAGCTGAACGCCAAGCTCAACCGCTGGGAGACGATCAAGAAGGTGACGATCCTCCCCCGTGACCTCACCATCGAGGACGGCGAGGTCACGCCGTCGCTGAAGATCAAGCGCCGGAGCGTGGAGACGAACTTCTCCTCCGAGATCGACAAGATGTACGAGGGCACGCTCGCCGAGCTGTGACCCGCACCGCCAGCCGGTAGCGCCGGCCGTGCCCCACCGTCCCGGGGCACGGCCGTTCGCGTCGGCGCCGGTCAGAGGTGCTGCTGCCGCCAGCGGCTCTGCTCGGCCTCGGCGGCGATCTGCTCCTCCAGCGCGAGCTGGCGTACCCGGCGCCGGTGACCGTTCTCGCCCCGGGTCTCCCAGGCCACTCCCGCGCCGGTGACCACCGCCAGCGCGATCAGCGCGACCAGCTCCGGCACACGGAACACGAATGGGGCGACCGCGGTCAGCGCCCCCACGGTGGTCAGCAGCCGCCAGTGGATCTCGCGCAGCGCCACCCACCAGCACCCGGCGACGCCGAGCAGGTGCAACGCGACCCCGCCGAACAGGATCGCGCCCCAGAAGTCGCCGAGCGGCAGCCCCCAGGCGGGCGTGTGCGGATCGGCGGCCTCGGCCAGCAGGTCCTTGAGGCCGAGCGCGTAGAGGATGATCCCGGCGACTATCGGCAGGTGCAGGAACGTGTACGCGGTGCGGGCCAGCCGCAGCCGTGTGGCGCGGTCCCGGGCCTGGTGCAGGACCTGTTCCATGGCGAACGCCAGCGTGTCGAAGTACGCCCACCACAGCGCCGCCACGACCGTGATGCCGAGCAACGCGGCGATCGCCACCGGGCCGGTGAGCGGCAGCCCGCGCTTCGGGCCGAGCCCCAGCGCGATGATCGACTCGCCGAGTGCGACGAGCACGATGAGCGCGTGCCGTTCCGCCCAGTGCCCGGCCGAGAGCACCACCCACCACTGCTGGCCCAGGACCGTCCCGGCGACGTACTCGACAAGCAGCGCCAGCGTCCAGAGCGCCAGTTGCAGCCCGACCGCGAACCGCTCCTGCGGCAGCCGGCCGGGGAGTGTGCCGGCGACGACAAGCAGCGCCGTGGCCACCGTCGGGGCCAGGAAGCGCATCCGCAGTCCCCGGCGCCGGGCCGGGTCGGCGCGGTCGGCCCAGGCGAAGACGGTGAGCTGGGCGGTCCGGATCACGAAGTAGCACGCGGCGAAGACCAGCGGCCCGGGCAGCCAGCCACCGCTGTTGGCGAACGCGCTGGGCGTGCTGAGCACGAGCAGGAACGTGGCCGCCACGGTGACGACGCCGATCAGCGGCAGCATCCCCTGGTCGGCGCGGAACGCGTTGCCCATCCGGGCGAAGCCGGTCCACGACCACCAGAGCAGCGCCAGCACCAGCAGGAACCGGTAGAGGTTGGCGGGCGTGAGCACCGAGGCGGTGAGCGTGGTGACGCTCAGGAACGCGAAGACGAAGACCAGGTCGTAGAAGAGCTCCAGCCGGGTGGTGCGGGAGCCCGGCGCGCTGCGCCGCACCGCCCACGACCACCGGACCGCGTCCCCGTCTCCCACCCGGGCAGTGTGCGGGCGCGGACCCGCCCGCAGCTGTGGTTCGGGCGGTTCACCACCGGATCGGGCGGGCGGTCAGGCGATGACGCTCGGCTCGCGCCACTGCGGGCGGCTGGTGCGGTCCAGGTCGTAGCGCACCGCGGCGAGCCGGCCCACCGCTTCCACCAGTTCCTCGGCGGGCAGCGTGAAGGGCAACCGCAGGAAGCGCTCGAGCGTCCCGTCCAGGCCGAACCGGGGTCCGGGCGCCAGCCGTACGCCGACCTCCTCGGCGGCCCGGGCCAGCGCGCTGGAGATCGGGCCGTCCAGCTCGGCCCAGAGCGTCACGCCGCCGCGCGGCGGCGTGACCCGCCAGTCGGGCAGCTGCTCCGCGAGCGCCGCGACCAGGGCGTCGCGCTGCGCGGCGAGCTGGGCCCGGCGGGCGGCCACGATGGCCGGCGCCTCGGCGAGCAGGTGCACGGCGACGAGCTGGTCGAGCACCGGGCTGGCCATGTCCACCCCGACCCGGGCCGCGGCGAGCCGCTGCACCTGGGGCGCGGAGGCGCGGACCCAGCCGATCCGCAGGCCGCCCCAGTAGGGCTTGCTCATCCCGCCGATGCTGATCACCCGGGAGTGCCTGTCGAAGACCGCGACCGGCGGCGGCAGCGGGGTGCCGTCCAGCGGCAGGTCGACGAAGGACTCGTCGACGACGAGGTCGGTGCCGGCCGCGTGGGCCGCGCCGACCAGCCGTTCGCGCAGGTCGGCCGCCATCAGGTGGCCGGTCGGGTTGTGGAACTCCGGGATCACGTACGCGAGCTTCGGCCGGGTCTGCCGGATGCTGCCGAGCAGCAGCTCGGCGTCCCAGCCCTCGTCGGACAGGCCGTGCGTGGCGATCCGGGCGCGCCGGGCGGCCAGCGCGGCCAGCGCGTTGGGGTAGGTGGGTGACTCGACGAGCACCGCGCCGCCGGGCGACAGGGCCAGCCGCAGCACCAGGTCCAGCGCGTGCTGGGTGCCGCTGGTGACCATGATCTGCTCCGGGCTGGTGGGCAGCCCGCGCTCGGTGTACCCGCGGGCCACCGCCTCCCGCAGCTCGATGATGCCGGTCGGGTGGTAGCCGGCCCCGCCGAGGTAGCGGGGCAGGTCCTCGGCGGCCGCCCGGGCGGCCGGGACGAGCTGCGGCGGCGCGGACAGCGCGGCCACGCCGAGGTCGATCATGTCGCGGTCGTCCAGCGGCGTCCACAGCCCGGTGCTGGCGACCCGGTGGCCGCCGGGCAGCATGGTCCAGCTCCCGGCGCCCCGGCGGCTGGCCAGGTGGCCGCTCTCCCGCAGTTCCCGGTACGCGGCGGTGACAGTGGTCCGGCTGATCCGCAGCGCCTCGGCCAGTTCCCGCTCGGCCGGCAGGCGTACCCCCAGGGGCAGCCGGCCGTCGGCGAGCAGGCCCCGGACGGCGCCGGCGAGCGCGGCGTAGTCGGGGCTGCGGCGGCGGCCCGGCAGCGCATGCCACTGGCCGAGGAGTCGCGCCAATTGGACGCCGCGCACCTGGCTGGTCATGGCCACACCTCCAGAATTGGACCCCTTACGTCCTGCAATTGGCCCCTAGGGTGGCATGCATGGCACCGCTTGGCAATCTCGGGCACCGTTCGGCGCGACGACTCACCCAGCTCTACGCCGGGCTCGTCCTGTACGGCCTCAGCATGGCGCTGATGATCCGGTCGGAGCTGGGGCTGGACCCGTGGGACGTGTTCCACCAGGGGCTCGCCCGGCAGACCGGCCTCTCCTTCGGCACCGTCACCATCGCCGTCGGCGCTCTCGTGCTGCTGCTCTGGATCCCGCTGCGGCAGCGGCCCGGCCTCGGCACGGTCAGCAACGTCGTGGTCATCGGCCTGGTCGTCGACGCCACCCTGGCCGTGCTGCCGCCCGGTGAGGGCATGCCGGCGCGTGCCGCGATGCTCGTGGCCGGGATCGTCGCCAACGGCGCCGCCACCGGGCTCTACCTCGGCGCCGGGCTCGGCCCCGGACCCCGCGACGGTCTGATGACCGGATTCGTCGCCCGTCATCCCCGCTTCTCGGTGCGGCTGGTCCGCACGAGCATCGAGGTCACCGTGCTGGCCCTCGGCTGGCTGCTCGGCGGAACCGTCGGCCTCGGCACCGTGGCGTACGCGCTGACCATCGGCCCGCTCGCCCAGTTCTTCATCCCGGTCTTCGCGCTGCCCGCACGGCCGGCGAGCGGCGCTTACGCTACGTGACCGGCGCCGGGCCGACCGCCACGGCCCGAAGCGATCCGCAACGCGCTGAGCTGCGGTGACGAAGAACAGCAAAACCAGGTGTTTCCTCCGCCGTCGCGGCCGGGCATCATTCCTGCATGGGGGAGAACGGATGGCGTTGGAGCGACGCCTGGATCTTCGTCGCGCTTGTCATCGCCAGTGGCGCCGGCCGGCACCGGCGGTCCGCGTCGACACGCCGCCCCGAAGGCGTACGACTGGCCGACGTCCTCTCCACCGCCGACCACCTCAACCAGGCCATCCCCGAGCGGCACGAGGTGGAGGGCGCGGTCCGGCGGCTCGTCGGCGCGGGCCTGGTCAGCGTCGCCGACGGCTGGTTCCGGGTCACACCGGACGGTGAGCGGCTCTGGCGCACCCGCCCCAGCGCCGGGCTCGGCACCACTGTGGACACGGTGCAGGGCGTGCTGACCCGCCGGCACCCGCCCGGTGAGTCCGAGTGGCAGCTCGACGAGGACGACCACGCCGCCGCCGTGCAGGAGTACGTGGTCCGCTCGATCCCGATGCCGCGCCGCTCCCCCGAGGGGCACTCCGGCCGGCAGTGAGCGCGCCTCAGCGCACCGGGTGCCCGGCGCCGCGCAGCGCGTCCTTGACCTCGCCGACGGTCAGCTCACCGAAGTGGAAGACGCTCGCCGCGAGCACCGCGTCCGCCCCCGCGCCGACGGCCGGCGGGAAGTGCGCCACCTCGCCCGCGCCGCCGCTGGCGATCACCGGGACGTCGACCACCTCCCGGACCGCCTGGATCAGCGGCAGGTCGAACCCGGCCTTGGTGCCGTCGGCGTCCATCGAGTTGAGCAGGATCTCCCCCGCGCCCAGCTCGGCGCCGCGCGCCGCCCACTCGACCGCGTCCAGCCCGGTGCCCCGCCGCCCGCCGTGCGTGGTCACCTCGAAACCGCTCGGCGTCGTGCCGTCGGGCGCGCGGCGCACGTCCAGTGAGAGCACGAGCACCTGACTGCCGAACCGGTCGGCGATCTCGGCGATCAGCTCCGGGCGGGCGATGGCGGCGGTGTTCACGCCCACCTTGTCCGCCCCGGCCCGCAGCAGCGTGTCGACGTCGGCGACCTGGCGGACGCCGCCGCCCACGGTGAGCGGGATGAAGACCGACTCGGCGGTACGCCGCACCACGTCGAGCATGGTGCCGCGGTCACTGGACGAGGCGGTGACGTCGAGGAAGGTCAGCTCGTCCGCGCCGGCCCGGTCGTACGCCGCCGCCAGCTCCACCGGGTCGCCCGCGTCGCGCAGGTCGAGGAAGTTGACCCCCTTGACCACGCGCCCGGCGTCCACGTCCAGACACGGGATGACCCGTACCGCCACCGTCATGCCCCGAGCCTAGCCAACGCGCGGGCGGTGGTGACCCGCCGGTGAGGCCGGTCACCACCGCCCGTGGTGGTACGGGTTCACGCCGGTCAGAGACGGACCAGCATCTTGCCGAGGTTCTCGCCGCGCAGCAGGCCGAGGAACGCCTCCGGGGCCTGCTCGATGCCGTCGACGATCGTCTCGTCGTACGACAGCCGGCCCTCGCGCAGCCAGCCCGCCACCTCCTGCACGAACTGCTCCCGCAGGTGACCGTGGTCACTGACGAGGAAGCCGCGCAGCGTCAGGCGTTTGCCGATCACCAGCGCCAGGTTGCGCGGCGCGGCCGGCGGCTCGGTGGCGTTGTACTGGGCGATCATGCCGCAGATGGCGGCCCGGCCGTGCACGTTCATCGCCCCGATCGCGGCCTCCAGGTGGTCGCCGCCGACGTTGTCGAAGTACACGTCGACGCCGTCCGGCGCGGCCGCCCTGAGCTGCTTGGACACCGGGCCGTCGTGGTAGTCGAACGCGGCGTCGAAGCCGAGCGCGGTGAGCCGTTCCACCTTCGCCGCGGAGCCGGCGCTGCCGATCACCCGGCCGGCGCCGCGCAGCTTCGCGATCTGGCCGACCATGCTGCCCACCGCGCCGGCCGCGCCGGAGACGAAGACGGTCTCCCCCGGCTTCATGGCGGCCACGTCGAGCAGCCCGGCGTACGCGGTCAGCCCGGTCATGCCGAGCACGCCCAGATGGGCGGTCACCGGCGCCAGGTCCGGGTCGATCTTGCGCGCGCCCTTGGCGTCCACCAGCGCGTACTCACGCCAGCCCAGCCCGTGCAGCACCGTGTCGCCGGGCTTGACGCCGCCGGCCTCGCCGGCCACCACCTCACCGATCGCGCCCCCGTCGAGCGGGGCGTCGAGCGCGAACGGCGGCACGTACGACTTGACGTCGTTCATCCGCCCGCGCATGTACGGGTCGACGGACATGAACCGGTTGCGGACCACCACCTGCCCCGGGCCCGGCGTCGGCACCTCGGTGGTGACCAGCCGGAAGTTCTCCGCGGTCGGCCAGCCCTGCGGCCGGGACGCCAGATGGATCTCCCGGTTCATCCCGCTCATCGGGCCTCGCGGACCGTGCGGGTGACCTCGACGTTGCCCCGGGTCGCGTTGGAGTAGGGGCAGACCTGGTGGGCCGCGTCGACCAACTGCTCAGCGGCCGCGCGCTCGACCGCGGGCAGGTCCACCACGAGCGTCACGGCGAGGCCGAAGCCGCCGCTGCCGTTCGGGCCGATGCCCACCTCGGCCTCGACCACCGAGCCGGAGACGTCCGCCTTGGCCTTGCGGGCGACCACGCGCAGCGCGGAGTGGAAGCAGGCCGCGTAGCCGGCCGCGAAGAGCTGCTCCGGGTTGGCCGCGCCGCCGGCGCCACCCATCTCCTTCGGTACGGCGAGGTCCAGCTCGACCGTGCCGTCGGAGGTGCGGACGTGACCGTCGCGGCCGTCGCCGGTGGCGCGGGCGGAGGCGGTGTAGAGCACCTGCATGTCACTGCTCCTTCTGTCGGTGGATCGTCTCGGTGACCCGGGTGAGGATGCCGTGGAGGAAGACCAGCTCGGCCTCGGTGAGCCCGGTGGCGGTGGCCACCTGCCGCGGCACGTCACACATCCGCTCCCGCAGGGCCCGGCCCTGGCCGGTGAGGCCCACCTCGACCCGGCGCTCGTCGGCGGCCGAACGGGTACGCACCACCAGGCCGGCCGCCTCCAGCCGCTTGAGCAGCGGGGAGAGCGTGCCGGAGTCGAGCCGGAGCGCGGCGCCGAGCTCGGAGACCGTGGGGGCGTCGTCGTCACGCTCCCAGAGCACCAGCAGCACCAGGTACTGCGGATAGGTCAGGCCGTGCTCGTCGAGGATGGGCCGGTAGACGTCGGTCATGGCGCGCGACGCCGCGTAGAGGGCGAAGCACACCTGCCGGCGCAGCACCAGATCATCGGTCACCGCGAAACCGTAACGCACAATTAGGTTGTGCACAACCGATCGGCGTGTGGTCCGGGGCGCGCGAGGCACCCCGGAACGCCTCAGGCGGGGAGGTACGCCTCCAGCTCGACCTCGACCAGCAGGTCCGGGTCGATCAGCCCGGCCACCACCACCATCGTCGCCACCGGGCGTACCGGGCCGAACACCGCGTTGTGCGCCCGGCCCACCTCGTCGGCGAAGATCCGGTCCGTCACGTACATCCGGGTCCGCACCACGTCGCCCGGCCCGGCGCCCACCTCGGCCAGCGCGTCCAGGCCGATCCGGATCGCCCGCGCGGTCTGCGCCGCCGCGTCGCCGGCGTGCGCCACCCGGCCGTCCACAGTGGAGGTGCAGCCGGCCGTGATCGCCAGCGAACCGGCCCGGACCACCCGCGAGTAGCCGTACAGCGCCTCCCACGGGCCGCCCGAGCCGAGCCGGGTCACCACACCGGCGTCCGCCGGCGGCTCGGGCGGCGCGGCGGTCACGCGTCGGCCCGCAGCGTCGCCAGCGCCTCGGCGACGGTGAACGCGCCCGCGTAGAGCGCCTTCCCGGCGATCACGCCCTCCACGCCCACCGGCTCCAGCGTGGCCAGCGCCCGCAGGTCGTCGAGCGTGGACACGCCGCCGGAGGCGATCACCGGGGCGTCGGTGCGGGCACACACCTCGCGCAGCAGGTCCAGGTTCGGCCCGCGCATGGTGCCGTCCTTGGTGATGTCGGTGACCACGTACCGCGCCGCGCCCGCCGCGTCCAGCCGGGCCAGCACCTCGTACAGGTCACCGCCGTCGCGGGTCCAGCCGCGCGCCGACAGGGTACGGCCGCGCACGTCCAGCCCGATCGCCACCCGGTCGCCGTACTCGCCGCAGATCCGGTCGCACCACTGCGGATCCTCCAGCGCGGCGGTGCCGATGTTCACCCGCGCCGCCCCGGTGGCCAGCGCCGCCCGCAGCGACTCGTCGTCGCGGATGCCACCGGACAGCTCCACCTTCACGTCCAGCTTGCCGACCACCTCGGCCAGCAGCGCGGCGTTGGAGCCCCGCCCGAACGCGGCGTCCAGATCCACCAGATGGATCCACTCCGCGCCGTCGGACTGCCAGGCCAGCGCCGCGTCCAGCGGGTCGCCGTACGCGGTCTCGCTACCGGCGGCGCCCTGCACGAGCCGGACGGCCTGGCCGTCGGCGACGTCCACGGCGGGCAACAGGGTGAGGCTCAACGCTTCTCTCCTCGGGTCCTCAACGACGGTCCAGCGCGATCACCACGATCGCGGGCAGGACCAGCAACAACAACGCGACCAGCACCAGCCGCAGCGCCAGGTCGTCCACCAGGCTCCAGATGCCGACCACCGCCACCGCGGTGAGCACCAGGATCGTCGCCCGCTCCCGGCGGGTGTGCCGGCGCAGCCGGCCGGTACGGCCGCGCCGCAGCGACGGCGTCAGCCGGCGTACCAGGGAACGACGCCGTTCCCGGCGGGCCACCCGGCGGGCGCGGGCGGCGCGCGCACGCTCCTGCTCGGCCTCGCGCTCCGCGCGGCGGCGGGCCCGCTCCTTGCTCACGCGGCCGCCAGCGGGCCGGTCACAGCGTGCCGAGCCAGTTGCGCAGCAGCGCCGCACCGGCGTCGGCCGACTTCTCCGGGTGGAACTGCGCGGCCGACAGCGCGCCCCGCTCCACCGCGGCCACGAAGTCCGTGCCGTGGTGCGCGGTCGTCACCGTGGCGCCCGCCTCGGCCAGCGCCGCCGGGTCCGTCACGCCGTAGGAGTGCACGAAGTAGAACCGGGTGCCCTCCGGCAGCCCGGCGAACAGCGTCGAGCCGGCCGGCGGCCGCACCGTGTTCCAGCCCATGTGCGGCAGCCGCCGCGCGGGCAGCCGGGTCACGCCGCCGGGCAGCAGCCCGAGCCCCTTGGTGACCACGCCGTGCTCCTCGCCGTGCCCGAAGAGGATCTGCATGCCGACGCAGATGCCCAGCACCGGCCGCCCGGCGGCGACCCGCTCGGCGATCACCGGCCCGGCGCCCAGCGCCTCGATCCCGGCCATGCAGGCGGCGAACGCGCCCACGCCTGGCACCACCAGGCCGTCGGCCGACGCGGCGGCGTCCAGGTCGTCGGTGACGGTCACGTCGGCGCCGGCCCGCGCCACCGCGCGCTCGGCCGACCGCAGGTTGCCCGAGCCGTAGTCGAGCACCACCACGCGCCGCGTCATCAGCTCTCCCCCGGCAGCAGCCAGAGCACCCCGGCGACGGTGGCCAGTACGGCCAGCAGCCCGGTGACCACCACGGCGGCGCGCGGCGCGCCCTGCTTGAGCAGCGACCACGTCCCGCCGACCAGCAGCCCGGCCAGGATCAACACAAGAGTGGGCAGCACCTTCATCAGAGCCGCCTTTCATTCGCGACTGCGGGACTCCGCTGCGCTGCGTTCCTCGCGCTCATCAGAGAGCGCCCTTCGTGGACGGCACCACACCGGCGTTACGCGGGTCCAGCGCGGTGGCCTCGCGCAGCGCGCGGGAGACGGCCTTGAACTGCGCCTCGACCACGTGGTGCGCATCCGGGTGACCGCCCGGCCGGGCCGCGCGCAGCACGTCCACGTGCAGCGTGATCCGGGCCGACTGGCCGAACGACTCCCAGATGTGCCGGGTCATGCTGGTCGGGTAGACCGGCCCGATGTACGGGGCCAGCGCCGGCTCGTCGTGCACCACGTACGGGCGGCCGGACAGGTCGACGGCGGCGCGGACCAGCACCTCGTCCATCGGGACGGTGGCCGAGCCGTACCGCCGGATGCCCGCCTTGTCGCCCAGCGCCCGGTCGAACGCGGCGCCCAGCGCCAGCGCGGTGTCCTCCATCGTGTGGTGCGCGTCGATCTCCAGGTCGCCGACCGTGTGCACGGTCAGGTCGAAGCCGCCGTGCCGGGCGATCTGGTTGAGCATGTGGTCGTAGAAGCCGACGCCGGTGGAGATGTCGGCCTGGCCGGTGCCGTCGAGGTCGATCTCGACGAGCACCTTGGTCTCGTTTGTGACCCGCTCGATCCGGGCGATCCGGCTCATGAAACGTTCTCCATCGCGGTGAGGAAGGCGTCGGTCTCGGTCGGGGTGCCGGCGGTGACGCGCAGCCAGCCGGGCAGGCCGACGTCGCGCACCAGCACGCCGGCATCGAGCAGGGTACGCCAGGCCACCGCCTGGTCCCCGTCGACGGCGAACAGCACGAAGTTCGCGTCGCTGTCGGCCACCCGGTGGCCCCGGGCGCGCAGTTCGGCGACGATCCGGTCCCGCTGCTCCATGATCGCGGCCACGGTGCCGAGCAGGGCGTCCCGGTGCGCCAGCGCCGCGCGGGCGGCGGCCTGGGTGAGCGCGGACAGGTGGTACGGCAGCCGGACCAGCTGCACCGCGTCCACCACCGCCGGGTCGGCGGCCAGGTAGCCGAGCCGGCCGCCGGCGAAGCCGAACGCCTTGCTCATGGTGCGGGTCACCACCAGCCGCGGGTGGCCGGGCAGCACCGCCAGCGCGCTCACCGTGCCGGGCCGGGCGAACTCGGCGTACGCCTCGTCCACGACCACCATGCCGGGCGCCTCGTCCAGCACGGCGGCGACCACGGCCGGGTCGAGCGCGGTGCCGGTCGGGTTGTTCGGCGAGCAGAGGAACACCACGTCCGGCCGGTGCTCGCGGACCTGGGCCACCGCCTCGTCGGCGGTGAGCCCGAAGTCCGCGCCGCGCCGGGCGGGCACCCACCGGGTGCCGGTGCCGAGCGCCAGCAGCGGGTGCATCGAGTACGCCGGGGTGAAGCCGAGCGCGGTGCGCCCGGGACCGCCGAACGCCTGCAGCAGCTGCTGCTGGATCTCGTTGGAGCCGTTCGCCGCCCACACGTGGTCGGCGGTGAGCCCGTGTCCCAGGTAGGCGGCCAGGTCGGCGCGCAGCGCCACCGCGTCCCGGTCCGGGTAGCGGTTGAGGTCACGCAGCTCGGCGGCGAGCGCCTTGCCGATCGCCTCGACCACCGGCTCGGGCACCGGGTAGGAGTTCTCGTTGGTGTTCAGCCGCACCGGCACGTCGAGCTGCGGCGCGCCGTACGGCGTGCGCCCGCGCAGGTCCTCGCGGATCGGCAGGTCGTCGAGCGTGGTCACGACGCCCCGCCCTCGGGGAACCGGACGCTGACCGCCTGGCCGTGCGCGGGCAGGTCCTCCACGGTCGCCAGCGTGACCACGTGCGGGGCCACGTCGCGCAGCGCCTCCTGCGTGTATTCGACCAGGTGGACGCCGCGCAGGAACGACTGCACGGACAGCCCGGAGGAGTGCCGGGCGCAGCCGCCGGTGGGCAGCACGTGGTTGGAGCCCGCGCAGTAGTCGCCGAGCGACACCGGCGACCACGCGCCCACGAACACCGCACCGGCGTTGCGGACCCGCAGCGCCCACTCACGGGCGTTCTCGGTCTGGATCTCCAGGTGCTCGGCCGCGTACGCGTCGACCACCCGCAGGCCCGCCTCCAGGTCGTCGACGAGGACCACGCCGCTCTGCTCGCCGCGCAGCGCGGTGCCGATCCGCTCGGCGTGCTTGGCCGCGGGCGCCTGCCGGGCCAGCTCCGCGTCGACCGCGTCGGCCAGCGCTGTGGACGGGGTGACCAGCACGCTGGCCGCGAGCGGGTCGTGCTCGGCCTGGCTGATCAGGTCGGCGGCGACGTGCGCCGGGTCGGCGGTGTCGTCGGCCAGGATCGCGATCTCGGTCGGGCCGGCCTCGGCGTCGATGCCGACCACGCCGCGCAGCAGCCGCTTCGCGGCGGTGACCCAGATGTTGCCCGGGCCGGTGATCATGTCGACCGGCTCGCAGCGCTCGTCCCCGGCCGGGTCGGCGCCCGCCCCGTACGCGAGCATGGCGACGGCCTGGGCGCCGCCGACGGCGTACACCTCGTCCACGCCGAGCAGCGCGCAGGCCGCCAGGACCCGGCGGTCCGGCAGGCCGTCGTTGTCCTTCTGCGGCGGGCTCACCACCACCAGCGAGCGCACCCCGGCCGCCTGGGCCGGGACGACGTTCATCACCACCGTCGACGGGTACATGGCCAGGCCGCCGGGGACGTAGAGACCGACCCGGTCGACCGGCACCCACCGCTCGGTGACCGTGCCGCCGGGCACCACGGTCGTGGTGTGGTCGGTGCGGCGCTGGTCGGCGTGCACCTTGCGGGCCCTGGTGATCGACTCCAGCAGCGCGGCGCGGACCTGCGGGTCCAGCTCGTCCTCGGCGGCGCGGATCGTCTCGACCGGCACCCGCAGCCGCTCCGGTGACACACCGTCGAACCGTTCGCTGGCCTCCCGGATCGCCGGGTACCCATGCTCCCGGACCGCCTCGACCAGCGGGCGGATCCGCTCGACCGCCACGGAGACGTCGAGCTGGGCACGGGGCAGCAGGCGGCGCGGGTCACGTGCCCCGCCGCGCAGGTCGATCCGATTCAGCACGCCTGCGAGTCTAGGCCGCCGCCGCGGCGACCGGCCCGGGCCGCCCGCACGCCGGGACGGTGAGCCGGGACACGCGCGGGCGGGCGCGTTGGGGATACGCTCGATCGCGTGAGCGCACGGCTGCCGGTGTTCCCGCTCGGGACCGTCCTCTTCCCCGGGCTGGTCCTTCCGCTGCACATCTTCGAGGAGCGCTACCGGGCGCTGGTTCGCCACCTGGTGGCGCTGCCCGAGGGCGCGCCGCGCGAGTTCGGCGTGGTCGCGATCCGGGCCGGCTGGGAGGTGGCGCCGGCCGGGCCGCCGGGGCGCTTCGGGCTGACCGCCGGCGAGGTCACGCTGCACGAGGTGGGCTGCACCGCCGAGCTGCGGCAGGTCACCGAGCTGGCCGACGGCGGGTTCGACATCGTCACCGTGGGGCGGCGCCGGTTCCGCCTCGCCGAGGTCGACCATTCCGCCGAGCCCTACCTGACGGCGGAGGTGGAGTGGTTGCCCGAGCCGGGCGGCCCGGACGAGACGGCCGACCTGCTGGCGGCCCGGGTGATCTCGGTGTTCCGGCAATATCTCGGCCTGATCCGGCCGGACCAGCAGGAGATCTCCGAGCAGTTGCCGGAGGACCCGACGGTGCTCTCGCACCTGGTGGCCGCGACCGCCGCGCTGACCGTGGACGACCGGCAGCGGCTGCTCGCCATCGACGACACCGCCGCCCGCCTGCGGGCCGAGCTGCGCCTGCTCAACCGGGAGGCGGCGTTGCTGCGGCAGGTCCGGGCGGTGCCGGTGCCGCTCAGCGAGCTGGCGGGTCTCCCGGCGCCGAACTGAACCCCGGCGCCGGCGGCGGCCACCCGCCGTCGAACTCCGGCTCCGGCCGCAGCGACGGCCACCGCGACCAGCCCGCGAGCAGCGTGTACGTGACTGCGGCGCCGAACGCGGCGAGCAGCAGGTTGCCGTGCGGCAGCGGGAGCGGGCCGAACCAGTCGACGCCGCCGGCGCGCAGGTCGACGGGTTTGGTGAAGGCGGTACCCGGCGGCGCGGTCTCCACCAGCCGCTGGAACGTGGACAGGCCGATCCGGCGGCCGACCTGCCAGGCCACCACCGCCGCGCCGAGACCGCCGAGGGTGACCGCGAGCAGGCCCGCCGGACCACGCCGGCGGCGCAGCACCACCCACAGGGTGATCGCGGCGAGCACGCCGAAGCCGAGGGTCAGGAGGCTGAACCAGCCGTCCGCGGCGATCGGCTGCTCCGGCTGCGTGGTGGCGTAGACCGCGCCGGCCGGCGTCTGCCGTACCGGGGTGGCCGGCGCCGCCCACACCCAGAGCAGCCCGAGCGGCGCGCCGAGCGCGGTGAGCAGCGCGGCCACGCCGAGGGTGGTCGCCACCACCCGGCCGGCGGATCGCCGGGACGCGGGCGACGCACCGGGGAGCTGCGTCACGACGCCCGGATGCCCGGCCAGCGGGTCGGCGCCGGGCGCGGTGACCGGGGTGCCGGCGGGCACCGGCAGTCCGCCGGGCCAGCCGGGTGGTCCGCCGGGCCAGGCAGGCGGCTGCTCGCGCTCGGGCCGCGCCTCGGCGCCGTCGGCACGCTCGCGCGTCCGCTCGGGATCAGGGGTGTCCGGAGTCACCCGTTGATCCTCTCAGGCCGGGGCACGGCGCGGGGCGGTGGTCGCCGCCTCAGCGCGCGAACGGTTCCACCATCACCGCGGCGGCCTTGAGCCAGGCGTTGCGGGTCTCGGCCTGGAGCTGGTGGTACTCGATCGAGGAGCCGGTCTCCAGCGCCGGGTCGTAGGGCACCACCGCCACCGCCCGGGTCCGGGTGGCGAAGTGCCGTTCCAGGTCGTCCTGCAGGGAGGTCCGGCCGGGCGTCGGGCAGGAGATCAACGTGACCGCGTTGTCGGCCAGGTCGCCCATGCCCTCCTCGTGCAGCAGGTCGAGCATCCAGTCCGCGCTGAACGCCGCGTCCTCACGCGGCACGGTGGTCACCACGAGCTGGTCGGCCGCCTGCATCACGGTACGCCAGTTCGGGCTCTCCACGTTGTTGCCGGTGTCCACGCAGACCACCTCGTGGGTGCGGCGCAGCAGCTCCAGCACCCGCTTGACGGTGAACTGGTCGAGCCGCTGGGCGAAGCGCGGGCTCTCCTCGCCGGCCAGCACGTCGTAAGAGCCGTCGGAGGCGTGCCGCAGGTAGTCGTCGAGGTGGGACAGCAGCCGGTTGCCCTCGAGGATCTCGATCTGCGCCAGGTCGTGGATCAGGTGGCGGATGGTGCGGGCGTGCCGGGCGCTGCCGGCCCGCAGCCCGAGCGTGCCGCGCAGCTCGTTGTCGTCCCAGGCGAGCACGCCGCGCCCGCGGACGCTGCCCACCGTCGCCGCGGCGAGCACGGTGGCGGTGGTCTTGTGCACCCCGCCCTTGGGGTTGGCGAACGCGAGCACCCGGGGCGTGCCCAGCTCGCGGCGCAGCACGCTGGTGGCGCGTTCCAGCTCGGCGTCCGGCTCGGGGGCACGCCACTGCGCCTGGGCCGGCGCGACCCGCCCGGCGCGGCCGGAGCGGCCCTCCAGCGGGCTGCGCGGCGCGGGCACCACCGGTTCCGGCGCGGGCGGGACGTCCGGCCGGTAGCGGCCCCGGTCGAGCAGGGCGTACCGGGACTCGGCCGGCGGTGGCGCGGGCCGGTAGCCACCGTCGAGAAGGGAGTAGCGCGACTCGGCCGGCGCCTCGGCCCGGCCGCGCGGCTCCGGCAGCGCCGGTTCGGCGCGCCAGGACGGCTCCGGCCGGGGCTCGGCGGCGAAGGACGGGTCCGGCGCGACAGACGGCTCGGCGCGCCAGGACGGCTCGGCCGGATAGGGCTGCCCGGCGCGCCAGGACGGCTCCGGGTCGGTGCGGTACGCCGGCTCGGCCCGGTAGGCCGGTTCACCCTCCTGGCGGGGGTCGGCGCGGAAGGCGGGGTCGACCCGGAACGTGGCCTCGGCCCGGTAACCGGGCTCGGCGCCGTACGACCCGTCGGGGGCGCGGCCGACGGCGGCGGCGCGCCCGGTCCAGCCGGTGCCGGCGGCGCGGCGTGGCAGCGGGTCGGGCGGCGGCGCGTGGTGGTCCTCGACGTGCCGGTCGGCGTCGGCGTGCTCCGCGCCGCGACCGCCGAGCCGGGCCCGGTCGAGCAGCGCCCGCCACCGCGGTGCCGGCTCGCCCTGCCGACCCCAGCCGGTCTCGCTGCCGTCCAAGGATTCGCCCTCCCCCAGCCCATCGATCTCCGCCTGACAGGCTACGAACGAAACCCTATTCGGACCACTCCCCGCGCCGCACATCGCCCGGTGACCCGCCGCACGGTGGGATCGACCGGGTGGCCGCGCCCGCTGATGTCTCAGGAGGTGGGAGCGGGATTGGGTGGCCCGGATCCGGGGACCGGCGCACGGGCGGTCGGTGAAGGTCCGCTCACCGTCCGTGCAGCTTCCGACGAATCGCCCATTCCGCCGCCCTGGGCCGCTGCGCTGTCCGCCGGCGGCCGGGCCACGTCACGCTGCTCCGGCAGCGGCGGGGTGAACACCGTCCGGTCGAGCCGGGTGACCTCCGGCGCCGGGTCCACCACCCGTACGTCCGGGCGCCCGGCGAGCGCGCGCAGCGCGTCCGGCGCGGCACGGACCACCGCGGCGTACACGCAGGCGCACCCGGTCCGGTAGGCGTCCGCCTCCCGGGCCGCGACCTCGGCCCCGCTCTCGTACACCCGGCGCAGCTCCGGATCGGCGGTGGCCGCCGGGGCGGCGGCGCGCGACCGGTAGTCGGCGGCCTCCCGGTCCTTGCGCCCGGCGACGTCGGCCATCCCGGCGACCACGTCGTCCGGCAGCCGCAACGCCGCGATCCGGACGATCTCGGTCTGCCGGCCGGACAGCGGCACCCGCGCCACCACCGCCGAGACCGGCGCGCCGTCCAGCGCGGCGGCCGCCCGCGCCGGGGTCAGGTAGCCGGCGAACGAGACGAGCGCGTAGGCGTCGGGCGCGTCGAGGGCGGCCAGCTCCTCCCCGGCGGCACGCAGGTACGCCGGGACGCTCGCGCCGGCGGCCACCCCGACCCGGGTCACCTCGCCGACAGTGCGGTCGCTGACCGGACGGTCCCGCCGCTGTGCCACCGCTACCACCAGCACCACCAGCGCGCAGGCCAGCGCCAACCAGGTCAGCGTGGTGAACCGGGACCGGCGCGGCGGCGCGGTGTCGTCGCTCATGGTCAGTCGCGCAGGATCTCCAGCGCCCGGGCCAGATCCTCCGGGTAGTCGCTGACGAACGTCACCTCGTCGCCGGTGCCCGGGTGCGCGAAGCTCAGCGAACGGGCGTGCAGCCACTGCCGGGACAGCCCGAGCCGGGCCGACAGAGTCGGGTCCGCCCCGTAGGTCAGGTCGCCCACGCAGGGGTGCCGCATGCTGGAGAAGTGCACCCGGATCTGGTGCGTGCGCCCGGTCTCCAGCCGTACGTCGAGCAGGCTGGCGGAGGGGAACGCCTCGAGTGTGTCGTAGTGGGTGATGCTCGGCTTGCCGCCGGAGACCACCGCCCACCGGTAGTCGTGGTGCGGGTGCCTGTCGATCGGCGCGTCGATGGTGCCGCGCAGCGGGTCCGGGTGGCCCTGCACCACGGCGTGGTAGCGCTTCTCCACCTCGCGCTCCTTGAACGCCCGCTTGAGCGCGGTGTACGCGCGCTCGCTCTTGGCCACCGCCATGATCCCGGTGGTGCCGACGTCGAGCCGGTGCACCACGCCCTGCCGCTCCGCCGCGCCGCTGGTGGAGATGCGGTGGCCGATGCCGGCCAGCCCGCCGATCACCGTCGGGCCGGTCCAGCCGGGGCTCGGGTGCGCGGCCACCCCGACCGGCTTGTCCACCACCACGATGTCGTCGTCGGCGTACACCACGGTCAGGCCGGGCACGGCCTGCGGCACCACGGTCGGCGGGGCGGGCGGCGCGGGCAGCGTGACCTCCAGCCACGAGCCGGCCTTGACCTTGTGCGAGTTGGGCCGGGCCACGCCGTCGACGAGCGCGTCGCCGGCGTCGATCAGGCCGGCGGCGGCGGTGCGGGAGAGCCCGAACAGCCGGGACACGGCCTGGTCCAGGCGCATGCCGTCGAGGCCGTCCGGGACGGGCAGGGAGCGGGTGTCGCCGCCGGCGGCGAACGCGGAGGTCACGCGGTCTCCCGCTGCTCGGTCGCGGCGACGTCGTCGCGCTTCTCGTCGCGCAGCCGGGAGCCGTCGCGTTGCCGGCCGGTCAGCTCCAGGAAGACCGCCAGCACCACGCCGCAGACCAGCGAGCTGTCGGCCAGGTTGAACACCGGCCAGACCTGGCCGTACGGGTCGAAGAGGCTGATCATGTCGACCACGTGGCCGACGAAATGCCCGGGCGCGCGGAAGATCCGGTCGATCAGGTTGCCCAGCGCGCCGCCCAGCACCAGGCCCAGCGACACCGCCCACGGCAGCGAGCGCAGCCGCAGCGCCATCCACGCGATCCACCCGATCACCACGAACGTGATGATCGGGAAGACCCAGGTGTGGTCGGAGCCGATGCTCCAGGCGGCGCCGCTGTTGCGGGTGAGGCTGAAGTAGACCGCGCCGCCGAGCACCGACACCGGCTCCCGGCCGGTCAGCTCGGCCAGCGCGAGCTGTTTGGTGCCCAGATCCGCCAGCAGCGAGAACAGGGACACGCCGAGCAGCAGGCCGACGGCCCTGCGGCGGGGCGCGCCGGCACCCGACTCGGTGGTGCCGGAACCGGCGGGCGGTGCTGCGGTCATCTGCTCCCCATCGACGCTTGCGACGGCGTGGTCACCGTCTGCCGTACGGCCGCCGGGGAGCGGTGATCAGCGCCGCTCCTCCAGCTGCTTGCAGGTCACGCAGAGGGTGGCCGACGGGAACGCGGCGAGCCGCTCCACCGGGATCGGGTTGCCGCACCGCTCGCACCAGCCGTAGCCGCCCTCGTCGAGGCGCTCCAGCGCGCGCTCGACCTGCGTGATCCGCTCCTTGATGCTGTTGGCGAGAGAGATCTCCTGCTCCCGCTCGAACGTCTTGGTGCCGGTGTCGGCCTGGTCGTCCCCGGCCGAGTCGGTCAGCCGGTCGCGCTGCAGCTCGGTGATCTCGCTCAGCGTCTGATCGTACTCGGCGTTCAGCTCGTCCCGCCGCGCCGCCAGGGCGGCCCGGATCTTCTCGGTCTCCGCCGCGCTGCGGGTGGCCTTCGGCGCGGGCTTGCGGCCGGCGGTCCTGGTGTCGGCTGGCTTCGCCATCGTCAGCTCCCTCAGCCGCGTGGCGCGGCGGTCAGCGGTACGTGGGCGGGGACGCCTTCGTCGGCGTCTCCGCGTACGGAAGGGTGCACGGCGAGCGGGCCCGCCGTGCACTCCGGAGGTTGGCAAGAATACGGAACGTACAGGCGTCCGACAACGTGCCGCACCGTCGTCCCACGTATCCGCCCCGGACTGCCATCAATCGGGGCAAAAGGAACGGTAGCAGATCAGCGGGCCGTCTCCTCGCCGTACTCCCCGAACCACCGCGCCAGCCGGCCCCGGCGGCTCACCGCCCGCAGCCGCCGCTCGGTCTCGTCCCGCGCGCCGGCGGTGGCGACGATGAGCAGGCTGTCCCCGACCTTGAGCCGGGTGTCCGCGCCGGGCACGAACCCGACGCCGTCGCGCAGCACCAGCGTGACCGCGGCGCCCACCGGCAGCCGCAGCTCGTCCACGTGCACCCCGGCCAGCCGGGACCCGTCCGGCACCTCCAGCTGGAGCAGGTCGGCGCGCATCCGCTCCAGCGGGGCGGTCTCCAGCATGATCTCGTTCGGCTCGGCCGGCGCGATCACGCCCAGCCGGCGGGCCGCCGACGCCAGCGTTCCGGCCTGGAGCAACGTGAAGATCACCACCAGCACGAAGACCGCGTCGAAGAGGCGGTCCGCCCCCGGCACGTGCAGCGACAGCGGGATGGTGGCGAGCACGACCGGCACCGCGCCGCGCAGACCGGCCCAGGACAGGAAGAGCTGCTCGCGCAGGTTGACCCGGAACGCCAGCGCGGACACCGCCACCGACAACGGCCGGGCGAGCAGCAGCAGGGCCAGCCCGGTGATCACGGCGGGCAGCACCGCGGTGTCCAGCCGGCTCGGCGAGACCAGCAGGCCGAGCAGCACGAACAGGCCGATCTGGGCCAGCCAGGCCAGCCCGTCGGCGAAGCCGAGGATGGCCTGCCGGTGCGGCAGGCGGGAGTTGCCGAGCAGCACGCCGGCCACGTACACGGCGAGGAAGCCGGAGGCGTGCACCACCGAGCCGGCCGCGTACGCCAGCACGGTGAAGCCGACCACCGCGATCGGGTACAGGCCGGCCGACGGGAGCGCGGCACGGCGCAGCGCGTACCGCCCGGCCAGCCCGGCGCCCACCCCGACCGCCGCGCCGACGCCCAGCTCGTAGCCGAGCAGCAGCGCCTCGTACCACCACGGGTGGGCCGCCTCCGCTCCGGCGCGGGAGAGCAGCAGCACCACGAGCACGACGGGCGCGTCGTTCACCCCGGACTCGGCCTCCAGCGCGGCCACCAGCCGGGGTGGCAGACGCAACCGGCGCAGCGTGGCGAACACCGCCGCCGCGTCGGTCGAGGAGAGCACCGCGCCGTAGAGCAGCGCCAGCCGCCAGTCCAGGTCGAGCAGCAGGTGCACCACCACGCCGACGACCACGATGCTGACCACCACGCCGACGGTGGACAGCGTGGCCGCCAGCCCGAGCACCGGCCGCAGCGTGCTCCACCGGGCGGTCAGGCCGCCCTCCGCGATGATCACGATGAGCGCGCAGAAGCCGAGCACCCGGGTCAGCTCGACGTCGTCGAAGCGGATGCCCAGCCCGGCCTCGCCGAGCAGCACCCCGAGCGCCAGGTAGACCAGCAGGCTCGGCACGCCGAGCCGGGTGGAGAAGCGCACCGCGCCCACCGCCACCAGCAGCACGGCGGCGCCCACCAGCAACGCGACGTCCAGCCCGGGGGTCATCGCCGACCGGCCCGGGCGGATCTCACGGCGTGCTGCCGTCGCGCAGTCGCCGCAGCACCTCGGGCAGTTCGGCGTGCGGGCGTTCCACCAGGAAGAGCTTGTCCCGGCTGGCCGCGCCGGAGCGCAGCGACACGGTCGCCGGCCGGACGCCGAGCGCATCGGCGAGCGCCCTCCGGGCCGCCTCGGTCGCGCGGCCGTCCACCGCCGGCGCGTGCACCGCGACGACGAGCGCGGGACCCAGCGGCCCGTCGTACCGGCCGCCGACCCGGGTCCGGGACGCGCCGGGCTTCACCCGCACCGCGACGGTGAGCGTGTCGTCCGCGATCGTCATGGTCAGCGGGGCCGGGCCTCGGCCAGCAGGGTGGTGGCGGCGGCGCACTGCGCGCACGGGGTGAAGCCCAGGCCGACCGCCTCGGCGACCGGAACGGGCTCGTCCTCCCGGCCCACCAGATGCGGGCAGCCGGGCAGGTGGAAGCGGGGGTGGCCGTCGACCACCAGGACCTCGCCGGGCAGCCGCACCAGCCGGGCCACCTGCCCGGCGGAGAGGTACTCGGCCGGCGGGTCGCCGTCGAACGCATCGCCCGGCGCGGGCGAGGTGGGCCGCGTGGCGTCCGAGGCGCGCTGGCCGGGCGGTGAGTAGGGCGTCGGTTCCGCGTCGGTCACCGGCTCGGCGGCGACGCGTTCGTACGACTCAACGGTCGCCGGCTCGTAAGTCGCGGTGTAGGGATCGGCGTCGAACGGATCGGCCGGCGGCGAGTACGCGGCCGGCGGCGGGGTGTCGTCCGGTTCGGTCACCGGCGACCCGGGCGGTTGCCGCCACCCGGATCCGCCGGCGTCGACCGTGGACGTGTGGTGCGGGACCGGGCTCACCGGGTCGTCCGGAGACGGGACGGTGTGCGCGGTCCGGGTACGCGGCCCGGTCGCCCGGCCGGCCGTGGCCCGCGCCGCGGCCGCCTGGCGGGCGAACGCGACGAAGACGACGGCGGACAGGACGCTGGCCGCGATCGAGACGATGAGCAGGAGGCTGGATCCGCCGGCGAGCCCGGCGACCAGCAGCACGACCGCGACGACGATGAGCAGGATGCTGGCGGCTACCACGGCTCACCCCCGGCCGCGTCGTGTCGGTCTGGGCGGTCGGTGGCCGTCACGGGGACGGCCACCGACGCGGGATCAGCGGCCGGACTCGAGCGAGCCGGCGCCGCGGCCACCGCCGTAGGAGCCGGCGAGGCCGGCCGCGGCGAGACCGTTGCTGCCGGCGGCACGGGTGCCCTCGGCGCGGTTCATCTCCACCTCGAGGCCCTGGCCGCGACCGTCGAGGTCACGCAGCTGGCTCTCCAGGTACGCCTTGAGCCGGGTGCGGTACTCGCGCTCGAACTGCTTGAGCTCCTCGATGTGCTTCTGCAGCGCGGTGCGCTTGGCGTCCAGGCCGCCCATGGCCTCCTGGTGCCGCTGGCGGGCGTCCCGCTCCAGGGCGTCGGCCTTGGCGCGCGCCTCCCGGGTGACCTCCTCGGCCTTCGAACGGGCCTCGGAGAGCAGCTGGTCGGCCTCGCGACGGGCGTCGGAGACGTGGTCGTCGGCGGTGCGCTGGGCCATCATGAGCACCCGCAGCGCCTGCTGCTCGCCGTCCCCGGTCACCCCGGCCGGGCCGCCCTGCGTGCGGACCTGCTCCAGCTCGGCCTGCATCGCGCGGGCCGCCTGCTCGGCGGCCGCCTTGTCGCGCTGCACCCGGTCGAGCTGGGCCTTGACGTCGTTGAGCTCCGCCGCGAGGCGGGCGTCACCGCCGGGGCCGGCGGGAGCGCCACCCCGACCGCCGCGCTCCACCTGGGCGCGCAGCTCGTTGTTCTCCTCGATCAGACGGGCCAGCTCGCGCTCGACCTCGTCCAGGAAGGCGTCGACCTCCTCCTCGTCATACCCCCGCTTGCCGATCGGCGGCTTTTTGAAGGCGACGTTGTGAACGTCGGCCGGGGTCAGCGGCATCGAAACTCCTCGGGTCAGTTGCGGCCGCGAAAGCGCTCTGGTCAGGCAAACGCGAAGATCAGGCGCCTAAACACGAACTCCATCAGCACGAACAGGATAACCAGGAGCACAAGGGAGGCCAGGTCGATGCTCACGGTACCAATTCGCAGTGGCGGGATCACACGCCTCAACGCTCGCAGGGGCGGATCAGTGACGCTCCACACGACTTCCAGTCCCGCCGACGCTCCCCGGCCCGGTTGCCAGCGGCGACCATAGGCCAGCACCGCCCCCATAACAAATCGCGCCAAAAGGACAATTAGGAAGATGTACAGCAGCAGGTAGAGCACCTGGAACAGGATCGACAACACGGCAGGCGACGTCCCTCGGTCATGTGGGTCAGCTCAGGCTGAAGAAGCCGCCCTCAGCGATCTTGGCCTTGTCCTCCGCGGTGACCTGGACGTTGGCCGGTGAGAGCAGGAACACCCGGTTGGTCACGCGCTCGATCGTACCGCGCAGGCCGAACGCGAGCCCGGCGGCGAAGTCGACAAGGCGGCGGGCGTCCGCCTCGTCCATCTCGGTGAGATTGATGATCACCGGGACGCCGTCCCGGAAGTGCTCGCCGATGGTCCGCGCCTCGCGGTAGGTGGTCGGGTGCAGCGTGGTGATCTGGTAGCGCTGCTCGTCCTCCGGCGCCACCCGCTCCCGCTCGCGCGGCTGGGCCTGCGGCGCGAGCGCGAGATTGTCCCGCGTGTGATAGGTCAGGGCGCCCGAGGTCTCGCCGGCGGAGGACCGGGTGATCGACCGGACGCTGGAGCGCTCGACCCGCTCCGGGCGCTCCACGTCGCCCCGGTCGGTGTCGACCGACCGGCTGGAGGCGCGCTCGGACAGCCGGCCCCGGTCGCTGAGGCGGGACCGCGTCGCCGGCGGCTCGTCGGCCTCGTCGTCGTCCTCGTCGGCGAACTCCTCGGCGTACCGGCTCGACCGGTAGCGCGACGAGTCCCGGTAGCCACCCTTGTCGTAGCCACCGTCCTCGTACGCCCGCTCGTCGTCCTCCTCGACCAGACCGAGCCAGACCCCCGCCTTGCGCAGTGCACCCATCCCCGCGCCCTTCCGTCCGCCGTGCGGCACGCGCCCCCGTGCCGTGTCGCTTGATCACGAGTGGACGATCATGCCCACCGGACCGGATCGGCAATCCCCTGACGTGCGGTTCGCGGTCCGCCCGTCACGGCCCCCGGCTACGGGGACGCCGTCCTGAACAACACTGATGTAATTTGCTTCCGTCGTGGTGAGGCTACCGCAGCGCAGGGCGCATTCCGAGCAACGCGCTGCCGACACGGACATGTGTCGCGCCGTGCCCGATCGCGCTTTCCAGGTCGCCGCTCATCCCCGCCGACAGCACCGTGGCGCCCGGATGGTCGGCCCGTAGCGCCGCCGCCACCTCGGCCAGCCGGGCGAACGCCCGGTCCGGCTCCCAGCCCAGCGGCGCCACCGCCATCAGGCCGGCCAGCCGCAGGCCGTCCGCGCCGGCCACCGCCGCAGCGACCGGGTCGAGCCCGCGCTGCGGATCGGCGGCGCCCGGCAGTGCCCCGCCCCGGGCCGGGTCGCCGTCGATGCTCACCTGCACCAGCACGTCCAGCGGCCGGTCCCGGACCGCGCCCGCGGCGGCGTCCAGCGCGGCGGCCAGCCGGACGCTGTCCACCGACTGGACCACGTCGGCGTACCGGACCACCGACCGGGCCTTGTTGCGCTGCAACTGGCCGATGAAGTGCCAGCGCGGCGCGGCGCCGGCTTCGGCCACCGCCTCCGCCTTCGGCGCCGCCTCCTGGTCGCGGTTCTCCCCGACGTCGGTCACGCCCAGCGCGGCCAGCGCCACCACGTCCGACGCCGGGTACGTCTTGGTCACCGCGACCAGGGTGACCGCGTCCCGCTGCCGCCCGGCCGCCGCGCAGGCGTCGGCGATGCGGGCCCGGACCCGGGCCAGCCCGGCCGCCAGCTCGGCGCGCCGCTCGGGCCGCACCGCCGTCTGTGACTCCGTCATCGGCGCGGCTCAGGACCCGTTCTTGAGGAAGTCGGGCACGTCGACGTCGTCGAAGAGCACCCGCCGCGACGGCTGCTGCGGCGCCGGCATGGTGGCCGGCGGGCTCACCGGCGCGTTCGGCTGGGCCGGCGGGTTCTGGTTGCTCTTGCGCGGCGGCTCGACCGCCTTGTACGCGGGCGCGCCCCCGTCGAAGCCCGCCGCGATCACGGTGACCCGCACCTCGTCGCCGAGCGCGTCGTCGATGACCGCGCCGAAGATGATGTTCGCGTCCGGGTGGGCCGCGTCGGTGACCAGCTGCGCCGCGTCGTTGATCTCGAACAGGCCGAGGTCCGACCCGCCGGCGATGGACAGCAGCACACCGCGCGCGCCGTCCATGCTCTGCTCCAGCAGCGGGCTGGAGATGGCCGCCTCGGCCGCCTCGACGGCGCGGTTCTCGCCCCGGGCGCTGCCGATGCCCATGAGCGCGCTGCCCGCGCCGCTCATCACGCTCTTCACGTCGGCGAAGTCCAGGTTGATCAGACCCGGCGTGGTGATCAGGTCGGTGATGCCCTGGACACCGGAGAGAAGCACCTGGTCCGCCGTGCGGAACGCGTCCATCATGGAGATGTTGCGGTCACCGAGCGCGAGCAGCCGGTCGTTCGGGATCACGATGAGCGTGTCGCACTGGTTGCGCAGCTCCTCGATGCCCGCCTCGGCCTGGACCTGCCGGCGCTTGCCCTCGAACGAGAACGGCCGGGTCACCACGCCGATGGTGAGCGCGCCGAGCTTGCGGGCGATGTTCGCCACGACCGGCGCGCCGCCGGTGCCGGTGCCGCCGCCCTCGCCACAGGTCACGAACACCATGTCGGCGCCCTTGAGGACCTCTTCGATCTCGTCGCGGTGGTCCTCGGCGGCGTTCTTGCCGACGTCCGGGTTGGCGCCCGCGCCCAGTCCCCGGGTCAGCTCCCGGCCCACGTCGAGCTTGACGTCGGCGTCGCTCATCAGCAACGCCTGCGCGTCGGTGTTGATCGCGATGAACTCGACGCCCTTGAGCCCAACCTCGATCATCCGGTTGACGGCGTTGACTCCGCCGCCCCCGATGCCGACGACCTTGATGACCGCCAGGTAGTTGTGCGGAGGTGTCATCTCCGGTCCTTTCCCTTCGAGATTGGCATGGGCCGACCCCACACGGCTTGGCCGGATCAGCGGCCTCCGACGGCTGAACCCTCACCCTCTACTAGAGGCTTAGAGTTATGTCAACCACTGATCTCTTCGGGGCAACGTATGCGCCGCCGCGCCAGGAGCCAAGGACCTGTTCCGGCGTGTCGCGACCGAGCGACAGGGGACACAGCGTCCGCTCGCTGAGCCGCCGGTCACTCGAACGTGACCACGTCCGGCGCGCTGACGTCGATCCGGTCCGCCTTGCGGCTCAGCAACGCGGTCGCCACGGTGGACTTGTCCGCGCCCCGGGAGGCGTCGCCCCAGAACACCTGACGCTCGCCGCGCAGCTGCAACGTGATCCGGGCCAGGCCGGCCACGTCCACCGCGACCAGCTCCGCGCGCAGCTTCTCCCCCAGCGCGGCGAGCACCGCCAGCCCGGCCCGCGTACCCGGATCGTCCGGGCCCGGCCGGGCCACCTTGACCAGCGGCAACCCGTCCGGCGCCCGGTCCAGGCGCTGGAAGACCACGCCCGAGCCGTCCACCACCACGAACCCGTCGCCCTGCGGCACCGCCGCCACCGCGGTGCGCTCCCGTACCCGGATCACCAGCGTGCCCGGCCACTCCCGCTCGACAGTGGCGCTGGCCACCGGCGGCAGCGTGCCGACCCGGCGGGCGGTCGCGGCCAGGTCCACCCGGGCCAGCGGCTCGTTGTCCGGCACCGCCGCGGCGTCGCGGATCTGCACCGGCGTGACCAGCCGCGCGCCGACCACCCGCACCTCGCGTACGCCGAACAGGCCGGTGCCGAGCACCGTCCACGCCACCAGGCCCACGACGGCGAGCACCGCGGCGGCGACCGCCCACGGCAGCGCGGCCCGCATCCGCCGCTGCCGGGCCCGGGCCATGAACCGGCGGGCCGACGGCGGCACGGCGTCCGCGTTGGCCCGCACGAGCTGCCAGCGCCGCACCGGGCTGCGCCGGCCACCTCCGCCGTCCGGGCCGGGGGTACGGCCGCGGGCCGGACCGGGACTCATCCGGCGGTGGCCGCCGCGCCGTCCGGGCCGACGCCGGCGTCCAGCCCCGTGCCGCCCGAGCGGGCCAGCAGGGCGTCGAGCAACTGGTCACCCATCAGCGAGATCGGCGGCGCGCCCATGGTCACCACCACGTCGCCGGCCCGGGCCCGGCGGGCCACCTCGGCCGGCACGTCGTCCCACGCCTCGACGAACACCTTGCGCTCGTCCGGCAGCGGCACGTCCTGGATCAGCGCGGCCGAGCCCTCGCCGGGGCGGCGCGTCTCGCCGGGACCGAACACCTCCAGCAGCACCACCTCGTCGGCGATGCCGAGGGCGGCGGCGATCTCCGCCTGGTTGTCCCGGGTCCGGTAGAGCCGGTACGGCTGGAACACCACGATCAGCCGGCCGTCGCCGGCCACCTCGCGCAGCGTCTGCAGCGCCAACGTCATCGAGGTCGGGTGGTAGGCGTACTCGTCGTAGACCAGCACACCGTCGGCGACGCCCTTGCGCTCGAAGCGGCGCCGCACGCCGGGGAACGCGCCGAGCGCGGCCTCCGCCGCCGGGACCGGCAGCTCCAGCAGGTACGCGGCGAGCACCGCGGCGGCGCTGTTGAGCGCCATGTGCCGCCCCGGTACGGGCAGCCGGAACTCGCCGAACGCCCGGCCCTCGATCTCGGCCTGGTAGCGCACCCCGTGCGCGGACGAGACGACGTCGCTCATCCGCAGGTCCGCGTCGGCGGACTCGCCGTACGTCCAGACCCGGCGGCCCTCGGCGCGCAGCGTCTCGGCCAGCCGCCGCCCGCCCGGGTCGTCGGCGCAGGTGACCACGAACCCCGCCGGGTCGGTGAGCCGGGCGAACTCGGCGAACGCCGCCTCCAGCGTGGCCAGGTCGCCGTAGGTGTTGAGGTGATCCGCCTCGATGTTCGTGATGATCGACACGAACGGGCGGTAGATGAGGAAGGAGCGGTCGCTCTCGTCCGCCTCGACCACGAAGTGCTCGCCGGTCCCGTGGTGCGCGCCGGAGCCGACCTCGGAGATCTCGCCGCCGATCACGAAGGACGGATCGGTGCCGGCCTGCTGGAGCACCATGGTGACCATCGAGGTGGTGGACGTCTTGCCGTGGGTGCCCGCGACCGCCACCGTACGGCGGCCGGTCATCGCCGCGGCGAGCGCCTCGGACCGGTGCAGCACCCGCAGGCCCCGCCGGCGCGCCTCCACCATCTCCAGGTGGTCCTGCGGGATCGCCGAGGAGTAGACGACCGTGTCCACGCCGTCGAGGTTGGACGCCTCGTGGGTGGAGTGGATGGTGCCGCCGAGCGCCCGCAGGCCGGCCAGCGACGGCCACTCCCGCAGCTCGCTGCCGGAGACCGGCAGACCCCGGGTGAGGAACAACCGGGCCAGCCCGGCCATCCCGACCCCGCCCACGCCGATCAGATGGATCCGGCCCAGGTCCTCCGCCGTCATGGTGCCGGCGGGCGTGAACTGCGCGGTGTTCATCAGACGTACCTTCCCGTCGCGGTTTCCCTCATCAGCGGGCCACCGCCTCGTAGACGAAGTTCAGCAGCGCCACGTCGCCGTCGCGGCGGCCGTAGCCGGCTGCCGCCTGGCTCATCGCCCAGAGCCGCTGCGGGTCCCGGATCAGCGGGATCACCGTCCGCTCCACCCAGGCCGGGGTCATCTCGGCGTCGTCGACCAGCAGACCGCCGCCCGCCTCCACCACCGGCAGCGCGTTGCGCTTCTGCTCCTGGTTGCTGTGCGGGTAGGGCACGTAGACGGTGGGCAGTCCGATCGCGGCCACCTCGGCGCAGGTCATCGCGCCGCCCCGGGCCAGCATCAGATCGGCGGCGGCGTAGCCCAGCTCCATCTCGGACAGGTACGGCAGCGTGACGTACGGCACCGGCAGGTCGGTGGGCACCGAGACCGGCTCGTTGCGGGCGCCGATGACGTGCAGCACCTGCACGCCGTTGCGGGCCAGCTCCTTCGCCGCGCCGGACACGGCCAGGTTGATCGAGCGGGCGCCCTGCGAGCCACCGGCGACGAACAGCACCGGCAGGTCGGGACGGAGTCCGAAGTGGGCGCGGGCGGCGTCACGCAGGGCGGCCCGGTCCAGCCCGGCGATGCCCCGGCGCAGCGGCACGCCCACCACCCGGGCGTCGCGCAGCGCCTCGGCCTGGGCCGGCTGGTGCGGGAAACCCACCGCGACGTTCTTGGTGAACTTCATCCCGAGCCGGTTCGCCACGCCCGGCGGCACGTTCACCTCGTGGATGACGATCGGCAGCTCCCGCCGCCACGCGGCCAGGTAACCGGGCACCGAGACGTACCCGCCGAAGCCGACCACGGCGTCGGCCTGGACCTCGTCGATCACCTTGCCCGCGGCGCGGGCCGCCTTCCACATCCGGTCCGGGGTGCGCACCAGGCTCATGTTCACCGACCGGGGAAGCTGGTACGCCGGGATCTGCCGCAGGTCGTAGCCGGCCGGCGGGATCAGCTCGTTCTCCAGCCCCTTCGGTGTGCCCAGACAGGTGATCCGGACGCTCGGGTCGTGTCGGCGCAGGCAGTCGGCGAAGGCGAGCAGCGGGTAGATGTGCCCGCCCGTACCCCCTCCGCAGAGCACCACCGAACGCAGCGGACCCATCAGCGTCTCCTCTCGCTCGCCGCGCCGGTGCGCGCCCGGTCGGACCGGGCGCCGCGGGGCGCGGCCTGATCGTCCTGCCGCCGCTGCCGGGACCGGGGCACGGACCCTCGGTCGGCCGGCGGCGACGCCGGCTTGCGGCGCCGGCCGGGAAGCGGCGGCAACGGGGCCCACACTAGTCGGACCCATCGGGCGGGCGGACGGGCATGCAGCGCTCGCGCGGCGTCCGGCTCGGCGCGGGCGAACGAGGCGAGCATGCCGACCGCGGCAAGCGTCACCACCAGGGCGCTGCCGCCGTCGGAGATGAACGGCAGCGGTACGCCGGTCAGCGGCAGCAGCCCGGTCACGCCACCGATGTTGATGACCGCCTGGCCGACCAGCCAGGCGGTCACGCCGGCGGCGGCGAGCCGGCGGAACGGGTCCTCGACCCGGCGGGCGATGCGCAGCCCGGTGTACGCGAGCACGGCGAACAGCACCAGGATCACGGTGCAGCCGACCACGCCCAGTTCCTCCGCGACGATGGCGAAGATGAAGTCGTTGTGCGCCTCGGGGAGCCAGTTCCACTTCAGCGAGCTCTGGCCCAGGCCGACGCCGAACCAGCCGCCGTTGCCGATCGCGTAGCGAGCCTGCACGAGCTGGTAGCAGTTCGGCAGCTCCTGCTCGAAACACGTGCGCGGGGAGGGCGGGTCGAGCCACATGGTGAGGCGGCCGAGCCGGTAGTTGTCGGCGCCCCGGGAGCCGGAGCCGGCGCCGAGCGAGGCCGCGGCCACCAGCAGGCCGATGCCGGCCAGGCCGATCGCGGTGAGCGCGGCGAAGACCCGGGTCCGTACGCCCGCCGCCCAGAGCATGCCGACCACGAGCGCGAGCAGGCACAGCATGCTGCCCAGGTCGTTGTAGCCGACCAGCACGAACAGCAGGCCCACCACCGGGAACAGCGGCGTGGCCAGTTCCTTCCACCAGCCCAGCACCGCGCCCTTGCGGGCCAGCACGTGCGCCGCCCACAGCACCAGCGCGAACTTCGCCACCTCGACCGGTTGCAGCGAGATCGGGCCGAGCGAGAGTGAGAGGAGTTCGGCCCGCAACGGCCCGATCGACGTCACCCCGAACAGCGAGCCCATCGCGACGAGCAGGTTGAGCAGGAGCAGCAGCGCGACCGCCACCCCCAGCGCCGGGCGGCTGACCGCCCGGAACGTGCGCGCGGGCAGCCGCTGGCAGGCCCAGAACGCGCCGATGCCGATCACCGCGAACACGGCCTGCTTGGTCAGCGACGCGGACGCGTCGCCGCCCTCGGCGAAGTCCTTCACGCTGGTCGCGGAGAAGACCATGGTGAGGCCGATCAGCAGCAGCAGTCCGACGCTGGACAGCAGCAGGTAGTACGAGGCCAGCGGCCGGGCCAGCAGGCCACGCAGCGCGGCCAGCCCACCGGCCGGATCCCAGCGCGCCGCCGGCGGTTCGGCCGGAGGCGTGGCCGCCGGCGCACGGCGGGCCGGCGGGTCGCTGGTCACCTGGATGTCTCGTCCCTCCCCCACAGGCCCATCATTGCCGCTCGCCCCGCCCGCCCGTGGCGCAACCGCCCGGTCGGCGTGTCGGATCTGAAGGAAGGGCCCCTTATTAACAGACGTCTGTTAATAAGGGGCCCTTCCTTACACCTAGCTGACCGCGGCGAGGAACTCGCTGTAGAACAGGCCCAGCGCGATGGCCACGCCGATGCCGGCGATGATCCAGAACCGGACCACGATGTTGACCTCGCTCCAGCCGGCCAGCTCGAAGTGGTGCTGCAACGGCGACATCCGGAACACCCGCTTGCCGGTGGTACGGAACGAGATGATCTGGATGACCACCGACATCGTGATGATCACGAACAGGCCGCCCAGGATCGGCAGCAGCAGGATCGTGCGGGTGGACATCGCCATGCCGGCGATCAGGCCGCCCAGCCCGAGCGCGCCGGTGTCACCCATGAAGATCCGCGCCGGGGACGTGTTCCACCACAGGAAGCCCACGCAGGCGCCCGCCGCCGCGCCGGCGATCAGCGCGATCTCCAGCGGGTCGCGCACGGTGTAGCAGTACGCCTCGGTGTAGTTCGGGTCGGCGCACCAGTGCCGGTACTGCCAGAACGCGATGAGCGCGTACGCCGCGAGCACCATCACCGAGGCGCCGGTGGCCAGGCCGTCCAGGCCGTCGGTGAGGTTGACGCCGTTGGTGGCGGCCATGACCACCATGATGATGACGATCACCGAGCCGATCTTGCCGATCTCCAGCGCCGGGATGTCCCGGATGAAGCTCAGCGTGGTGCTGGCCACCGTCTCGGTGTTCGTCGCGTTGCCGCCGGCGTCGGTCATGCTCGACGGGAAGTAGACCGCCACCGCGCCGAAGACCGCGCCGACCAGGATCTGCCCGGCCAGCTTGCCCCGCTTGTTGAGGCCGCCGCTGTGCCGCTTGCGCACCTTCAGGAAGTCGTCGATGAAGCCGACCGCGCCGGAGAACACCATCAGCCCCAGCAGCACCAGCGCCGTGATCGTCGGCTCGACCTGGGCGATCTGCGCGTCCGGCAGCGTGGTCAGGGCCAGGTGCCCGGCGACGTACGCGATGACAGTGGCCAGGATGAAGACCACGCCGCCCATCGTCGGCGTGCCCTTCTTGCCCTCGTTGCTGGCGAGCCCGAGGTTCGACCGGATCGGCTGGCCGGCCTTCAGCCGGGCGAACACCTTGATCGCGATCGGGGTGCAGAACAGCGAGATCAGGAACGCGACCCCGATGGCGACGATGACCGCCCTCATGCGGCGCCGCCCTCCGTCGCACCCTCGCGGGCGTCCGCGCGCAGCGCGTCGGCCACCTCCCAGGTCCGGTACCGGGAGCCCTTCACCAGCACCACGTCTCCCGGACGCAGCTCGCTCCGCAGCACCTCGACGGCCGCCGCCTGATCGCTGAGCAGCACCGACTCTCCTCCCCAATTGCCTACCGCTGTCGCGCCCTCGTGGATCGGCGCCGCCGGCTCGCCCACCACGAGCAGCCGGTCCACTCCCAGCTCGGCCGCGAGCCGGCCGACCTGCTGATGCCCCTGAAGTTCGAAGTCACCCAGCTCGGCCATGTAGCCGAGCACCGCGACCGTACGCCCCTCGCCGCGCATGCTGGCCAACGCCCGCAGCGCCACGCCGGTGGAGGCCGGGTTCGCGTTGTACGAGTCGTCGATCACGGTCACCCCGTCGGGGCGCTCGAAGACGTCCATCCGCCGGGTGGAGACCAGGCCCAGCTCGTTCAGCGCCGCCGCCAGGTCGGGCAGCGGCAGGCCCAGCTCGCGCCCGACCGACGCCGCGGCGAGCGAGTTGGAGACCTGGTGCCGGCCGGTCAGCCCGAGCCGCACCGGCGCGCTCCCCTCCGGGGTGACAAGCGTGTACGAGGGCCGGCCCCGGCCGTCGAGCGTCACGTCCACGGCGCGCACGTCGGCGCGCTCCGACTCGCCGTACCGCACCACCCGGGCCTGCGTACGCGTCGACATCGCGTCCACCCGCGGGTCGTCGGCGTTGAGCACCGCCAGCCCGTCGGACGGCAGCGCCTCGACCAGTTCCCCCTTGGCCAGCGCGATGGCCTCCACCGAGCCGAACTCGCCCAGGTGCGCCACGCCGACGTTGAGCACCACCGAGATCCGGGGCGGCACCACGTCGCACAGGTACCGGACGTGCCCCACCCCGCGGGCGCCCTTCTCCATCACCAGGAAGCGGGTCTCCGGGGTGGCCTGCAGCGCCGTGTACGGGTGCCCCAGCTCGTTGTTGAACGAGCCGGGCGGGGCCACCGTCGGGCCGAGCCGGACCGCGACCTGGGCGATCAGGTCCTTGGTGGTGGTCTTGCCGGACGAGCCGGTCAGCCCGATCACGGTCAGGCCGGGCAGCCGGTCGACGACGGCGCGGGCCAGCCGGCCCATCGCGTCGAGCGCGTCGCCGACGAGCACCATCGGCACGCCCGGCACCTCCCGGGTGCCGAGCACCGCCACCGCGCCCGAGGAGATCGCGCCGGCCGCGTAGTCGTGGCCGTCCACCCGCTCGCCGGGGAAGGCCACGAACAGGCCGCCCCGGCTCACCTTGCGGGAGTCGAACTCGACGGTGCCGGTGACCCGGGCGTCCGGGTCGGCGCCGACGAGCCGGCCGTCGACGGCGGTGGCCACCTCGGCCAGCGTCAGCGGGATCACCGCTGACCCACCAGGTCACCGAAGCGGGCGCGCAGCGCCGCCGCCAGCTCCACCCGGTCGTCGAACGGCAGCACCTCGCCGCCGATCTCCTGGCCGCGTTCCTGGCCCTTGCCCAGCACCGCCACCACGTCACCCGGTTCGGCCACCCGGACCGCCTCCTCGATCGCCGCCCGCCGCCCGGGCACCTCGATGACGCGGGCCGGGGTCGCGGCGGCGTACGCGCCGGCCAGCACCTCGGCCCGGATCGCGGCCGGGTCCTCGGTCCGCGGGTTGTCGTCGGTCACCAGCACCACGTCGGCGCCGCGCGCGGCCACGCCGCCCATCACCGGCCGCTTGCCCCGGTCCCGGTCGCCGCCGGCGCCCAGCACGCAGATCAGCCGGCCGCCGGTCAGGTCGCGCAGCGCCGTCAGCACCGCCTCGATCGCGTTGGCCTTGTGCGCGTAGTCGACCACCCCGCGTACCGGGGCGTCGCCGCTGACCAGTTCCAGCCGCCCGGGCACGCCGCCGCAGGCGGCCACGCCGCGCGCCGCGGTCTCCGCGTCCACCCCGACGGCGACCAGGAGCGCGACGGCCAGCAGCGCGTTCGCCACGTTGTGCCGGCCGGGCAGCGCCACGCCGGTGGGCAGCGCGAGCCCGTCCGGCCCGTGCAGGGTGAAGCGCTGCGCGTACCCCTCGCCGTCGATGCCCTCGGCCCACCAGGTGGCGTCCGGGTCGCCGGCCGCCGAGTAGGTGACCGTGCCCGGCTTGTACAGCGGGCGCAGCGCCGGGTCGTCGTGGTTGAGCACCTCGACCCGGCAGCGGCCGTCGAACAGCCGGGCCTTGGCCGCGAAGTAGTCCGCCTCGTCGGCGTGGAAGTCCAGGTGGTCGGAGCCGAAGTTGGTGTAGCCGCCGACGTCGAAGCGGACGCCGCCGACGCGGCCCATCGCCAGGGCGTGGCTGGACACCTCCATGACCACGGTGTCCACCCCGTGCTCGCGGGCCACCGCGAGCATGGCGTGCAGGTCGGTGGCCTCCGGGGTGGTCCGGACGCTGTCGATCACCAGGTCGCCGAGGCGGGTCTCCACGGTGCCGATCAGGCCGGTGACGCGCCCGGCGGCGCGCAGCCCGGCCTCGACCAGGTAGCTGGTGGACGTCTTGCCGGCGGTGCCGGTCACGCCGATCACGGTCAGGCCGGCGGTCGGGTCGCCGTAAACCGTGGCGGCCACCTCGCCGAGCGCCTCGCGCGGGTCGTCGACGACGAGCACGGGCAGGCCGGTGCCGGCGGCCAGCGCCACGCCGGCCGGGTCGGTGAGCAGGGCCACCGCGCCCGCCTCGGCGGCGGCGGCGGCGAACTCCGCGCCGTGGCGCCGCGCGCCGGGCAGGGCCGCGTACAGGTCGCCGGGGCGGACCTCCTGGCTGGCGTGGGTCACGCCGGTGACAGCCACCTCGGCGGCCCCCTCCGGCGGGGTCACCGCCACGCGGGCGGCGAGGTCGCCGAGCCGTACGGGACGCACGGTGGCGGGACGTGGATTGCCGGGCACGGCGTCAGACCCTACCCGGTCGTCCGGTTCCGACCGCACAGCCGCCCCGGTGGTTCGTCGCCACTCACCGATGATGTCCCGCCGTCCCGGCTCAGCGCGGAAAGACCTCGAACTTCGGGGACTTGTTGGTCAGCGACGGCGGCACCCGGTAGTGGCGGAGAGTGAAGCCCATCATCTCCCGGAACGCGGGCGCGGCCACCGCGCCGCCACCGCCGCCGGGGCTCCACACGAAGACCGCCACCACGTACCGGGGGTTCTCCGCCGGGGCCATGCCGATGAACGAGCCGACCTCACCGGGCTGCTGCTTGCCGTTGTCGTAGCGCAGCCCGGTGCCGGTCTTGCCGGCCACCCGGTAGCCGGGCACAGCGGCGGCCAGCCCGGTGGCCTGCCCCTCCGGGCCGTCGACGGTGGTGACCGCCTCCATCATCCGGCGCAGCGCGGCCGCGTTCGCGGGGCTGAGCACGGACCGGGTGGTCGGCGTCGCGGCGGGGCTGCGTGTGCCGTCCGCGCCGATCGTCTCCTTGACCAGGTGCGGCTGCACGTACGTGCCGTTGTTGGCGATGGCCGCGTACGCGGCGGCCATCTGCAGCGGCGTGGCGTCCACGCTGTGCCCGATCGGCACCGACCCGTACGCCGAGCCGCTCCACTGGTCCGGCGGGAGCAGCCGGCCGGCCGCCTCACCCGGCATGCCCTCGCCTGTCACCTGGCCCAGCCCGAACCGCTTCTGGTAGTCGAAGAGCCGTTCCTTGCCCAGCTTCTCGCCGATCTCGATCGTGCCGACGTTCGACGAGAAGGCGAGCATGCCGGGGATGCTCATGGTGCGGCCGTCGACCGGGTGGGTGTCGCGGAAGGTGACCCCGCCCCGCTCGATGGTGTTGGCGACCGGGAACGCGGTGTCCGGGGTGATCACGCCCTCCTGGAGCGCCGCGCCGAACGTGATCGCCTTGTGGATCGAGCCCGGGTCGACCACGAACGTGGTGGCCGCGTCGTCCCGGTCCGACGGCGAGGTGACCTTGGTGGGGTTGGCCGCGTCGTACGTCGGCTGGCTGGCCTGGGCCAGCACCTCGCCGCTGGGGATCTCGATGATCACCGCAGCGCCGACGCTGCCCTTCACCTTCTCCGTCTGCTTCGCCAGGATCCGCTGCGTCATGAACTGCAGGTCCCGGTCGACAGTGAGTTGCAGCGAGCTGCCCGGCTTCGGCTGGGTGGTCCGGCTGTAGCCGCCCGGGATGGGCGCGGCCAGGTCACCCTGGCCCACCTCGTAGGTCCGCTTGCCGGCCTGTCCCCGCAGCACGTCGTCGTACCTGGCCTCCAGCCCCTCCAGGCCGTTCATGTCCTGGCCGACGAAGCCGAGCAGGTTCGCGGCCAGGTCTCCGCCGGGCACCTCGCGCCGCTCGTCCCGGTGCACGTTGATGCCGGCCAGGTCGAGTGCCATGATCCGCTTCGCGGTGCCGATCTCGACGCCCCGGGCCAGGTAGACGAACTGCAACGGGGTGTCGGTGCCGGGCAGGTTGCGCTCGCGCATCTTCTCGGCCAGGTCCGAGGCGGGCACGCCGAGCAACGGGGACAGCGCCCGTGCGGTGGCGGCGCGGTCCTTGACCCGGGTCGGGTCGGCGAACACGTACCGGGCCTCCACACTGTGTGCCAGCGGCTCACCGTTGCGGTCGAGGATCGCCCCGCGCGGGGCCGGCAGCTCGACCACGGCGAGCCGGTTGGGCAGGCCGCCGTCGGCGTACGCCGGGGTGTCGACGGTCTGGAGGTAGACCAGCCGCACGCCGATGCTGGCGAACAACGTCAGCGCCAGCAGCGTGCCGAGGCGCAGCCGCCGGCGCGGATCGCCCAGCCGCGGGGGCCGGCGCGGCTTGCGGACCGGTCGGCGCGGCTGGGACCGGCGGCGCGGCGGCGGCGCGTCCTCCTCGTCGTCGAACGGCTCCCGCACGGGCCGGGACGAGACGGTCCGCACCACGCCGGTCCGGCCGCCCGCGGCGGTGGCCCGGCGGCCGGTCCGGGCGCCGTCACCCGTGGGCTCGCGCGTGCCGGCACGCCCGGCCCGGCCGCCGTCGAGCACCTGCAACGCGGGCCGGAACGGGTCGCCGGACCGGGTGCTGCGGGGGGTACGCCGTTGCTCGGCGCCGCCGCCCTCACGCACGGTCCGTCCGCGTGGGGTGTACGCCCGGGCGTCGGAGATCCCGCCGAGACCCGGCTCGCGCGGCTCCGACCCCCGCGACGATCCGCGCCGGGAGCCCGTGGCGTCCCGGCGCGGATCCTCCGATCTCGGCGGCACCGCTCAGCCTCCGTTGCCCTGCTGGCTGGTGACCGACGGGGCGCCCTGGGCGGGGTGCGGCACCCCGATGGTCTGCCCGTCCGGCAGCCGGATGTAGGCCGGGTCCTCGGACTCGACCAGGCCCAGCTTGCGGGCGTTGGCGGTCAGGTTGCCGGGCGCCTTCTGGTTGGCGATCTCCTTCTTGAGCTCCTGCTCGTCCACGTCGAGCTTGGCCTGCTGCTGCTGGAGCCTCTCCAGCTTGAAGGCGTTCTCATTGATCTTGGTGTTGACGGCCAGGATGCCCAGTACCCCACCGACCACGAGAACCAGGATCAGTGCGACGAAAGGCGCCCGGGGCACCCGGATCGGCGCCGGCGGGGCGACCCGCAGGCGCGGCGCCGGCGTGCCGGTGACCCGGGTCCGCTCGGCCGGCCGCAGAGCGGCGCTGCCCTGCGTCGGGAACTCGCGCGCCCCCCGGGCGCGAGTGTCCTCCCGGCGGTCGGTCGCCGTCGTGGCCCGCGTGGTGCGCTGCGCCGCGGTCCGGCCCCCCGACCGCGGTGCGCGCTGCCCGACGGCTCCCCGGCCGTCGCGCTTCTCGACGTTCATGTCCCCTCCCCCTCTTCGTCCGTCCCGATCCCGTCCCCCGGAGCCGACGCGGGGTCCGTCCCGGACCCCGGTGACCCCGTCCCCGGTTGGTGCATCGCCTTCACCCGGCGGCGGTACCGTTCGCGGTCGGTACGCCCCTGCCGGGCCGCCTCCGGGTCGAGCCGTTCCGCTGCCCGCAGCCGCACCGAGGCGGCGCGCGGGTTCGCGGCCACCTCCGCCTCCCCGGGCAGCTCGGCGCCCCGGCTCAACAGCCGGAACGTCGGGCCCGACCCGGGCAGTTCGACCGGGAGGTCGACCGGGCCCTTGCTGCGGACCCGGTCGGCGAGCGCGTGCTTGGTGAGCCGGTCCTCCAGCGAGTGGTAGGACAGGACCACCATGCGGCCGCCCACTGTGAGCTTGTCCAGAGCGGCCGGCAGCGCTGTCTCCAGCGCTGCCAGTTCTCTGTTTACCTCGATCCGTAAAGCCTGAAACGTTCTCTTTGCCGGGTGTCCGCCAGTTCGTCGGGCTGGCGCCGGAATGCTCTCCCGGACCAGCTCGGCCAGCCGGGCCGACGACGTGATCCGGGCCCGCTCCCGTTCCCGGATGATCGCCGAGGCGATCTTCCCGGCGAACTTCTCCTCGCCGTACACCCGCAGCAGGCGGGCCAGGTCCGGGTGGGAGTAGGTGTTGACCACCTCCTCGGCGGTCACCCCCCGGGTCTGGTCCATCCGCATGTCCAGCGGCGCGTCCTGCGCGTACGCGAACCCGCGGTCGGGCGCGTCCAGTTGCAGCGACGAGACGCCCAGGTCGAACAGCACCCCGTCGATCGCCGGGTAACCGAGCCGGTCGAGCACCTCGGGCAGCTCGTCGTAGACGGCGTGCTCCAGGTGGATCCGGTCGGCGAACCGGGCCAGGCGGACCCGCGCGTGGGCGAGCGCCTCGGTGTCCCGGTCCAGGCCGATCAGCACCGTGTCCGGATGCGCCGTGAGCACCGCCTCGGCGTGCCCGGCCAGGCCGAGCGTGGCGTCGACGTGGACGGTGCGACCGGGCCGGCCCAGTGCGGGGGCCAGCAGCTCGAGACACCGCTCGAGCAGCACCGGCACGTGCGTGCCGCGTAGCTCCCCCATCTCGACCCCCACCCCGTTCGCCAACCGTTCCGTCACGTGTCCGTCGTCGCCACGACGCCTCGCCATACCGCCAGATCCCCATCCGCTCCCGCCCGCCGGAGGCCGCGGCCCTCCGTGTCGGATCGTGCGCCTGGCACCGGGGAAGGGGTGCCAGGAACTCGAAAGCGGCTGGAGATCTCGCAGTACGTCGGGCGCCGTCACGCCCTACAGACCGCCGGGCAGCACCCCCTCCTCGATGTCGGCGAAGTCGTCTTCGCTCTCCGCGAGGTAGGCCTCCCAGGCCGCCTTGTCCCAGATCTCCACCCGGGTGCTCGCTCCGATCACGACCAGATCCCGGTCCAGTGCCGCGTACGACCGCAGGTGGCCGGGTATGGTGACCCGCCCCTGCTTGTCCGGCACCTCGTCGTGCGCGCTGGCGAAGAAGACCCGGCTGTAGGCCCGGGCCGCCTTGCTCGTCATCGGCTGCGCGCGCAACTGGTCGGCGATCCGCTGGAACTCGGGCATCGGGAAGACGTAGAGGCAGCGCTCCTGCCCTTTGGTGATCACGACACCCCCCGCCAGTTCGTCCCGGAACTTCGCCGGCAGGATCAACCGGCCTTTGTCGTCCAGGCGCGGAGTGTGGGTGCCGAGGAACATCGGCCCAACCCCCTCGCCCTGAGCGGCGTTCGCGGCGCCGCTGACCCCCCGGGCCGGTGTGGCCCTCCCGGCCTCACCATCGCGCCCCACTCTACTCCACTTCCCTCCACCTGCAACCAGAATCGCCCGCGCGGCGTGGCGTTTCCGCGCGCAAAACCGCACGTCAACGCGGGTGGGGCGGAGTGGAGGGGGTGGGGCGCGCCCGGCACCGTCCGCTACCCGACATCGACCGACGCCGTCCGGCCCCGCGCGCTCCACCCGTCCGCCGGAACGTCCCCGGCCGAACGGTTCGCCGTCGGCGGCGATCTGGTGGAGGTGGCGGTCCGGTAACCTCGCTCGCGTGACGGACGCGAAGATGCCCTTGCGGGCAAAGGTGGCCAGCTCCGTGTCGCGCACCGCCGCGGCGCTGTCGCGGGCCGCGGGCCGTGGCGACGGCTCGGTGATCGGCGGCTGGATCGGCCTCAAGATCGACCCGGACCTGCTCGCCCACCTCTCGGCCGGGCGCGCCATCGCCCTGGTGTCCGGCACCAACGGCAAGACCACCACCACCCGGCTCACCACCGCCGCGGTCGGCGTGCTGGGCCGGGTCGCCACCAACTCCTTCGGCGCGAACATGCCCACCGGCCACACCTCGGCGCTCGCCAAGGCCGGCAGCACGCCGTACGCGGTGCTGGAGGTGGACGAGCACTACCTCGCCCAGGTGCTGGAGGCGACCGAGCCGCACGTGGTGGCGCTGCTCAACCTCTCCCGCGACCAGCTCGACCGCGCCAAGGAGGTCGCCATGATGGCGCAGCTCTGGCGCGCCGCCCTGGTCCGGCACCCGCGGGTACGGGTGGTCGCCAACGCCGACGACCCGATGGTGGTGTGGGCCGCCACCCCGCCGGCCGACCCGGCCCAGGGCCACGTGCCGCCGCACGTCACCTGGTTCAGCGCCGGGCAGCGCTGGCACGACGACTCCTGGGTCTGCCCCGAGTGCGGCTCCACCATCCAGCGCTCCGGTGAGCAGTGGTGGTGCACCGGCTGCCCGCTGCGCCGCCCCGAGCCGAACTGGACGGTCGAGGACGACGGCGTGCTCGACCCCACCGGCGCCTGGCACAAGATCCAGCTTCAGCTCCCCGGCAAGGTCAACCTCGGCAACGCGGCCACCGCCCTGGCCGTCGCCGCCGAGTTCGGCGTACGCCCGGTGGACGCGGTCTCCCGGCTCGGCACCGTCACCTCGGTGGCCGGGCGCTACGCCCAGGTGAACCGCGACGGGCGCAACATCCGGCTGCTGCTGGCGAAGAACCCGGCGAGCTGGCTGGAGGCGTTCGACATGGCCGACGTCGCGCCGACACTGCTGTCCATCAACGCCCGCGACCCCGACGGGCTGGACACGTCCTGGCTGTTCGACGTGGACTTCTCCCCGCTGACCGGCCGGCAGGTGCTGATCACCGGCGACCGGGCGTACGACCTGGCGGTGCGGCTCGAGGTCAACGGCGTGCCGTTCCAGCACGTCCGCAGCTTCGACGAGGCGGTCCGCGCGGTGCCGCCGGGCCGGCTGGAGGTCATCGCCAACTACACCGCCTTCCAGGACATCCGAGCGGAGCTGGACCGTGTCAACTGAGAGCCTGCGCATCGTCTGGATCTATCCCGACCTGCTGTCCACCTACGGCGACCGGGGCAACGCGCTGATCCTGGCCCGCCGGGCCCAGCTGCGCGGCATGCCGGTCGAGGTGCTGGAGGTCCGCTCCGACCAGCGGCTGCCCGCCACCGCCGACATCTACCTGCTCGGCGGCGGCGAGGACGGCCCGCAGGCGCTCGGCGCCCAGCGCCTGATCGCCGACGGCGGCCTGCACCGGGCGGTGGCCCAGGGCTCGGTGGTGTTCGGCGTCTGCGCCGGCTACCAGTTGCTCGGCACCTCCTTCTTCGCCAAGGGCACCCAGTGCGCCGGCCTGGAGCTGCTCGACCTCTCCTCCGACCGCGGTCCCACCCGGGCCGTCGGCGAGCTGGCCGGCGAGGTCGACCCGCGGCTGGGCATCCCGCACCTGTCCGGGTTCGAGAACCACGGCGGCCGTACCCACCTCGGCCCCGGCGTGTCCCCGCTGGCCCGGGTCACCACGGGCGTCGGCAACGACGGCGCCACCGAGGGCGCGTGGCGGGGCAAGCTGCTGGGCACCTACTCGCACGGCCCGGCGCTGGCGCGCAACCCCGACCTGGCCGACCTGTTGCTGCGCTGGGCGACCGGCATCCACCAGCTTCCGCCGCTCGACGACACCTGGGCCGACCGGCTCCGCTCCGAACGCCGCACCGCGGTGGCCGCCGCCCCGAGGCCGTGACCGACGCCGCCCGGCCGGGGCGGCGACCGGTGGCCCGCCGGCTCGCCGGGTTGCTGCGGCAGCCCTCGGCGCGCCGGTTCGGGCTGCTCCTGCTGCTGCTCGCCGGGTTCGGCGTGACGCTGCTGCTGGTGCCGCGGCCGGATCCGGCCGACCTGCCCCGGCTCGCCGACTCGCTCGGCGGCTACGGCCCGCCCGCGGCGGTTCTCGGCGGCGCGCTGCTGCTGGTGGCTCTGGTGCCGCGCACGTTCGTCACGCTGGCCGCGGGCGCGATCTTCGGCCCGGTGCAGGGCGCCGCGTACGCGCTCGGCGCGGCGCTGCTGGCGGCGGCCCTCGGCTTCACGGTGGGGCGGGTGCTCGGGCGCGACTTCGTCGCCGAGCGGGTACGCGGCCGGCTGGCCCGCCTCGACGGCTGGTTCGCCCGGCAGAGCGTCTTCGGCGTGATCACCGTCCGGCTGCTGCCGATCGCCGGGTTCGGCCTGGTCAGCTACGGCTACGGCACCACCGCCGCCCGGGTGGGGCCGTTCCTGGCCGGCAGCGTGATCGCCTCCGCCCCCACCGCCATCGGTTACGCGGCGATCGGCGCGGCGGTGACCACGCCCGGGTCGATCAACTGGTACGCGGCGGCGCCTGCGAGCCTCGGCCTGATCGCCAGCGTGCTGATCGTCCACCGCTGGTGGCGGGCCGAACGGCGACGCCGCGCGACCTGACCGGCGGGTGGGCGTGTCCCGCGTGTGGACACGCCCACCCGCCGGGTCAGACGACGACCGAGACCATCCGGCCCTTCACCACGATCACCTTGCGCGGCTCCTTGCCGGCCAGCGCGCCGGCCACCGCCTCCAGCGCCGCCGCGCGGACCGTCTCCTCGGACGCGTCGGCCGGCACCTCGATCCGGCCCCGGACCTTGCCGTTGACCTGCACCGGGTAGGTGACCGACTCGGCCACCAGCAGGGCCGGGTCGGCGACCGGGAAGTCCGCGTACGTCAGGGATTCCTCGTGACCCAGCTTGCGCCACAGTTCCTCCGCCATGTGCGGGGCGAACGGGGCGACCATCAGCACCAGCGGCTCGGCCACCTCACGCGGCGTCTCCGCCAGCCGGGTCAGGCCGTTCGTCAGCTCGATCAGCTTGGCGATGGCGGTGTTGAACCGGATCCCGTCCATGTCGGCGCGGACCCCGTCGATCGCCTTGTGCAGCAGCCGCCGGGTCGCCTCGTCGGCCGGCGCGTCGGTGACCCGCAGCTCCCCGGTCTGCTCGTCGACGACGGTGCGCCAGACCCGCTGCAGGAACCGGTACGAGCCGACGACGGCCCGGGTCTCCCACGGGCGGGACACCTCCAGCGGGCCCATCGACATCTCGTACACCCGGAACGTGTCGGCGCCGTACGCCGCGCACATGTCGTCCGGGGTGACGACGTTCTTCAGCGACTTGCCCATCTTGCCGTACTCGCGCCGGACCTCGGTCTCGCCGTGGAACCAGCGGCCGTCGACCTCGACGACCTCCTCGGCGGGCACGTACGCGCCGCGCGGGTCGACGAACGCGTACGCCTGGATCATGCCCTGGTTGAACAGGCGGCGGAACGGCTCGAACGACGAGACGTGGCCCAGGTCGTACAGCACCTTGTGCCAGAAGCGCGCGTACAGCAGGTGCAGCACGGCGTGCTCGGCGCCGCCGACGTACAGGTCGGTGCCGCCGCAGTCACCCGGACGCTGCGGCCCCATCCAGTACGCCTCGTTCTCCGGGTCGGCGAAGCGCTGCGAGTCGGTCGGATCCAGGTAGCGCAGCTCGTACCAGCAGGAGCCGGCCCACTGCGGCATCACGTTGGTCTCGCGGGTGTAGCGCTTGGGCCCGTCACCCAGGTCCAGCTCCACCTCGACCCAGTCGCGCCGCCGCGACAGCGGGGTCTCCGGGTTGCTGTCGGCGTCGTCGGCGTCGAACGTCTTCGGCGAGAAGTCCTCCACCTCGGGCAGCTCGACCGGCAGCATCGACTCGGGCAGCGCGATCGGCGCGCCGGTCTCGTCGTACACGATCGGGAACGGCTCGCCCCAGTAACGCTGCCGGGAGAACAGCCAGTCGCGCAGCCGCCAGGTGACCGCGCCGGCGCCGTGTCCGTTCGCCTCCAGCCACTCGATGATCCGCGCCTTGGCCTCGGTGACGCCCAGGCCGTCCAGGTCGATGCCGCGCTCCGGCGCGGCGCTGTTGATCGCCGGGCCGTCCCCGGTGTACGCCTTGCCGGCGAAGCCCTCCGGCGGCTGCACGGTCCGCACGATCGGCAGCTCGAAGACCTCGGCGAAGTCCCAGTCCCGCTCGTCCTGCGCGGGCACCGCCATGATCGCGCCGGTGCCGTACCCGGCCAGCACGTAGTCGGCGATGAAGATCGGGATCTGCCCGCCGGTCACCGGGTTGGTCGCGTAGGCGCCGACGAAGACGCCGGTCTTCTCCTTGCTGTCCGCCTGCCGTTCCATGTCCGTCTTGGCCGCGGCGGCCTTCCGGTACGCCTCGACGGCCTCACGCGGGCTCGCGTGCCCGCCGGTCCAGGCGTCCTTCGTCCCCTCCGGCCAGGCGGCCGGCGTCAGCACGTCGACCAGCTCGTGCTCGGGGGCCAGCACCATGTAGGTGGCGCCGAAGACGGTGTCCGGCCGGGTCGTGAACACCCGCACCGGCGCGGCGGCGGTCGGGAAGTCGATGTGCGCGCCGGTCGACCGGCCGATCCAGTTGCGCTGCTGCAGCTTGATCGGCTCCGGCCAGTCCAGTGTGTCCAGGTCCTCCAGCAGCCGGTCCCCGTACGCGGTGATCCGCATCATCCACTGCTTCAGGTTGCGCTTGAAGACCGGGAAGTTGCCGCGCTCGGAGCGGCCGTCGGCGGTGACCTCCTCGTTGGCCAGCACGGTGCCCAGCCCCGGGCACCAGTTGACCGGCGCCTCCGAGACRTACGCCAGGCGGTGGTCGTCCACGACGCGCCGCCGCTCCCCCACGGACAGCTCGGCCCACGGCCGCCCGTCCGGGGTGGCGCGGGTGCCGCCCTCGAACTCGGCGATCAGCTCGGCGATCGGCCGGGCCTTGCGTGCGTCCGTGTCGTACCAGGAGTTGAAGACCTGCAGGAAGATCCACTGCGTCCAGCGGTAGAAGTCGGTGTCGATGGTCGCCACCGACCGCCGCTCGTCGTGGCCCAGCCCCAGCCGGCGCAGCTGCGCCCGGTACCGCTCGATGTTCGCCTCGGTGGTGGTGCGGGGGTGGGTGCCGGTCTGCACCGCGTACTGCTCGGCGGGCAGGCCGAACGCGTCGAAGCCCATCGCGTGCAGCACGTTGCGCCCGGCCATCCGCTGGTAGCGGGCGTAGCAGTCGGTGCCGATGTAGCCCAGCGGGTGGCCGACGTGCAGGCCGGCGCCGGAGGGGTACGGGAACATGTCCAGMACGTACAGCTTCTCGGCGCCCGCGCGCGGATGACCCGGGTCGGCCAGCGGGCCGGTCGGGTTCGGCGCGTGGAAGGTGCCGTCCCGCTCCCAGGTGTCCTGCCAGCGGTGTTCGATCTCGTCGGCCAGTGCGGCGGTGTACCGGAACGGGGGAATGTCGGTCGCCGGTGCGGCTGCCTCACTCATGGCGTCTCCTCGGCGCGGATCGGGCGATTCGAAAAATTGTGGGCGGTCTGCTGCGGGCACAAAAAAGCCCCTCGCGCAGGAGGGGCGGCCGTGCTGTCGCGCGTTCAGCGCATCAACACGGCTCGGTAAGAAGCAGGAAGAACCCGGCCATGCAGGCAGTGTACCTCGCAGCCCTCGGCGGCGGCGCGCCCGTTCCGCCCGGAGCGGCCGGTCCCCCGGTCCGGCGAATATTCCGGGCGTAACCGACCGACCACCTGCGGGAGTCGGCAGTAACGACAAACATGGTTAGCCTGAGAGGCCAGTGAGATTACTGCGGCAGACGTGGCTCGGCGTCGCGAACCCAACGGCGGGTCCAGGTGCTCTATAAAGAGCTGCCGTCCAGGCGACGAGGAGGAGGCCCGTGACACAACAGACCTGGGACGAGGTGGGCGGTCTGCTGCCGCACGACGAGTTCCGCGCCGCCAGCGAGGCCATCGTGGCCAACATCGAGCAGGTCATCGAGGGCAAGACCGCCACCGTCCGGCTCGCCCTGGCGGTGCTGCTGGCCGAGGGCCACCTGCTCATCGAGGACGTGCCCGGCGTCGGCAAGACCAAGCTCGCCAAGGCGATGGCCCGGTCCATCGACTGCTCGGTCCGGCGGATCCAGTTCACCCCCGACCTGCTTCCCAGCGACGTCACCGGCGTGAGCGTCTACAACCAGGAGACGCACGACTTCGAGTTCCGCCCCGGCGCGGTCTTCGCCAACCTGGTGGTCGGCGACGAGATCAACCGGGCCTCGCCGAAGACCCAGTCGGCGCTCCTGGAGTGCATGGAGGAGCGCCAGGTCACCGTCGACGGCGTCACCTACCAGCTGCAGACGCCGTTCATGGTGATCGCGACGCAGAACCCGATCGAGATGGAGGGCACGTACCCGCTGCCCGAGGCGCAGCGCGACCGGTTCACCGCCCGCATCGCCATGGGCTACCCGGACCCGCGCGCCGAGTTGGCCATGCTCGACGGGCACGGCGCCACCGACCCGCTGTCGGGGCTGCGGCCGGTCTCCGACGCGGCCACCGTCCGCCGGCTGATCGGTCACGTCCGGCAGGTGCACGTCGCCGACGCGGTCAAGCAGTACGCGATCGACCTGGTCACCGCCACCCGGGAGGCGCCGGACCTGCGCCTGGGCGCATCCCCGCGGGCCACGCTCCAGCTGCTGCGCACCGCCCGCGCGGTGGCCGCCCTGGAGGGCCGCGACTACGTGCTGCCGGACGACCTCCAGGTCCTCGCGGTGCCGGTGCTGGCGCACCGGATCATCCCGACCGCCGACGCCCAGCTGGCCCGGCGCACCACCGACGCGATCGTCTCCGAGCTGGTGCACCGCCTGCCGCTCCCGCACGACCGGCAGCGTTCGCCGTACGACACCCGCCCCGGCGGCGGCAACAACGGCCGCGGGCCGTACGAGCCGCGGAGGCCGTGACGTGCGCGACGGCCTGCGTGGGCTGACCACCCGCGGCCGCTCCTTCCTGGCGGCCGCGGTGGCCGCGGCGATCTCCGCCGGCATCCTGGGCGAGAAGGACCTGCTCCGGGTGGCGGTCCTGCTCGCCGTCCTGCCGCTGCTGGCCGCCGCGTACGTCGGGCGCAGCCGGTACAAGCTGGCCTGCAACAGGTCGCTGGAGCCGCACCGGGTGCCGGTCGGGGCCAGCTCCCGCGTGGTGCTGCGGCTGCAGAACCTGTCCCGGCTGCCCACCGGCACGCTGCTGCTGGAGGACCGCCTGCCGTACGCGCTGGGCAGCCGCCCCCGGGTGGTGCTGGAGCGGCTCGGCGCGCACCAGGCCAGCTCCGTGGCGTACACCGTCCGGGCGGACGTGCGCGGCCGCTACGAGGTGGGCCCGCTGGTGATCCGGCTGACCGACCCGTTCGGGTTGTGCGAGCTGACCCGCTCGTTCCCCAGCACCGACCACCTCACGGTGATCCCGCAGGTCACTCCGTTGCCGTCGGTGCGGCTACCAGGCGAGTACGCCGGCAGCGGCGACAGCCGGGCCCGCTCGGTAGCGGTACACGGCGAGGACGACGCCGCCACCCGGGAGTACCGGATGGGCGACGACCTGCGCCGCGTGCACTGGAAGTCGACCGCCCGCACCGGCGAGCTGATGGTGCGCCGCGAGGAGCAGCCGTGGGAGAGCCGCGCCACCGTCGTGCTGGACACCCGGGCCGCCGGGCACCGGGGCGAGGGACCGACGGCGAGCTTCGAGTGGGCGGTCTCGGCGGCCGCCAGCATCGCCGTGCACCTGCGCCAGGCCGGCTACAAGCTGCGCCTGGTCACCGGCAACGGCGCCGACGTCGCGGCGACCGAGGCCGGCGGTGAGGGCCTGCTCCTGGACCAGCTCGCCGACGTGCACCTGGACCGGCGCGGCGAGATCACCACGCTGGTGCAGCAGGTCCGGCAGCGGGCCGACGGCGGCCTGATCATCGCGTTGCTCGGCACGCTCGGCGCCGCCGAGGCGGAGCTGCTGGCCGGGCTGCGCGGCAACGGGGCGACCTGTGTGGCGTTCCTGCTCGACAGCAACACCTGGCTGAACCTGCCGCCGAAGGCCCGCACCGAGGCGGAACGGGCGCACGGCGCCGCCGCGCTCGCGCTGCTGCAGAGCGGCTGGCGGGTCATCGGGGTGGAGCACGGCAGCCGTCTGCCGGTGCTGTGGCCGCAGGCCGGGCGCGGATCGCAGGGATTCGCGCTGCGGGCGGCCCTGGCCGAGACGGTCGCCGGAGGCATGCGATGACCGGAAGGAAGCTCCCGTGACCCCCCATCGCAACATCGGGTTCGTCGCCGCGGCGGCGACCCTGCTGGCGGCGGCCCCGCTGTCGGCGATCTTCGAACGCTGGACGTGGCTGATCCAGGCCACCATCGTGGTCGCCGTGGTGGCCGGCTCGGCCGCGTTGAGCCGGCTGGCCCGGGCGCCGCTGTGGGGCCAGGTGCTGGCGATGCTCGCCGGCCTGACCCTGGGCCTGACGTGGATCTTCCCGAGCGGCGCCGAGCTGCTCGCGTTCATCCCGGCCCCGGGCACGTTCGCCCACTTCGGCGAGCTGACGCAGGCGTCGCTGGAGGACATGCGCTCGTACGGCGTGAAGGTGCCCGACGTCGACTCGCTGCTGTTCCTCGCGGTGCTCGGCATCGGCGCGGTCGCCGTGGTGGTGGACGTCCTCTCGGTCGGGCTGCGCCGGCCGGCGCTGGCCGGCCTGCCGATGCTCGCCATCTACTCGGTGCCGGTGGCGGTCTACCTGGACAGCGTCCCCGCCACCCCGTTCGTGGTGGGCGCCGCCGGCTACCTGTGGCTGCTGGTCACCGACAACGTCGACCGGGTACGCCGGTTCGGCCGCCGGTTCACCGGTGAGGGACGCGACGTCGACGTCTGGGAGGCGTCGCCGCTGGCCGCGGCGGGCCGCCGGCTGGCAGTGGTCGGCGTGGCGGTGGCGGTGGCCCTGCCCCTGGCCGTGCCCGGGATGACCGGCGGGCTGATGAACAACGTCGGCGCCGGGCCCGGTGAGGGCAACGGCCGGCCCGGCCAGGGTGGCAGCCCGGGCCGGATCGACCTGTTCGCAGCGCTCAGCGGCCAGCTCAACCAGAGCCAGGAAACCGAGCTGGTGAAGGTCAGCACCAACGAGCCGAGCCCGTTCTACCTGCGCCTCGGCGTGGTCGACGACCTGCGGCCGAGCGGCTTCCAGGCGCGCGTGCCCACCGGGCGGCCGGTCACCCGCGGCCTGCCCGACCCGAGCGAGCGCACCCCGCGTGGCGTCGAGCGGCAGCGCTACAAGGCCACCGTCGAGGTGTCGAAGAACCTGAACATGCCGCTGCTGCCGGTCTACGCCGATCCGGTGAAGGCGGACGACCTCAACGGCAACTGGCTGTACGACTCAAGCCAGCAGATCGTCTTCTCCAACCGGGAGAACGCCCGCGGCAAGAGCTACTCGTTCGAGTACGTGCGCTCGACGTTCAGCCCGGCGGCGCTGCGCGCCGCCCCGTCCCTGCCCGCGGACAGCCCGGTGAAGCGCCAGCAGACCGAGCGGCCGTCGGTCCCGGAGGTCGAGGATCTCGTCGGCGAGCTGGTGAGGGGCAAGTCGAACGACTACGACAAGGTCCGCGCGATCTACGAGTACTTCTCCGTGGAGAACGGCTTCACCTACTCGCTGTCCACCCGCGACGGCAGCAGCGGGCAGGACATCACCGACTTCCTCGCCACCAAGGTCGGCTACTGCCAGCAGTACGCGGCGGCGATGGCCTGGCTTGTCCGGGCCGCCGGCATTCCGGCCCGGGTGGCTGTCGGCTTCACCAACGGCAGCAAGTCCGACGGCGGCACGTACGTGCTGACCAACCGCAACCTGCACGCCTGGACCGAGGTCAACTTCGGCAACGGGATCGGCTGGGTGCCGTTCGACGCCACCCCGGCGGCGAGCGTGCAGGGCTCGGTCCGCTCCGCCTGGGCGCCGGACACCGACGCCCCCGAGGAGGTCACCCCGTCGCCCGGCAGCACCGTCGCTCCCGGCGCCGCCGACCCGTCGGCCGGCCCGAACGAGGCGGACCGGCTCGACAAGGACACCGACCAGGGCCTGTCCCTGGGCGGAGGTGACCCGGCCGAGCAGAACCGGGTGTGGCCGTGGTGGCTGGCCGCGGCGCTGGCGCTGCTGGCGCTGTTCGCCGTACCGGGGCTGCGCCGCTCCACCCTGCGCCGCCGCCGGCGCGTCCGGGTCCGGGCGCCCTCGGCCACCGCGCTCGCGGTGCCCGGCCAGCGGGGCGAGGCACGGGAGGTCGTCGTCGGCGTGGACGCCGAGTCCGCCCGCGCCGACGCGCACGCCGCCTGGGACGAGCTGCTCGACACGCTCGTCGACTTCCACGTCCGGGTGGACCGCACGGAGACCCCCCGCGCGACCGCCGAGCGGCTGGCCCGGGAGGCGCTCACCGAGAACGGCGACGCCGCAACCGGGGTACGGCTGCTGGGCCGGGCCGAGGAGCGGGCCCGGTACGCGCGGGACCCGCTCGCCGGCGCGGAGTTGCAACCGGCGCTGCGGACGGTCCGGGGCGCGCTCGCGGCCGGGGCGGACCGCCGCACCCGGCTGCTGGCCGCGCTGCTGCCCCCGTCGGTGATCCAGCGTTGGCGGACCGCCCTGGCCGAGCAGTCGGCCCGGATCGTCACCACGAGCGGGCAGGCCCGGACGCAGATGCTGCGCTGGAGCCCACGCCGCCTGTTGGCGGGCCGCACGGCCCGCTGACCGCCCCGCCCCGTCCCCGTCCCCCCGCCCCGTCCCCCCGCCCCCGGCCCGTTGATCAAGGAGTTTGTGTCTCCGCGAGGCCTCCGACCGGACACAAACTCCTTGATCACCGACTGCTCAGCGAGGTGACGGGGTGGGGAGCGGGGGCGCTTGAGATCTTGGTAGGAAAAGGCCCCTATAGCGGCCCTTTCGTACCAAGATCTTCGCGTTTCCCGCGCTTGGAAGATCGATCTCTATTTGTGGACGATCAGCCGACAGGAGCCGCCGCAGGTCGGCGCGGAGGCGATGATCGGCTGCGAAGCACTGGCCAGCGGACCGGGGAGAGACTCACGCCGCAGCCGGGGAATCCGGGGGCACCGCCACACCGGCCGACATCGGGGCGTGGACGGGTGCGGCGCGATCGACGGCTACGCGCACCCGCCGCCGTGGAGCGGGCACGACGAAGCGCACGCCGACGGGCGTCGCCGCGACATCCGCCCCGGTCCGGGGCGGAGCACGGTCAGCGGTGTCCCTCCGGGCGCTGCCGCCAGCGGTCCTCCATCCGGTCGAGGAAGGAGCCCCGGCGGCCACTGCTGCGGCCACGGGGACGACGCCGGCTCGTTGTGCCGCCGACCACGTGCAGGTCGGGCGACTGGGATCGGCGGTGCGACTGCACCGCGTAGCCCAACGAGGCCAGCATGACGACGAAACCCGCCACGGCCACCGCGGGAATCTTGATCACGGCACCATAGATCAACAGGGCCAGACCAGCGACGACCACGCCGGCAGCGACGAGCACGCGACGCCGCGCGTGGAAACGCGGGTCGCTGGCGCGCACGGCCGAGGCGAACTTGGGGTCCTCGGCAAGCGACCGCTCGATCTGCTCGAACAGCCGCTGCTCGTGCTCCGAGAGCGGCACGGCACTCCTCCCCGGTCACGTTGGTCGACCCGGGCGGGCCGACAGACCGTGGCAGCCAACCGGCTGCTTACCCGCAAGTCTACGAGGGCCCCCGCGCGTCGGAAAGCGGGACGACCTACGGCCGGGTCGGTTTTTCGACTTGTCGTGTATCACGACGGCCGAGAAGACTGGCCGGACCTATGACGGACCGCCCGAATCGGGCGGCCGCCGCATCGGCCGCCGCCTCCGCCTCACGCCAGCCGCGCTCGGGCGCGCCGAGGGTGAGCTGCTGCGGGGTCTCCCCGGCGGGGGCGAGACCTTCCATCCGGACCCCGACCAGCCGAACCGGCTCGCCGGGAGCGAGCGCGCCCCACAACGCCCAGGCCGTGTCGAACATCTCCCGGGCGGTGTCGGTGGGCACGGCGAGCGTGCGGGAGCGGCTGATCGTCCGGAAGTCGGCGAAACGGACCTTGAGCGACACGGTACGGCCCACCTGCCCGGCCGCCCGCAGCCGAGCGCCGGCCTTGTCGGCGAGCGCGAGCAGGGACCGCCGGATCTCGTCCGGGTCGGTCACGTCGATGTCGAACGTGACCTCCGCGCCGATCGACTTCTCCACCTGTTCGGGCGTCACCCCGCGCGGGTCGCGCCCCCACGCCAGCTCGTGCAGGTGGGCGGCGGACGCCTCGCCCACGGCCCGGCGCAGCAGGCCGGCCGGTGCCTCGGCGAGGTCGCGTACGGTGCGCAGGCCGAGGCGGCGCAGCGCGTCGGCGGAACGCTCCCCCACGCCCCACAGGGCGGACACCGGCAGCGGGTGCAGGAACTCCAGCACCCGGGCGGCCGGGACCACGAGCAGGCCGTCGGGCTTGGCCCGGGTGGAGCCGAGCTTCGCCACGAACTTGCTCGGCCCGACGCCCACCGAACAGGTCAGCCGCTGTTCCTCGGCGACCCGGCGGCGGATCAGCGCGGCGATGTCGGCGGGCCGGCCGAACAGCCGGCGGGCGCCCGCCACGTCGAGGAACGCCTCGTCCAGCGAGAGCGGCTCGACCAGCGGGGTGACGTCCCGGAAGATCCGCATGACCGCCCGCGACGCCTCGGTGTAGGCGGTGAAGTCGGGCGGCAGGTAGACCGCGCCGGGGCAGAGCGCCCGGGCACGGGCGGTGGGCATGGCGCTGCGGACGCCGTACTGCCGGGCCTCGTAGCTGGCGGAGCTGACCACGCCGCGCGGGCCGACGCCGCCCACCACCACCGGCCGCCCGCGCAGCTCGGGTCGGCGGCGCACCTCGACCGAGGCGTAGAACGCGTCCATGTCGACGTGCAGGATGGCGCAGCCGGTGTCGTCGGCGTCCGGCCCGAAGCGCGGGTCACCGCCTCGGGGCAACGACTGGCTGCGGCCCATGCCAGCAGGCTAGCCCGCCGGTCCGACAACCCCACCGCCCAGCCCGGCGGCCACCGACGCGGCCGCAGCCGCGGATGAGCCGGGTCAGCCCCGCACCACCAGCAGCGGAACGGTCATCTCGGCGGCGGTGTCCGCGCCGTGGTACGCCACCAGCCGCGACGCCATCGGCGGCTCGGAACGGGTGGCGACCACCGCGTAGGTGTCCCGGCAGACCACCACCACGTCGCCGATCCGCCTCAGGTGCGCCTCGGGCACCGGCCCGAACCAGCCGGTCGCCACCGCCTCGGCGCGGGTCAGCACGTGCGCGGCCGGGCCCAGCAGCTCGGTCCAGGCGGCCACCACGTCGGCCTCGGCGCCCGGCTCGGTGTGCAGGTAGCGGACGCGGGGCTCACCGGCGACCACCAGTACCCCGGCGCGCAGCCGGGGATCGGCGTCCAGGTCGATCCGGTGCCCGGCGGGCACGTCGAGCTGGCCGTGGTCGGCGGTGACCAGCAGCGCGGCGTCCGGCGGCAGCCCGTCGACGAGCCGGGCCAGCAGCGCGTCCACATCGGCGGCGGCCAGCCGCCACGGCTCGGAGTCGACACCGCTGAGGTGCCCGTGCCGGTCCAGGTCGGGGTGGTACCCGGACACCAGCGCGGGTCCGTCCCCGGCGGCCAGCGCCGCCAGCATCCGCGCGGCGAGCGCGTCGGCGCCGGCCGCGCCCCGGTAGTCGCCGCCCCGGTTGGCGGCGAGCGTCAGGCCGCTGCCGGCGAACTCGGGGCGGCTGACCACCGTCACCGCCACCCCGGCGGCACGCGCCCGCTGGTACCAGGTGGGCACCGGCTGCCAGCTCACCGGGTCGGGGTCGCCGGCCCAGTCGACGTGGTTGAGCACCCGGTCGGTGCCGGGCACGCGGACGGTGAAGCCGAGCACGCCGTGCGCGCCCGACGCGGTGCCGGTGCCGAGGCTGACCAGGCTGGTCGGGGTGGTGGACGGGAAGCCGGTGGTGAGCGGCCGGCCGGTGGTGGCGGCCAGTCCGGCGAGCGTCGGGGCGTACCGGGCGGCGGTGGGGATCTGGTACCAGCCGAGGCCGTCGACGAGCAGCACCGCGATCCGGCGTACCCCGGCCAGCCTCGGTGCCAGGCCGAGCCGGTCGGCCGCACCGGGTACGCCGAGCACCGACAGCGCGCTGGGCAGCACGTCGGCCAGGCTGCCGCCGTCGTAGCGCGGCGCAACCCGGTCCAGCGGGCCCGGAGCCGGGCCGGTCATGCCGGGCGGCGGGCGAACAGGTGCAGCTGAGCGGCGAGATCACGGTACGGGGGCCGGACCGCGAGCGCCCGTTCCAGCTCCACCAGGGCGGCCGGCTGACCGTCGGCCACGGCGGCCGGAAGCAGGTCGGCGAGCACCCGTACCCCGTGGATCTCCTCCACGGCAAGGCCGGCGGCGGTGAGCAGCGCGCTCGCGTCGGCGGCGTCGTAGCGGCGGCGCAACGTGTCCCGGCGGCCGGTGGTGCCGTACGGGTCGGCGGCCAGCGCCGCGGCGGCGTCAAGCTGCCCGTTCATCGCCCGGCCGAACACGGCGGCGGCCCGGCCGGCGACGAGCACGCTCGCCGCGCCGCCCGGGCGCAACGCGGTGACCAGCGCGGAGATCACCGGTTCCGGCTCGTCGACGACTTCGAGGACGGAGTGGCAGAGCACCAGGTCCACGGTGGCCGGTTCGACCAGCCCGGCGAGCGCGTCGGCGTCGCCCTGCGTCGCGCGTACCCGGTCGGCGACCCCGGCCTCGGCGGCGCGGCGGGTCAGCGCGGCGAGCGCGTCGGGGCTGGCGTCGACCACTGTGACCCGGTGACCGGCCTCGGCGAGCGGGACGGCGAAGCCGCCGGTCCCGCCGCCGACGTCGAGCACGGAGAGTCGTTCGCCGGCCCGCCGGTCCAGCTCGGCCCGGAGCACCGACCAGATGACGGCGGTGCGGGGGGTGAGGGTTCGGATCTGCTCCACGCGCCGAGCCTAGTCACCCCCCGGCCCAGGTTCAGGACTCGCCGCCGCCGGCGGGGTCGTCCTCGGCGCGGGAGCGCTGGTCGTTGGCCACCGGGCCGTCGGTCACCTGGTATTCCCGCGGCTCGGCCTCGTGGGTGGGCGCCCAGTCGGCGCCGAGGCGGGTCCGTCGGGCGTTGGCTACGCCACCGGCGTACGTGCGGTGAAAGGTCATCTGTTCATCCCCCATACCCCGGGTGGGCCACTCTGCCCACCCGCGTCGGGAGTCTCCCGCCTCCGGCTCACGGAAACCGTAATGTGGATCACTCCATCAACGGAAATCCCTGGATGCCGGTGTGACGGGGGGCTCGATCGCGTCCAGCCGGTCCGCGGTGAGGTTCGTGACGCCCTCGTGCCGCTGCAGCCGGCCCCGCACCACCAGTGCTCCACTGGTGCGGGCGATTCGACGGTAGCGCTGCCACAGCCCCGGGGAGCAAGTGACATTCAGCATTCCGGTCTCGTCCTCCAGGTTGAGGAACGTGACGCCGCCGGCGGTCGCCGGGCGCTGCCGGTGGGTGACGATCCCGCCGACCCGGATCCGCTGCCCGGGCGGCACCTGGCCGAGCCGGGCGATCGGCACCGCGCCCAGTTCGTCGAGGCGGTCCCGGATGAACCGGGCCGGGTGGCTCTCCGGGGACAGGCCGGTGGCCCAGACGTCGGCGACCAGGCGGTCCACCGCGGCCATGCCGGGCAGCGTGGGCGGGTCCGCGCCGGTCACCGTGCCGGGCAGCCGGCCGGGCCGGTCCTGGGCCGCCGCGCCGGCGGCCCAGAGGGCCTGCCGCCGGGTCAGCCCGAAACAGGCGAAGGCGTCGGCGGTGGCCAGCGCCTCCAGCTGCGCGGCGGTGAGACCGACGCGGCGGGCCAGGTCCGGCATGTCCCGGTACGGCCCGTGCGCCGTCCGTTCCGCCTCGATCCGCTCGGCCACGTCCTCGCCGAGGGTACGGACGCTGCCCAGCCCGAGCCGTACCGCCGGGCCGCCCAGCCCCCAGGCGTGCGGCGGCTCGCCCGGCACGCTGCCCCACCGCGTCTGCGGGGTGGACTCCAGCACCGCCTTGGTGCCGCTGGCGTTGATGTCCGGCCGGCGTACCTCCACGCCGTGCCGGCGGGCGTCGTCGGCGAGCGTCTGCGGCGAGTAGAAGCCCATCGGCTGGGCGTTGAGCAGCGCGGCCAGGAACGGGCCCGGGTGGTAGCGCTTGAGCCACGAGCTGGCGTACACCAGGTAGGCGAAGCTCATCGCGTGGCTCTCCGGGAAGCCGTAGCTGGCGAACGCGGTGAGCTTGCGGTAGACGTCGTCGGCCAGCTCGCCGGTGATGCCCCGCTCGGCCATCCCGGCGTAGAGCCGGTCGGCGATCTGCGCCATCCGCTCCACCGACCGTTTCGCCCCCATGGCCCGGCGCAGCTGGTCGGCGCCGGCCGCGTCGAACCCGGCCAGGTCGATGGCGAGCTGCATGAGCTGCTCCTGGAACAGCGGCACGCCGAGCGTCTTCTCCAGCGCGTTGCGCATCAGCGGGTGCGCGTACGTGACCGGCTCCTGGCCGTTCTTGCGCCTGATGTACGGGTGCACCGAGCCGCCCTGGATCGGGCCGGGCCGGATCAGCGCCACCTCCACCACCAGGTCGTAGAACTCGCGCGGCTTGAGCCGGGGCAGCGTGGCCATCTGGGCGCGGCTCTCCACCTGGAACACGCCCACCGAGTCGGCCCGGCAGAGCATGTCGTAGACCTCGGGGTCGTCCAGCGTCATGTCGCCGAGGTCGAGGCGGGAGCCGATCAGGTCGTAGCCGTAGTGCAGCGCCGAGAGCATGCCGAGGCCGAGCAGGTCGAACTTGACCAGGCCGACGGCCGCGCAGTCGTCCTTGTCCCACTGGAGCACGCTGCGGCCGGGCATCCGGCCCCACTCCACCGGGCACACCTCGATCACCGGCCGGTCGCAGATCACCATGCCGCCGGAGTGGATGCCCAGGTGCCGGGGGAACGTCTGCAGCTCGTTGGCGTACGCGACCACCTGCTCGGGGATGTCCGCCACGTCGACCGCGGCGACCGAGCCCCACCTGTCGATCTGCTTGCTCCAGGCGTCCTGCTGGCCGGGTGAGAAGCCGAACGCCTTCGCCACGTCCCGCACCGCCGACCGGGGCCGGTACGAGATGACGTTGGCGACCTGGGCGGTGTGCTCCCGGCCGTAGCGGGCGTAGACGTGCTGGATCACCTCCTCCCGGCGGTCGGACTCGATGTCCACGTCGATGTCGGGCGGGCCGTCGCGTTCCGGGGCGAGGAACCGTTCGAACAGCAGCCGGTGCCGGACCGCGTCCACGTTCGTGATGCGCAGCGCGTAGCAGACCGCCGAGTTGGCCGCCGAGCCCCGGCCCTGGCAGTAGATGTCCTGCGCGCGGCAGAACGCGACGATGTCGTAGACCACCAGGAAGTAGCCGGGGAACCCGAGGTCTTCGATCATCCGCAGCTCGTGTTCCAGCTGCGCGTACGCCTCCGGGTGCGCCTCGGGCGGGCCGTAGCGCTCGCGGGCGCCGTCCATGGTCAGCCGGCGCAGCCAGCTCATCTCGGTGTGCCCGGGCGGCACCGGGTACGCCGGCAGCTTCGGCGCCACGAGCTGAAGGTCGAAGGCGAGTTCCGCGCCGTACTCGGCGGCCCGCGCCACCGCCCCCGGGTACGCGGCGAACCGCGCCGCCATCTCCGCGCCGCTGCGCAGGTGGGCGGTGGCCGCGGCGGGCAGCCAGCCGTCGATCTCGTCGAGGCTGCGCCGGGCCCGGACTGCCGCGACTGTGGTGGCCAGCCGCCGCCGGCCCGGGGTGGCGTAGTGCACGTTGTTCGTGGCGACTGTGGGCAGCCCGGCCGCGGCGGCCAGGTCGGCGAGCGCGTCGTTGCGGTCGGCGTCGACCGGGTGGCCGTGGTCGGTCAGCTCCACCGCCACCGTCTCCGCGCCGAACAGCGCGGTGAGCCGGTCCAGCTCCCGGGCCGCCGCGTCGACGCCCTCGGTGAGCAGCGCGGCCGGCACGTGCCCCTTGCGGCAGCCGGTGAGCACCAGCACGTGGTCCTTCAGCTCCGCCGCGAGCTCCTCCAGCTCGCCGTAGACCGGGCGGCCCTTCTCCCCGCCGCGCAGCTGGGCGCGGGAGATGGTGGCGGCCAGGCGCGCGTACCCCTCGTGGCCGTGCGCCAGCACCAGCAGGTGCCGGCCGAGCGGGTCGGGTTCGCCGTTCTGCGGGCCGGGCAGCCCGAGGGACAGTTCCGCGCCGAAGATCGTCGGCAGCCGCAGCGCGCGGGCCGCCTCGGCGAAGCGCACCACGCCGTAGAAGCCGTCGTGGTCGGTGACGGCGAGCGCGGTGAGCCCGAGCCGGGCCGCCTCCTCGGCCAGTTCCTCCGGGTGGCTGGCCCCGTCGAGGAAGCTGAAGTTGGAGTGCGCGTGCAGCTCCGCGTACGGCACCACGCCGTCCGGCCGGTCCAGCTGCGGCGGCTGGTATTCCTGGCGCTTGCGGCTCCACGCCGGTGAGTCGCCGCCGTCGGCGTCGACCGCGAGCGGGTCGACCACGTGCAGGTGCCGCTCCCCCTTGGCCCGCCCGGAGAGCACCTGCTCCAGCTTCGACCACGGCATCTTCGGGTTGTGGAAGCTCACCCCGCGCTCCCCCGGCACTCAGTCATAGATCGCCTCCACCAGCCACTGCCCGCCCTCGACCGCGAGCAGCAGCGCGGCGCCGTCGGCCAGGCTCACCTGGAACCGGGCCCGGCGGCGCGCCTCGGCCGGCGCCCACCACCGCTCGTCCACCGGCCACGGGCCGGCCCACCCGGTGATCTCCGCCGGGCGGCCGTCGCCGACGGTGAGCCGGGCCGGCGCCGCGCTGACCGCCAGCCGGGCGCTCACCACGACCGGATCCCCGGCCGCGTCGCGCACGTCGGCGGCCAGTGGGGCGGGCAGCACCACGGCCGGCGCGGGCGGCGGGATCCTGCCCGGCCACGGCGGCTCGGCCATCGCCCGGCCCCGCCCGGCCCGCCGCCCCGCACGGCCCCCAGGGGGTACGACGACAGGGGCGGACGCGGCACCCGGAGCGGCCCCGGCGGCCGGGCGCGACGGCGTCACGCCGCTCGCCGGAGCGGCCGGAGCCGGGCGCGACGACGTGACACCGCGCACCGAACCGGCCGGGACCGGGCGCGACGACGCGACACCGCGCACCGAACCGGCCGGGACCGGTGGCGCGGCGGCGGGAGAGGCGGGCGGCAGGGGTGGCGGGCCGGGACGGGCGGGCACCCGCTCGTCGCCCCACGGCACGAGGCGCACCTGGTCGGCCGGGGAACGCCCGCCACCGAGCACGGCGGTGACCACCGCCTCGGGGCCGAGGATGCCTTGCACCCGGCTCAGCGCGCGGTGCGCCCGCTCCCGTTCCGCGCCGGTCTCCCCCCACAGCCCGGGTTGCAGGCCCGCCTGGGCGAGCACCCCGTCGGGCACCAGCCGCAACCGGACGATCCCGGCGGTCGGGCGGGCCGGGCGCGTCCCGCCCCGGCCGTTGCTGCCGGTGAGCCAGCCGTCGAGCTGCCAGCGGACCCGGTCGGCGATGGCCGCGGCGGTGAGCAGGCCGTCGTACCGCCAGACCCGGTGCAGCTCCTGGCCGTGCGCGGTGACCGCCTCGATGCCGAGCCGGGTGCAGGCCAGCCCGTACCCGGCCAGCCGCTCGTGCAGCAGTTCGGCGAGCGTGCGGGCGGCGAACGCGGCGGCGTCGACCCGGTCGACCGGCTCGTCGTAGTCGGCGGTGACGATCAGGTCGGCGGGCGGCTGCCGGACCGCGAGCGGGCGGTCGTCCCGGCCGCCGGCGAGCCGGTGCGCCAGCGCGCCGTCGAAACCGAACCGGGCCAGCACGTCCCCGGCGGGCAGCGCCGCGAAGTCGCCGAGGGTGCGGACGCCGAGCCGGCGCAGCAGGTCGGCCAGGGCGGGCCGGCCGAGCGCCTCGACCGGCCGGGTGGCCAGGAACTCGCGGGTGCCGCCGGGCGCCACGATCCGCCCCTCCCGGGCGGCCAGCCCGGCCGCGAACACCCCGTCGGCGATGCCGACCTGGCTCTCCACCGCGCAGCTCTGCGCGACGTGCTCGACGATCCGCTCGGCCGCCGCCTCCTCGCCGCCGAGGTAGCGGCTCGGCCCCCGGGCCGCCGTGGCGCAGGCGCCGGGCCGGATCACCTCGATGCCGGCGACCACCTCCTCCACGGCGGCCACCACCGGTTCGAACGCCCGCGCGTCCCGCCCCGGGTCGTGGTCGACCACCGTCAGGTGCGGGCAGCGCCCCTGCGCCTCCCGGCGGCGCAGCCCGCGCCGGATCCCCTCGGCACGGGCCCGCTCGGAGCAGGCGACCACCCGGTTGGCGTGCAGCACCACGACCGGGTCGGTGGCGGGCACCCCGTCGACGATCTCGGCGGCGAGGACCGGCCAGTCCGGGCACCAGAGCAGCAGCGTCCGCTGCGGTACGCCGCTCACGCCGGCCCGGCCACGGCGGGCGTACGGGCGGGTGGAGCCACCACGCGCAGCCGGCGCGACGGCGCGGCGGACGGTGCGCCGAACCCGGCCGAGCGGGGGATCACCCGGGTCAGCTCGTCGCCGGGCAGCCAGACCTTGATCTCCTTGGGGCGGGCGGCGGCGCCCCGCCCCCGGGCCGAGACGGTCACCTCACGGCGGCGCAGCCGCCCGCGACCGGCGCCGAGCCCCTGCCAGACGCCCCGGACCACCTGGAGCGTGACGTCCGCGCCGTCCCACCGGCCGTACGGGACGAGCACGCTTCCGCGCTGCCGGGCGCGGGCGGCCAGCCGGGTGGCGATCGAGGCGGAGACGGTGGCCGGCACGGCGGTGACCACCACGTCGACCCCGTCGATGAGCGCGGCGACCACTGTGGGCCACTCCGGCCCGGGGTCGGGCACCAGGGCCAGCCGGTCCAGGGCGATGCCCGCCTCGGCGGCGGCGCCGGCCCCGAAGGTGGGTACGCCGACCACGGCGCACCACGAGCCGGCCCGGGACGCCTCGGCGAGCAGCGCGAGGATCAGCGAGGTGGCGCCGCTGCGCCGGGGCTGGCCGGCGCCGACCGCGACGGTGCTGCCCCGGCGCAGGCCACGGTTGGGCAGCAGCCCGGTCAGCTCGGCCCGGACGGGCAGCACCCGGTGGCCGCCGGCCGGGTCGGGCGCGCTCGCCGGACGGACCAGCTCGGCCAGGGCGGCGGAACCGACCACCATGCGGCCCGCCATCGGACCAACCCCCCGTCGTGTTTCCGCCACGGGCCCGCCCGTGGATGGTGCTGTGGATCGTGTGCTGTGGATCGTGTCGGTGCTGCGGCACGTGGTGCCGTTGGTGCGGCGCCCGGCCACCCGGGGTCCCGCCGGTGGTGGCCGGGCGCCACGAATCAGGCGGCTGCCGCTCCGGGCCGCGACGGCGGGGAGTCGGAGGCGCCGCGCCGCAGGGGCCGGGGCAGGCCGTCGAGCGCCGGCTGGTGGGCCAGGCCGAGCGCGGTCTCCACCACTGTCACGAACTCCTCGGCGGCGCGTAGCAGGTCGTCGGCCTCCCGGGCGGTGACCACGCGGGGGATGCCTGCTTCGGCGGCGGCCCGCTTGCTCGCGCCGGCCGCGAAGTAGGCGGCCCACTCGTCCAGCTCGGGGGCGACGGTGGCGAGCAGCACCCAGACGCTGGTGATCCGGTTCCGCCGGGTGGGCGCGGGACGGGCCCGGGCGGCGAGCACTGCGGCGGCGGCGCGCAGCGCCGCGAGGTGGGCGGCGGCGTACCGGAGACCGTCGGGACGGGTGCGGGCGGCCTCGGCCAGCCCGTCGCGGGCCACCGCGAGCAACTGGGCGGGGGTGCGGTGCGGCAGCACGTGCGCGGGCACCGTGGGCGCCTGGGCCGGACTGGTCGGCATGGGTCTCTCCTCCGCGTGTGGCCGGGGCGGGCGGTCGCGCGACGGGGAAACCGTCGCCCGGTCGCCCGGAGCGGTCGGTGCGGAGGAAGACGCACCTTCAGGTGGCCGGCCGGGTGTGGACGCTTCCCCACACCCACCCCCGGCCGGCGTGCCGGCGGGTCCGTCGCCCGCCGCCCGGGGGTCGTGGGCGGCGGGCGACGACCTGCCTGACGGGCCCGGACTCGCGACTGTCCGAACCCGGTGCGGCCCGCGGTGCCGCACCTCCCGGAAGCCGGTGCCGCGAAACACCGCTTCCGGAGCGTTCGACGGGTGCCCGACCGGTCGGACCGGAGCCGGGCCAGCCGGGGAGCTGAGCCGCTATCCGCTCTAACCGAATCGAACACTCGTTCTAACTACCCTGACAGTACACCTCCCTACCGACGAAAACGCAACGTGTGACGCGCCGGGGACACACGGGAGGGCCACGGCCCCCGGCGGGGCCGGACCGGGGGTGAGGGAAGAATGGGGGCATGCAGCCACACCCGAACGTGCAGGCGGTGCAGCGCGCGCTCGACGAGGCGGGCGCGCGGGACGGATCGGGCGAGGCCAGCCTCGTCCGACTGCTGCCCGACGCGGTGCACACCGCCGCCGCCGCGGCCGAGGCGCTCGGCGTCGCCGTCGGCGCCATCGCCAACTCGCTGATCTTCGACGCGGACGGCGCGCCGCTGCTGGTGCTCACCTCCGGCGCGCACCGGGTGGACACCGCCGGGCTGGCCGCCACGCTGGGCGTGACCCGGCTGCGCCGGGCCACCCCGGAGTTCGTCAAGCAGCACACCGGGCAGGTGATCGGCGGCGTCGCCCCGGTCGGCCACCCCGCGCCGCTGCGCACCGTCGTCGACACCGCCCTGACCGGGTACGACGAGGTGTGGGCCGCCGGCGGCGTACCCCGGGCGGTGTTCCCCACCACGTACGCGGAACTGCTGCGGATCACCGCCGGCGCGCCGGCCGAGGTGGCGTGAACCCCGAACTCGTCACGCTGCACGTGTGGCGTGTGCCCCGACGGGCCGTACCCGGTGTGCCGGCCCGGATGGCCACCCACCCGGCGCGGCTGCGCCGCCTGCCCGGCGTCCGCTTCGCCAAGCTGCTCGGCACCGGGACCGGCACCGGATTCGGCCCCGGCGACGCCGACCTGACCCGGTGGGCCGCGCTCGTGGTCTGGGACTCCCCCGCCGACGCGGCCGGCTTCGACGCCTCCCCGGTCGCCCGCTCCTGGGCCCGGATCGCCCGCGCCGCGGTACGGGTCGACCTGCGCCCGCTGACCAGCCGCGGCCGGTGGTCCGGCCGGGAGCCGTTCGGCGCGCCGTCGGGCGGGCGGGTCACCGGGCCGGTGCTGGCGCTGACCCGGGCCCGGCTGCGGGCCCGCCGGGCGGCCACGTTCTGGCGGGCGATCCCGCCGGTCGCCACCGAGCTGCACGCCGCGCCCGGCCTGCTCGCCCGCTTCGGCGTCGGCGAGGCGCCGCTGGGCTGGCAGGGCACGGTGAGCGTGTGGCGCGACCCGGCGGACCTGGTCGCGTTCGCGTACCGTTCCCCCGAGCACCGCGCCGCGATCACCCGCACCCCCACCGAGGGCTGGTACGCGGAGGAACTGTTCGCGCGGTTCGCGGTGGGCGACGTGGTCGGCGACCGCACGGTGCTCGGCTGGGCCGACGAGGGCGGCCCGGAAACAGCGAGAGGGTACGCATGAGGCTGGTGCGGTGGACACCGGACGACCTGGTCCGGCGGCTGGACGACGTGGTGGCCGTCTACGGCGAGGCGATGGGCTACCGGCCCGACCTGCTGGAGGCCCGCCGCGGCTACATCGCCACCCACGTACGCCGGCCCGGCTTCCGCGCCGTCGCCAGCCTCACCACCGAGGGCCACCTGGCCGGCTTCGGGTACGGCTACCGGGGCGCGACCGGGCAGTGGTGGCACGACCAGGTGCACCGGGCGCTGAACGCGCGGGACCGGCAGCGCTGGCTGGCGCACCCGTTCGAGGTGGTCGAACTGCACGTCCGCCCGCCCGCGCAGGGGCACGGCCTGGGCGCCCGCCAGTTGCGCGCGCTGCTCGCCGTGGCCGAGGGCGACACCACGCTGCTGTCCACGCCGGAGGCCGACGAGGAGAAGTCCCGGGCCTGGCGGCTGTACCGCCGGTTCGGCTTCGTCGACGTCCTGCGGCACTTCCACTTCCCCGGCGACGAACGGCCGTTCGGCGTGCTCGGCCGGGACCTGCCGCTGCCCCCGCCGGACGCCCCGTGAGCGCGAGGAGTGAGCCGGGTTTGCGAGCCCCGCAGTCGCGAACGAAAGGGCGGCACCGTGAGCGCGAGGAGTGAGCCGGGTTTGCGAGCCCCGCAGTCGCGAACGAAAGGCGGTACAGCATGAGGGCGGCCCGGCTGCCCTGGGCGCTGCTGGCCGCGCTGATCCTCGCCCAGATCTGCTACCCGCTCACCGGCGGCGCGACCCGGGCCGGGCTCACGGTGGCCACAGTGGTGCTCGGCTGGCTGCTCTCGGTCGGCCACGCGCTGCTCACCCGCGGCGTCCGTACCGCCGCCGCGCTGGTCGCGGTCGTCACCGGCGGCGGGTTCGCGGTGGAGGCGATCGGCGTGGCCACCGGGTTCCCGTTCGGCACCTACGACTACTCCGGCGAGCTGGGCCCGAAGCTGGCCGGGGTGCCGCTGATCATCCCACTCGCCTGGACCTGGATGGCCTGGCCGGCGTGGCTCACCGCGGTCCGGCTGGTCCGCTCCCGCCTCGCCCGGATCGCGCTGTCGGCGGTCGGACTGGCCGCGTGGGACCTGTTCCTCGACCCGCAGATGGTGGCCGAGGGCTACTGGACCTGGCGTGACGCCACCCCGGCGCTACCCGGGCTGCCCGGCATCCCGGTCAGCAACTACCTGGGCTGGCTGGGCTTCGCGGTGCTGCTCGCGGTCGCGCTGCGCCCGCTCGCCGGTCCGTCGGTGGACCGGACCGACGGCCGGGACGCGCCGATGTTCGCGCTCTACCTCTGGACGTACGCCTCCAGCGTGCTGGCGCACGCGGTGTTCCTGCGGCTGCCGGCGTCGGCGCTGTGGGGCGCGGCCGGGATGGCGGTGGCGGCGGTGCCGCTGGCGGTGACGCTGTGGCGGGCCCGCCGGGACCGGGCCGCCGCGCCGGAGCCGGCGCCGCGCGTCGACGCCCCGGCATGATCGCCACCCTCGCGCTGGCCGTGGCGGTCGCCGCGCTCACCGGGCACACGATCGTCAACGCGTACGCCTGGCTGCGCCGCCCGGCCGCCGGCCCGGCCGAGGTGACCGAGCCGGTGGCGGTGCTGCTGCCGCTGCGCGACGAGGCCGAGCGGGTCACCCCGTGCCTGCGCGCGCTGCTGGCCCAGCGCGGCGTGCCGGACCTGCGGATCGTGGTGCTCGACGACGGCTCGACCGACGGCACCGCCGACGTGGTCCGCGCGGTGGCCGGTGACGATCCCCGGCTCACGCTGCTCACCGGCGTCGCCCCGCCGCCGGGCTGGCTGGGCAAGCCGCACGCCTGCTGGCAGCTCGCCACCCGGACCGCCCCGGAGCCGGCGGTGCTGGCCTTCGTCGACGCGGACGTGGTGCTCACCCCGTACGCGGTGGCGGCGGCGGTGACCGAGTTGCGCGCGGCGGACGCGGCGCTGCTGTCGCCGTACCCCCGGATCGTGGTGCGGACGGTGGCCGACCGGCTGGCGCAGCCGCTGCTGCAGTGGTTGTGGCTGACGTTCCTGCCGCTGCGCGCGATGGAACGCTCGCGGCGGCCGTCCCTCGCGGCGGCGGGCGGGCAGTTCCTGGTCGTGGACCGGGCCGGCTACCTGCGGGCCGGCGGGCACGCGGCGGTGGCCGACAAGGTGCTGGAGGACATCGAGCTGGCCCGGGCGGTGAAACGGGCCGGCGGGCGGATCGCGCTCGCCGACGGGTCCCGGCTGGCGTCCTGCCGGATGTACGACACCTGGCCGCAACTGCGCGACGGCTACACCAAGTCGCTGTGGGCGACGTTCGGGCACCCGGCCGCCGCGGCGGCCGTGCTGGCGCTGCTGTTCGCGCTCTACGTCGCGCCGCCGCTGCTGGCGCTCGGGGCGCTGCTCGCCGGCGCGCCGGCGGTGGCCGCCGTGGCGGTCCTGGCCTACCTGGCCGGGGTCGCCGGGCGGGTGGTCAGCGCCCGCGCCACCGGCGGACGGGCGTGGCCCGACGCGCTCGCACACCCCGTGTCGGTCGTGGTCCTCGGTTGGCTGACCGTCCGGTCGTACCATCTGCGGAAGCGACACCGGCTCACCTGGCGGGGTCGCCCGGTCACCTAGGAGGGGCACGCCATGGCGCGCATCGTGGTCATCGGCGCCGGGGTGGGCGGGCTCGCCGCCGCCGCCCGGCTCGCGGTCACCGGGCACGAGGTCACCGTCCTCGAACGGGCCGGCACGGTCGGGGGCAAGCTCGGCCGGTACGCCCACCACACCCCGGAGGGGGTGTGGCACTTCGACACCGGGCCGAGCCTGTTCACGCTGCCGCAGGTCTTCCACGACCTGTTCGAGGCGACCGGCGCGAAGCTCGACGAATACCTGGACCTGGTCCCGCTGGACCCGATCGTGCGGCACGTCTTCCCCGGCGGCGGACAGGCGCTCGACTCCTGCGCCGACCCGGACGAGTTCGCCGCCCGGATCGGCGCCGCGTTCGGCGACCGGTCCGCCGCCGACTGGCGCGGGCTGTGGCGGCGCGCCGGCCGGGTGTGGACGGCCTCACACCGGGACATCCTGCGCCGTACCGTCGACTCGCCCCGCGACCTGGCCGCGCTGGCCTGGCGGCTGGGCGACCTGGCCGCCATCGGCCCCGGCCGCAGCCTGCGCGGGCTGGGCCGCCGCCACCTGTCCGACCCGCGGATGCGGATGCTGCTGGACCGGTACGCCACGTACACCGGCGCCGACCCGCGCCGCGCCCCGGCCGCGCTCGTCGCCGTTCCCTACGCCGAGTTGGCGTACGGCGGCTGGTACCTGCGCGGCGGGCTGGGCACGCTCGCCGACGCGCTGCTGTCGCGCTGCCTGGACCTGGGCGTGGTGGTACGCACCGACGCCGCGGTCACCCGGATCGACGCCGCGGGCGGGCGGGTGCACGGGGTACGCGTGGCCGGGTCGGCCGCGCCGGTGCCGGCCGACGTGGTGGTCGCGAACGTGGACGCGCTCACCGTCTACCGGGACCTGCTGCCCGACCCGCGCCGGCTGGCCGCGCTCACCGACCGCAGCCTGGCCGGGTTCGTGCTGCTGCTGGGCGTACGCGGCGACTCCGGGCTGGCCCACCACACCGTGTTCTTCCCCCGCGACTACGACGCCGAGTTCGACGCCGTGTTCGGCGACCCGGGTCGCGGGGTGCGGGCCCGCCCGGCGCCCGACCCGACCGTGTTCGTCACCGCCGCCGACGATCCGGCGGTCCGCCCGGACGGCCACGAGGCGTGGTTCGTGCTCGTGAACGCGCCCCGGCACGGCACCGCCGCGAGCGCCGTGGACTGGCGGCGGCCGGGCCTGGCCGAGGCGTACGCGGACCGGATCCTCGACGTGCTGGCCGAGCGCGGCGCCGACGTGCGGGACCGGCTGGTGTTCCGGGAGATCCGTACCCCGGCCGACCTGGACGCGGCCACCGGCGCGCCGGGCGGGGCGATCTACGGCACCGCGGGCGGGCTGCTGCGCCCGGCCAACCGGGGCCCGGCGGCCGGGCTCTGGCTGGTCGGCGGCTCCAGCCACCCGGGCGGCGGGCTGCCCATGGTCACGATGTCCGCCGAGATCGTCGCCGAGGCGGTCGGCCCCGCCTGGTGAGGGGTGTAAGGAAGGGCCCCTTGTTAACGCCTCCGGTAGAGGAAGGGCCCCTTATTAACGCGCGCCGCCCGCCGCCCGCCGCCCGCCGCCCGCCTCGCGTGGGCGCGGCGGGGCTGCGCGGGCGCGGGCGCGGCGGGGCTGCGCGGGCGCGGGCGCGGCGGTCAGCCCGCGTCGACCAGGGCGCGGCGGACGGCGGAGAGCAACTGACCCAGGCCGAATCCGGCGAGCAGCACCCACACCGTGGTGGCCATGGTGATGGTGCCGGCCGTCAGGTCGGCGTCGATCAGCCCGGTGAGCCCGGCGACGAGCAGCCCGACCAGCGCCACGCTGACCCGGGTGGGCCGCTCCCCCACCGTCACCGCGCCGATCTCCCGCATCCCCGCCGACACCGCGCGCGCCCGCACGTACTCGTGCAGCCAGGACAGGCCCCCGGCCGCCGCGACCAGCGCGCCCGGCGCGCCGAGCAGCCAGAACGCGATCAGCCAGGCCACCTCGCCGAGCCGGTCGGCGACCGAGTCGTAGACGTAGCCCAGCCGGGTGGTGCGGCCGGTCGCGACCGCCACCGCGCCGTCGACGCTGTCGGCCACCGCCGCCAGCAGCACGAACAGCGCGCCCAGGAACGGTCCGTCGCCGGGCCGCTCCGCGAACAGGGGTACGCAGAAGCAGAGCAGCACCCCGAACACGGTCACCGGGGTGGGGCCGACGCGCAGCCGGCCCAGCACGTAGCCCACGTGGTAGGCGAAGCGCAGCCAGGCACGCACCACCGGCGCGGCGGTACGCGGATCGAATCCGCCGTGCAGCCGCGCCCACGCGGTCGCGTACTGGTCCCAGTTCAGCTGTGTGCCCACCACGGATCAACCGTAGAAGCACGGCGCGGGTGTCGTGTGGCGGGTGGTCACACCCGTGCGGCCGCGCGCAGCCGCTGCCACACCTCGCGGGTCGCGGTGGACCGGTTGAGCGTGATGAAGTGGATCCCCGGCACGCCCTCGTCGAGCAGCTTCTCGCACATCTCGCTCGCCTGCTCCACGCCGAGGCGGCGGACCGCCTCGGGGTCGTCGGCCACCCGCTCGAACCGCTCGGCGAGCGCCGGCGGGAACGGCGCGCCGGACAGCTGCACGGAGCGTTCGATGGTGCCGATCTGGGTCACCGGCATCACCCCGGCCAGGATCGGCGTGTCGCAGCCGGTGGCGGCCACCCGGTCACGCAGCCGCAGGTAGTCGTCGGCGTCGAAGAACATCTGGGTGATCGCGAACTCCGCGCCGGCCCGGCACTTGCGCACGAAGTACGCGGTGTCGCTGTCCACGTCCGGCGAACGCGGGTGCTTGTACGGGAAGGCGGCCACGCCGACGCTGAAGTCACCGCTGTCGCGGACCAGCCGGACCAGGTCCTCGGCGTACCGGACGCCCTCGGGGTGGGCGATCCACTCGCCGCCCGGGTCGCCCGGCGGGTCACCCCGCACGGCCAGCACGTTGCGCACCCCGACCGAGGCCAGCCGGCCGATCACGTGCCGCAGCTCGGCGACCGAGTGGTTCACCGCGGTCAGGTGCGCCATCGGCAGCAGCGTGGTCTCGGTGGCGATCCGCTCGGTCACCGCCACCGTGGTGTCGCGGGTCGAGCCGCCCGCGCCGTAGGTGATCGAGACGAACGAGGGGCGCAGCGACTCCAGCTCGCGGATGGCCTGCCAGAGCAGCTTCTCCCCGGCCTGTGTCTTCGGCGGGAAGAACTCGAAGGAGAAGGTGGGGCGGCCGTCACGGATCAGCTCCCCGATGGCCGGCTGGGGATTGGGGAGGACCGAGGGAAGACCGAGCGCCACGGACCGACTGTAGCCGGGAGCGCACGGCTTACCGAGGGTCTTCCCAGCCCGCGAACACTTCGCGGCGCGACGTCGTACCCCGGGGGTAGAAAGACCACAGCGCGGTGGGGCGGCCGACGGCCGTCCCGGGGGCCCGCGCGGGGGTCGCACGACTGTGACGCGCCGGCGCCAGCCGGACGTCCGCGTCGCCATTTCACGCCGTCGCCCCCGGAGGTCACCATGATCCCGTCCTGGCCGCCCGGTCCGCGGCTGCTCGGGCCGCTCCTGGCCGAGCTGCGGGCCGCCCGCGGCTGGAGCCAGCAGCGCCTCGCCGCCGAGCTCTGCGCCGCCTCCGGCGTGCCCACCCTGACCCGGCACGAGGTGTCCCGCTGGGAGCGCCAGCTCCGGCTCCCCGGCGACTTCTGGTCCGCGTGGCTGGCGACGGTCCTGGGCGTGCCCGGCGAGCTGCTCGCCGGGGCCGCCGCCAGCAGCCGCCGGCTCGGCGTGACGCCGGTGGCCGTCGACCCGGCCGGGTCCCGGGCCCGGCTGGCGCTGCTCACCCTGGCGCACCGCTGGGCCGCCGACCCGGGCGGCGGCACGCTGGCCGGTCCGTTCACCGGCCCGGCGACACCGCCGGTCCCCGGACCGGCCACCGGCGACGGGTACGGACCGGCCCGCGCCGCCGACCGCGCCGGCCCCGTCCGGGGGCACCCGGCGGACGGGGCGTCACTGGCCACGCTGCGCCGCTGGGACGACCTCCTCGGTGGCGGCGACCTCGCCGGCCTCGGCGCCCGCCGGCTGCGCCGCTCGGTCCGCGGCTACCGGCGCGCCGGGCCCGCCGGCCGGCGGCGGATGCTGCCGTCGCTGGCCGAGTCGGCGCAGCTCGCCGGGTGGCTGGCCGCCGACGCCGGCGACCTCACCGGCGGCCTGGTCGCCTACCGGCTGGCGCTGCGGGCCGCGGTGGCCGCCGGGGAGCCGCCGCTGGCCGGGCACGTGCTCGGGTCGGCCAGCCACCTGCTGTCCGACGCCGGTGACGCGGCCGGCGCGCTGGTCCTGGCCCGGATCGGGTACGCGGCCAGCCGCGCCACCGCCTCCCCGGGGCTGCGGGCGCTGCTGCTGCACCGGGTCGCCCTCGCCGCCGCGCTCGGCGGGCGGCGTCGCGCCGCCGGTGAGGCGCTGGCCGGCGCCGACCGGGCCGGGCCGCCGGAGCCCGGCCGGGAGCCGCAGTGGCTCTACTGGCTGGACGCCGCCGAGCTGGCCGCGATGACCGGGCGCACGCTCGTCGCGCTGGGCCGGGCCGCCGCGGCCGTGCCGCTGCTGACGCCCGTGGTGACAGCGCCGGGCCGCCCGCGCCGCTCCGCCGTGTACGGCGGCTGGCTGGCCCGGGCGCACCTGGGGCTCGGCGCGGAGCCCGAGGCGTGCGCGGTGGCCGGCGAGGCGCTGCTCGACGCGGTCCGCTCCGGTTCGCCCCGGGCCGTCGGCCAGCTCACCGAGTTCCGCCGCGGGCTGGCCCGCCGTCCGCCCGGACCGGCGACCCGGGGGTACGCACGGCTGCTCGCGGCGACCCGTCCGTACCTGCCGTCACGGCACCCGTGGCGGCCGTCGCCGCCGGTGAGCTGCGAGGCACGCCGGGACGGCGGCACGACGGGAGCGGGCCCGAACCGCTAGCGTCGTGGCGTGACCCACGCTGCTCCCGTTTCCCCCGTCGACCGTGCCGGCCTGCGTCAGCGGATCGACAAGGCGCTCACCGAGTTCCTGGCCGGCCAGCGCGGCTGGCTGACCGCCGTCGACGACGGCCTGCTGCCCGTCGCCGAGGCGATCGAGGCGTTCGTGCTGGGCGGCGGCAAGCGGCTGCGCCCGGCGTTCGGCTACTGGGGCTACCGGGGCGCCGGCGGAGTCGACTCCGACCAGGTCGTCGCCGCCCTGGCCGCGTTGGAGTTCGTGCAGGCCAGCGCGCTGATTCACGACGACCTGATGGACCGGTCGGACACCCGGCGGGGCGAGCCGGCGGTGCACCGCAGGTTCGCCGCCCGGCACCGGGCGGCCGGCTGGGGCGGCGACGCGGACGCGTTCGGCGACTCGGCCGCGATCCTGCTGGGTGACCTGTGCCTGGTCTGGTCCGACGAGCTGCTGCACTCCTCCGGCCTGCCGCCGGCGACGGTGGCCCGGGCCCGGCCGGTCTTCGACGAGATGCGCACCGAGGTGACCGTCGGGCAGTACCTGGACGTGCTGACCCAGGCGACCGCTGACACCTCGCTCGACCGGGCGGCCAAGGTGGCCCGGTACAAGTCGGCGAAGTACACGGTCGAACGGCCGCTGCTGCTGGGCGCCGCGCTGGCCGGCGCCCCGCCCGAGGTGCACGCCGCCTACTCCGCGTACGGGCTGCCGCTGGGTGAGGCGTTCCAGCTCCGCGACGACGTGCTGGGCGTGTTCGGCGACCCGGAGCTGACCGGCAAGCCGGCCGGTGACGACCTGCGCGAGGGCAAGCGGACGTACCTGGTGGCGGCCGCCCTGGAGACGCTCGACGAGGCCGGCCGGGAGGCGCTGCTGGCCGGGCTGGGCGTACCGGACCTGGACGCGGCCGGGGTGGACCGGCTGCGCGAGCTGATCACCTCCAGCGGCGCGCTGGAGCGTGCCGAACGGCACATCACCGCGCTCACGGAGAGCGCGCTGGCCGCGCTCACCGCCGTCGACCTGGACACCGAGGCCCGCCAGGCGCTGGTGGACCTGGCCATAGCCGCCACCCGCCGCCCCGCCTGACAACCACTCCCCCCGCGCTGTCCCCCGCCTCCGAAGCGGTCGATCATGAAGTTGGCGGCACTTTTGGAGATCGACTTCGCCGCCAACTTCATGATCGACGGGGTGGGTGGGGGTGGGTGGGTGGGTGGGGTGTGGGTTAGAAGGCCACGGCCTGGGCTCGGCGTTTGACCTCGCGGGCCAGGTCGCCGCCGAGGGCCACTGCGGGGGTGCCGGGAAGCGACGGGTCCTCCCGGTAGAGCCAGCGCAGCGCCTCCTCGTCGTCGTACCCGGCGTCGGCGAGCAGGTTGAGCACGCCGGGCAGGTGCTTGAGCACGGTGCGGTTGGCCACCAGGTCGGCCGGGACGCGGCGGACGCCGTCGCGGCGCACCGCGAGCAGCTCGCGGTCGCGGATCATCTGGTGCACCTTGCTGATCGACAGGTCCAGGCGCTCGGCCACGTCGGGCAGCGTCAGCCAGCCGGCCGGGTCGGCCGGTCCGGCCAGGTCGGCGCCGGTCTCGGCGGGTACGGAATCGGTCACCCGACCACCCTGCCACGTGCCCGCCGGATCCGGTGCACGGCACCCCCCGACCTGCGCCGGAGCGCGCCGGGCCACCGGTGTCCCAACCCGGCGGTAGCATCCTGTTCTACGTTCACCCTTCCGACACATAGACTGCCTGCCGATGGACACACAGGTCGCCGACACGTTGCTGGGCTCGCTGATCGAGGGGCGCTACCGCATTCGCGGTCGCGTCGCCCGTGGCGGCATGGCGACCGTGTACACCGCCACCGACGAGCGCCTGGAGCGCACCGTGGCGGTCAAGATCATTCACCCGACCCAGGCGCCGCAGGCCCGGGCCCGGATGGCCGGGTTCGTCGAGCGGTTCACCGACGAGGCGAAGACGATCGCCCGGCTCACCCACCCGAACGTGGTGGCGGTCTACGACCAGGGCATCCACGCCGGCCTGCCGTACCTGGTGATGGAGTACGTGCGCGGCCGCACGCTGCGTGACGTGCTCGCCGAGCGCCGCCGGCTGAACCCGGACGAGGCGCTCGCGATCACCGAGCAGGTGCTCGCCGCGCTCGCCGCCGCGCACCGGGCCGGCCTGGTGCACCGCGACGTCAAGCCGGAGAACGTCCTGGTCGCCGAGGTGCCCGCCGGCGGCAGCCGCGACCTGGTCGACAGCGTGGTCAAGGTGGCCGACTTCGGGCTGGCCCGGGCCGTCGAGGCGAGCGCGGAGGACGAGAACGGCAACCAGCTCATGGCGACGGTGGCGTACGTGGCGCCGGAGCTGGTCACCCAGGGCCACGCCGACCCGCGCACCGACGTCTACTCGGCCGGCATCGTGCTGTTCGAGATGCTCACCGGCCGGGTGCCCTACGACGGCGACCGCCCGGTGGAGGTCGCCTGGCAGCATGTCGACCGGGACGTGCCGGCCCCGTCCACGCTGGTTCCGGCGCTGCCGCCGGCCGTCGACGCGCTCGTCGCCCGGGCCACCCGGCGCGACCCGGCCGCCCGTCCGGCCGACGCCGCGGCGCTGCTGACCGAGGTGCAGGCGGCCCGCGAGGAACTGGGCAACCCGCACACGCACACCACTGTCCTGCGTCAGCTCAGCGACGACACGGCGGTGCTGAGCCAGCCGACGCAGGTGGTGGCCGCGCTGCAGCCGATCGAGCGCCCGTCGTGGGCCCGGCTGCCCGAGGGCGCCGCCACGCAGCGCCCGCACCGCCGACGCGCCGCCGAACCGGAGGGGGTGGGCGCCCGGTTCGCCGCCCTGCGTACCCGGATCATGGGTTCGCCGCGCGGCCGGCTGGCCGTCGCCGCGGCGGTCGTGGTGCTCGGCCTGGTCGCCGCCGTCGGCGGCTGGTGGTTCGGCGTGGGCCGCTACACGGTCGCGCCGCAGATGGTGAGCCTCACCAAGGCCGAGGCGGAGGCGCAGGCCCAGCGCGGTGGTTTCACGCTGCGCTACGCCGACCCCCGGTACGACGAGAACGTCCCGAAGGACACCGTGCTCGGGCAGGCGCCGGGCTCGGCCGCCCGGATCGTCAAGGGCGGCACGATCACGCTGACCCTGTCGCTCGGTCCGGAGCGCCTGCCGGTGCCGGACGTGGTGGGCAAGGACTTCGCGCTCGCCCAGGTGGAGCTGGAGGGTCTCAACCTGGTCGCGGCCAAGGGCAGCTCCCGCTACGACGACGCGCTGCCGGCGGGTGTCGTGCTGGCCACCGACCCGAAGGTGGGCACTGAGGTCAAGCCCGGGGCCAAGGTGACGCTGATCCTCAGCAAGGGCCGCGCTCCGGTGAGCGTGCCCGACCTGGTCGGCAAGAGCCTCACCGAGGCGCGCGCCATCCTCGCGCGGCTCGGGCTCAAGCCGGTGGAGAACGTCAAGGAGTCCGACAAGCCGAAGGACGAGATCCTCGGCCAGAGCCCGGCCGACGGCACCGGTGTGGAAAAGGGCGCCCAGGTCAAGCTGGAGATCAGCAAGGGCCCGCCGCAGGTGGCCGTGCCCCGGGTGGTCGACATGCCCTGCCAGCAGGCCAAGCAGACGCTGGAGAGCCAGGGCTTCCCGGTCAACATCCAGCTCAACCCGAACGGCATCGTCCGGATCCAGAACCCGGCCGAGAACACGCCGGTGCCGCCGGGCACCACGATCACTGTGACGTGCCTGTGAGCGCGGCGAACGGGTGCCGGCCGGTGGGGTCGCACACCCCCACCTCCGGTGGCCTGGCGCGGGCGGCCCTGCCGTACGCGGATGCGGCCGAGTCCGAGGTGGTGCAGGTCTACGTCTCGAACTCGCGTGGCTGGGCGCTGCCGGCCGGTGACCCGGCGCAGGACGCGCTGTTCCGCGACGGCTGCGCCGAGCGTGGCCTGCCCGTGTTCATCCACGCGTCGCTGCTGGTCAACCTCGGCTCCCCCACCCCCGCGACGGTCACCAGGTCGGCGGAGACGCTCGCCCACGCGCTGCGGCGGGGCCGGGCGATCGGCGCCGAGGGCGTGGTGTTCCACGCCGGCAGCTCGGTGGACGCCGGGCACGCCGAGGCGGCCCTGCGGCAGGTCCGGGAGTCGCTGCTCCCGCTGCTCGACGAGACTGCGGCCACCAGCGGGCCGATGCTGCTGGTCGAGCCGAGCGCCGGGGGCGGCCGGTCACTGGCGTCCCGGGTCGAGCACCTCGGCCCCTACCTCGACGCGGTCGACCGGCACCCGATGCTGGGCGTCTGCTTCGACACCTGTCACGCCTGGGCGGCCGGGCACGACCTGGCCGCCGAGGGCGGCATGACCGCCACGCTCGACACGCTGGTCGCCACGGTGGGCGCCGACCGGCTGCGGCTGGTGCACGCGAACGACTCGAAGGACCTGTGCGGCTCCACCCGGGACCGGCACGAGAACATCGGCAAGGGCACCATCGGCGAACCGGCGTTCGCCGAGCTGATGCGCCATCCGGCGACCGCCGGCGTACCGGTGCTGGTGGAGACCCCGACGGAGAAGCACGTCGGCCACGCCGCCGACATCGCCGCCCTCAAACGCCTGCGCCCCTGACACAGCCGTTTCCTCCCGCCCTCGCCACGGCGTTGCCGGAGGGTCAGGCGCGCAGGGCGGTGTCGAGGATGGTGGCGGCGCTGTCGATCTGCTCGTCGGTGACGTCCAGGTGGGTCACCAACCGGGCGGTACGCGGGCCGAGCACCGAGATCAGCAGACCGGCTTCCCGCGCGGCCGCCGCCAGCGCGTGCGCGTCGAGAGGGTGCTTGGTCAGGTCCAGCGGCACGATGTTCGTCCGCACCACCGACGCGAGCACCCCGTGCGGGGCGACCGCCTCGGCCAGCCGGGCCGCCTTCGCGTGGTCCTCGGCGAGCCGCTCGACGTGGTGCGCCAACGCGTACCGGCCGGCGGCGGCAAGAATGCCGACCTGCCGCATGCCACCGCCCATCCGCTTGCGCAGGACCCGCGCGCGGGCGATCTTCTCCGCGCTGCCCACCACCAGCGAGCCGACCGGCGCGCCGAGGCCCTTGGAGAGGCACACCGAGAGCGTGTCGAACAGCTCCCCGTACCCGGCCAGCGGCACCCTGTCCGCGACGTGCGCGTGCCAGATCCGGGCGCCGTCGCAGTGCAGCGCCACCCCGTGCTCGTCGGCGACCTCGCGCATGCGTCGCAGCGTCGGCAGCGGGATCACCCCGCCGCCGCCCCGGTTGTGGGTCTGCTCCACGGCGATCGCGCGGGTGGGCACCGCGAAGTAGCCGTCCGGCCGGATCATCCCGGCGACCATGTCCGGGTCCAGCTCCGCTCCCACCGCCGGCCAGGTCCGCGAGGAGATCCCACCGTACGCGGCGGCGGCCCCCACCTCGTACGTGACCACGTGCGCGTCGGCGTCGCAGAGCAACTCGTCGCCGGGCGGCACGTGCAACTGGAGCGCGATCTGGTTGGCCATCGATCCGCTCGGGGCGAACAGCGCCGCCTCGTGGCCGAACAGCGCGGCCACCTCCGCCTCCAGGGCGGTGACTGTCGGGTCCTCGCCGTAGACGTCGTCGCCCACCTCGGCGGCGGCCATCGCCTCCCGCATCCCCGGCGTCGGCCGGGTCACGGTGTCCGTCCGCAGATCGATCAGTTCAGCCACTGTCATCCCTTCGGCTGCCGACTGCGGGGCTCGCAAGCTCACTCCTCGCGTCAGCCACGGAGCATCTCCGCCACCAGGAACGCCAACTCCAGCGACTGCTGGGTGTTGAGCCGGGGGTCGCAGGCGGTCTCGTACCGGTCGGGCAGGTCGAGGTCCTCGATGCCCTGGGCGCCGCCGAGGCACTCGGTGACGTCCTCGCCGGTCAGCTCGACGTGCAGGCCGCCCGGGTGGGTGTCGAGGCCGCGGTGCACCTCGAAGTAGCCGAGCACCTCGTCCACGATCCGGTCGAAGTGCCGGGTCTTGTAGCCGTTCGAGGACTCGTGCGTGTTGCCGTGCATCGGGTCGCACTGCCAGACGACCTTCGCGCCGGCGGCGGTGACCTTCGCCACGATCGGCGGCAGCGCGTCGCGTACCCGGTGGTTGCCCATCCGGCTGATCAGCGTGAGCCGGCCGGGGATGTTGTCCGGGTTGAGCTTCTCGCAGAGCTCGATCGCCTCGTCCGGCGTGGTGGTGGGGCCGAGCTTGACGCCGATCGGGTTGGCGATGCGGGAGATGAAGTCGATGTGCGCGCCGTCGATCTGCCGGGTCCGCTCGCCGATCCAGAGGAAGTGCCCGGACAGGCCGTACGCCTTGTGGTCGGAGATCCGGGTCAGCGCCCGGTCGTACTCCAGCGCCAGCGCCTCGTGCGAGCAGTAGAGCGTGACGGTGCGCAGCGCCTCGTCGTCGGTCATCCCGCAGGCCCGGATGAGGGCCAGTGCCCGGTCGATCTCGCGGGCGATCGCGTCGTAGCGCTCCCCGGCCGGGGACTGCCGGACGAAGTCCTTGTTCCAGTCGTGCACGGCGTGCAGGTCGGCCAGGCCGCCGGCCAGGTACGCCCGGAGCATGTTCATCGCGGCGGCCGAGTTGGCGTACGCCCGGATCATGCGCTGCGGGTCGGCGACCCGCGCCTCCGGCGTGGCCTCCAGCGAGTTGATCATGTCGCCGCGGTAGGCGGGCAGCCCCCGGGCGTCGGTCGGCAGGGACCGGGGCTTGGTGTACTGGCCGGCCACCCGGGCCACCTTGACCACCGGCAGTGACGCGCCGTACGTGAGCACGATGGCCATCTGGAGCAGCGTGCGGGCGTTGGCGAGCAGGTGGCTCTCGGTGTTGTCGGCGAACGTCTCGGCGCAGTCACCGCCCTGGAGCAGGAACGCCTTGCCCTCGCAGACCAGGGCCAGCCGCTGCCGCAGCTGGTCGACCTCGTAGGGCGCGACCACCGAGGGAACCGTGTCCAGCACCCGGCAGACCTCGGCGACCTGGGCCGGGTCGTCCCACGGCGGGGTCTGCGCGCGCGGCAGCTCCCGCCATCGGTCGAGGCCGAGGGCCGCGTCCTCGGCGGAGTCGGCGGTCGGGCGGCTGGTCTGCAGGCCAGGGCTGCCCACGGCGGGGTGACTCAGCTGATGCCACTCATGGCGCATGGAGGAAAGCGTACGGCGACCGTCGCGATCACTCGCCGCCGAGGGGCATGGTTCCGGTCACTGGGAGGAGACCGGCGAGGGCCGCGCCGCCGGCGGCGGCTCGGACGGGTCGGCCGTGCGGTCGCCGGGAACCTCGCCGGAGATGCACCAGTCCGCCCCGTTACGGGTCACCGTGAACAGCAGGGACCGGGTGGCCTTGCGAGATCCGGCGGCCACCGTGACGGAGGCGCTGACCTCCTGCCCGTTCGGGCCGGAGCGGACGTCGGTGATCGTCGCGTCGGGCACCGTGAAGTGGTCGGCGAAGTCGCCGTTCGGGCCGGTGGCGGCGGCGTCGAAGGCGGCGTGCATGGGCGCGCAGAGCTGGCTGCGGCCGGCGTCGGCGTCGCGGGCGGTGAGCGCGTCGAGGTACGCCTGCACGCGCTCCCGGCTCTTGGCCGCCGCCTCCTCGGCGGGCGCCCGGCCGCTGGGCGCGGTGGCGGCGCCGTCTGGGCCGGAGCCGCAGGCGGCCAGCGCCGGCGTGAGCGCGAAGGCGAGGGCGAGCGCGGCGAACCGGCCGCGGTGGCTGCGATCCATCGGTCCTCCCGTCGCGTGGACTCGTCGAGCGGCGAGTGTGCCACACCCGGCCCGCGCGGCCGGGTGACTCCCCATCCTGACCCGGATCGGCGCGCGCGGCCAGGGCGGCACGCGGGCGGGGAGGGGCCGGTACGGCCCCTCCCCGCCGGGTGGGTGGTGCGTCGGCCCTCGGCTCAGCCGAGACCGCCCTTGATGGCGCCGATCAGCTCACCGTTGCTGGTGTCACCGGAGAGCTCCCAGAAGAACGCGCCACCGAGGCCCTGGCTGTTGGCGTAGCTCATCTTCCCGCCGATGGTCGCCGGGGTGTCGTAGCTCCACCAGTTGCTGCCGCACTTGGCGTACGCGGTGCCGCCGACCGTGCCGGTGGCCGGGCAGCTGTTCTTGAGCACCTTGTAGTCCTCGATGCCGGCCTCGTAGGTGCCGGGGGCCGCGCCGGTGGCGCTGCCGCCGGGCGCGGCCTGGGTCACGCCGGTCCAGCCGCGTCCGTAGAAGCCGACGCCGAGCAGCAGCTTGCTGGACGGTACGCCCTTGGACTTCAGCTTCTGGATCGCCGCGTCGGACCAGAAGCCCTGCTGCGGGATGCCCGAGTACGAGTAGAGCGGCGAGTGCGGCGCGGTCGGCCCCTGGGCGTTGAAGGCGCCGAAGTAGTCGTACGTCATCGGCATCAGCCAGTTGAGGTTCGTCGCGGCGCCCGCGTAGTCGGTCGCGTCGATCTTGCCGCCGTTGCTGCCGTCGGCGGTGATCGCCGCGGTGACCAGGAAGCTGGAGCCGAACTTGCTCCGCAGCGCCGAGACCACGTTCTTGAAGGCGTTCGGGCCGCTGCTGTCGCACTGGAGGCCGCAGGCGTTCGGGTACTCCCAGTCGACGTCGATGCCGTCGAAGACGTCCGCCCAGCGCGGGTCCTTGACCAGGGAGTAGCAGGAGTCGGCGAACGCGGCCGGGTTCTGCGCGGCCTGGGTGAAGCCGCCGGACCAGGTCCAGCCACCGAAGGACCAGAGGACCTTCAGGTTCGGGTACATCTTCTTCAGCTTGCGCAGCTGGTTGAAGCTGCCGCGCAGCGGCTGGTCCCAGGTGTCGGCCACGCCGTCGACGCTGTCCGCGGCGGTGTACGCCTTCTCGTAGTCGGCGTAGCTGTCCCCGATGCTGCACCGGCCACCGGTGGTGTTGCCGAAGGCGTACAGGATGTGGGTGAGCTTCGCGGCCGAGCCGCTGGTGTGGATGTTCTTGACGTGGTAGTTGCGGGCGTAGACGCCCCACTCGGCGAAGTAGCCGACGACCTTCTTGCCGCCGGGCGGCGGCGTGGTGGGCGGCTGCGTGGTCGGCGGGGCGGTCGTCGGCGGCGCCGTGGTGGGCGGCGCGGTGGTCGGCGGCGCCGTGGTCGGCGCGGTGGTCGTCGGCGTGCCGCCGCCGGTGCAGGTGCCGCCGTTGATCGTGCAGCTCACCGGCGCCTTGTAGCCGCCGGTGCCGTTGTAGCCCCAGCTGAAGCTGGCGCCCGGGGCGAGCGTCGCGGCCCAGCTCTTGTTGACCGCCACGTAGCGGTCACCGCTGCGGGTGATGTCGGCGTCCCAGGAGCTGCTGATCGAGGTGCCGGAGGGCAGCGTGAACTCGATGCGCCAGCCGTTGACGGTGGAGCTGGTGCCGTTGGTGACGGTCACCCGCCCTTCGTGGCCGGTCCCCCAGTCCTGCACCTTGGCGAAGGTGGCGGTGACGCTGCCGGCGGCCGACGCGGTGGTCATGGGCACCGCGGCGACCGCGAGCGCGACCACGGCGCCGGTGGCCCACAGGGCCCGGCGGAGCGATCTCTTCATACGGCGTCCCTCCAATAGTTAGGAAAGTTTCCAAATTGATTGCTGAGACGCTACTCACGCCGTCACCACTTCGTCAAGATGTAGATGCGTCGATTTCACGGGTGGCGCGGTACGGTCCGCGTGACGGCCCGTAGCCTCGTCACATGACCGTTTTCGACGTCCAGATCGACGCCCTCACCGGCGGACCGGCCGACCTCGGCCGCTACCGTGGCCGCGCCCTGCTCGTGGTCAACGTGGCCTCCCGCTGCGGCCTCACCCCGCAGTACGCGGGCCTTCAGGAACTCGCCGACACGTACGCCGGGCGCGGGCTCACGGTGCTCGGGGTGCCGTGCAACCAGTTCGCCGGCCAGGAGCCGGGCAGCGCCGCCGAAATCGAGGAGTTCTGCCAGGTCAACTACGGCGTGACGTTCCCGCTGACGGAGAAGGTCGACGTCAACGGGCCGGACCGGCACCCGCTCTACGCCGAACTGGTGTCCACGCCGGACGCCGAGGGGCACACCGGCGACGTGCGCTGGAACTTCGAGAAGTTCCTCGTCGCCCCGGACGGGACAGTGGCCGCCCGGTTCGCCCCGCAGGTCACGCCGGACTCGCCCGAGCTGCGCGCGGCGATCGAGAAGGTCCTGCCGGCCTGACGGTCACACCGCCGCCGGGCACGGCGAAGCGGCACGCCCCCGCGGGGAGGCGTGCCGCTGCCGCGGACCGGGTCAGCCGGCGGCGGACCGGAAGACCGGGTAGTAGCCGCCGGACTGCCCGGCCGCCGTCGGGTGGTACGACTTGCTCAGGCTCAGCACGTTGAGCGCGTGCAGCCACTTGGTCCCGCCGCTGCACAGCTGATGGCCGACGAAGATGGAGCGGACGTCGGCGAATTTGAAGCCGGCCGAGACGGCGGCCGTACGGGTGATGTCGTCGAGCAGGTTGATGCCCTCGTTGATCTTCGCCCGGGACGTGGCGCTGAGACCGACGCAAGTCGTGCCGAGCTGGTAGAAGACCGGGTAGCCGACCACCACGACGCGGGCCGAGGGCGAGCGGCTCTTGATGCCGTTGTAGACGTTGGCGAGGCGGCCCGGCATCGAGGTGCGGGCCACGTTCATGGCGGACTGCACGGCCGCCACGCACTGGGTCTCCCCCTGGAGCACACAGGTGCTCATGATGTTGGCGAAGCCCACGTCGTTGCCGCCCACGGTGACGCTGACCAGCGTGGTGGTCGAGGAGAGCGCGGAGAGCTGGCTGTTGATGACGTCGGCCGTGGTGGCGCCGGAGCAGGCCACCGATCGGTACGACGCCGGCTTGATGTTGGCGTTGTAGAGCGCCGGGTAGGCGTTCGTGCTGCGTAGACAGTTACCGCTCTCGGACGTGTAGCTGTCGGCGCCGACGCCGGAGGCGTACGAGTCGCCGAGCGCGACGTAGCGGTCGGACGGGGCCGCCTGGGCGGGGGCGGCCAGAGACAGAGTGACCCCGACCGAGGCGGCCAGGGTCAGGGCGAGGGTGGCAAGACGGGATCTCCGCACGTCGCACTCCTGGGGGCGTGAAGTGGTGGTGAGAGATAGATATCAATAAGATCACAGCGCATGGAAGATCACCGATTTGCGGTTCAGCGCGCATAGCGACTTACGCCTACAAATCGTTGCCGGCCTCGCGGAGCAGGATGAAGGATTGTTCCGCCGGGAACGTCAGGCGCATCGCCGGGTCGGCGGTCTCCCGGAAACCCAGGGCACGGTAGAGCGGCCGGCCGGCCGCCGAGGCCCGCAGGTCGACCCGGCGCACGCCCCGGTCCCGGAACCAGGCCAGCAGTGCGCTGCGGCCAGTCACGGGTCCGGCTCGGCCAGCCAGGCGCGCAGATTGTCCCGGGCCACGTCCTGCCAGCGGCCCGGCGGCGTCGGCGCGCCGCTCATTCCGGCGAGCATCAGCCCGCGCAGCCGCACCAGCTCGTCGGCGTCGGACGGCACCGCCTGGCGCGCGTCACCCACAGGCCGGCTCAGACCGGACGGCGGCCGGCGAATCCGCACTCGACCCGGTGGTACCACCGGATGTCGGTGTCCCCCTCCAGCCAGCACCACAGCACCGCCCGGCCGTCGCGCTCACCGGGGAAGTCGAGCAGCACCGGGGCGATCCCCTTGACCGCGATGTCGTGCTGGTGGAACTCGTCCACCACCACGTGCAGCCGCGCCTCCAGGGCCTTCACCTCGGCGAGCCCGCCGAGCGCGCTGACGCCGTGGTCGGCCAGATCGACACGCAGCTCGGCCAGGTCGGCCCGCAGCCGGATCAGCTCGTCGACGCGCGGCCGCAGCGTGGCCACCAGGTGTCGCGCCTGGGCGAGAGTGAACACCGGGCCAGTATGCGGCACGACCGGTGTCGTCCGGGTCACCGCTCACCCGCACGTCGACCGTCGGGGCCGGGACGGGACGGTGCGCCTGGAATGGCCGCGGGAGACCAGACGACACCGGCAGCCTCTCGCACCTCGGCCTGCCAGGCGCGCAGGGCCCGCTTGATGCGGTCGTTCTCGTCCCGGGCGTCATCGAGCAGCCGGCTCCGCTCCCCCAGTTCGTAGACGAGCCGGTGCAACAGCGCGTCGACGTCGTCGGTCCGGTAACCGCGCCGCCCCAGTGACGTGCGGGGCAGCTCGACGGCGCTGAGCCGGTCCGCGGTGAGCGGGCCGGCCAGCGCGTTGCGGCTGTGATAGACGCCCATCAGACGCCGAACCCGTCGGGCAGGTGGATCCGCTCGGCCGGCACCCCACCGGCGAGCAAGCGCAGCCGCGACCCGGCCACCATCAACGGTGGCCCGCACAGGTAGACCTCCTGGCCGGGTCGCCAGTGGTCGAGCGCGACGGTGAGCGCATCACCCTGCTCTCCCGCCTCCGCCACCGGATCGTGCGAGAACGCGGGCACGACGGTCAGCCAGTCGTTGCTGCTCTGAAGCTTGTCGAGGCTGATCGGGTCGTAGAGGTCGGCGAGGGTACGGGCGCCGACCACCATTGTGACCCGGCGACCGGCCGGCGCGGCGGCGACCTGCTCGACCAGGGCGCGCAGCGGCGCCAGCCCGGTCCCCCCGGCGACGAGCAGCAGGCCCGCCTTCGACGCCGGGTCGAGGGTCAGGCCGGTCGACCGGGGCGGGCCGAGCCAGATCCGGTCACCGGGGCGTACCCGGTGCACGAGCGTGCGGGAGACGGCGGCGACGGCACGGACGTGGAGTTCGATGGTGCCGTCGGCGCGCGGAGCGTTGGCCGGCGAGTACCAGCGCCACCAGCCGGGCCGGCGCTCGGCGCAGACGGGCAGCGCCTGGCCGGGCCGGAACGTCAGGCGGCGCCAGGGGCGCACGGTCACCACGGCGATGCCGTCGGCGGCCCGGTCGTGGTCGACGACCTGCGCCGGCCACCAGGGCGGGCCGTCGTCGGCCTGCTCGACCGCACGGCTCACCGCCGCCGTGGCCCGCCGGGCGGCCCCTGCCCAGGCCGCCACCAGTTCCGGTGTCAACCTCGCCTGCCGGGACACCGTCGCGACGAGCGCGGCCTCGACGGTGAGCTGGTGCGGCAGCAGCCGGTAGCGGCGACAGGCCCGGCCGAGCACGGTCAACAACGCCGCCCGACCGGCCGGGTCGTCGCCACCGCTGACCAGCCGTCCGAATGCGGCGAGGAACACCGCCGCCTCCCGCTCCGGCAGCGTCCCGGGGCAGCGCTCCTCGACCGCGCACCAGAAGTGGTCGGCTGCCTCGCGGGCGTACCGCATGGTGACGGACCACGACGCGGCGAGGGCGGCGGTCACCAGCCGGCCTCGTCCGAGAAGGCCCGCCGGGCCGCTGTCACCGAGCCTGCCGGCACGTCGAGCGCCCAGAGCACCCCGGCCAGGTAGTCGACCACGCGGCGGTGCTGCGCCTCGGTCAGGCCCAGGCCGCGCCATGCCTCGGCCGTCGGCCGGGCGATGTCGCCCGCCGGTCCGCCGAGCGCCACCGTGAGGGTGAGCGCCAGGTGTCCGGCGAGCCGGGCCCGATCAACCCCGACGAGGTACGGCGCCAGCTCCGCGTCCGCCGCCACCAGCCGCAGCCACCGGGCCACCGCCTCACGCACCGCCGCCGACCCGGGCCAGCTCTCCGTCGGGTACGCCCCGAGCCCGGTCACGCCCACGGCCAGGCGCCCGGGTCGCCGGCGGCGACCAACTCGTCCACGCGCTCCTCGGTGAGCCCGGCCGCCTGCAATGTGCTGCGGCCCCAGCGGGCCAGCCGGCACGGATGCGGGACCCGCTCACTGCGGCACAGTGGACCCGCCGGCCACCGCTCCGGCACATGCACCGCCACCGCGCGTACGGCCAACGCCACGTCCTCGTCGCTGACCGGGGTGAACACCGGGAAGTCGTCCAGCACCGCCGCCATGAAGAGCCCTTCCGTCGAGAGTCGGAGCGGCACCGGGGCGGGCGGGGACGGCGGACGCGCTCGGGTGACGCCCCGCCGGAGCCCAGCACCCGCCCCGGGCCATGCGTCCACCCTCGCCAGCTTGCGGCTCATCGGGTACGACTACGCTCTGCACTTGCGCTGTACCAGCTCTGAAGTCGAGTCGCTAAGCTGCTGGCAGCCGGTCTCGACGCACTCGGAGGCGAGCCGATGACGACCGTGCAGAAGTGGACCGGCCGGGAGACCCGGATGCTGCGGCACGCGCTGCGGATGAGCATCCGCGACTTCGCCGAACACCTCGGCGTCAGCGAGCGCACCGTCTCGAAGTGGGAGGCCGGCCGGGAGGCGGTGCAACCTCGACCGGAGATCCAGGCCGCGCTCGACACCGCGCTCGCGCGGGCGGGGAACGAGGTTCATCGGCGATTCCGGTCAGGCTTGGGATTGGCAGATGCCGCCGAGCTGCGGCAAGGTGCTGCCGATATCCAGGCGGAAGGGAACGGTGGCACCTCAATAGCGGACGTCACGGCGGTTTTCCGCAATCGGGCAGAGCTCTCTGCGCACCTGCCTGCGGATCGCATCCTGGACGGCGCCCGAAAGGTTCGAGCGATGGGACTCTCCCTGAACCTGCTGTGCCAGCACTACCCCGATCACCGCTGGCGTCAGCTCATCGAAGGCGGCGCACAGGTCCGATGCCTGTTCCTGGATCCTGACGGCTCGGCGATCCAAGCCAGGGAACGTGAGGAGAGCTTCCCGGCCGGCCAGCTCGCGGCACTGACGAAGCTCAACATCGAGACGATGTTGCGGGTGCGTGACCGCCTGTCGGGCGACCTGTACGGCAACGTGCAGCTCGCCCTCTACGACGAGACGCTTCGGTTCAACGTGCTCCTCATCGACGACCTCTGCCTTGCCCAGGCATACCTGCCCGCGAGCCGAGGGGTCGACTCTCCGACCTTCGTGATGCGACGCCGAGAACCCACGACGGGGTTGTATCCGGTGTATGAGCAGATTTTCGACTCTCAGTGGGAGCGGAGCCGGCAACTGTGACCTCGTACCGTGAGCTGCTGCCGGTCGCCCTCGATGCTGTTGGTCGGGCAGCCACCTTCATGCGCCGCCAGGCACCGGTCACCTCTACCAGTAAAGGCGACCGCGATCTCGTCTCGGATGTCGACTACGCGATTGAGCGAGACCTTCGATCGTTCCTGCGCGATGCGACACCCGGCATCGCCTTCCTCGGGGAGGAGGAGGGAGTCAGCGGCACCGGGGATTTGCAGTGGACGCTTGATCCGGTCGACGGAACGATCAATTTCGTGCGCGGTATCCCCTTGTGCGGCATCTCCCTCGGCTTACTCCACGGAACACGTCCAGCCCTCGGCGTCGTGGACCTACCCTTCCTCGGTGCTCGATACTGGGCCGCCGAAGGTTGTGGGGCATTCGCGAACGGCGATCCGGTCAAGGTGAGCGACACCACCAGCCTGGACGAAGCCGTCGTAGGGATCGGCGATTTCGCCGTCGGAGCGGATGCCGCGAACAAGAATCGGATCCGGCTGGCACTTATGGCGCGGCTTGCCGCGACGGTGCAGCGCGTGCGAATGAGTGGATCAGCCGCAGTGGATCTCGTCTGGTTGGCGGAGGGGAAGATCGACGCCGCCATCACCCTCTCCAACCACACCTGGGACATGACAGCCGGGGTGGCCATCGCCCGTGAGGCGGGAGCCGTCGTCGCCGACATCAGTGGGGCCGAGTACAGCGCCGAGTCGACGACTACCCTCGCGATCACCCCTGGGCTGGTCGGTCAGATGTTGCCGCACCTGCGGGAGAACGAGACGGCGTGAGCCGATGACGACTGTGGCAGAGGTCGCCCTGGGCGCTCGCTCTGACGTCGTCGTGAGGGGGCCACATGGACATCGATGAGGCGAAATGCGAGGTGCGTGAGACCATTTGGTCACGGTTGGAACAGGCTGCTCAGGCGCTACCCCCTGGCGCGTACGGGCGCATCCCCGACTTCGTTGGAGCCAAGCGGGCCGCAGAACGGCTTACGGCGCATGACGCTTGGCGCAGCGCTCGCGTCATCAAGTCCAACCCGGACAAGGCTCAACTTCCGGTGAGGCTGGGAAAGCCTCAGCTCCCAGAAGATCGGCTCCATTCCGGTCCTCAGGGCATCAGCCGCTGTTGATTGAGTGGCACCAGAACGATCCCACACAGGTCACGAGGGCCTGTCGTGACTTTCTCCGGTGAGCTGTCCGCCGGCATCGGTCGACGGACCGTCAGGACTGGACGCGTTCCGCCTCCTGCACGAACGTGTCGCTCCGCCTGGCCCCCATCCGGTCCAGTTCATCCAGCACCGCCGCCACCCCGTCCGCACCCACCAGCACCGTGACCCGCAGCCGGGCGGCGAGGGGCTGGTCCTGCCAGTAACCACGCGGCAGCAGGCTCGCCTGCGGTGTCGTCGTCGCCACGGCGGCGTCGCTGACGATCACCGAGATCGCGCCGGCGGCAAGCAGGGCGTCGCGCAGGTCGGCGCTGTTCGCCGCCGGATCCGGTTCCAGCAGCGCGGTGACCACCCGTACCCGCTGGCCTGGTGGCACTGCTGGTTCGCCGGCCGGCGCCGCCGCGGCACGGCGGCGGGGCGCGCCCGGCGCGGTCAGGCTGGTGACCCCGCCCAGGTGGTAGGCGTCGGCGCCCTGTTGCGCCTGGTCCAGGCGTTCCTGATCGGCCGGCGGCACACGCAGGCCGATGAGTGCCTGCACCCCGGCGGCGATCAGCCAGGTCAGGACGAACGAGAACGCGACCACGCTCACCACGCCGACGAGCTGGCGCCACAGCAGGCCGCCCCCGCCGCCGAGGAACAGCCCGTCCGCGCCGAGCGGGTTGACCCCGCGGTTGCCGAACAGGCCGAGCAGGAGCGTGCCGAGCATGCCGCCGACGAAGTGCACGGCGAGCACGTCGAGCGCGTCGTCGAGGCGCAGCAGGTACTTCAGCTTCAGCGCGAAGTGGCAGACCAGGCCGGCCAGCGCGCCGATCGCGACGGCCGAGGCCGCGTTGACGTACCCGGCGGTCGGGGTGACAGTGGCCAGGCCCGCGACCGCGCCGGAGACCGCGCCCACGACGGTGCTGTGTCCGTCGGTGACGCGCTCCAGCGCCAGCCAGACGAGCATCGCCGCGGCGGCGGCCAGGTGCGTGTTGAGGACGGCCTGCGCGGCCAGGCCGTTGGCCTGGAGGCCGTCGCCGCCGTTGAAGCCGAACCAGCCGAACCAGAGGATGCCGGCGCCGACGATGGTCAGCGGGATCGAGTTGGGTGGCGCGGCGGTGTGCGGCCAGTTCCGGCGGCGGCCGACGACGAGCAGGACGGCGAGGACGGCGGCGCCGGCGCTGGCGTGCACGACGAGACCGCCGGCCCAGTCCTGGGTGCCGAACTTCGCCAGCCATCCGCCGGGATGCCAGAGCCAGTGCGCGATCGGCGCGTAGACCACCACCGACCAGACCGCGAGGAACAGCACCCAGCCGCCGAAACGCAGCCGGCCCGCGGTGGCGCCGGTGACGAGCGCCGGCGTGATCACCGCGAACATCATCTGGAACAGTACGAACGCCAGCGTCGGGATGGTGATCCGGCCGTCGACCACGTGCAGGTTGGGCGCGGGCGGCACCTTGAGGTCGGCGAGCCCGAACAGTTCCAGGTTGCCGAACAGTCCGCTGCCGGCGTCGTCGCCGAAGGCGATGGTGTAGCCGACGAGCACCCAGGTCAGGCTGACCACGCCCAGCGCGATCATGTTCTGCTGCAACATCGCCAGGACGTTGCGGGTGCGGACCATGCCGCCGTAGAACGCGGCGAGCCCCGGTGTCATGAACAGGACCAAGCCGGCGCAGACGAGCACCCAGGCGGTGTCACCCGCGTTCGGAGCGGACACGGTTTCCCTCCTTCTCTCGCAGGTGGACGGAGTCGCGGACGGTGTGCATCACGGTGTCCCTGACCCGTTCGTGGTTGGGCACCGGCGCGAAGTGCCGGTCCGGCAGCAGCAACAGCCAGGTGGCGATGTTGAACGGCCCGGTGAGCACCGGGATGCCGAGCGGGGTGAGCATGGTGGTCAGCGCCATCTGCACGAACAGCGTCAGCGCGATACCGAACAGCGTGTAGACGGTGACCAGCGCGCCGGGGCGGTGCGCCACAGCGCCCACCACGATCGCGGTCAGCACCGCGTTGAAGGCGAACAGCCCCTTGTCCAGGGACGCGCCGTCGGCGCCGAACCAGAGCGCCAGCAGTGTCGCGCCGACAGCGCCGATCACCGCGAACAGCGCCGACCACCGGGAGTTGATCAGCAGGGCGACGAGGATGAGCAGGCCGGTGACCCAGCTCTCGATCAGGTAGACCTGGGACACGCCCTTGAAGAAGACCGGGATGAGGCCCCAGTCGAACGTGCCGCCGGTCAGGGATCCCTCACCGGGGAACTTCGGCGTCAGCTTGGTGAGCACCGTGAACCTGTCGAACTGGTACGCCGCCATCAGCAGGAACCAGGTCGTGAGCACGAACGGGAACGTGTAGGCGGTCAGGTTCCAGCGTTTGAACACGGCGTTGAGGGCGAGCGTGACCACCACCGTGCCGATCGCGCCGAGCACGAGGTAGAGCCACATCAGCGGGCGCTGGTCGAGGAACGTGGGCACCGCGAGGCCGGTCAGCAGCGGGCTGAAGCCGAACAGGCCCTTGCGCCAGCTGGACATGTCGACCCGCAGCGCCAGCGCGGTCGCCGTGCCCACGACCAGGCCGAGCACGCCGCCGCCGAACACCCGGGGCGTCCCGTTCTCGAACGCGCCCCAGGCCAGCGCGATCAGGATGAGCAGGCCGCTGAGCGGATTGTTCTGGAGCACCACCTGCGCGGCGCCGCGCAGGCTCGCGTCGACGAATCCGACCGCCGGGTTCCGGTCGGCCAGCCGGTGCCAGCCACGTCCGATGTCGGCCATGCCGCTGTTCTCCTCGCCTCAACGCCAGCTGAAGACCGGCGGGAAGGTGCAGCCGGTCACCTCTTCGCGGGCGGCAGTGCAGAACGCGCGTACCGCGGCGCGGACCGGTTCGGTCTCCTGCCCGAGCACCTTGAACACCAGGCCGGCGTCGTTGGGCAGTCGGCTGACAGCGGTGGCCAGCGGTGTCCGCTCGTCCCACACCGGCGTCGCGGTCCGCTCGAAGACCCGGGCCGCCCGGTCCGGGTCGGTGAGCAGCACGACGTTGCCGAAGACGTGGAAGCGGTCCATCATGCCGATCCGCGTCACCGGGAACCGGCCGGGAGTGATGACGAACTTCTCCACGAACAACGGGCGTCCGTCGGGCCGGTGCGCCCGCAGCGTGGTGGAGAACAGGTCGTACGCGAAGATCTCGCCGTCGCGGTAGTACTTGCGGCCGGGTTGGAGCACCTCGGCGTACAGCATTGTCGCGGTCTCCGGGAGCCGGACCACGGTGTCGGAGACGAACCGGCTGCGCCGGAACGGGATCACCGGCTCGGGCAGGAACTCCAGGTAGGCATCCTCGGCCAGGGTGAAGCTCTGGGTCTGGGTGCCGTAGTTGGCGTCCATCTCCTGGATCTTGGTGGCGGCCTGGGTGACCAGGTGCGCCTGCGCGCCCGGCCCCAGGTCGACGTCGATGCTCAGCCGGTCGCCCTGGAGCACGCCGCCGGAGGTGGTGAGGATCATGACGCAGGGCAGGCCCGGCATCTCCTCGTCCCAGTACAGCGCGCGTTGCACCAGCAGCGGCGACTGCCGGAAGACGTCGCGCAGGATGGTCCGGTCCTGGTCCTCGCGCCACTCGAACCCCAGCCGGAGGATGCCCACCTTGCCGTTCGCGGCGGCCGGCAGCTGCGCCGGCTGGTCCTGGTACGGCGCGAGTTCCCGGACCGAGTCCAGAGTGGTCATGCCAGCACTTCGGCGTCGAACAGCGCGTTGCGGCGGACCAGGTCCACCAGGTCGTCGATGCCCTCGCCGGTCTTGCAGTTGGTGAACACGAACGGCTTGCCGCCGCGCATCAGCTCGGCGTCGCGGGCCATCACGTCCAGGTCGGCGTCGACGTACGGGGCCAGGTCGGTCTTGTTGATCACGAGGATGTCGGACTTGGAGATGCCCGGACCGTTCTTGCGCGGGATCTTGTCGCCGGCCGCCACGTCGATCACGTAGATGAAGTAGTCGACGAGCGCGGGGCTGAACGTGAGCGTGAGGTTGTCGCCGCCGCTCTCGATGAGCACGACGTCGCTGTCCGGGAACCGCGCCTCCATGTCCTCCACCGCGGCGAGGTTCATGCTGGGGTCCTCGCGGACGGCGGTGTGCGGGCAGGCGCCGGTCTCCACGCCGACGATGCGCTCCTCCACCAGTACGCCGGTCAGGGCGCGGCGGACGTGCTTGGCGTCCTCGGTGGTGACCACGTCGTTGGTGATGACCAGGATGCGCAGGCCCTGCTCGACCAGGCGGGGCACGACGGCCTCGATGATGGCCGTCTTGCCGCTGCCCACCGGGCCGCCGACGCCGATCCGACTCGCTGATTTCATTTTCGAAGAAGCCCTTCAGGTGGGTGAGCGCTCAGCTCATGAACATGCGTACGTGTGCGTGCTGGTGCGCGCCGGCCAGCACGTCGAGGTGCGGCGCGAAGCTCTGCATGTCGTCCAGCCCGGCGGTGCGCACCTCCTCGTAGTCCTCGCCGACCCGCTCGTTCACCGCGAAGAGGATCGACTGGGTGTCGAGGTGGTCCACCCGCATCAGCCGGACCGCCGCGCCGAGCACCATGGAGGCCGCGCCGTACTGGTGGGCGGCGAACGCGTCCGCCTCGCCCACGCCGAGTTCGGCGAAGAGCACGCCGAGCGCGACCGGGTAGGTGACCGGGACGCCGCCGCCGCTCTCCGCGACGCGCTTGCGCAGCAGGGACTCCCCCACCACCCGTTCGGCGGCCTCGGCCAGCTTGCGCCCCATGCGGACGGTCATCGTCCGCGTCTCCTCGTTGATCTTGCGCAGGTGTACGGCCTCGTCGGCCGCCCGGATCCGGTCCAGGTCACCGGCACGCGCGGCGCGGTGCGCCACGAGCAGCGCCACCCCGTCACCGGTGGCGGCGGCACGGGTGACCGTCCGCACGAACTCCTGCAACGTGGTCCGGTCGTGCACCGCGCCGTGCTCGACCGCCGTCTCCAGCCCGTTGGAGAAGGAGAACGCGCCGACCGGGAAGACCGAGTCGCCGAACTGGAGCAGCTTCAGGGCCTCGGGCACCGTGGACACCCCGGCCCTCAGTTCAGGTCGGCTGGCAGGTGCGTGTGCGGGGTCGAGTCGGCCCCGCCGAACAGCCGCCGCGACTCGTGCGGGGCCAGGTACGCGATGATCTCGGTGCCGGGGATGAACTCGTGGGTGAGGCCGGTGAACGCGTGTGTCCGCATCACCGAGTCCATGACCTTGCGGTCCACAGTCAGCGGGACGTACATCTTGGTGCCCTTCACCACCGCCGGCCAGTGCTGGTTGCCGATCGCGTGGCCGAGTTCGACGGCGGAACGGATCACCATGTCCAGCGACTCGCCGTGCAGCGTGTCGAGGTGCACGACCATCACCTCGCCGAGCGCGATCCGGGCCACCACAGCGGTCGCCGTGGCGTCGTCCCAGGCGAGCACGTCGCCGTCGCGCAGCCGTACGCCGCGGGCCAGGGACAGCGCCAGCTCGGTGCCGAGGCTCGTGGTCCGGCGCAGCCGGCTCTTCTGGGCGTCCCACTGGTCGAGGACCAGGTCGTCGACCTTGGCCTCCCGGAGCCGCTCGGTCCAGGCCGGCTCGTTCACGTTGCCGAGTACCGTTTCGACGAGCATGTGTTCTCCTTTCACGCGACCCCGCCGCCGGCCCGGCCGGGGGCGGGTGCCGCGCCGGGTCAGCTGAAGAAGTAGAGCTGGCTGAGGGGAAGGTTCTTGGCCGCCGGCACCGTGGCGTGCACGCCGTCCATCTTCACGGCGAAGGTCTCCGGGTCGACCTCGAGCTTCGGCGTACGGTCGTTGCGCACCATGTCGCGCTTGGTCAGATTGCGGCAGCCGTAGACCGGCATGACCTGCCGTTGCAGGCCGAGCTGTTCGGCCACACCGGACTCGTGCGCGGCCCGGGACACGAACGTCACGCAGTTCTTGGCGAGCTGGGAGCCGGTGGCGCCGAACATGGGCCGGTAGTAGACCGGCTGCGGGGTGGGCAGCGAGGCGTTCGGGTCGCCCATGATCGACCAGGCGATCATGCCGCCTTTGAGCACCATCTTCGGCTTCGTGCCGAAGAACGCGGGCTCCCAGAGCACCAGGTCGGCGAGCTTGCCCGGGCTGACCGAGCCGATGACGTGCGAGACGCCCTGGGTGATCGCCGGGTTGATGGTCATCTTGGCGACGTAGCGCAGGACGCGGAAGTTGTCGTTGGCGTCGGAGTCCTCGGCCAGCTTGCCGCGGGCGTTCTTCATCTGCCCGGCGAGCTGGACGGTGCGCAGCCAGGTCTCCCCCACCCGGCCCATGGCCTGCGAGTCGCTCTGCATCATCGAGATGACGCCCTCGTCGAGGAGCACGTCCTCGGCGGCGATGGTCTCGGTGCGGATCCGGCTCTCCACGAAGGCGACGTCCGAGGGCACCTTCGGGTTGAAGTTGTGGCAGACCATGATCATGTCGTACAGCTCGGACTGGCTGTTGATGCCGTACGGCACTGTGGGCGTGGTCGACGCGGGCAGGACGTTCATCTGGCCGGCGACCTTGATGATGTCCGGCGCGTGCCCGCCGCCCGCGCCCTCGGTGTGGAACGTGTGGATGGTCCGGCCCTCGAAGGCGGCGATGCTGTCCTCGATGTAGCCGCTCTCGTTGAGCGTGTCGGTGTGGATGCTGATCTGGACGTCGTACTCGTCGGCGACGGCCAGGCAGGACCGGATCACCGCGGGCGGCGCGCCCCAGTCCTCGTGGATCTTGAAGCTGGGCACCCCGGCCATGATCTGCTCGACCAGTGGCGCCCGGCCGCTGCTGTTGCCCTTGCCCAGCAGGCCGATGTTGATCGGCAGGTTCTCGAAGGCCCGCATCATGTTGTGGATGTTCCACGGGCCGGGCGTGATGGTGACGCCGTTGGTGCTGTCGCTGGGCCCGGTGCCGCCGCCCCAGAGGGTGGTGACGCCGTTGCTGAGCGCGGCGTACACCTGCTGCGGAGTGACCAGGTGTACGTGCGCGTCGATGCCGCCGGCGGTCAGGATCAGGTGCTCACCGGAGATCGCGTCGGTGCCCGGCCCGGTCACCAGGCCCGGGGTCACCCCGTCCATGATGTTGGGGTTGCCGGCCTTGCCGATCCCGGCGATCCTGCCGTCCTTGATCCCCACGTCCGCCTTGACCACGCCGAGCAGCGCGTCGACGATTGTCACGTTGGTGATCACCAGATCCACCACGCCCTCGGCGCTGGTGGCCTGGCTGGCACTGCCCATGCCGTCGCGCAGGGTCTTGCCACCGCCGTACATCACCTCGTCACCGAGGACCCGCAGGTCCTTCTCGATCTCGATGTAGAGGTCGGTGTCACCCAGCCGGATCTGGTCGCCCGTGGTCGGGCCGTACATTCCGGCGTATTCCTGCCGTGAGATCTGACTCATGCGTTATCGCTCCAGCTCTGGCGCGTCTGAGAGTGGCGGGCTACTTGCCCTTGCCCTTGCCTTGGTCCTGACCCTTGCCCTGGTCCTGGTCCTGCGACGTGGTCTTGAAGCCGCGCGTCTGGGCCTGGTGGAGCGCCTCGGCCCGGTCCGGCCGGTATCCGGGGATCGGCCCGTCGCCGGTCCAGCCCTGGACCAGTCCGTTGAAGCCGTACACCCGCTGGGAGCCGCCGTACGGGATCAGTTGCACTGTCTTGCGGTCGCCGGGCTCGAACCGGATCGAGGTCGTGGCCGGGATGTTCAGCCGCTTGCCGAACGCCGCCGGGCGGTCGAACTCCAGGAAACGGTTGGCCTCGAAGAAGTGGAAGTGGGAGCCGACCTGGATGGGCCGGTCACCGGTGTTGTGCACGACCACCTCGGTCACCGGCCGCCCGGCGTTGAGTTCCAGAGGTTGGTCGCTGAGCTTGTAGCCGCCGATGGGCCGAAGGTGCTTGGAGTTCGGTCCCGGGTGTTGCTTCGCCATGTCGCCCCCGCTCTGCCGGAGACCGTGGCCTCCGGTCGCTGCTCTACTGGATGGGTGAGTGGACGGTGATCAGCCGTGACCCGTCGGTGAAGACCGCCTCGACCTGGAGCATCGGGATCATGTCCGCCACGCCGGGGATCACGTCGTCGGCCGTGAGCACGTGGCTGGCGTCGTTCATGACCTCCTCGACGGTCTTCCCCTCGCGCGCGCCTTCGAGCGCCGCGGCGCAGATCACCGCCACGGCCTCGGGGTGGTTGAGCTTGACCCCGCGCGCCCTGCGGGCGTTTGCGACCATCGCCAACGAGTGGATCGTCAGCTTGTCGAATTCCTTCGGCGTGAGATGCACTTCGCGATCCCTTCGTCCGCACGCTTTGTACGGTTTCAGCTATTACGTCACGGTAAGAGCGGTTTGGTGCAGCCGCAGCCGTTCAGGGAGATTTCAGGAACCGGCGTGCGCCCGCCGCCGCCGGTCGTAGTCGGCGGCGAACAGCGCGAACACGCCCGAGCGACCGAGCGCGTCGAGCAGGCTCAGGAAGAACTGCGTGATCAGGTACCCGGCGCCCCAGGGGCCGGCCGCGCGTCCGGTCGCCGCGTTGCGAAGCGCCCTAAACCCTACATATGCGACATATAGTAGGTTCGCCGCGGTGGCCCGACAGCGAAACTGCCGGGGCTGCTCCTGCACACGAACGGGGGACGGGTGAACCGGTCGGCGCCGTACGACCCCGCGGACTCCTACCGCGAGTTCCGGCGCCCGCTCGCGGCGCTGGTGCTCGCCGTCGTCACCGCCGGCGCGCTGGACTCCTTCGCGTTCCTGCGATACGGCGCGTTCGTCGCCAACCAGTCCGGAAACGCCATCTTCCTCGGCATGGGGCCCGCCGGCGGGCACTCCACGTGGCCGGTCTCCGCGGCCTCGATCGTCGCGTTCGCCACCGCCGCCGGGCTGGTCAGCCTGCTCCGCGGCCGCACCGGGCCGACGTCGGCGCCGCTGGTGGACATCGCGGTCACCGAGGCCGCCATGATCGTCTGGGCGGCGCTCAACCTGGCGCTCGCGTACGGCCGGGACGGCACGGCGTCCCGGGTTCTGCTCGCCGCCGCCGGCGCGGCCGCCATGGGCAGCCTGACCACGCTGGCGAGCCGTACCACGGGGATCGCCACGCCGATCACCTACCAGTCGGGCACCACGACCAAGACCGGTGAGCGGGCCGCCCGCTGGCTGCTCGGCCCCGCCGCCGGCCGGGCCCGGGCCCGGCGGGGCACCCTGCTCGGGCTGCTCGCCCTGGTCAGTTACAGCGTCGGTGGCGCGGTCGGCACGCTCGCCCAGCACCGGCCCCGCTGGGTGCCACTGTGGGGGACGCTCGCCCTGGCCGTGCTGATCCTGCTGCTCCGGCGGCATCCGCGGCCGGCGTCGCGTCGCGGCTGAGCGTCAGTCCGCCTGGGCGGCGAGTTCCCGGGCCCGGTCCCGGGCCGCCTCCAGCGCCGCCAGCATGGCCGCGCGTACGCCGTGGTTCTCCAGCTCGCGGACCGCGGAGATGGTGGTGCCGGCCGGCGAGGTGACCGCCTCGCGCAGCTTCACCGGGTGCTCGCCGGAGTCGCGCAGCATCACCGCCGAACCGATCGCGGTCTGCACGATCAGCTCGTGCGCCACCTGGCGCGGCAGGCCGAGCAGGATCCCCGCGTCGATCATCGCCTCGACCAGCAGGTAGAAGTAGGCCGGACCGGAGCCGGAGAGCGCGGTGACCGCGTCCTGCTGCGACTCGGGCACCCGGACGGTCGAGCCGAGCGGGGAGAACATCTCCTCCGCCAGGGCCAGGTGCTCACCGGTGGCGTACGCGCCCGCCGAGATGGCGCTCATCGCCTGGTCGACGAGCGCCGGGGTGTTGGTCATCACCCGGACCACAGGGGTGCCCTCTGGCAGCCGTCGGTTGAAGAACGCCGTCGGCAGGCCGGCGCAGAGCGAGATGACCAGCTTGTCCGCCGGCACCTTCGGGCCGATCTCGTCCAGCAGCGCGGCGGCGTCCTGCGGCTTGACCGACACCGCGAGCACCTCGGCCTCGGTCACCGCGGTGAGGTTGTCCACCACACGTACGCCGTAGCGGTCGGCCAGCTCCTTCGCCCGGGCCGGGCGGCGCGCGGTGGCGAGCAGCCGCTCCACCGGCCAGCCGGAGCGCAGCAGCCCGGACAGCATCAGCTCACCGATCTTGCCGGCGCCGATCACCGCGACCGTGTGCACCTCGCGTGCCATCAGCCGTACCCCTTCCCGGGTCACGTGGGCGTGGCGTGGCGGGCCGGATCACCGGCCCGCCACGCCGTGCGCCGTCGATCAGCTGCCGAAGAAGACCTCGGCCTCGGCGTACCGCTCCAGCGGCACGGTCTTCAGCTCGCGGGTGGCGTCGGCCAGCGGGACCCGGACGATGTCAGTGCTCTGCATCGCGACCATCTTGCCCCAGTCGCCCTCGTTCGCGGCGTCGATCGCGTGGAGGCCGAGCCGGGTGGCGAGCACCCGGTCGAACGCGGTCGGCGTGCCGCCGCGCTGGATGTGGCCGAGCACCACGGTGCGGGCCTCCTTGCCGGTCTTCGCCTCCAGCTGCTCGGCGAGCCACTGGCCGATGCCGCCCAGGCGGACGTGGCCGAACGCGTCCAGCTCCTGGTTGTGCAGCACCATCTGGCCGTCCAGCGGCTGGGCGCCCTCGGCGACCACGACGATCGGGGCGTACTGGTGCTGGAAGCGCTTCTCGACGTAGCCGGCGACCTGCTCGACGTCGAACTGCCGCTCCGGCAGCAGGATCACGTTGGCGCCACCGGCGAGGCCGGCGTGCAGCGCGATCCAGCCGGCGTGCCGGCCCATGACCTCGACCACGAGCGTGCGGTGGTGGCTCTCCGCGGTGGTGTGCAGCCGGTCGATCGCCTCCATCGCGATGTTCACCGCGGTGTCGAAGCCGAACGTGTAGTCGGTGGCGCCCAGGTCGTTGTCGATCGTCTTCGGCACGCCGATGACGTGGACGCCCAGCTCGTGCAGCTTGGTGGCGACGCCGAGCGTGTCCTCGCCGCCGATCGCGATCAGCGCGTCCACGCCCTGGGCGGCCAGGTTCTCCTTGATCCGCTCCACGCCGTTCTCGATCTTGAACGGGTTGGTGCGGGACGAGCCGAGGATGGTGCCGCCGCGGGGCAGGATGCCGCGCACCTCGGGGATGCCCAGCGGCTTGGTCAGGCCCTCGAGCGGGCCCTTCCAGCCGTCCCGGAAGCCCACGAACTCGTGACCGTAGGTGGCGACGCCCTTGCGGACCACCGCCCGAATCACCGCGTTGAGACCTGGGCAGTCGCCGCCGCCGGTGAGCACGCCGATACGCATGATCTGCTCATCCTCCTGGAGCATCAGGTGAAGCCCGGATAAGCCCCAGGATATGTGTCAGATCAGACCATCGGCGCCGTTGCCGGCCCGGGGCGGGCCGTCAGTGCGCACTGTAGTCGCCACAGGTGTACGCCGACACCGCACCCCGGGCCGTTCCGGACGACGGACGGCCCTACCCGTCAGTAGCTGACCTCGTGGTTCTCCCCCGCCTTCGGCGGCTTGCCGGTCACCGCCGCCCTGGCGAACCCGAGCAGGTTCACCACTGTGCTGCCGGGCGAGTCCCAGTACTCCGCCGAGCCGGCGTGCACCTTGATCAACGTGATCCCCGGCGTGTCCAGACCGTCCGGGAACCACACCTTGAGCAGCGGGTTCCACAGCTCCTTCGCCCGCTCGGGGTCCCACTCCTCGGTGGCGGTGCCGGCCACCGACACCCAGGCGTGGTGCCGCTGGTCGGAGAAACCGACGTTGACCTGGGGGTTGACCCGGATCTGCCGGATCTTGGCGGAGTCGGCGTACGCGAAGAACCACAGGTCCCCGTCGAACTCCGCCTCCTGCAGCCCCATCGGCCGGCTGACCAGCCGCCCGTCCACGCCGGTGGTGGTGAGCAGGCAGATCCGGGCGTCCCGGATCAGCTCGGTGACCCGGCGGCGGGCGTCCGCTGCGGTGGTCGGCTCGTTGCTCATGGGCACTCCTGTCTCAGATCGGCGTGATGCCGCTGCGGTGCCCGGGCCGGAACGGGTCAAACCTCCCGCGCGGTCATCGCCCGCCACCGAGCCAGGTTGTGCCGGGCGTCGACGAGCGCGTCGTGCCGGTCCGCCTCGGCGTCCGGCAGCCGGGGACGCCCCCGGTCGTCCCAGAGCTGACGCAGCTCCTTGGTGAACCGGGGGATCTCCCGGGGCAGCGCCGGCATCGCGCCCCAGAGCTGGGCCAGCACGACGTGGTCGTACGCGGCGTACCAGGCCCACAGCTCCAGCTGCTCGCCCGGCCGGTCCCGCACCGGCTCCAGCAGGAAGTCGTGCAGCTCGTCACGGATGCGCGCGCGCGAGCGCCAGGCCCGGTCGGCCGGCGAGGGGAGCTTGTCCAGCACGTTGCGTCGCACCCAGGGCACCGCCCGGGAGTCGTCGAACTCGGTGGAGACCGCGTAGAACTCGCGGCCGTACTCGTCGACGACGCCGATCGACACCAGGTCGACGATCCGGCCGTCCTCGATGAATTCGCAGTCGTAGAAATAGCGGTAGACCATCGCCCTCATCCTCGCCCATCACCGCCGGGGACCGCCCGCCGGGGCGTCCGCCGAGGTCGGCGGCGTGCCGGACACGGCCGGGCCATGGTCACGGAAGTGTCTCCGGGGGTGTACAGCACGCGACGGGACCGTCATGATCTGATGTGTACCGCCGTCGGGCGCCGAACCGGTTGAGCTGCCTTCGTACCGGGACTGACAGCTTCACCCGGTGTGCGAGTCGTGACTTCTGACCGGGGAGGGGTTGAGCCGTGGAGTCTCGCCTGCCGGAGCCGGGTGACGCGCTCACGGGCGTGGAGATGTTCGCCGGGCTCGAGCCGGAGGTGCGGCAGCGGGTCATCGCCGCGGCCGTACCGCGCACCTACCGCAAGGGGCAGCTGCTCTTCGTCGAGAACGACCCCGGCGAGTCGCTGATCGTCCTGCGCCGCGGCGCGGTCGCGGTGTTCCGTACCGCGCCGACCGGCGAGCGCGCGGTGCTGTCGGTGATCCGACCCCCGGACGTGCTCGGCGAGGTGTCCCTGTTGGACGCCTCCACCCGGTCCGCCTCGGCCGAGGCGATCGAGGACTGCGCCGCGCTGGCGCTGTCCCGGCCCGCCTTCATGGAGCTGGTGCACTCCAACCCGCGCATCCTGGACGCGGTGATGCGCTCGCTCGGCCAGCTGATCCGCCGGCTCACCGAGCAGAACGCCGACCACGTCTTCCTCGACCTGCCCGGCCGGGTGGCCAAGACGCTGGTCCGGCTGGCCGGCGAGAGCCAGGCCCCGATGATCACCATCGAGCTGAACCAGAGCCAGCTCGCCGAGATGGCCGGCGGCTCGCGGCAGAGCGTCAACCAGGCCATCGGCTCGTTCGCCAGCCGGGGCTGGCTGCGTACCGAAGGGCGCCGCATCGTGGTCACCGACGTGGCCGCGCTGCGCCGCCGGGCCGGCATGAACGACCGCTGAGCGACGACGACGCGGGGGCCGGCGGTCGTCCCGCCGGCCCCCGCGTCGTCGTGGTCGGACCGTCAGTCCTTGTCGCTGTCGGCCGGGGGCGCGCTCGGGCCCGGGCCGATCTTCGAGGGGTCGGTCTTCTTCGGCGGGGTCGTCGTGGTGGTCGTGGTCTCGGTCGATCCGCTACCCGCGGGCTGCTCCACCATTCCTTTTTCCTCCAGTTCGGCGAGGGTTACGGCGTCCACGTCGACCGTGTCGCCGACGGCCCACACCGTCCCCCGTGGATCGGTCCATGAGGCGGACAGCCGGACGTGCACGGCAATCTCCCTGTCGACGGGACTTCCTGCTAGGGGAGACTAGACCCGGCCGAACAGCCGTGACGTCCCGCCGACCCGTCGGGTACCCGACTGCGGCGGCCGCGCGGGACACTGGGGACCTCACGCGTACGGAGCCGGACATCGACCTCACCTGTGGACACTGCGCCCGGACCGCCGGGCCGGACGACCGTTTCTGCGGCGGGTGCGGCCGTCCGCTGGCGGCGTCCTGCCCGGGCTGCGGGCACGCCAACGACACCGGCGCGAACTTCTGCACCAACTGCGGTCAGCCGCTGCGCGACCACGCGGTGGCGGTACAGGAGGACCGCCGGCAGGTCAGCGTGCTCTTCATCGACATCGTCGACTTCACCACGTACGCCGAGCGGGCCGATCCGGAGCAGGCACGCAGCCTGCAACAGGTCTACTTCGCCACCGTGCGCCGGCTGGTGCACCAGTACGGCGGCGTGGTGGAGAAGTACATCGGCGACGCCGTCATGGCGCTGTTCGGCGCGCCGGTGGCCACCGACAACGACGCGCTGCGCTGCGTACGCGCCGGGCTGGAGCTGCAGCGCAGCCTGGCCCGCCAGCCGGCCGGGCCGCACCCGCCGCTGGGTTTCCGGGTCGGCATCGCCACCGGCGAGGCCCTCGTCGACCTGGCCGCGGCGCGCGACGGCGGCCAGGCGTTCGTCACCGGCGACGTGGTGAACACCGCCAGCCGGTTGCAGGCGCTCGCCCCGGTCGGCGGCGTGGTGGTCGACGAGAGCACGTGGGCGGCCACCCGGCGCGAGATGGAGTACGCGGACCAGCCGCCGGTGACGTTGCGCGGCCGGTCCACGGTGAGCCGGATCTGGCTGGCCGTGCGGGCACGGCCCCGGCGCGACGGGCAGACCGCCGAGCTGACCCCGATGGTCGACCGGGACCACGAGCGGGGCCTGCTGGTCAGCGCGTTGCACCGCACGCTGACCGAGCGCACCTCGCAGTTGCTCACCGTCTTCGGCCCGGCCGGGGTGGGCAAGAGCCGGCTGCTGCGCGAGCTGGCCCGGCACGCCGCCAGCCTGCCCGGCGCCCGGGTCACCTGGCTGACCGGCCAGTGCCCGCCGTTCGGCGAGAACGTCACCTACGCCGCGCTCGCCGACATCGTCCGCAGCTGGGCCGGGCTGACCGGCGCCGACGACCCGGCCACCGTCCGGGACCGGCTGCGCGAGCGGCTGGGCCGCCTCGCCGAGCCGCACGCGGTACGGCTGGCCGAGGCGCTGGGCCCGCTCGTCGGCGTCTCCGGCGAACGGCTCACCTCGGCCGAGACCGAGGCGGCGTGGCGGCGCTTCCTGCTCGCCCTGGCCGCGACCGGCCCCACGGTGCTCGTCTTCGAGGACATGCACTGGGCCGACGAGGCGATGCTGTCCTTCGTCGAGCAGCTCGGCGCGGCGGCGCGCAACGTGCCGCTGCTCGTCGTCGCGACCGCCCGGCCGGAGCTGCGCGAACGGCACCCGGCCTGGACCGGCACGATCAGCGGGGCGATGTCCATCTCGGTGCCGCCGATGCACGACGGGGACATCGACACGCTCTACTCGCTGCTGCTCGGCCAGGCCACGCTGCCGCAGGACGCGCGGGCGCCGCTGATCGAGTTCGCCGACGGCAACCCGCTCTACGCACAGGAGTACGCGCGGATGCTGCTCGACGGCGGGCTCGCCGAGCGGACCGCCGGGCTCGCGCTCGTCGACCCGGCCGGGGTCGCCGGGATGCCGCGTACCGTGCAGGCGGTCATCGCCAACCGGCTGGACCTGCTCGACCCGGCCGACCGCGCGGTGCTCCAGGCCGCCTCGGTGGTGGGCGTGCAGTTCTGGGCGGCGCCGGTGGCGCTGGCGCTCGGCCGCCCGACGGAGTGGGTCGAGCGCGCGCTGCACCACCTCCAGCGCCGGGACCTGGTCTACGAGTTGCCCGTCTCGACCATGCCCGGCCAGGCCGAGTACCGGTTCCGGCACGTGCTGGTCCGGGACGTCTGCTACCAGCGGCTGCCCCGGGCCGAGCGGGTCGCCCGGCACCAGCGCACCGCCGACTGGCTGGAGCAGCTCGCCGACGGCCGGCAGCACGACCGGGCCGAGGTGCTGGCCAACCACAGGTGGGCGGCGCACGAGATCGCCCGTACCGTCGGGCTGGACCAGGCCCCGCACGCCGCCGCGACCCGGTCCGCGCTGCACCGGGCCGCCCGCCGGGCGTACGAGCTGCACGCGCTGGAGACCGCTGCCACGCTCGTGGAGCGCGCGCTGAGCGTGGAGTGCGGACCGGACCCGGCGCTGGAGCTGTTCCAGGCCGAGCTGGCGTTCTACCGGGACCGCGACGGGTTCCTCGACGGCGGCGGGACCGCGCTGCTCACCACGCTGGCCGGCCGGCTGGCCGACGCCGGTGACCGGCCCGGCGCGGCGAAGGCGTGGCGGCTGCTGGCCACGGCGGCCTTCGCCCGGGCCGACCGCTCGGAGCTGATGCGCTGCCTGGATCAGGCGATCGGGCTGCACGCCACGCTGCCGGACAGCGAGGACAAGGTGGGCGTGCTGCTGGAGCTGGCCCGGGCGCACATGCTCGACGCGGAGACCGAGCCGGCGTGCGTGGCCGCGCGCAGCGCCGCCGAGCTGGCCGAGCGGCTGGGGCTGCCCGAGGCGCGGGCGAACGCGCGCATCACGCTCGCCGTGGTCCGCTACCAGGCCGGCGCCGAGGAGGCGTACGCGGAACTGGCCGAGGTGACCGAGGAGTGCCGGGTGGAGCGGCTGACCAGCCGCCGCCGCGCGGTGCACAACCTGGCCTGGGTGCTGCAGGAGGAGGGCGACCTGACCGGCTCGGCCCGGCTGGTCGACGAGCAGCGGTCCCTGGACCTGGCCGGCGAGCACGCGCTGACGGTGAGCTTCAGCGACCAGTGGGCCCAGTCGTACTACAGCGGGGACTGGACGGCGGCGCTGCGGATGGCCGAGGGGTCGACGCGACGCCCGACCGACGAGTGGGACCTGCACATCGTGGCCGTGTCCGGCTGGATCCGGGCGCTCGGCGACGACCCGGCCGGCCCGGGCGCCGGCGAGGACCTGGTGGACCAGGCGCTCGTCGCGGCCCGGCGCAGCGGCTTCCAGCGCGTGCTGCGCTCCACGCTGGCGCACGCGGCGCTCTGCCGCGCCGTGCAGGGCCGCCGGGACGAGGCGATGGCGCTGCTCACCGAGCTGGACGAGGACTGGCGGCAGACCAAGATGATCCCGTTCGCCGAGTGGGTGCCGGCGGTCGGTCACGTCGCCGCGCTGCTCGGCGGCGACGCCGCGGAGCTGGTGCGCGACCTGCTGGCCCACGCGCCACGGGTGACCCGCTGGGCGCGGGCGGCCGGGGGGTCGGCCGAGGCGGCGCTGGCCCGGCGGGCCGGGGACGCCGCGCGGGCGGGCCGGCTGCTCACCACCGCCGCCGAGGGGTACGCGGAGATGACCGACGTGACCGACCAGATGATCGCGTCCGCGCTGGCGGTCGGGCCGTTGACCGAGGCGGACCCGCCGGCCGCGGCGGCGACGCTGGCCCGGGTACGCGCGTTCGCCGACCGGCACGCCGCGGGCGGGCTGCTGCGGATCGCCGGGGCGGGCTGAGGGTCAGGCCGGTACCGGCTGGCGCGCCCCGGCGCCCTTGGCCTTCTGCGCGTACGTGTCGACGTACTCGCGGCCGGACAGCTCCATCAGCTCGTACATGATCTCGTCGGTGACGGCCCGTTCGACGAACCGGTCACCGGCCATCCCGGCGTAGCGGGAGAAGTCCAGCGGCGGCCCGAACCGGATCCGCACCCGGCCCAGGTTGGGGATGATCTGCCCGGTCGGCTGGATGGCGTCGGAGTTGAGCATGGCCATCGGGACCACCGGGGCGCCGCTCTCCAGCGCCAGCCGCGCCACCCCGGTCTTGCCCCGGTAGAGCCGGCCGTCCGGCGACCGGGTGCCCTCCGGGTAGATGCCGGCGATGCCGCCGGCCCGCAGCACCGACAGCTGGGTGTCGAGGGCGGCACGGGCGGCCCGGCCGCCGGAGCGGTCGACCGGGATGGTGCCGGAGCCGACGAAGAACATCTTGGTGAGCCAGCCCTTGAGGCCCCTACCCGTGAAGTATTCGGCTTTGGCGATGAATGTGACTTTTCGCTTGACGATCAACGGAGTGAAGATCGAATCCGAGAAGGAGAGGTGGTTGCTGGCGAGGATCACCGGCCCGGTGTCCGGCACGTGCTCCAGTCCCTCGACCTGCGGGCGGAAGATCAGCCTCAGCAGCGGGCCGAGGATGATGTACTTCAGCAGCCAGTACAGCACCGGCGTCCTTCCCGTGTCGGTGGCGGCGGGCGGGTCGCCGCGTGGCCCCGGAGGCGCCGTCGGCGCCCGGAGGAGTCCGGGAAGAGGGTACGAACGACGAGCGGCACGCCACAACGCACTCCCGGAACCGGGTGCCGACGTGTCACGATTCAGGGCACGGGCAGGGATCGGCGAAGGGGGTGTCCGGTGTCAGGGGGCGGGCCCCGTCGGGGACGACGGGACAACGGGCTCGACGCGGCCGAGTACGCGGTCGCGGGCGACGTCGATCCACGCGTCGGCGAGCACCTGCTCGACGTGCTCGCCGCCGGTGGCATCGCGGCCTACCTCCAGCCCTCGGCCGACCTGAACCCGGTGACCCGCACCACCACCGTCCCGGCCCGCCCGGTCGACCGGCTCTACGTCGACAGGTCGCACCTGACCACCGCCCGGGACTACCTCACCCAGCTCGCCGACGAGGGCGGCGGCGAGCAGCCGCGCGCCGACGAGCCGGACATCGAGGCCGAGTGGGCGAAGATCGTCGCCGGGTTCCACACCGCGCCGAGCGCCGGCAGCCACCCCTGGCCCGCGGCCGAGGACGTGGACGACCCACCCCCGCCGGGCGCCGCCGCCGGCAGCCGCCCCGAGGAGCCGGCCGGGCCGACCGCCACCGACGTGCGCCGGCTGCCGTACGCGGCCGACATCTCCGGCGTCTCGCTCAGCCGGGACCGGCACGACGAGCCCTCGCTGCTGGACGGCCTGGACACGTTCGGCGCCAACCTGCCCGACGAGGCGTCGGACGAGGAGCACTACACCCCGCCCCCGCCGCCGCCGCTGCCCCGCTTCTCCAAGTACGCGGTGCTCGGCGTGGCCTGCATCGTGCTCGGCTTCCTGCTGTTCCTGTCCCCCACCGTGGTGTCGCTGGTCGACCCGTCGGTGGTGACGCTGCTCGGCTTCTCCGGCATCCTGGCCGGTTTCGTGATGCTGATCTGGCGGCTGCGCCCCGGCGACCGGGACGACCACGACCCGGACGACGGCGCGGTCGTCTGAGGTCGCGCCGTCCGGCTCTGCCCGGATGGCGGGACGCCGCTCGCCCCTGGGCCGGGACGTAACAAGCGTGTAACTTACAGTCAGTAGGAATAGGCTGAACGTCACGTCCCGCACCGGCTGTCCGGCTTGCGTCTCTTCCGGGTCGCCGGTCCCCTGCTGAGCGGAATGCCCGATGCGACAGAGCCCCCTGGTGGTGGTGGCCAACCGCCTCCCCATCGACGACAGTGTGGCGCCCGACGGCGCCTTCGAGTGGCGCCGCAGCCCCGGCGGCCTGGTGAGCGCCCTGCACCCGCTGCTGCGGCAGACGCCCGCCACCTGGGTCGGCTGGGCCGGCGGCACCGGTCCCGCCCCCGCGCTGCCGGACGTGGACGGCGTCCGGATGCACACCGTCCCGTTGAGCGCCGAGGACTTCCGCGACCACTACGAGGGCTTCGCCAACGCCACCCTCTGGCCGCTCTACCACGACGCCGTCGAGCAGCCGGAGTACCACCGCCGGTGGTGGGAGGCGTACCAGCGGGTCAACCAGCGCTTCGCCGAGGCGGCGGCCGAGACGGCCGAGCCCGGCGGCCTGGTCTGGGTGCAGGACTACCACCTCCAGCTGGTGCCCGGCCTGCTCCGCGACCTGCGGCCGGACCTGCGGATCGGCTTCTTCCTGCACGTGCCGTTCCCGCCGCCGGAGCTGTTCATGCAGTTGCCGCGCCGCGCCGAGCTGCTGCGCGGCATGCTCGGCGCCGACCTGATCGGCTTCCAGCGGGCCCAGGCCGCGCACAACTTCGCCCAGCTCGCCACCAAGGTGCTCGGCCTGCCCGCCACCGACCGGCGGATCGGCGTCGACGGCCGGGTGGTGCGCATCGGCGCCTTCCCGGTCGCCATCGACACCGCCGAGATGTCCGCGCTCGCGGCCCGCCCGGAGGTCGCCGAGCGGGCCCGCCGCCTGCGGCAGGACCTGGGCCAGCCGGAGCAGGTGATCCTCAGCGTCGACCGGATGGACTACACGAAGGGCATCGAGCAGCGGCTCAAGGCGTACCGCGAGCTGCTCGCCAGCGGCGACATCAAGGTCCGCGACACCGTGCTGGTGCAGGTGGCGGTGCCCAGCCGCGACCGGGTGGCGCAGTACCAGATCCTGCGGGACCGGGTGGAGCACCAGGTCGGGCGGATCAACGGCGAGTTCGGCCGGGTCGGCGAGCCGGCGATCCACTACCTCTCCCAGCCGTTCGACCGGGCCGAGCTGGTCGCGCTCTACCGCGTCGCGGACGTGATGGCGGTGACGCCGCTGCGCGACGGGATGAACCTGGTCGCGAAGGAGTACGTGGCGGCCCGGGTCGACGGCACCGGCGCGCTGCTGCTCAGCGAGTTCGCCGGCGCCGCCTCCGAGCTGGAGCAGGCGTACCTGGTCAACCCGCACGACCTCGACGGCCTCAAGCAGGGGCTGCTGGCCGCGCTGCGGGCCGGCCCGGAGGACGTGTCGGCGCGGATGCGCGCGATGCGCGACCATCTGGCGCGCAACGACATCCACGCCTGGGCGGCGTCCTACCTGAGCGCGCTGGAGGAGAGCGGGTCGCTCGCCGGCCGCCGCGCCGCAACCCGCTGAGCCGGCGCCCCGGCGCTCACCCCGCCGCGGACGCCGGGTCCTTGTCCAGCCAGTCCAGGATCGCGTCGATCGGCTCCCGCCAGCGGGCGTCGAGCATCAGGTCGTGCCCCATGCCGGGGAAGAGCAGCGGCGCGGAGGCGTACCGCTGGGCGGCCCGGATCAGCGCGGACGCCGGCACGACCCGGTCGTCCGGGCTGCCCAGCACCAGCACAGGTGGCCGGCCCACCGCCGGCTCCGGCCCCCGGCCGGTCAGCAGCTGCCACTGCGCCCGCCGCCCGGCCCGGCCCAGCCGGGCCAGGTGCCGCCGGGCGTCGGCGTCGGGCAGCTCCCGGCTGAACAGCTGCCGCCGGTGCAGCCGCAGCCCGGCGCCGAAGACCGCCGGCAGGGTCCCGGCCGGATTGCGCCGCAACGCCGTGCCGAACGTCGCCCAGCCGCCGAGCACCGGCGCCACCAGCACCGCGGCCCGCGCCGGGTAGCGGGCCAGCGCGTGCGCCACGACCCGGGCGCCGGCGCCGTGCCCCACCAGCACCGCCTGCCGCGGCAGGCTCGCCGCCACCTGCGTCACGTCATGGGTGTACGAGCGCAGCGTCGCCTCCGGCGCCGGCTCGCTGCCGCCGTGCCCGCGCAGGCTCAGCGCGTACGCCGGGAAGCCGCGACCGGCGGCGTGCCCCAGCCAGTGCTCGGCGAACGCCCACGCACCGTGGCCGAAGCCGGGCACGAACAGCAGCGGCGGCTTCGCCTCCTCCCGCTCGGGTACGGCGGCGAGAACCTCCCGGCGGGCGGGCCGCTCCGGCCGGGCCCACTCCCAGGACCGGACCACCCGCACACGCTCAACCGTCATTTGACACCCTCCAGCTCGTGCAGCGCCCGCTGGAGCGCACGCAGGTAGTCGGCGTGCCCGACCTCGAACCAGTGCCGGGTGCTGTCCTTGACCTTGGCCGAGTACCGCTCGCCGAGGCCCGCGCGGACCTTGCGTTCGAACGCGGCGGCCCGCTCCGGCCGGGTGGCGCGCAGCGTGAGCAGCCGGGCGAACAGCACGCTCTGCCAGTGCGAGATGGGGAAGATGCCGGAGTCCGGCTGCACCAGGCCGACCACGGCGAGCGTGGGATACCCGGCGGTGAACGCGTTGAGCCACAGCCGGGGCCGCCCGGACCCGTCCTCGTCGCCGAGCACCTGTCCCTTGAGGAACTCGAAGCGCGGCAGGTAGCCGGTGGCGAAGACGACCAGCTCCGGGTCGATGCGCCGGCCGTCGGTCAGCTCGACCGCGCGGTCGTCGAACCGGGCCACGTCCGGCACCGGCGTGACCTCGCCGTGCCCGACGTAGTAGACGAGCTGGCTGTTGGCGATCGGGTGCGTCTCGTAGACGCGGTGGTCGGGCTCGGGCATGCCGAACCGGGTCAGGTCGCCGACGGTCAGCCGCAGCGTCCAGTGGTAGAGCCACTGCCGGACCCGCAGTGGCACCCGCAGCGCCAGCAGCGTGTCGTTGACCTGGTCGGCGGGGCGGCCGAGGACGTACTTCGGGGCGTACCAGTAGCCGCGCCGGGTGGAGTGCCAGCAGTGCGACGCCTGCTGGGCCGCCTCGACCGCGATGTCGCAGCCGGTGTTGCCGGCGCCCACCACCAGCACCCGCTTGCCGCGCAGCTGCGCCGGGTCCTTGTAGGACGAGGCGTGCATGACCTCGCCCCGGAACTGCTCCAGCCCTTCGTAGCGGGGCAGCTTCGGCGACCAGTTGTGCCCGTTGGCGAGCACCACGGCGGCGTACCGGGAGGTGCGTTCGGGGCCGTAGCCGCCGGTGCTGCGCGTGGTCACGTCCCACCGGTCCCCCTCGACCGGCTCGACCCGGACCACCTCGGTGCCGAACCAGACGTGCTGGCGCAGGTCGAAGTGGTCGGCGTACCGCTCGAAGTAGGACAGCAGCTGGCTGTGGTGCGGGTAGTCCGGCCAGTCGTCCGGCATCGGGAAGTCGGGGAACTGGGTGAACGGCCGGGACGAGATCAGGTGCGTGCTGGCGTACACCGGGCTGCGGTCGTGCCGCCAGTTCCAGGCGCCGCCGACGCCTGTCTCCCGCTCGTAGCAGTCCACGCCGAAGCCGGCCTCGCGGAGGTTCTTGACGGCGGTCAGGCCGCTGGCGCCGGCGCCGATGACGCAGACCGTGTCACCCCGGTCGGAGACCGGGCGTTCGGCACGGCTCGATGCGACCGTGGAGTCCGGATCGGGGTGGCCGGGGTCGGTGGAGGAGGACACCGCGAAATCCTGCCGAGAATGCCAGCGGTTGTCCAGCCACCGATTTCGCCGCCGCCCACCCGCTCGACTCGCTTGACACAGCGTCACCGCCGACCCGGTCACCGAGCGTGAATGGACCGGCCGCGCCGGAGGCGTACCTCGTGCGCCCTTTGCTCTGCCGCCACGGACGCGGCACCGGCGGGAGCTGGCCTGACGCCTCTCGGCCGGCCGGCCGGGAAGCGGCCGCCGATCACGACGGGTAACTGATGCGCATGTGGCGGCAGAGCAAAGGCGGCGAAGCGGTTGTCCTGCCGGCCGCCGGGTCCGTGACCGTGCGTCACGGCCGGCGGTCCGCGGCCGTCAGGCGGTGGGCAGCAGCAGGTCCACCAGGACCGGGAAGTGGTCGCTGGCGCGACGGGTCAGCGGCGTGTCCACCACGTCGTAGTCGACCACTGTGATCCGGGGGTCGACGAACAGCGCGTCGATGCGGCGGCGCGGGTCGGCGCAGGAGAACGTGTGCCGGTCGGCCCGGTCGGCGGCCAGCGCCGCGTCGGTGAGCCCCTCGGCGACCGTCCGCCAGGCCGGCCCGTCCGGGCCCTCGTTGAGGTCCGCGCCGGCCACCACGGGCAGCGTCGACGCGGCCAGCTCCCGCTTGAACGCGGCCGCCTGCGCGGGCCGCTCGGCCGGGTCGGTGGACAGGTGCGAGCCGGCCAGCAGCACGTCGACGCCGCCGACCCGGCAGCGCGCGTACGCGGCGCCGCGCATGTGCCGCCCCGGCGTCAGCGGATAGCGCTGGCAGCTGGTTTCGGTGACCCGCACCCGCAGGCTGGTCAGCAGCACGTTGCCCAGCGACGGCAGGCCACCGGCCGCCACCACCATGCCGAACGACTCGGCGAGCGCGGCGCACTTCTGCCGCCACCGGAACCGGCGCGGTCCCTCCTGGACGATCACCACGTCCGGCTCCGCGCCCCGGACCACCTCGGCCAGCGCGGCGGTGTCGTCCCGCTGGCCGTGGACGTTGTACGACAGCACCCGCAGCGGCACACCCGAGTCCGTCATGTCAGATCCGCCGGGCCAGGTCGGCGGCGCCGATCACACCTGCGGTGTTGCCCAGCTCGGCCGGGCGCACCTCGGCGACGGGCAGGCGGCTGCGCTGGGCCAGCGCCTCGGCGAACGACCGGCGGGTCGGGCCGAGCAGCAGGTCACCGGCGTCGATCACGCCGCCGCCCACCACCAGCACCTGCGGGTCGAGGATCTGCGCCATGTCCGCGAGGCTGGTGCCGAGCCAGCGGCCGACCTGGGCGAACGCCTCGGTGGAGACCGGGTCGCCGCCCTTGGCCGCGGCGGTCACCATCGGGCCGGTGATCGACTCGGCCTCGCCGTCGGCCAGCTCCAGCAGCGCGGTGGCCCGGTGCGGCTCCTGCCGGGCGGCGGCGCGGGCGAAGCGGACCAGGGCGCTGCCGCTGGCGTACTGCTCGATGCAGCCCAGCCGGCCGCAGCCGCACTGGTGGCCGTCCGGCACGGTGAGCATGTGCCCCAGCTCGGCGGCGATGCCGTTGGCGCCGCGGACCAGGCCGCCGCCGAGCACGATGCCGCCGCCGACGCCGGTGCCGATGGTGAACATGACCATCGAGTCGTCGGCGTCGCGGGCCGCACCGTAGCGGAACTCCGCCCACGCGGCCACGTTCCCGTCGTTCTCCACGATCACCGGCAGGCCGGTGGCGTCCCCGACGTACGTGCGCAGCGGCTCGTCCCGCCAGGCCAGGTTCGGGGCGAACAGCACGGTGGAGCGGGAGGCGTCGATCCAGCCGGCGGCGCCGATGCCGACCGCCTCGACGGCGTGCCCGGCGGCCAGTTCGGTGACCACCTCGATGATGACGTCGCGGGTCTTGGCCACGTCGTCGGCGGGGGTGTCCCGTCGCGTCTGCACGAGTACCGTGCCGGCGTCGTCCACGACACCGCCGGCCACCTTCGTGCCACCGACGTCGACTCCGATGGTCAGCGTCACCGCTGCCACTCCCCTCTGCTGTGCTGCCCGGGGACCGGCCGAACCAGCCGTACGGTCCCGGGATGTCCGGTGGTCAGGCCCCGTCGCCTGGTGCGTCCGCGCCCACCTCTCCGGACGCCCGCGAGGCGGGCACCACGGGACGGCCGGCCGGTGGCCGGCTCGTCGCCGGCTCCGGCGGCCCGGCGGCGTCGGCGGCGGCACCCGAATCGGCCGCGCCCTCCCCCCGGGTGGCGGCGGACCACACGTCCTGCTCGGGTGCCGGCTGAGAATCATGCCCGGTACGGGTCGCCTCGCGCCACACGTGGTCCCCGGATCCGTCCGCCGCGGCGGTGCCGTCGTCGGCGGTTCGCTCCGGCTCGGCGGGGGTGAACGCGCGCAGCAGGCTCGCCACGCCGGCCGCCAGGTCCCCGGCGCCGGTGGCGAGCCGCTCGGCGAATTCCGGACTCGGGTCGCGCAACGCGGCGATACCGCGACAGACGGGGCAGACACAGCATTCCGGCGAGCCGGTGGCGAAACCGGCGGGCGCGGGCGTCTCCGGAGCGGGCCCGGCGCCGGGCGGGGTGTGACCGAGGACACCGGAGAGGATCCCACCGAGCGGACCCCAGGCGCCGGAGCCGGGCGCCGCGGCGGCCATCTTCGCGCCGGCGAGCAGGGTGGCGACGAGGCGCTCGGCCTCTTCCCGGGCCGAACCCGGATCAGTGGTGCCCATGGTTCGGCTCCTCCAGCGTGACTACCGGGACGGTCGGGACGGTCGGGTCAGTGCGCCGCACCGGGTGCTTCTACCCGGCGCTTGAGCTGCTTCAACGCCGTATCCATGATCATTTTCTCGGCCTTGCGGCGGAACATGCCGAGCATCGCCACGGACAGCTCCACCTCCAGCGTGTAGGTCACCGTGGTCGTCCCGTCCGGGTTGCCCACCAGGTCGTACGACCCGCGCTGGGACCGCTGCATCTTCGACGGGGCGACCAGGCGCCACTCGATCCGGGAGATGTCCTCGGCGTACTCGTAGGCCAGCACGTACTCGTCGGCCAGCACGCCCGCGTCGAGGGTGAACCGGACCTGGCTGGCATAGCCGTCCTCGTACTCCTCGATCACCTCGGCCTCGCGTACCGCCTCGGTCCACTCGGGGTAACTGGGGAAGTCGCAGATGACGGCCGCCACCCGGTCCGGTGACGCGCCGATGATGATCGACTGGGTGGAGGAGTCCGCCATGGGGGGAGGCTACCCGGCCGCGTCCCGCCCGGCGCCGCTCCACCCGCCGACGGGCCTCCCACCAGCCGGTCGGCCAACCTCCCTGGCCGACCCCCCGGGGTGTGCGGGTAGGTTTCGACAGAGCCGACCAGGCCGGCCCCCGCCGGTAGAGCACGAGGGAGTGCAGGTGCGCGAGTTCTCCGTCCCGCCGATCGTCACCGTCGGCGACGCGGCCAACCTGACCGACCCGGTCTGGGAAAACGCCGAGGTCGCCCCGGACACCGTGCAGTTCGTCCGTCCCGGCGCGGGGACGGCGCGCGAGGAGGTGACCTGCCGGCAGTTCCGCGACGAGGTGGTCGCGGTGGCCCGGGGCCTGATCGCGGCGGGCGTCTCCCCCGGCGACCGGGTCGGCCTGATGAGCCGCACCCGCTACGAGTGGACCCTGTTCGACTACGCGATCTGGGCCGCCGGCGCGGTCACCGTGCCGATCTACGAGACCTCCAGCGCCGAGCAGGCCGCCTGGATCCTCGGCGACTCCGGCGCCGTCGCCGTGGTGGTGGAGAGCACCGCGCACGCCACCCTGGTCGCCGGCGTCCGGGACCGGCTGCCCGAGCTGCGCGAGGTCTGGCAGATCGAGCTGGGCGCGGTGGACGACCTGGTCACCGCCGGCGAGGCGGTGGACCCGGCCGAGGTCGAGACGCGCCGCTCCATGCTCAAGGCCGGCGACGTCGCCACGATCATCTACACCAGCGGCACCACCGGCCGGCCGAAGGGCTGCGTGCTGACCCACCGCAACATCTACACCGACATCGCCAACGCGGTGCCGGTGCTGCCGAACCTGTTCCGCCCGGGCGCCTCGACGCTGCTGTTCCTGCCGCTCGCGCACGCCTTCGCCCGGCTCATCCAGGTCGGCGTGGTGCACGCCCGGGCCACCATGGCGCACTGCGCGGACACCAAGAACCTGGTCGCCGAGCTGCAGGACGTCAAGCCGACGTTCGTGCTCTCCGTACCCCGGGTCTTCGAGAAGGTCTACAACGGCGCGCGGCAGAAGGCCGAGTCCGAGGGGAAGGGCAAGATCTTCGACCGGGCGGAGAAGGTCGCCATCGCCTGGAGCGAGGCGCAGGAGCTGCCCGGCGGTCCCGGCCTGGGCCTGCGCGCGCAGCACGCCCTCTTCGACAAGCTGGTCTACCGCAAGCTGCGGGCGGCGATGGGCGGCCGGTGCCGCGACGCCATCTCCGGCGGCGCGCCGCTGGGCGCGCGCCTCGGGCACTTCTTCCGCGGCATCGGGGTGACCATCTGCGAGGGGTACGGCCTGACCGAGACCTCCCCGGCCGCCGCCGCGAACCTGCCCACCGGCACCCGGATCGGCACCGTCGGCCGCCCGCTGCCCGGCGTCACCATCCGGATCGAGGACGACGGCGAGGTCCTCATCGCCGGCGACATCGTCTTCCAGGGCTACTGGCACAACGAGGCGGCCACCGCCGAGGCGATCAGCGCCGACGGCTGGTTCCGCACCGGCGACCTCGGGCACCTCGACGAGGACGGCTACCTGAGCATCACCGGCCGCAAGAAGGAGATCATCGTGACCGCCGGCGGCAAGAACGTCGCCCCGGCGGTGCTGGAGGACCAGGTCCGGGCGCACCCGCTGATCAGCCAGTGCGTGGTGGTCGGCGACCGGCAGCCGTTCATCGCCGCGCTCGTCACCATCGACGAGGAGGCGCTGCCGAAGTGGCTCGCCGCGCAGGGCCGCCCGGAGACCACGAGCATCGCCGAGCTGCGCGAGGACGCGACGCTGCGCGCCGAGGTGCAGGGCGCGATCGACCAGGCCAACCAGGCGGTCTCCAAGGCCGAGGCGATCAAGGTGTTCCGGATCCTGCCGCAGGACTTCACCGAGACCACCGGTGAGCTGACCCCGTCGCTGAAGGTCAAGCGGCAGGTCGTGCACAAGACGTACGCCTCGGAGATCGCGGAGATCTACCAACGCTGACTACGATCCGTCACGTGCCCGCCTCCACATCCGGCCAGCCGCAGACGCAGCCCCTCGCGGTCGCGGCCCGCGCGGTCCTCCTCGCGCTGGTCGCCGCCCTGACCCTGTTCGCCACCCGCGACGCCGCCCAGCTCTGGTGGATCGCCCTGCTGGGCGTCGCGGGGCTGCCCGCCGTGCTCGCCCCACAGCACCGGCTGCTCACCCCGATCAGCAGGTTCGCCGAGGTGGTGGTGCTCGGGCTGGCCGCCAGCCAGGTCGCCGCCGACACCCACCTCACCGGTGTCACCGGGGGCGTGGGCGCCTCGGCGGTGCTGCCGTACCTCGCGGTGCCGGTCACCGTGACCGCGCTGAGCCGCCGGTTCCGCGAGGGCGCCGCGCTGCTCGCGGTGGCGGCGGCGACGCTCGTGGCGAGCGCCGCGTTCACCCGGGTCGACGGCGGCGCGCAGCTCGGTCAGGTGGGCTACCTGGCGGTCTGCGCCCAGTGGCTGATCCTGGCCGGTCTCGGCCTCTACACCGCCGGCACGCTCCAGCGCGTGATGCGGGTCCGCGGCGAGGGCAAACCCCAGCCGTACGCCGAGGCGACCCGGCTGCTCACCCAGTTGCGTACGGTCGCCCGCCAGCTGCCCGGCGCCACGCTCGACCCGGGCGGCATCTCCGAGCACCTGCTGGAGGAGCTGCGGGTGGTGGCGAAGACCGACCGGGGCGCAGTGCTCTCCGCCAGCGGCGGCGGCCGGCTGGTGGTGCTGGCCCAGATCGGCGCGGACCGGGTCGACTGGGAGACCACGCTCGACGCCGACTCGGCCATCGCCGACGCCTGGGCCAGCCAGCAGCCGACCGTCTCGTCCCGGTCGCAGGCCCGGTCCCGGCACTCCGGCGAGGTCTCCGCGCTGATCGTGCCGCTGGTGGCGGGCGTACGCACGGTCGGCCTGGTGGTGATCGAGGCGGACACCGCCGCCGCGTACCCGCCGCCGGTGGTGTCCCGGGTGACGGCGCTGACCGGCCCGGCGGCGCTGCGGCTGGAGGCGGCGCTGCTCTTCGACGAGGTGCGCTCGCTGGCGACCAACGAGGAGCGGCAGCGGCTGGCCCGGGAGATCCACGACGGGGTCGCCCAGGAACTGGTCATGGTCGGGTACGGCATCGACAACGCCCTGGCCACCGTGCACGAGGACGCCGACGAGACCGCCGACTCGCTGCGCACGCTGCGCCAGGAGGTGACCCGGGTGATCACCGAGCTGCGGCTGAGCCTGTTCGAGCTGCGCAGCGAGGTGGACCGGCACGGTGGCCTGGCCGCCGCCATCGCCGAGTACGCCCGCACCGTCGGCGCCTCCGGCGGCCTGCGGGTGCACCTGTCACTCGACGAGTCCACCGCCCGGCTGCCGGCCGCGACCGAGGCCGAGTTGCTGCGCATCGCGCAGGAGGCGGTGACGAACGCCCGTAAGCACGCCGGCGCGTCGAATCTGTGGGTCACGTGCGAGGTGGATCCCCCGTACACCCGAATCGAAGTGTCGGATGACGGTCACGGCATCGGTGACCAGCGCCCGGACGGGCACTATGGCCTTGCGATCATGGCCGAGAGGGCGGAACGTATCCGAGGCCGGTTGGAGATCAGGCCACGTCGACCCAGTGGGACGACAGTGGCCGTGGTGCTCGGCTCGTCGCCCCGGCGCGATAAGGTGCGCGGCAGCGCCGCAGCAGCAGAAGGGGAGTAACCCGAGGATGACCAGCAGTCCGACACCGGCCACCCGTACCAAGGTTCTCCTAGTCGACGACCACGACCTCATCCGTAAGGGTCTTCGTCACGCGTTCGAGCGTGACCGTCAGTTCGAGGTCGTTGGCGAGGCCGCCACCGCCGCGGAGGGCGTGCGCCAGGCCGGCGCGCTCCAGCCCGACGTGGTGATCATGGACCTTCGCCTGCCCGACGGCAGCGGCCTGGAGGCCACCCGCGCCCTGCGCAAGTCCAGCGCGTCGATGGGCATCGTCGTGCTGACCATGTACGCCGGCGACGACCAGCTCTTCGGCGCCCTGGAAGCCGGCGCGAGCGCGTTCGTGCCGAAGACCGCGCCGGCCGACGAGGTGGTCGCCGCCGCCCGGCACGCCGCCTCCTCCCCCAGCGCGTTCACCGCCGCCGACCTGGCCGAGGCGATGAAGCGCCGGCTGGCCCCGTCCGGCCCGCAGCTGTCCCCCCGTGAGGGCCAGGTGCTGCGGCTGCTCGCCGACGGCATGAGCGTGGCGGGCATCGCCAAGCAGCTGTTCGTCAGCGAGTCGACCGCCAAGACCCACATCTCCAAGCTCTACGAGAAGCTGGGTGCCGCCAACCGGGCCCAGGCGCTGATGACCGCGCTGCGGCTGGGCCTGCTCGAGGCACCGGACGCGCCCAAGTTCTGAGGCACACCGCCGGAAGAGGCCCCGTCCACCGCGGACGCGGGCCTCTCCGGCGTCGTGGGTGCGGCTGACCGCGTACGGTGAACGGCCGGACGCATAGCGACGACGGTCTTTGCACCACGACGGCGGAGGGGCAGAATACCCGGGTGATCCGCGCGGCGGTGACCACCGCGCGCCGTCGACACCCGAGGGGCAGGACATGCAGCGGCCGGACTGGGCACCCGAGACGATCGACATCGAACGCCCCAGCGTCGCCCGCATGTACGACTACTACCTCGGCGGCTCGCACAACTTCGCCGCCGATCGGGCGGCCGCCCGCGCGATGGTGGAGGCGGTGCCGGAGGCGCCACTGATGGCCCAGGCCAACCGCGCGTTCCTGCGCCGGGCCGTGCAGTACCTCGCCCAGGCCGGCGTCCGCCAGTTCCTCGACATCGGCTCCGGCATCCCCACCGTCGGCAACGTGCACGAGATCGCCCAGCGGATCGACGGGCAGTCGCGCGTCGTCTACGTCGACGTGGACCCGGTGGCGGTGGCGCACAGCCAGGAGATCCTGGCCGGCAACGAGCACRCCACCGTACTCCAGGAGGACCTGCGCCGCCCGGAGGCGATCCTGACCCATCCGGAGGTCACCCGGCTGCTGGACTTCAGCCGTCCGGTCGCGGTGATGATCGTGGCGGTGCTGCACTTCATCCCGGACAGCGACCGCCCCGAGGAGATCCTGCGGACGCTGCGCGGAGCACTGGCGCCCGGCAGCCACCTGGTGCTCTCCCAGGCCAGCGAGGAGGGCCGCGACGGCACCGGCGAGCGGGCCGAGGCGGAGCGGGTCTACCGGCGCACCGACAGCCAGCTCTGGATCCGCAGCCGGGCCGAGCTGACCGCGCTGTTCGACGGCTTCGAACTGGTCGACCCGGGTGTGGTGTGGGTGCCGCAGTGGCGGCCGGACTCCCCCGACCAGGCCGAGAACGCCGAGCGGGCCGTGTTCATGGGCGGGGTCGGGCGGCTCGGTGGGTGACGACGCGGCCCGCAGCAGGCCCGGCGTGTTCGCCCGGGCCTGGGCCAAGGCGGTGTCCGGCACCAGCTACCTGCCGATGACCCAGTCGCAGCTGGAGGAGATGCTGCAACGGCTCACCGAACGGCTGGCCCAGGCGCTGCGTGCCGAGCCGTTCGACCTGCGGATCGGCCAGCAGGTCGGCGCGGAGCTGGTGCAGGCGCACATCGCCTCCGCCGAAGGGCTGGGCCGCACCGTCGAGGTGATCCAGCTGCGCCTGGTCCGCGACCTCGACCTGGTCGTCGACGACGTCGAGGACCGGATGGCCCGGCTGCTCGCCACCGTCGCCACCGGGTACGCCCGCGCGCTGCGCGACCGCACGCTCGACGAGCAGGAGTCCATCCGCCGGGCCGCCATGATGGCCCGTGCGCAGGCGGAACGGGCGCTGCGCGACAGCGAGGCCCGGTTCCGGCACCAGGCCACCCACGACCCGCTCACCGGCCTGCCCAACCGCACGCTGTTCACCGAGCGGCTGGCCGCCGCGATCAACCGGGGCGCCGACCGGGTCGGCGTCTGCTTCCTGGACCTGGACCGGTTCAAGGTCGTCAACGACTCCCTCGGCCACCAGGTCGGCGACTCGTTGCTGGTCGCGGTGGCGCAGCGGCTGCACGAGGCGCTCGGCGAGCATCTGGTGGCCCGGCTCGGCGGCGACGAGTTCGTGATCCTGATCGAACGCACGACCGGCACCGACGACGCGGTGCAGGTCGCCGAGGCGGCGCTGGCCGCGGTACGCGAGCCGGCGCTGGTCGACGGCCACGAGCTGACCGTCTCGGCGAGCATCGGCATCGTGGAGCGCCCGGTCGCGGGCACCTCCCCGATGGAGCTGATGCGCGCGGCCGACAGCACGCTGCACTGGGCCAAGGCCGCGGGCGGGGCCCGCTGGTCGCTGTTCGACGCCGACCGCAACCGCCGCGACCTGGCCCGGTACGCGCTGTCCGCGGCCATCCCCGCCGCCCTGGACCGGGGCGAGTTCTACCTCGACTACCAGCCGCTGACGTCCCTGCGCGACGGGCGGGTCCTCGGCATGGAGGCGCTGGTCCGCTGGCGCCACCCGGAGCTGGGCGTGCTGCGGCCGGACAGCTTCATCCCGCTGGCCGAGGAGACCGGGCTGATCGTCCCGCTCGGCAGCTGGGTGCTGGCCGAGGCGTGCCGCGAGGCGGGCACCTGGTCGGCGGTCGACGGCGACGCGCCGTTCGTCAGCGTCAACCTCGCCGTACGCCAGTTGCACCGCGCCGACCTGGTGCCCGAGGTACGCGGCGTGCTCGGCCGCACCGGCCTGCCGCCGCGCCGGCTGCAACTGGAGATCACCGAGAGCACCATGATGAGCACCGTGGTCGAGCCGGTGCGGGCGCTGCGGGTGCTCGGTGACCTGGGGGTCCGGGTCGCCATCGACGACTTCGGCACCGGCTACTGCAACCTCGCGTACCTGCGGGACCTGCCGGTCGACGAGCTGAAGGTGGCCGGTGAGTTCGTCACCGGCCTGCGCGCGCCGGACAGCGGCACCGACGAGCGGATCCTCGCCTCGCTCGTGTCGCTGGCGCACGCGCTGGACCTGACCGTCACCGCCGAGGGCGTGGAGACGGCCGACCAGGCGGACCGGCTGCGCGCGATCGGCTGCGACGCCGGGCAGGGCTGGCACTTCGGCCGCCCCGGCCCGGCGGCGCCGCACCTGGGCCGGGTGCCCGTGCACGTCGAAGCCGTCTCCTGAGGCGGCTCGGCGGTCGTGCCGGAGTCGCTTGCGGGTCGGGGGCGGCGGTCAGCCGGCCAGCAGCGCGGCCATCCGCTGCGCCTGCGTCTCCCAGCGCCACTCCCGTTCCACCCACGCCCGGCCGGCGGCGCCGAACTGCCGGGCCAGGTCCCGGTCGGCGAGCAGCGTGGCCACCCGGTCGGCGAGCTGGGCCACGTCCCGGCCGCCGACCACGTACCCGGTCTCGCCGTCGCGGACCGCGTCCGGCGCGCCCCCGGAGTCGCCGGCCACCACCGGCAGCCCGGTGGCGCCCGCCTCCAGGTAGACGATCCCGAGGCCCTCCACGTCCAGGCCCCGGTTACGGGTGCGGCAGGGCATCGCGTACACGTCACCGGCCGCGTAGTGGGCAGGCAGGTCGGCCGACGGCACCGAACCGGTGAACACCACGTCGCGTTCCAGCCCGCTCTGCCGGGCCAGCTTCTCCAGCGTCGAGCGGTACGGTCCGCCGCCGACCACCAGCAGCGCGGCGCCGGGCACCCGGCGGCGGATCTCCGGCAGCGCGCGGATCAGCATGTCCTGGCCCTTGCGGGGCACCAGCCGCGACACGCACACCACCACCGGCCGGTCGGCCAGCCCGAGCCGTTCGCGGACCTTCGTGCCGTCGACGTCCGGGTGGTAGGTGTCCACGTCCACGCCGGGCGCGAGCCGCCGCAGCTCGGTCAGCCCGTCCAGCACGCGCGCCAGCCGCGTCCGGGTGTACTCGCCGAGGTAGGTGGTCACGTCCACGCCCCGGCCGATCCGGCGCAGGGCCGAGCGGGCGCCGGGCAGCGCTGCCCATCCGACCTCGTGTCCGTGGGTCAGCGCCACGGCCCGGCGGATCCCGGACCGCCGCCGCAGGCCCGCCGCGAGCAGCCCCAGCGGGGCCGCCGCGCCGAACCAGACCGTGTCGCAGTCGTACGCGCGGGCCAGCCGCGCCGCCCGCCGCGCGATCAGCGGCGTGGGCAGCAGCACCCGGGTACGTTCCCGCACCACCTCGAACGGCTGGTCGGCGTCGAACTTCTCCGCCCCGCGCCAGCTCGACGCGTAGACCACCACCGATCCCGGCTGCTGTCGCACCGCGAGGTTGTGCACGAAGGACTGGATGCCACCGGGGCGCGGTGGGAAGTCGTTGGTGATCAGCAAGGTGCGGCTCATCGGCCGGACTCCCTGGCGTAGGCGCGGGCGGCGGCCATCCGCTCCACGGTGGACGGGTGGGTCGCCGACCAGAGGTGCTCCCAGCGCGGCGGGTCGGGGTCGGCCAGGTTCACCCCCGCCAGCCGGCGCTGCATCGCCTCGAACGTCGCCGGGTCGCCGGTGAGCGCCAGCGCGTGGGCGTCGGCGCGGGCCTCGATCCGGCGGGAGACCAGCGCCTGCACCGGCGTGGTGAGCAGCCCGGCGACCGTGACCAGCGCGATCAGCAGCGGGAACGCCCGCGGCTGGGCGATCGAGTCGACGCCGGCGAGCCGCAGCAGCGGCGTCCAGGAGCCGATCAGGTAGAGCGCCACCACCGCGGCGGCGGCGCCGAGCGCGCCGAGCAGCGTGCCGGTCCACACGTCCCGGTCCTTGGCGTGGCCCAGCTCGTGGGCGACCACGCTCGTCACCTCGGCCGGCTCCGCCTCGCGCAGCAGCGTGTCGTAGACCACCACCCGCCGCGTCGGGCCGAGCCCGGAGACGTACGCGTTCACCGCCCGGGTGCGCCGCGACGCGTCGGCGACGAGCACGTCGCGCACCGGTACGCCGTCCCGGGCCGCCATCGCGGTCAGCTCGCTGCGCAGCGGGCCCGGCTCCATCGGCGTGAACCTGTTGAACACCGGCTCGACGAGCACCGGCAGCACGAACGACAGCACCACCACCAGCGCCGCCGCGCCGGCCGCGCCGAACGCCCACCACCAGCGCGGGGCCAGCCGGACCACGGTGTAGAAGCCGAGCAGCACCAGCGCGCCGATCACCGCGCTGACCGCGTACGACTTGAGCAGGTCGACCGCCCAGCCGCCCCAGCTCTGGGTGCTCAGCCCGTAGCGGACCAGCACGGTGCGCCGCCAGGCCGCGAACGGCAGGGTGAGCAGGTCGGCGAGGAACATGACGGCCAGCCCGCCGAGCACCGCCTGCGCGATCCAGTGCCCGCCGAAGGGCCGGCCCGCCAGTTCGACCAGGCGTCCGCCCAGCGGGGTCAGGCCGAGCAGCAACGCCACCACCAGTCCGACCGCCAGCGCCGACCAGGCCGCCGGGCGCAGCGCGCCGTGGAACGCGCGGCCCCGGGTCACCTGTTCGGCCGGAAGGTCACGCAGCGCCGCGAGCTGGTCGGCGCGGGGCGCGGGCGGCCGGCTCCACGGCACCAGAAGCGCCACCGCCACGAGCAGCGCCACCGCCAGGCCGGCCAGGGTCAGCAGGGCCCACGCGCGCGGGGTCACCGCTCCACCCCGCCGTCGTGCCCGGTCCGCGTCATCCCGCCCCCTCCCGCCGTGACCGCTCATCCTATTGCCCGGCCGCGCAAGCGAGACCGCCGTGCCCGCCCCGCAGCCCCGCCCGCCCCGCCCCCGCCTGCCCCGGCCCCGCCCGCGCCCGGCCCCGCCCCGCCCGCGCGCGGCCCCAGCCCGCCCGCGCGCCGATCTTGGAGTTGTGGCGGCTGACAAACGTGGCTACTCGGACATCCTGGGCACCACAACTCCAAGATCGACGGCCCTTGCCGGGGCAGGGACGAAAAGGAGCGTCAGATGTGGCTGGAATCCAGACTCGGGAGACCGAGGAGCAGCACATGCCAGGGTGGGCCGATGCGGCAGACGGCGGCACGGGCCCGATCGGCAAGCAGTGGCCGGGGTGATCCCGACGGCCGCCCTGAGCACCCCGGGGCAGCGTTCCTTCAGCGGCAGGCGGAAGCCGGCGGGCAGCGGGCGGCGGGCAGCGAGCGGCGGGCAGCGGGCGGCGAGCGGCGAGCGGCGGGCAGCGTCAGGCGACCCGGCGGCGACGGCCGGGGCGGCGGGGCATCGGCGCCAGCGCCTCCGCGGGCGCGGGGGGTGGTAGCACCTCGACCTCGAACCCGGCCCGCGCGAACACCTCGATCGCCCGGTGCTCGGCCGGGCCGAGGTCGGCCGGGTCGGAGTCGAGCAGTGCGGTCACCAGGCAGCCGGAGCAGCCGGCGCCACGGTTGCCGCAGGTGTCGCAGTCGATGAGCATCAACGCCTCCTGACGGGTCGCCGGTGGCGCTCGGGGAAGGGAGCACCACCGTCGGTCACCAGAACGCTAACGCCCCGGTACGACAGAACCGGACAACGAGGCAGCACCCGCCGCGAACCCCAACCAGTACGCCGAAGTGGCGCGATCAGCACGCGCCCGACCCCACCACTCCCCCGATCTGGAGTCGATCAAGGGGGAGAGAGAAGGCTCAGGACCGGGCCAGGCGCCGCAGCAGCGAGTCGGCGCCCAGCGGGTACGCGCCGTGCCGGCGTACCCCGTCGGCGACCTCGCGGTCGGAGGAGACCACGACCACCGGCCGCCCGGCCGGCTCGGCGCGGACCAGCCGGCGGATCAGCTCGTCCGCGGTCTCGCCCTTGCGGGAGAACAGCACCCGCACGCCGCGCGGCGCCGGGGGCAGGCCGTGGATCCGCTCGGCGCCGTCGAAGACCACTGTGACCTCGTCCCCGGTCTGCGCGGCGATCCCGCCCAGCCCGGTGATCAGCCGTTTGCGCTGCTGCTCCAGCGACATCTCGCCGAAGCCCCGCTTCGTCACGTTGTAACCGTCCACCACCAGGTGTGCCCGGGGCAGCGCGAGCAACTGGTCGAGGCGGGCCGGGTCGTCGGTGTCGCGGGCCCGCGTCGACGGGCCGGCCTGCGCGGCGCCCGGCTGCTCGGCGAACGCGTCGGCGACGAAGTCGGCCGGAAGCTTGTCCACCGGGTCGAGCGCCAGCTCGCGGCGCAGCCCGACCGCGGCCTGGCCGATCGTCTCCAGCAGCAGCCACAGCCGGGCGTCGTCGACCGACCGGGCCTCCTTGGCGCTGGCCCGGGCCACGCCGGCGGCGGCCTCCGCCTCGGCCAGCCGGGCCCGGGCGCGGCGCAGCTCGGCGTCCGCGTCGGCCGCCGCGCGGGCCGCCCGGCCCCGCTCGGTGGCGAGCAGTTCGGTGGCCTTGCGCTCGCGGGCCTGGGTCTCCCGCAGGGTACGGGCGAGCTGGCGCGCCTCCTCGCGGAGCTGACCGAGTTCCTCGCGGACCCGGGCCAGCTCGTCGCGCAGCTTCTCCGCCTCGACCCGGGCCACCGCCCGGTCGTGCTCGGCGCGGGCGGCCCGCTGCTCGGCCTCGCGGACCAGTTCGGCCACCACAGCGCTGTCGGCCTCGGCGCGTACCGCCTCGCCGCTGGCCTCGATCAGTTCCCGCCAGCCCCGGGGCCGGGCCAGGTAGGCCAGCGCGGCCACCTCGACCGGGTCGGCCGCGGCCGGGGCGGTGCCCTCCACCACTGCCGCGCCGAGGTCGCCGGCGTCGGCGAGCACCCGGGCGGTGACCCGCTGCCGGAACAGCGGGTCGGCGGTGAGCTGGGCGGCGATCGCGGGCGCGCCGAGCCGGGCGCGGCGGTTCGGGGCGAACTTGGCGACCCGCCGCAGCGGCACCGGCACCTCGTCGGCGGGCAGGCCGGGCAGCACGGCCGCGGTGAGCGTCACGATCCGCTGCCGGACCGGTTCGGGCAGGGTGGGCTCGGGCTCGACCGGGGTCGGCGCGTCCTCACCGGTGCCGGGCACGCCGAGGACCGGCTCCTCCGCGGAGGAGTGGTCGTCGTGCGGCTCGGTGAGGGGCATGAGGCAAGTCTCCCACCCCGAACGGGCCCACCGCCCGGTGAGTGAGCCGATCTCTCATCGTACCCCCGTGGTATCTCCTGGGGCCGCAGTGACGCAAGTGTCGGACCGTGCCGCTAGCGTCCCGCGGGTGACACGAGCGGAGTACGTCCAGGAGTCGCTGGCCGGCCTGGACACTGCGGCGGGCAGCGGCGTGGACCCGGCGCTGCCGCTCTACGCGACCACCTTCGTGGTGGTCGACCTGGAGACCACGGGCGGCGCGCCCGACGGCGGCGGGATCACCGAGATCGGCGCCGTGAAGGTGCGCGGCGGCGAGGAGCTGGGCGTGCTCGCCACGCTGGTCAACCCGGGCGTGCCGATCCCGCCGTTCATCACCGTGCTCACCGGCATCACGCAGGCCATGCTGCTGCCCGCCCCGCCGATCGAGCAGGTGCTGCCGAGCTTCCTGGAGTTCGTCGGCGACGCCGTGCTGGTCGCCCACAACGCGCCGTACGACGTGGGGTTCCTCAAGGCGGCCTGCGCGAAGCACGGCTACCGCTGGCCCAACCCGCGGGTGCTGGACACGGCCGCGCTGGCCCGGCGGGTGCTGACCCGCGACGAGGTGCCCAACCGCAAGCTGGGCACGCTCGCCGCCTACTTCCGCACCGCGACCCAGCCCACCCACCGGGCGCTGGACGACGCCAAGGCCACCGTCGACGTGCTGCACGGGCTGATCGGCCGGCTCGGCGGGCACCGCGTCGACACGGTCGGCGAGGCGATCGAGTTCGCCCGCGCGGTCACACCCACCCAGCGCCGCAAGCGGCACCTCGCCGACGGGCTGCCGAAGGTGCCGGGCGTCTACATCTTCCGGGCCGCCGACGACCGGCCGCTCTACGTCGGCACGTCCGGCGACATCGCCACCCGGGTGCGCAGCTACTTCACCGCCGCGGAGAAGCGGGCCCGGATCTCCGAGATGCTCGCCGCCGCCGAGCGGGTGGAGGCGGTGGAGTGCGCCCACTCGCTGGAGGCGGAGGTCCGCGAGCTGCGGCTGATCGCGGCGCACGCGCCGCCGTACAACCGCAGGTCGAAGTATCCGGAGCGCCAGGTGTGGCTGAAGCTCACCGACGAGGCGTACCCCCGGTTGTCGATCGTGCGCGACATCGCGCCCACCGACACGGCCTACCTGGGGCCGTTCCGGTCCCGGCAGGCGGCGGAGCTGGCCGCCGCCGGCTTCCACGACGCGGTGCCGCTGCGGCAGTGCACGCACCGGCTGTCCCGGCGCACCACCATGCCGGCCTGCGCGCTGGCCGAGCTGGGTCGCTGCCCGGCGCCCTGCGAGCACCGGATCACCCCCGAGGAGTACGACGACCGGGCGGCGACGCCGTTCCGCACCGCCACCAGCGACGATCCCGGCGTGGTGGTGGACGCGCTGCTCGCCCGCATCGAGGTGCTGTCGGCCGCCCAGCGCTACGAGGAGGCGGCTGTGGTGCGCGGGCGGCTGGTCGCGGTGCTGCGCGCGGCGGTCCGGATGCAGCGGCTGGCCGCGCTGACCGGCATCGCCGAGCTGGCCGCCGCCCGGCCGGCGGCCCGGGGCGGCTGGGAGCTGGCGCTGGTGCGGCACGGGCGGCTGGCGGGGGCCGGGGTGTCCCCGCCGGGTGTCCATCCGCGACCGACGATCGACGCGATCCGGGCCACCGCCGAGACGGTGCTGCCCGGGCACGGGCCGGTGCCGGCCGCGACCGCCGAGGAGACCGAACGAATCCTGTCCTGGTTGGAGCGACCGGAGACCCGCCTGGTCGAGGCGAGCGCCGGATGGGCCTCGCCGGTGGCCGGCGCGGGGCGTTTCCGCGACCTCCTGACGAAGGCGGAGAGCGGCGGAACCCACAAAGTCTCGACCGAACGCTCATGACCAACTGACCGATCGGACTACCTCGACTCCCTTAGTCTGTTAAAGGAGTGCAGACCTGCCCGATTCGCGGGCTCTGCTCCCGGTCGCCGGTTCCCGGCGGCCGAGGGCCGGGGTGAGGAGGTGTCCCAGGTGGACGTCGACGCCGGACACGGCGCCGCCCTGGGTGGCGCGCTTCCAGCCCAGGGCGAACTGCCACTCACCCGCCGCCTGCGTTCCCTGCTCACCTGGCCGACCTCCGACGGCGACCCGGTCACCGCGCTGGTCCGGGCCCATCGCGGCATCCACGCGAGCGCCGACGCCTCGGTGTTGCGCCGCGCCTACACGATCGCCGAGAACATGCACCGCGGCCAGTTCCGCAAGAGCGGCGAGCCGTACATCACCCATCCGCTGGCGGTGGCGCAGATCTGCGCCGACCTCGGCATGGACACCATCACGCTGGTCGCCGCGCTGCTGCACGACACGGTGGAGGACACCCGCTACACGCTCCAGGCGCTCCAGGAGGACTTCGGCCGCGAGGTCGCCCACCTGGTCGACGGCGTGACGAAGTTCGACAAGGCGTTCTACGGCAAGGCCGCCGAGGCGGAGACCGTCCGCAAGATGATCGTGGCGGCCGGCAAGGACGTCCGGGTGCTGGTGATCAAGCTGGCCGACCGGCTGCACAACATGCGTACGCTCGGCGTCCGCTCGGCCGCGTCCCGGGAGCGGATCGCCCGCAAGACCCAGGAGGTGCTGGTCCCGCTCTGCGACCGGCTCGGCATCCAGACGCTCAAACGCGAGCTGGACGACGTGGTCCTGCTGCACCTGCGGCCGGAGGAGCACGCCCGGCTCGCCCGCTTCGTGCATGACCGGCCCGGCTGGGACGCCTACCTCGCCGACGTGGTGGCCCGCACCCGGGTGGCGCTGCGCCGCAACCGGGTCGACGCCGACGTCTCCCCCCGCCCCCGCCACCTCTACTCGATCTGGAAGGACACCGTCGCCGGCGGTCACACGGCCCCGTACGACCTGCCGCGTATCGCGATCGTGGTGGACGGTCCGGCGACCGACTGTTACGCCGCGCTGGGCGCCGTGCACGGGCTCTGGCGGCCGGTGCCGGGCCGCTTCAAGGACTTCATCGCCTCCCCGAAGAACAACCTCTACCGCTCCCTGCACACGAGCGTCTGCGGCCCGCAGGACCGCACCGTCGAGGTGCTGATCCGCACCACCGAGATGCACCGCTCCGCGGAGTACGGCGTAGCCGCCCACTACCGCTTCCCCCGCGCCGCGGGCCGGGCCGTCGACCGGGCGGACGAGCTGGCCTGGCTGCGCCGGGTGCTCGACTGGGAGCAGGAGACCGTCGACCCGACCCAGTTCATGGAGTCGCTGCGCTGCGACCTGTCGGAGGCGCAGATCCAGGTCGTCGCCGACGGGCGGCAGGTGGTGCTGCCGGCCGGGGCCACGCCGGTCGACCTCGCGTACGAGCTGGGCACCGAGCGCGGCGACCACTGCCTGGCGGCCCGGATCAACGGCCGGCTCGCCCCGCTCTCCTCCGAACTGGAGGAGGGCGACGTGGTGGAGATCTACACCGAGCGCGACGCGGAGAGCGGCTTCGAGGCCGACGTGGCCCCGCGCGGCCCGCGCCGGGAGTGGCTGGGCTTCGTCAAGTCGCCGCACGCCCAGATGCAGATCAACCGCTGGTTCGCCGAGCACACCGAGCCGGGCATCTCGATCGCCGACAAGGTACGCCTCGGCCGGGCCTCCATCGGGCTGGCGCTGCGCAAGCACAACCGGGGTCTGGCCAGCGACCTGCCGCTGCTGCGGCTGTCCGAGGAACTGGGCTACCCCGACCTGGAGACGATGCTGGTGGCGGTCTTCGACCGCACCGTCGAGCCGGACACCGTGGTCCAGCAGTTGATCGATCTGGTCGACCACAGGCAGTAGACGAAGCCGGTCCGCGCCGGGACCACTAGCCTGGACGGCATGATCCCCCGCGCGCGTGCCACCGGACGGGCCCTCGGCTACCAGATCTTCTACCGGCTTCCGGTCCCGCTGCGGCGGCGGCTGGTGCGGCTGGCCGTGCCGAAGTACGTCGTCGGCGCGGTCACGCTGGTCAAGGACGCGGAGGCCACCGGCGCGGGCCGCATCCTGCTGCTGCGCCAGCCGCCCGGCTACAGCTGGACGCTGCCCGCCGGGCTGCTGCAACGCGGCGAGGCCCCGGTGGTCGGCGCCGCCCGGGAGCTGTACGAGGAATCAGGTGTCCGCCTGTCCCCCGACGCGCTGCGCCCGGCGGTGCCGAACGCGGTGGTGCACGCCAAGGGCTGGGTGGACGTGGTCTTCGAGGCGGAGGTGCCGGCGTCGACCACCGAGCTGAAGGTGGACGGGGCCGAGGTCTTCGAGGCCGCCTTCCATCCGCTGGACGACCTGCCCCGGCTCAGCCGCGCCACCGCGAACCTGCTGGGCTTCTACGGCATCGGCCCGCGCGCCGGCGAGCGCCCACCGGCCGCGTGAGCACCCCGTACGCGGGCGCTCCGGCGCCGGGGGGCGAGGTGTGCGCGGTGGTGCTGGCCGCCGGTGAGGGCACCCGGCTGCGCCCGCTCACCGAGCGGGTGCCGAAGGCGCTCTGCCCGGTCGGCAACGTCCCGCTGCTGGACCGGGCGCTGGCCCGGCTGGCCGGGCTCGGCCTGGCCGGTCCGGAACGGGTCGCGGTGAACGCCTGCTACCTGGGTGACCAGGTGGTCGCGCGGGTCGGCGGCCGGGCCCACCTGTCGGTCGAGCCGGACGCCCCGCTGGGCACCGCCGGAGGCGTCGGCCGGCTGCGGGACTGGATCGCCGGCCGGGGCGTGCTGGTGGGCAACGCCGACGCGTACCTGGCCGATCCGGCGGCCCCGCCCGGGCCGGACATCGCCGCGCTGCTGGACGGCTGGGACGGGCACGGCGTACGCCTGCTCGGCCGGCCCGCCGACGACCCGGACGCCCCCGGGACGTTCGACGGTCACGAGTTCGTGGGTTTCTCGCTGCTGCCCTGGCGGCTGGTCCGCGACCTGCCGGCCACGTTCGGCGACCTGGTCCGGGCGGTGTGGCGGCCCGCGGAGGCGGCCGGCGCGCTCACCGTGGTGCCCTACCGGGGCACGTTCTACGACACCGGCACCCCGGCCGACTACCTGGACGCCAACCTGCACGCCGCCGGCCCGGACGGGCTGGTGGACCCGGCGGCGACGGTGACCGGCCGGGTCACCGGCTCGGTGGTGGGCGCGGGCGCGCGGGTGGACGGCGACGTGGACCGGTCCGTGGTGTGGCCGGGCGCGACCGTCGCGGCCGGGGAGAGCCTCCACCGGGTGATCCGGGCCGGGGACGACCTGACCGTCCCGGCGGCGCGGTGAGGGCCGCGGGATCTAGCATGGGCCTCGTCGCCGACGAACGGAGAACCGTCCCGTGATCACCGCGATCGTGCTGATCGACTGCGCCACCGACTCCATCCCCGAGGTGGCCGAGACCCTGGCCAACCTGCCCGGCGTCAGCGAGGTCTACTCGGTGGCCGGGCACGTCGACCTGATCGCCATGGTCCGCGTCCGGGAGTTCGAGCAGATCGCGCAGGTCATCGCCGGCAGCATCTCGAAGGTGCCGGGCGTGCTGAACACCGAGTCGCACATCGCGTTCCGCGCGTACTCCCAGCACGACCTGGAGGAGGCGTTCGCGATCGGGCTCGCGAGCGCCGACTGACACGAGCCGGTGGCCGGCCCGCCCCGTGGGCGGACCGGCCACCGTCGACCGTGCGGTACGTCAGCTCTGGCTGGGCACCGGGGTCTCCGTGGTGCCCGGAGCGGGCTCCTCGGTCTCGGTGCCGCCCGGAGCCGGCGACTCGGTGCCACCCGGCGAGGTGGTGCCGCCCGGGCTGGGCGTGCCGCTGGCACTGGTCTGCGGAACCGGGACACCCAGCGTCTGGGCCAGGGCCACCAGCGCGTCGTAGTGCGCCTGCAGGACCGGCAGCGCGTCCTGCGCGATCTGCACCACCGACTGCTCCGAGCCCTGCGAGATCTCGGTCTGGGTGGCCTGGATGGCCTGGACGTGGCCGGCGAGCTGCGCGGTCACCCAGGCCTTGTCGAACTCGGCCCCGTTGAGGTTGTTCAGCTTGTCGAGGACCTTCTGCTGGTCGGCGGTCGGGTCGGCCGGCAGCTGCACGTTGAGCTGCTGGGCGGTCGACTGCACCGTCTGGTCCAGCTGGGTGTGGTCCGTGACGAACATCTTGCCCAGGTCCTTGACCTGCTGGTTCTGACCCTTCTGCTGGGCCAGGTTACCGGCGGTGATCTCGAACAGGTTGACCTGGTGCACCGCCTGCAGGTACTGCGTGTCCTGCGTCGACGGCTGCGCCGCGGCCTGTGCCGCGGCGGCGGGCGCCAGCCCCACGACCACCAGCGCGGCCATCAGGCCCAGGCGTTTGATTCCCAGCATCTTTCCTCCCCCATGAGACGTCGGACCGCACGGATACCCGGCTGACCGGGGTTATTCCTGCGATTCCACCCGTCCGTGTCGGGGGGCGGCGGGGACCGGTGCACCGCACGTCGGGCGCCGGGCGGGCACAACCGGACGACAGGCACGTAAAGCGGCAGTGGCGCCCGCCGGATGATCCGGCGGGCGCCACTGTCAGTCGTACCGGGAAGGTCAGCGACGGCTCTCGCCGCTGCCGATCTCCTCCCGCTCCGGCCGGTCCTCGACCGGCGGGTGCCCCGGCGAGACCGGCGCCTCGGCCGGCTTCTCGATCGGGTAGAAGAAGCCCCGGATCGCCGGGCCGAGGGCACCGAGCCGGTTCATCTTCTTCGGCACCACCCAGCCGACGTAGTCCAGCGCCGGCGGGTGGCCGTCGTGCCCTTCGGCCGAGGTGAGCGGCTGGTGGACCTCGACGAACCGGCCGTCGGGCAGCCGCTTGATGATGCCGGTCTCCACGCCGTGGGCCAGCACCTCCCGGTCGTGCTGCTGCAGACCCAGGCAGATCCGGTACGTGATGTAGTACGCGATCGGCGGCAGGATCAGCAGGCCGATCCGGCCCGCCCAGGTCATCGCGTTCAGGCTGATGTGGAACTTGTCGGCGATGACGTCGTTGGCGCCGGAGAGCGTCAGCACGATGTAGAAGGCCAGCGCCATGGCGCCCACGGCGGTCCGGGCCGGAACGTCCCGGGGCCGCTGGAGCAGGTTGTGGTGCTTGTAGTCCTTGAGGCGGCGCGCCTCCAGGAACGGGTACATCGTCGACAGGCCCACCAGGATTCCGGGTAGGACCACCGTCGGCCAGAACAGCGGTGGGATGACGTACCCGTTGCCGATCGGGATGTGGATCTCCCAGCCCGGCATGAGCCGGGTCGAGCCGTCGAGGAACATGACGTACCAGTCGGGCTGGCTGGCGGCCGAGACCACCCACGCCTCGTACGGGCCGAACAGCCAGATCGGGTTGATCTGGAACAGGCCGCCCATCAGCGCGATCACGCCGAAGACGACCATGAAGAAGCCGCCCTGCTTGAGCGCGTAGCGCGGGAACATCCGCTCGCCGACCACGTTGGAGTTGGTCCGGCCGGGGCCGGGCCACTGGGTGTGCTTCTGCTTGAACACCAGGCCGAGGTGCACGCTGATCAGCGCCACCAGCAGACCCGGGACGAGCAGCACGTGGGCGATGAAGAAGCGGCTGATGATGATGGTGCCGGGGAACTCCCCGCCGAAGATCGACGAGCTGACCCAGGAACCGATCACCGGGATCGACAGGATGATCGCGGAGGCGATGCGCAGACCGGTGCCGGACAGGCCGTCGTCCGGCAGCGAGTAGCCGGTGAAGCCGGCCAGGAAGCCGACCCAGAACAGCAGCGAACCGATGATCCAGTTGGTCTCACGCGGCTTGCGGAACGCGCCGGTGAAGAACACCCGCAGCATGTGCACCACGATCGCGGCCATGAACAGCAGGGCCGCCCAGTGGTGCATCTGCCGCATGATCAGGCCACCCCGGACATCGAACGAGATGTCCAGGCTGGAGGCGTACGCGGCCGACATCGGGGTGCCCCGCAGCGGCGCGTAGCTGCCGTTGTAGATGACCTCGGTCATCGTCGGCTCGAAGAAGAACGTCAGGAAGACGCCGGTCAGCAGCAGGACGATGAACGAGAACAGCGCGATCTCGCCCAGCAGGAACGACCAGTGGTCGGGGAAGACCTTGTTCAGCAGCTTGCGCAGGGGCGTGGCCACCTGGAAGCGGTCGTCCACCGCCCGCGCGCTCTTGGCCGGCAGCGCGGCGGCATCAAACTTTCGGCGCTTCATGGCCGCTCCCAGAAGTCGGGACCGATGGTCTCGGTGTAGTCGGACTTCGCCACGAAGAAGCCCTCCTCGTCCACCTCGATCGGCAGCTGCGGCAGCGGCCGGTTCGCCGGGCCGAAGATCGGCTTGGCGTTGTCGGTGATGAGGAACTGGGACTGGTGGCAGGGGCAGAGCAGGCGGTTGGTCTGCTGCTCGTAGAGGCTGGCCGGGCAGCCGGCGTGCGTACAGATCTTGGAGTACGCGACGTAGTTGCCCCACATGTAGTCGCCGTGGCCCTTGCGCTCGTTCGCGGCGCGCGACTTCTGCGCGTCGTCCTCCCGCAGGTGGATGAGCAGGGTGGGCGAGTCGGCGTGCTTGTTGCTGACGCCGCCGTCGATGCCCGGGAACACGGTGAGCTGGCCGCCGACGCTGACGTCGGCCGGGCGGATCGGACGGCCGTCCTCACGGATCAGCCGGATCTTCTTGCCGCCCTCGCCCGGCTGGAAGCCGGTGGTGAACATCTGGTTGTTCTTGTGCGGCTGCTCGATCAGGCCACCGATCAGCGGCGCGGCGGCCACCGCGCCCACCGGCGCCAGGCCGGCGAGCAGCGAGATGCCCAGCAGCGGCCGGCGGCGTACGCCCATCTCGTCGGCGAGGTAGAGCATCGTCTCACCGGTGATCTTGCGACCCTCCGGGTCGTCGACCTGGTCGTGCCGGTCCTGGATCGACACCTCCTTGGGCAGCAGCTTCYTGCCCCAGGTCAGGATGCCGAAACCGATGCCCAGCAGCGCCAGGCCCAGCGTCACGCCGAGCAGCGGCGTGTAGAGCTTGTCGCCGCCGCGACCCGGCTCCCACTGCCACGGCCACCAGATGTAGACCACCAGGAAGGCGGTCGCGAAGACGCCGGTCAGCAGGAACATCAGGGCGACGGTACGGGTCAGCCGGCGCTCGGCCTTGCTGCCCGGGACCACCTGCGGCTCGTAGTGGACGATCTCGATGTCGTCCCGCCGGGCGCCCTCCTGAACGACCTCGAACCGGGAGAGCCGGGGGTCGTTCACGTCGAGCGGCTCCGGGCCCCGCTGGGCCTGGTGCTCGGTGTGGGTGCTCATGCCGTCACCTCGCTACGGGTGACGCCGGGGGTCGGCGCCACAGCACTGGAACCATTGATCCGTCCGGTCACGACTTGCCCGCAATCCACAGGCTCGCGAAGACCAGCGCGACGATGCCGACCAGGAAGATCGCGATGCCCTCGGTCGACGGGCCGTACCGGCCCAGGTTGAACCCGCCCGGGTCGCCGTCGTTCTTCAGCGTGTCCTGGATGTAGGCGATGATGTCCGCCTTCTCCTGCGGCGTGATCTGGTTGTCACCGAACACCGGCATGTTCTGCGGACCGCTCAGCATCGCGGCGTAGATCTGCCGGTCGCTGGCCGGCGCGAGGCTCGGCGCGTACTTGCCGGAGGACAGCGCACCGCCGCCACCGCCGAAGGCGTGGCACTGCGAGCAGTTGATCCGGAACAGCTCGCCACCGGTGGCCAGGTTGGCGCCCTCACGCAGGTCGCCGTTGGGCACCTCCGGACCGCCACCGAGCTCCTGGATGTACTGCCCGAGCTGGCGCACCTGCTCGTCGGTGAACTGCGGCGGCTTGCGCATGGCCTGGGCCTCCTGCCGGGCCATCGGCATGCGACCGCTGCTCACCTGGAACTCCACCGAGGCGGACCCGACGCCGATCAGGCTCGGACCACGGCCCTCGACGCCCTGGGCATTGCGACCGTGACAGGTCACACAGCTCACGTCGAACAGCGCCTTACCCTCGTTGCCTGCGGCGGTCAACGGCGGGTTGTCCTGCGCCTGCACGCCGGGGGCGAAGACGGTGTAGGCACCGCCGGCCAGCATCAGCGCGGCGAACAGCCGGACCGCGGCGCCCAGCCGGCGGCGGCCCCTGCTACGCGCTACGGGCCGCCCGCGCAGCCGCGCGAGCAGACCGCGTCGGCGGTCGTTGTCAGAAGTCATGACCTGTGTCCTTAACCGGTTGGACCTTGTCTCAGGGGACGGAGCAGCGGCGCGGTTCGTGACGCGCCAAGATCACTGGAGCCAGTAGATCATGGCGTAGAGCGCGATCCACACGACGTCCACGAAGTGCCAGTAGTAGGACACGACGATCGCCGAGGTCGCCTGGGCTGGGGTGAACCGACCCATGGTGGTGCGGATCATGAAGATGATGAAGGCGACCAGACCGCCGGTCACGTGCAGACCGTGGAATCCGGTGGTGAGGTAGAACATCGACCCGTAGCCGTCTTCGTTGATCTTCACGCCCTCGTGCACCAGGGTCCGGTACTCGTTCAGCTGACCGAGTACGAAGATCAGACCCATGATGAACGTGATCGTGAACCACCGGCGCAGGGCGTGGACGTCGCCGCGCTCGGCCGCGAACACGCCGATCTGACAGGTGATCGAGGAGAGCACCAGGATCACCGTGAACGTGGTCGCGTACGGGATGTTCAGCACCTCGGTGTGCTTCTCCCACTGCTCCGGCGCAGCCGCGCGGATGGAGAAGTACATCGCGAACAGCGCCGCGAAGAACATGAGTTCGCTGGAGAGCCACACGATCGTCCCGACGCTGACCATGTTGGGTCGCGTCAGGGAGTGGATCCGGCTCTTGTCAATGGCTGGGGCCGCAGTCACGCGGTCATTATTGCCCCTGACCGGGACCGACGATCAGCGGGGTGCCAAACCCGGCCCTTCCGTGGCCCGATCGTGGTGGTCCGCTTCGCCTGACCTACCCTGAAAAGCGTGCTGCACGTCGATCAGATCCTCGCCGTCACCTCGGCCGTTCCGGCGACGCTGGCGGCGGGAGGCGAGAGCGCCCCGCCGCCGTTCACCGTGGCCCGGGTGTTCACCGAGACCCGGCTGGACAGCTGGCTCACGCTGGGCATCGTGCTCGCCGCCGGCCTGTACCTCTACGGGGTGCACCGGCTGCGGCTGCGCGGCGACCGCTGGCCGGTCATCCGTACCGTGTCGTTCCTCGGCCCCGGCCTCGGCGGCATCGCGCTGGTCACGCTCACCGGGCTCGGCGCGTACGACACCGCCCTGCTCTCGGTGCACATGGTCCAGCACATGGTGCTGTCGATGATCGCGCCGATCTTCCTGGCGCTCGGCGCGCCGGTCACGCTGGCGCTGCGCACGCTGCCGGTACGCCCGCGCAAGCGCCTGCTCGCGGTCGTGCACAGCCGGATCGCGCGGATCTACAGCTTCCCGCTCGTGGCGTTCACCATCTTCGTGGTGAACCCGTTCGCGCTCTACTTCACCGACCTCTACGAGTTCACCCTGCGCCACGAGTGGGCGCACGAACTCGTCCACGCGCACTTCATCGCCACCGGCTGCGTCTTCTTCTGGCCGCTGCTCGGCCTCGACCCGCTGCCCGGACGCTGGCCGTACCCGGCGCGCGCGCTGCTCATGCTGCTCTCGGTGCCGTTCCACACCGTGCTCGGGCTCACCATCATGCAGAGCACCACGCTGTTCGGCGGCGACTGGTACCCGTCGCTCAACCTGTCCTGGTCCGACCCCTGGAACGACCAGGTGGTGGCCGGAGGCGTCCTCTGGGCCGGCGGCGAGTTCGTCAGCGTCACCATGCTCGCCGTCCTGGTCGTCCAGTGGGTCAAACAGTCCGAGCGCGAGGCCCGCCGGCTCGACCGCGAGCTGGACCGCCAGGAGGCCCGCGAGCGCGCCGCGGAAGCCAGCGCCTGAGGCCCCTGACGGGGTACGCCCTCCCCCGCCCGGGCGGAGGACAGGCCGAACGTGACGCCCGCTACGATCAGCGGGCAGCTACGAGGTGGGAGCCACGTCACGATGAGCGATCGTCTTTGCACCGTCCTGCTCTACAGCGACGACCCGAAGGTCCGCGACCGGATGCGGCTGGCCGTGGGCACCCGCCCGGCGCCCGGCATCGAGATCGAGTTCGTCGAGGCCGACGAGTACGCCGCCTGCGTCCGGCTGGTCGACGACTACGAGATCGACCTGCTGCTGCTCGACGGCGAGGCGAGCCCGGGCGGTGGCATCGGCATCGCCCGCCAGATCAAGGACGACCGGGACGACGCGCCGCCGACCTGCGTGGTGCTGGCCCGCGCCGCCGACCGCTGGCTGGCCGCGTACGCCGAGGTCGACGCCACGCTGACCCACCCGCTGGACCCGGTGGTCGCCGGCAGCACCGTCGCGGAGCTGCTGCGCCGCACCCACGCCGCGGCCTGATCCCCCGGCCCTCGCGCGCCACGGCGACGCGGCCGTGGCAAGCCCCAACCGCTTTCCTCACGCCGCTCGGGAGGCCCGTCATGGGCGAACGGACCTGGCCGCTTCTGCTCAACGCGCTGCTGCGCGGCGAGGAGCTCTCCACCGCCGACACGGCGTGGGCGATGGGCGAGATCATGGCCGGCTCGGCGACACCGGCGCAGATCGCCGGGTTCGCCGTGGCGCTGCGCACCAAGGGCGAGACCCCCGCCGAGCTGGGCGGCCTGGTCGAGACCATGCTGACCCGCGCGGTGCCGGTGCTCCTGCCCGACGAGGTACGCGACACCGCGCTGGACGTGGTCGGCACCGGCGGTGACCTCGCGCACACGGTGAACATCTCCACCATGGCGGCGCTCGTGGTCGCCGGGGCCGGCGTCCGCGTGGTCAAGCACGGCAACCGGGCCGCCTCCTCCTCGTGCGGCACCGCGGACGTGCTGGAGGAGCTCGGCGTACCGCTGGACCTGGAGCCCGAGCAGGTGGCCCGCTGCGTCACCGAGGCCGGCATCGGCTTCTGCTTCGCCGCCCGCTTCCACCCCGGGATGCGGCACACCGGCCCGGTCCGGCGCGAGATCGGCGTACCCACCGCGTTCAACTTCCTCGGCCCGCTGACCAACCCGGCGCGGCCCCGCGCGGGCGCGGTGGGCTGCTTCGACAAGCGGATGGCCCCGGTGATGGCGGCCGTGTTCGCGGCCCGGGGCGACTCCGCGATCGTGGTACGCGGCGAGGACGGCCTGGACGAGTTCAGCACCGGCGCGCCCACCCGGGTCTGGGTGGCGCAGCAGGGCACCGTCACGGAGGCGCTGCTGGACGCGGCGGAGCTCGGGGTACCCCGGGCCACCCTGGCCGACCTGCGCGGCGGAGACGCGGCCTACAACGCCGACGTGGTACGCCGCCTGCTCGCCGGCGAGACCGGCCCGGTACGGGACGCGGTGCTGGTCAACGCCGCTGTGGCGCTGTCCACCCAGGGCCCGCTCGACGGCGATCTGCACGAGGCGCTGCGGACCAACCTGGACCGGGCCGCCGAGGCCGTCGACTCGGGCGCCGCGGCGGCCGCGCTGGAGCGCTGGCTGGAGGTGGCACGCGCCGCCTGACGGCGAGGGTGTCGTACCCGCGTGCCAAACTACACGGGAGTTATTTTCCGTTTTCGGTCTATCCGTTTTCGGTCTTCGGTCCACCGGCCGGCGCCACACCGCCTCGCCCCGGGCCCGGAGCGAGAGGAGCCACCCGTGTCTGACCGCGAGCTGCACTGCGACACCTGCGAGGACGTCGTGCTGTTCGAGGCGCCGCCCTGCGGCGACGGGCACGGCGCCGACTGCCCGGAGCTGATCTGCACCCGCTGCGGCGCGGCGGTGGTGATCGCCACGTTCACCTTCCGCCCGGCCCGCCTGTCCGGCCGCCGCGCCCGCCGCCCTTCTCACCCCCAGGCCGCCTGACCTCCACTCCCTTTCGGCGCCCCTTCCCTCCCCGCCACGCCCGACAGCCCAACCGCCTTCCTCGCGTGATCAAGGAGTTTGTGTCCCCCACAGTTGTCCAGGCGGACACAAACTCCTTGATCAACGGGGCGGGGCGGCGCCGGGAGCGCGGTGGGCTCGGGCGTGAGTGTCAACGATGACCCGGTGGCGGCACCGCGTCATGGGGAGCGGACTGCGGTTCGCCCCACCTGGCCGAGCCGCGCGGCGAGATCTTGGAAGGAAACGGCTGTCATGGAGACCGTTTCCTTCCAAGATCTCTCGTGGCCCTGCCAACCGGAACGGCTCTCTCGGCTGATGGAACAGTCCGGCGTGAGCCGGTGGTGCGCACCGGAGGCGGAACGGGAGAGCGCCAGAGCGCCGGGCCGGCCGCACGGGCGGTGATCATGAGGTTGGCGGGGACAAAAAGGACCGCCGGTGCCGTCAACTTCATGATCAACGGGGACGGCGGAGGGGGAACGCGGAACGCGGCAGGCCCGCTCCCCCGGAGGGGGTGCGGGCCTGCCGTGGCGCTTTGGGTCAGTGCTCGGCGGTGCGGCGGGTGCCGGAGTAGTACTCGAAGAGCAGCCCGCAGGTGGCGAAGACGACCGTCACCAGGCCCAGTCCCAGCAGCCAGAACTGCCAGAACACCAGGCCCAGGCCGGCGATCGCGGCGGCCAGCGCCAACGCGAACGGCCAGTAGCTGCCCGGGCTGAAGAAGCCGACCTCACCGGCGCCGTCGGCGATCTCGCCGTCCGGCCGATCCTCGGGGCGCAGGTCGATCCGGCGGGAGACGAACCAGAAGAAGCCGCCGCACATGGCGCAGAGCAGGAAGGAGAGCAGCAGCGCCACGGTGCCGATCCACTCGATGCGGCCGTCGCTGTCCGCGTACGTCCAGGCGCCGTAGAGGATGGTCGCGCCGAGGAGGAACGTGGCGATGGTGAGGAAGATCTTCCACTCGGTCTTCATGCCGGACCTCTCAGCTTCCCGCGCCGGCCTGGGCGTCGGACGGGTTGAAGTTGTTCACGTCGCGCCGGGTGTCGAACGGCTTCGTCTCGGTGGCGTACTCGGGCTCACCGATCGCGCCGAGCGCCTCCTGGGTCGACTTGCCGGCCTTCTTGGCCGCGAGGAACTGGTCGTACTTCTCCGGCGAGACGACCCGCAGTTCGAAGTTCATGAAGGCGTGGTAGCTGCCGCACAGCTCGGCGCAGCGGCCGACGAACGCGCCCTCCTGGTCGATGCGGGAGACCTCGAACGTGTTGCGCACGTTGCCCGGCATGACGTCGCGCTTGAACAGCAGCTCCGGCACCCAGAACGAGTGGATGACGTCGCGGCTGGTCTCCTCGAACCGGATCGAGCGGCCGCTGGGCAGCACCAGCACCGGGATGACCTCGCTGGTGCCCAGCACCGAGGCGACGGTGTTGGCGTCGCGGCCCTGGCCGTCGCGGTAGTTGAACTGCCAGTTCCACTTGAACGCCACGACCTCGACGGTGACGTCCGGGTTCTTCGACTCCTTGATCACGTCGGTCTGCACGACCGCGGTGTAGTAGAAGAGCACGGAGACCACGAGGATCGGCGCGATGGTGTAGAGGAACTCCATCGGCAGGTTGTAGCGGGTCTGCACCGGCAGCTCGTTGCCGCGCTTGCGGTAGCGGACCACGCACCAGAAGATCAGGCCCCAGACGAACACACCGACGGCCAGCGCCGCGATGCAGGACGCGATCCACAGGTCGTACATGCGCTGCGACTCGGGCGTGATGCCGCCCTGCGGCCAGCCGAACCCGCCGAACGCCTTGCCGACGTCACAGCCGGTGAGCGAGACCAGCAGCGCCGCCGCGCCGAGACCGAGCCCGGCGATTCGACCAGCACCACGCCGCCGGCGTCCACCGGCCCCCGGGGAAGCGCTGCGTACGGCCGAGCGCCGTACCTCCGAACTCCTTGCGACCACCTGGTCCTGCCTCCCTAGCGCGCCGCGGCGGTTGTTCTCCTTGACACCGACGGCAAAGGCGTCACCGACGGTCGCAGATTACTCGACCATGACCGGCCAGGCCGTCTTGGGGTCGCTGTCCACCCCCATCGGGGGGATCTTGGGCGTAACCGGGCGATAGCGTGGAACGTCATGAGCGCCTCCCCGGTCTACCTGGACGCCGCCACCGCGGCGCCGCTGCATCCGGTCGCGCGGCAGGCGATGCTGGCCGCCCTGGACGACGGCTGGGCCGACCCGGCCCGGCTCTACTCGGCGGCCCGCCGGGCCCGCCAGCTCCTCGACGCCGCGCGCGAGGCCGCCGCGCAGACGCTCGGCGTCCGCGCCGACGAGCTGTCCTTCACCCCCAGCGGTACGGCGGCAGCGCACGCCGCCGTACTCGGTGGCCTGGCCGGGCGGCGGCGGGCCGGGGCGACGCTTGTGCACTCGGCGGTCGAGCACTCGGCGGTGCTGCACGCCGCGCAGCGGCACACGGCCGCCGGCGGCGCGGCGGTGTCCGTACCGGTGAACCGGCTGGGCCGGGTGGACCTGGACGCCTGGGCGTCGGCGGTGGCCGCGCCCGGCGTGGCCCTCGCGGCGCTGATCGCTGCCAGTCACGAGGTGGGCACGGTGCAGCCGGTGCCCGCCGCGGCGGAGCTGTGCGCCGAGGCGGGCGTGCCGCTGTACGTGGACGCGGCGCAGCTCGCCGGCCGGGCGCCACTGCCGGCGGGCTGGTCGGTGCTGAGCGCCAGCGCGCACAAATGGGGCGGGCCGCCCGGCGTCGGGCTGCTCGTGGTGCGCAAGGGCGCCCGGTGGGAGTCGCCGTACCCGGCCGACGAGCGGGAGTCGGGGCGTACCCCGGGGGTGGTGAACCTGCCGGCGGTGGTCGCGGCGGCGGCGAGCCTGCGCGCGGCGGCGGCCGACGCGGCGGCCGAGGCGGCGCGGCTGGGCCCGCTGGTGGACCGGATCCGGGCGCGGGTGGCGGCCGAGGTGCCGGACGTGGAGGTGGTCGGCGACCCGGTCGACCGGCTGCCGCACCTGGTGACGTTCTCCTGCCTGTACGTGGACGGCGAGGCGCTGCTGCACGCGCTGGACCGGCGCGGGTTCGCGGTGTCCTCCGGCTCGTCCTGCACGTCGTCGACGGTGCGCCCGTCGCACGTGCTGGAGGCGATGGGGGTGCTGTCGCACGGCAACGTGCGGGTGTCGCTGCACCGGGAGACCACCGAGGCGGACGTGGAGCGGTTCCTGGCCGAGCTGCCCGGAATCGTGGCGGACCTGCGGGCACAGGCGGGGGTGACCGACCTGTGAGCGAGCCGGATCAGGTGCTGGACTGCCGGGGGCAGCGCTGCCCCCTGCCGGTGATCAATCTCGCCCGGCTGGTGCCCGGGCTGCCGGCCGGCGCGGTGGTGCGGGTGCTGGCCGACGACCCGGCGGCGGCGGTGGACATCCCGGCGTGGTGCCGGATGCGCGGCCACGAGTTCCTCGCCGCGCACGACGGGCCCGCCTACGACGTCCGGGTGTAAGGAAGGGCCCCTTGTTAACGCCTCGGGTAGAGGAAGGGACCCTTCTTAACGCCCGACGCTCAGCTCAGGTACGCGAGGATGCCGGGCAGCGGGTCGGCCGCCACGGCAGTGTCGACCACCAGGCGGGGGCCGATCAGCGGCTCGTACTCGGCGCGGCGGCGCAGCGTCAGCTCCCAGGTGCCGTCCTCGGGCGGGCGGGCCTCGACCCGGCGCCGGTGCTCCTCCTCGTCGCCGCAGTGCACCTCGATCACCCGAAGCGGCACGCCGGCCCGTTCGGCCACGTCGTGCCAGAGCCCCCGGGCGCTGGCGACCGGGTTCACCGCGTCGACCACCACGCTGAGCCCCAGACCGAGCTGCACCTCGGCCAGCCCGGCGACCGCGCCGTACGCGGCCATGCCCGGCACGTCGCCGGTGAGGCCGTAGCGGTGCAGGGCCCGCTCGACCGGGTCGACCGGCAGGACCGGGGCGCGCAGCGCGACGCCGACCCGGGCGGCGAGGGTGGTCTTGCCCACGCCGGGCAGCCCGGCGAAGGCGACCAGAACCGGGCCGCCGGAGCCGGGGCGGACCGCCTCCGGGTCCACCCCGCCCGACGGGACGGCCGCGCCGGTCACAGCAGGTGCGGCCGGACGTCCTCGGCGGCCGCGTCACCGTACGACTCGGCGAGTCGCTTCACGAACAGGTCGCGGCGGACCTCGTACTCCTGGCCGCCGAAGTTCTCCAGCACCAGCGTGGCCAGCAGGCAGCCGACCTGGGCCGCCCGCTCCAGGCCGACGCCCCAGTCGAGCGCGGCGAAGAAACCGGCCCGGAAGCCGTCGCCGACGCCGGTCGGGTCGACCGCCTGGATCTCCCGCGCGATCGGCACCCGGATCGTGCCGACGTCCCGGCCGGCGATCTCCACGCCCTGCTTGCCCAGCGTGGTGACCCGCACCTTGACCCGGTCGAGCAGCTGCTCGTCGGTCAGCCCGGCCTTGCTCTGCAGCAGCGACTTCTCGTACTCGTTGGTCATCAGGTAGTCGGCGCCCTCGACCAGGCCGAGCACGTCCGCGCCGTCCATCCGGGCGAGCTGCTGGGACGGGTCGGCGACGAAGGCGTAGCCCCGGTCCCGGCACTCGCCGGAGTGGCGGATCATCGCGGCCGGGTCGTTGGCGCTGACCAGCACCAGGTCGAGGCCGCCGAGGCGCTGCGCGACCGGGTGCAGCTCGATGTTGCGGGCCTCGCTCATCGCCCCGGCGTAGAAGGAGGCGATCTGGCACATGTCGGTGTCGGTGGTGCAGACGAAGCGGGCGGTGTGCGCCACCTCGCTGACGTGCACCGAGTCGCAGTCGACGCCGTGGCGCTCCAGCCAGGAGCGGTAGTCGGCGAAGTCGGCGCCGACCGCGCCGAGCAGCACCGGGCGCAGCCCGAGCTGGGCCATGCCGAACGCGATGTTGGCGGCGGTGCCGCCGCGCCGCAGGACCAGCTCGTCGACGAGGAAGGAGAGCGAGACCTTGTCGAGCTGGTCGGCGATGAGCTGGTCGGCGAAGCGGCCGGGGAAGCTCATCAGGTGGTCGGTCGCGATCGAGCCGGTCACGGCGATCTTCATGTCAACCCTCGGGGTCGGGAGCACGGCGCGGTCAGCCTACCGGCCCCCGGACCGGACGGACGGCGGTCGGTCACCAACCGGTCGATCAGCGCACATCCGGACGTCACCCCCAGGGGGTACGACGAAGCGGCGGGCCGCCCCACCGGGACGGCCCGCCGCTTGCGGTCGGTGCGTCGACTCAGCTGAAGGAGTCGCCGCAGGCGCAGGAGTTGCCCGCGTTGGGGTTGTCGATGGTGAAGCCCTGGGCGTCGATCCGGTCGGCGAAGTCGATGGTGGCGCCGGTCAGGTAGGGGGCGCTCATCCGGTCGACGACGACCTCGACACCGTCGAAGTCGGTGACGATGTCACCGTCGAGCGAGCGCTCGTCGAAGAACAGCTGGTACCGCAGGCCGGAGCAGCCACCCGGCTGCACGGCGACCCGGAGCCGCAGGTCGTCGCGGCCCTCCTGCTCGATCAGGGCCTTGACCTTCTGCGCCGCGACGTCGGTGAGGACGACGGTGCTGGGGGCCTTGGCCTCGGTCGACTCGGTCTGCGCTGGCGTGGTCACGTGGAAGTCTCCCTGCGCGGTATAGGTCCGGACGTCCTGGCCAACGCCGCACGTCCGCCAGTGATTCCCGGTGTGGTCCGTTTCGATCGTACGCCGCCGTCGGCGTCACCACCCGGCGGCGTGACCAGCGGAACCGGTCAGCGGCTCCACTGCCCGGCCAGCCGCGCGCCGAGCGCGCGCAGCCCCTCGGCCGGGCGGGTCATCGCCGCGTCCACTCCCCCGCGCTCCTCGCCGCCGAAGTGCTCGACCAGGCTGTACGCGTCGGTCACGCCGGCCGCCGCGGCCTCCCGCCGCCCGGTGCTCACCCGTCCCGCCAGCACCACGCAGGGCACGCCCCGGTCCCGGGCGGCGCTGGCCACGCCGGCGACCACCTTGCCGCGCAGCGACTGGTGGTCGAACGAGCCCTCGCCGGTGATCACCAGGTCGGCGGCGTCGAGCGCGGCGTCCAGCTTCACCGCGCGGGTGACCAGCCCGATGCCCGATTCGCACCGGCCGCCCAGCGCCAGCACGGCCGCGCCGAGGCCGCCCGCGGCGCCGCCGCCGGGCAGCGCGCCCAGCCCGGGCGGGCAGCCCGGCAGCCGCTCGGTAAGCACGTCCGCCCAGCGGGTCAGCGCGGCGTCGAGCAGCAGCACGTCGGCCCGGTCGGCGCCCTTCTGCGGGCCGAAGACGCTGCTCGCGCCGTGCAGCCCGAGCAGCGGGTTGTCCACGTCGGTGGCGGCGACGAGCGTCGCGCCGCGCAGCCGCGGCTCGCCGTCGAGCGCGGCCACCGCGGTGAGCGCCGCGCCGCCGTACGGCAGCGCCCGGCCGGCGTCGTCGAGCGGCGTGACACCCAGCGGTACGAGCATCCCGGCGCCGCCGTCGTTGGTGGCCGAGCCGCCCAGCCCCACCACCACGGTGCGCGCGCCCGCCTCGACCGCGGCGGTGACCAGCAGCCCCAGCCCGTACGAGGTGGTGGCCTTCGGGTCCCGTTCGGCGTCGGAGAGCAGGTGCAGGCCGCACGCCTGGGCGCTCTCCAGGTACGCCGTGCCGTCGTCGGTGAGCAGGATCTCACCGGTGGCCGGGCGGCCCAGCGGGTCGACCGTGGGCACCGGCAGCCGACGCCCGCCGAGCGCGTCGGCGAGCACCTCGACGAACCCCGGTCCGCCGTCGGCCAGCGGCCGGAGCAGCAGTTCGTCGCCGGGGGCGACGTCCCGCCAGCCCTCGGCCACCGCGGCGGCCACCTCGGGGGCGGACAACGTGCCGGCGAACTTGTCCGGGCAGAGCAGCAGGCGCATGCGCAGCAGTGTGGCAGGCCACATCGGGGACGGCTGCGCGGTGGTCGCGCTGTGGGACCATGGGGGCGTGACTTCGACCTGGGTTGAGCCGTCCAACACCGCCACGGCGCTGCTGCTCCTCGGCCGCGGCAGCGACCCCGCCACCGAACGTGGCGTGGAGTGTCCGGGTGATCTTCCCGCGCCGAGCGACCCCGACCTGGTGGCCCGCGCCGCCGCCGCGAAGGCCGCGCTCGGCACGAAGGTGTTCGTGCTGGGGCACCACTACCAGCGCGACGAGGTGATCCAGTTCGCCGACGTGACGGGCGACTCGTTCAAGCTGGCCCGGGAGGCGGCGGCGCGCCCTGATGCGGAGTACATCGTCTTCTGCGGCGTGCACTTCATGGCCGAGAGCGCGGACATCCTCACCTCGGACGCGCAGAAGGTGATCCTGCCCGACCTCGCGGCCGGCTGCTCGATGGCCGACATGGCGGTGCTGTCGCAGGTCGAGGCCGCCTGGGACACGCTCACCGACCTGGGCATCGCGGCGGAGACCGTCCCGGTGACGTACATGAACTCCTCGGCCGACATCAAGGGCTTCGTCGGCCGCAACGGCGGCGTGGTCTGCACCTCGTCGAACGCCAAGCGCGCGCTGGACTGGGCGTTCGAGCAGGGCCGCAAGGTGCTGTTCCTGCCCGACCAGCACCTGGGCCGCAACACCGCGGTGCTGGAGATGGGCTTCTCGCTCGACGACTGCGTGCTCTACGACCCGCACAAGCCGGGCTGCGGGCTGACCGCCGAGCAGCTGCGGGACGCGAAGATGATCCTGTGGCGCGGCCACTGCTCGGTGCACGGCCGGTTCACGCTCGACAGCGTCAACGACGTACGCGAGCGGGTGCCGGGCGTGAACGTGCTGGTGCACCCGGAGTGCCGGCACGAGGTGGTGAACGCCGCCGACCTGGTCGGCTCGACCGAGTTCATCATCAGGACGATCGAGGCGGCCCCGGCCGGCTCGGCGTGGGCGGTGGGCACCGAGCTGAACCTGGTACGCCGGCTCGCGCTGGCCCACCCGGACAAGCAGATCATGTTCCTCGACCGGGCGGTCTGCTACTGCTCGACGATGAACCGGATCGACCTGCCGCACCTGGTGTGGGCGCTGGAGGAGCTGGTCGCCGGCCGCGTGGTGAACCAGATCACCGTCGATCCGGAGACCGCCCGACACGCCCGGTCGGCGCTGGACCAGATGCTCGCGCTTCCGGGAGCGTGATCACCCTCGGTCACCCCACTGGCACGTAAACGCACCGGACACCCCGGTTCGTGCCCTCGCTGGTGATGTGACCGATTCCATTTTCGTCACGGAGGGCTATGCTGCCGGGGCGACGACACACGCGGCCCGTTTTCCCATGACCGCGTTCCGGGTAGCGATGAACTTCGTGCACCCATCACTAGACACGGCAGCACCCAACGCGCTGGAGGTTGCGTTGACCGACGACGTCCTGGTCGTACACGGAGGCACTCCGCTGGAAGGGCGGATCCGCGTCCGCGGCGCGAAGAACCTGGTGTCCAAGGCGATGGTCGCCGCCCTGCTCGGCGACACACCCAGCCGGCTGTTCGACGTGCCGCGTATCCGTGACGTCGAGGTGGTCCGCGGTCTGCTCGGCCTGCACGGCGTCAAGGTCAGCGACGGCGACGAGGAGGGCGAGCTGGTCTTCGACCCCTCGAACGTCGAGAGCGCCAGCACCGACCAGATCAACGTGCACGCCGGTTCCAGCCGGATCCCGATCCTGTTCTGCGGCCCGCTGCTGCACCGGCTCGGCCACGCCTTCATCCCCGACCTGGGCGGCTGCCACATCGGCCCGCGTCCGATCGACTTCCACCTCCAGGCGCTGCGCGAGTTCGGCGCCACCGTCGACAAGACGCCGGAGGGCCTGCACCTGTCCGCGCCCAACGGGCTGCACGGCACGAAGTTCGCGCTGCCGTACCCGAGCGTGGGCGCCACCGAGCAGGTGCTGCTCACCGCGGTGATGGCCGAGGGCGTCACCGAGCTGCGCAACGCGGCGGTCGAGCCGGAGATCATCGACCTCATCTGCGTGCTGCAGAAGATGGGCGCGATCATCAAGGTGCACACCGACCGGGTGATCGAGATCCAGGGCGTCAAAAAGCTGCACGGCTACACCCACCGGCCGATCCCGGACCGGATCGAGGCGGCCAGCTGGGCGGCGGCGGCGCTGGCGACCCGCGGTCACGTCGAGGTGCTGGGCGCCCAGCAGGCCGACATGATGACCTTCCTGAACATCTTCCGCTCGGTCGGCGGCGAGTACGAGGTCACCGACCTGCGCCCGCCGCGCGGCGGCAGCCCCGGCCAGGAGGGCGGCATCCGCTTCTGGCACCCGGGCGGCGAGCTGAACGCGGTGGCGCTGGAAACCGACGTACACCCGGGTTTCATGACCGACTGGCAGCAGCCGCTGGTGGTCGCGCTCACCCAGGCCCGCGGCCTGTCGATCGTCCACGAGACGGTCTACGAGCAGCGGCTCGGCTACACCGAGGCGCTGAACACGATGGGCGCCAACATCCAGGTCTACCGGGACTGCCTCGGCGGCACCCCGTGCCGCTTCGGCCGGCGCAACTTCAAGCACTCCGCGGTGATCGCCGGGCCGAGCAAGCTGCACGCCGCCGACCTGGTCATCCCGGACCTGCGGGCCGGGTTCAGCCACCTCATCGCGGCGCTCGCCGCCGAGGGCACCTCCCGGGTGTACGGCGTGGACCTGATCAACCGCGGCTACGAGGACTTCGAGGCCAAGCTGGCCGACCTCGGCGCGCACGTCGAGCGTCCCTGAGGCGTCCCGTTCACTCGACCGGCCGCGCCCGGTGCACCCGTGATGTGCACCGGGCGCGGCCGGTTGGCTACCCTTGCCGCGTGCCGTCGCTGTTTCGCCGCAAGTCCGCCGACCTCGTCGAGGAGTCCGTCACCACTGTGACGACCGACGAGGAGTCCGCCGCCGCCCGTCCCCGGGGCTACACGCCCAGCAAGAAGGAACTCGGGCAGGTCACGCCGAAGCGCCCGGTCGCCGGCCGCCGGCCGACCGCGCCGGCCAAGCCGCTGACCAAGGAGGAGGCCCGCGCGCAGCGCCGCGCCGCCCGCGCCGAGGCCGCCGCCGAGTTCCGGCGCGAGGGCGGCCCGCGTGACCGGGGGCCCGAGCGGCTGCTGGCCCGCAACGTGGTCGACTCCCGGCGTACGGTCGGCACCTGGTTCTTCGGCGGCGCGCTGATCGTGCTGGTCGGTTCCAACCAGGCCATGCCGCCGATCGTGCGGCTGCTGTCCAACCTGCTGTGGGGCGCGCTGGCGCTCGGCGTGCTGATCGACTCGGTGCTGATCTCCCGGAAGATCAAGCGGCTGGTGCGCGAGCGCTTCCCGAAGAGCACCGAGAAGCTCGGCTCGCTCTACTTCTACGCGATCATGCGGTCGATCACGTTCCGCCGGATGCGCGCTCCCGCGCCCCGGGTGAACATCGGCGACAAGGTCTGACCGGCCCCGCTCCGACATCGGCCCCTTCCCGCTCCGGCGGTGCGGGGCCGTTCTCGTGCGAGGGCCGGCGTCAGTCCACGCCGAGCAGGCGCAGCACCGCTGTGGTGGCCGCCGCCGCGACCACGACCAGCACGAACGGCGCCCGGCGCCAGGCCAGCACCAGGCCGATCAGCACCCCGGCGGGGCGGGCGTACCCGGCGAAGCCACCGGCCTCGGTCAGCGCCGCGGTGGCGGCGAGCGCGGCCAGCAGCGTGGCGGCGCCGACCGGCAGCAGGTGGCGGGCCCATTCGGGCAGGTCCAGCCGGTCCCGCAGCAGCACCCCGGCGACGCGGAAGCCGTAGGTGCCGGCGGCCAGCGCGAGGATCACGGCGATCAGCACGAGACCTCCCCGGCCCGCACGCTCCGATCATCAGCCGCCTCGTCAGCGGTCCGGGGTGGCGCGGCGGGCGGGCGGCGGCGGGCCAGCAGCGGCAGGGCCAGCGCGGCGAGCGCGAGCAGCACCGGCAACCCGGCCGGCAGCAGCGGCGTGGCCAGCACGGCCAGGCCGGCGCCGGTCAGCGCCACCCGGCGGGTCTCCCGGTCGCGCAGGCTGGGCAGCAGCAGCGCGGCCAGCCCGGCCGGGAACGCGGCGTCGAGTCCCAGCGCGGCCGGGTCGCCGGCCGCGCCGCCGGCGAGCACGCCGAGCGCGGTGCCGGTGTTCCAGGCCAGGAAGAGCAGCACCCCGGCGAGCCAGAACGCCCGGCGCCGCCCCGGACCGGCCGGGCGGGCCAGCGCGAACGCGGTCGCCTCGTCGGTCATCAGGTGGCTGCCCAGCAGCCGCTGCCAGCGCCGGGAGCCGAGCGCGCCGCCGAGGGCCAGGCCGAACGGCAGGTGGCGGGCGTTGAGGAGCAGGCCGGCGAGGACCGCCGCGAGCGGACTGCCGGCCACGACGAGCCCCACCGCCATGAACTGGGCGCCACCGGCGTAGACGACCGCGGACATGGCGAGCGTGGCCCAGGCGGGCAGGCCGGCGGCTACCGCCACGGCGCCGAACGACGCGCCCACGGCCAGCATCGCCGCGCCGATGGCGGCGACGTCGCGGAGCACCCGGGCGTCGCCCGTTCGGTATGCCGTACGCATGTCCATTATCCTGAACGCGAGAACGCTTGTTCGTCAAACCGAACAAACCAACCGTTGGAGCGAACACATGGCGATCGACCCCGCTCCCCCACTCGCGACCATCGCCGCCGCGCTACGCCGCGAGCGCGAACGGGCCGGCCTGTCGCTCACCGAGCTGGCCCGCCGCGCCGGCATCGCCAAGTCCACCCTGTCCCAGCTGGAGTCCGGGTCCGGCAACCCCAGCGTGGAGACGCTCTGGGCGCTCGGCGTGGCGCTGGACGTACCGTTCAGCCGCCTGGTCGAACCACCCGCCGCCGCCGTTCGGGTGGTCCGGGCCGGCGAGGGCCCCCGGATCCGCTCCGAGCACGCCGACTTCTCCGCCACCCTGCTCGCCGCCGGAGCGCCGCACGCCCGGCGGGACGTCTACGTGATGGAACTGGAACCCGGCGCGGTACGGATCGCCGAGGCGCACACCCCGCGCAGCGTCGAGCACGTCGTGGTCGCCGCCGGACGGATGCGCGTCGGCCCGGAGACCGACCCGGTCGAGCTGGGACCCGGCGACTACGTCACCTTCCCCGGCGACACCCCGCACCGGTACGAGGCGCTGGCCCCCGGCACGTTCGCCGTACTCGTCATGGAGCACCCGTGACCGCGGCCGGCGCCCGGTAGAGCCGCGCCACGACCTCCTCGATGTCCGGCTCCACGATCGAGATGTCCCGCAGCGTGGCCAGGCCGGCCAGCCCGGCCACCACCTCGGCGACGCTCGCCCGTTCCAGCGCGAAGACCAGCCGACGCCCGTCCGCCTCCACCTGCTGCACCGGCGCCCCGGGCAGCACCGGCGGCTCGGGCAGCGCCGCGTCCAGCTCGGCGACCACCATCCGGCGCGAGCCGTACCGGCGGTGCAGCTCGGCGATCGACCCGTCGTGCACCACCCGCCCGTGGTCGATCACCACGAGCCGCCGGCACAGCCGCTCGATGTCGGCCAGGTCGTGCGTGGTGAGCACCAGCGTGGTGTCGCCGGCCCGGCCCAGCTCGGCCAGGAAACCGCGCACCGCCTGCTTGCTGACCACGTCCAGGCCGATCGTCGGCTCGTCCAGGAACAGCACCTCCGGGCCGTGCAGCAGCGCCGCGGTCAGCTCACCGCGCATCCGCTGACCCAGCGAGAGCTGCCGGACCGGCGTGTCCAGGAACCCGTCCAGGTCGAGCAGGTCCCGGCAGCGGGCCAGCCGGGCCGCGTGCTCGCCGGCCGGCACCCGGTAGACGTGCCGCAGCAGGTCGAACGAGTCCCGCAGCGGCAGGTCCCACCACAGCTGCGAGCGCTGCCCGAACACCACGCCGATGCGCAGCGCCAGCCGGGTCCGGTCGGCCACCGGGCGCAGCCCGCACACCCGGGCCCGCCCCGCCGACGGCGTCAGCACGCCGGTGAGCATCTTCAGCGTGGTCGACTTCCCGGCGCCGTTCGGGCCGATGTAGCCGAGCATCTCGCCGCGCTCCACCCGCAGGTCGACCCCGTCGACGGCGGTCACCGTCCGCTTCTCCCGCCGCAACCGCCCGGCCCGGACCCGGACCGTGAACTCCTTGCGCAGCCCGTCCATCTCGATGACGCTCATGACCCCGTACTCCGGTAGTGACGGACCCCGACGCGCCAGGCCAGGGCGGCCAGCGCCGCCGCGACCACCGCGACGCCCGGCGCGGCCCAGCCCGCCCAGGACGGCAGGCCGAGCGGGTCGGCGCGGCCCAGCAACGCCAGCGCCGGGTGGTAACTGACAAAGGCGAACCCCATCCCGTACGCGAACAACGCGCGGAACCAGCCGCCGTAGACGGTGACCGGGTACGAGGTGAAGTCACGCCCGCCGTAGGTGACCGAGTTGGCCAGCTCGCCCGAGTCGACCCAGTAGAACGACACCGTCGCGGTCAGCACGAAGACCGAGGCGAAGAAGACCACGGCGGCCAGCGGCGCGACGACCGCCAGCGCCACCCGGCCCGGTGTCCAGTCGATCCCCGCCGAGACCAGCGCGAACAGCAGCACGGCGAGCCCGAACACGGCCCGGGACAGCTTACGCAGCGGCAGGTCCATCAGCAGCAGCTGCGGCAGCGCGCCGAGCGGACGGACCAGCACCGCGTCGAACAGGCCGGTGCGCACGTACCGGGGAAGCCGTTCGATGTTGCCGACCAGCAGGTCGGCGGTGGCGAAGCCGCACGCCGACAGCCCGACCACGACGAGCGTCTCGCGCAGCGTGAAGCCGCCCAGCTCCCGCGTCACACCGAAGATCACCAGGACCGTGACCACGTCGAACACCGTCGCGCCCACGTTGCCGACCAGGTCCACCACGAACGACGTGCGGTACGCCGCCTGCGAACGCGCCTGCGCGCCGAGCAGCGCCCGGTACGCCCGCAGTTCAGCCGCCCCGGGCGCGCTGTCGCGCTCAGCCACCCTGGGCGCGCTGTCGCGCTCAGCCACCCTGGACCACCAGGCGGCGCTCGGCGCGGCGCTGCACCAGCCGGCACAGCGCCAGCAGCGCCACCACCCAGGCGGCCTGCACCCCGACCAGGGCGAGACCGGTGGACATCGGCTCCCGCTCCACCAGCACGTCCAGCGGCACCTGCAGGATGCTGGGGAACGGGGTCGCGTACCGCAGGACCGTCTCCAGCGGGCCGGGCAGGAACCCGAGCGGGAAGTAGAGCCCGGCCAGCACGCCCGAGCCGAGCGTCCACAGGATCATCGGCCCTCGGACGTCCTGCAGCCAGTACGCGGTGGCGTTCACCAGGTAGCGGCAGCCGAAGCAGACCACCACCGCGAGCAGCACGGAGAGCAGGAACAGCGGCACCGTTGCCCAGTGCCGGGGCACGTACACCGCGAAGAAGAACGGGCCGATCACCAGCGGCGGCACCAGCCGGGCCAGCGCCGCGAACCCGGCCCGGCCCAGGTCGGTGGCGAGGTAGCTGGTCACCGGGTGCACCGGTCGCAGCAGGTCGGCGGCCACCTCACCGGTACGGATCCGGTCCGCCAGGTCGGTCCAGCCCCAGATGGCGATCACCGCCAGCAGCCCCTGGCCGGCCCAGACGAACGTGGCGAGCTGCGCCCTGTCGTAGCCGGCCACGGTGCCGGCCGCGCCGGTCGCGGCGAGGAAGATGTAGCAGCGCAGGAAGCCGAACACGGTGTTGGTGAACAGCCCCGCCACGGCGGCCTGACGGTAGGTCGCGTGCCGCCGGAACCCGGCCGCCGCGATCGCGCCGAATGTCCGAAACCATGGGGTAACGTGTGCGCCGGTGGGTGGTGCCACAGTGGCGGTGACCGAGCCCACGCCGTTACCCTCCTTCCGCAGCCACGACGTGCTGGACCGGGCGACTGTACCGGCACGTCCGGCGCCCCAGCGCGCGAATTTCCAATGAGGTGACACCGCCGTGAGCGAGCGACGCGAGCCGGCCCCGGGGCCGTCCCGCGCGAGCGGCCGGAGGGGTTGCCGATGAGTGGCTGGGGGAGCTGGCGCGAGCCGGCCGAACCGGCCTGGGCCGCCGAGCCCACCCACGAGTGGCAGCCGCAGTTCCCGGGGCAGCGCTACCCGGGTGACATCGGCATCGAGAACCTGACGCCGCGCCGCCGTACCGTGGTCGGCCGCGCCGAGGTACGCCCGGTCAGCCCCGCGCCCGACGCCGACCCGTACCCGGTCAGCCCAGCAGGCGCGCACCCGGTCAGCCCGGCCGGGTTCCACCCCGTCAGTCCCGCGCCCGACACCGATCCGTATCCGGTCAGCCCGGCCGGCGCGAACCCGGTCAGTCCCGCCGGATTCCACCCGGTCAGCCCGGCAGGTCCGCACGGCCCGCACCCCGCCGGCCCGGTGGGACCCGCGGGTCCGCGCGACGCGTACCCCGTCAGTCCGGCCGGCCCACGCGGCACGTACCCGACCAGTCCGGCCGGCCCGCGCGGCACGTACCCGACCAGTCCAGCCGGCCCACGCGGCACGTACCCGACCAGTCCAGCAGGCCCACATGGCACGTACCCGACCGGTCCGGCCGGTCCGCGCGGGGCCGAGCAGCCGGGGTCCGGCGGTCCACGCGGTGGCGGCCCGGCCGGTCCGGCCACGTCCCGCGGGGCGTACCCGGCCGGGCCCACGGATCACGGCGGCCAGCGCCCCGCCGGCAGCCCTCCGTACGACCGCCGCGGGCACCCCGCGGACGGGCGGCGGCCCTGGCCGGAGGATCGGCGCCGCACCGGCCCGCCCACGCCGCCCGAGCAGCGGCTCGACCAACGCTGGGTACGCCCCGAGGCCGCACCGCGCCGGCCGTCCCAGCCCGGCTGGATGCCGGAGCCGAACGAGTTCCCGCACCATGGCGAGCGCCGGGCCGACCGCCCGCACCAGGCCGACGGACGCCGCGCCCCGGTCGAGGGCCCGCCTGCCGTGTCGGAACAGCGGTGGGGCTCGGCGTCCGACGCGCGGCGGGACCATTCCCCCGCCGGGCGCCGCGAGTCCATGCCCGACGGACGCCGCGACCGCTTCCCGGACGAGCGCCGGGAGCCGCCGTCCGACGGGCGGCGTGACCACGGCGCCGGGCGCCCGGCCGATCGGCGCGACGACGCCGTGCCGCCGCTGGAGCGGGGCGCGGCCGGGTGGGGCCAGCCGGGCCGGGACGGTTGGCGCGGCACCGACGGTGACGGCTGGCGTGACCCGAGCCGGCGTCCCCCGGCGGAGCGGCGTGAGCCGGTGGACGGCCGGCCCTTGGCAGACGGACGTGCGCCGGGCCGGGAGGCCGCCGCGTACCCGGAGACCCAGCGCCGGGCGCCCGAGAACGGGCCTCCGCAGACCGAGCCCGACCGGTACGGCGCACCGCGTCCCGGCGCCGACCAGCGGTGGCAGGGTCAGCGCCCGCCGGTCGACCGGTCCCGCCCGCACCAGGGCGAGTGGCCCATCATCGAGCCGCGGCCCCGTCCCGAGACGGACACGCGCCGGCCGGACGAACAGCAGCGCCCACCCGTGGAGCGGCCGGCGCCGCAGCGGTACCCGATGCCGCCGTCCGACGCCACCCGGCCGCCCACCGTGATGCCCCGTCCCGAGCCCAGTCGGCCACAGCCGGATGCCGCCGCCCGCCCCGAGACCCGTGCCCCGCAGTGGCCGGTGCGGCCGGACGAGCGCAGGTCGGCACCGCCCGACGAGCGCAGGTCGGCGCCGCCGGTGCAGTGGCCGGTGCGGCCGGCCGGTCACCCGCCGCCCCGGGTCGCCGACGGCCGGGAGACGGCACCTGTCGAGCCGGCCGCACACACCCGTCCCGACGACCGTCCCCGGGTCGCCCCGGTACGGCCCGATCCGGTGCCGCCGCCGGCCACGCCCGGGCGTTCCGGGGAGGGCTCGGCCGCGCCTCGGACCGGCGACACCCCGCGTCCGGCACCTCCTGCGCCGCAGGCCGGCGTGCCCGTCGCGGACGCTCCCGTTTCCGGAGCGCTCGCCCCCGCCGCGCCGCAGGCCGACATGCCTGGTGCGGGCAGCCCCGCTTCCGGCGCGGTCACCCCCGTTCCGCCTCCTTCCGACGCGCACGTCTCCCGTGCGCCCACGTCCGGAGCGCCCACTTCTGGAGCGCAGCGTCCGGGTGGCGCGGCACCGACGGACCGGAGCGAGGGCGCGGCCCGGCCCACGCCGTCGCAGGACGGGACCGCCGAGCGTCACGGCCCGCCTTCTTCCGACCCGGTGAACGCGGCGCAACCCGCGAGGGCTCGCCCGGCACCGCCTGCCTACTCCGGTTCCGTGCCCGCACAGCAGACCGCGGGCAGGCCGCCCGTACCCACACCGGCCGAGCAGCTACCCGACGTCAGGCCCGCCGACTCGGTGGAGCACCCGGCCCCGATCGCGCCCCGGCCAGTCGTGGAGAGCGGCGCCGTCGGCGAGCCCGAGGCCGGACCGGACGCCGAGGCCAAGCCGTCGGATGTGGATGCCGGTCGTCGGCGCGAGTCCGAGGTGGAGGTTTCGTCCACCTCGGCCCCTGATGCCGACCGGCCCTACGCCGACGCCAGTGCCCGTCCCGCGCCCGGCACAGGACGGACGGAACCCGGCCCGGCTGTCGACCGGACCGGCGAGCCATCGGAGCGAGCCGAGCCTCCCCGCCCGGGGGCGACAACCGCTCCGCCCTCCCCGGCCACGGACTCCGGCGCCGAGGCATGGTTCCGTCCCAGCCAGCCCGCCGCCCCCGCCCAGACACCGGAACCGCCGGAGATCTTGGAAGATTCCGGCCCTCCTGGGGGCCATTTCGTACCAAGATCTCCGGCAGACCGGGCCCAGCCGGCGACGATTCGTACCCCCGAGGTGGCCGAGGCCGGGTCCGGTACCGGCTCGACGCCGCCCGCTACCGGCGTCACCACGCCATCCGACGCCGCAACCAGCGACGCCACACCGAGCGCCCCTGCCGCCACCGACATCAGCACCAACGCAAACACCGACACCGACGAATCCACGAGCACCGCGGACCCGGCGGCCGGACACCTGGACACACCGGACGGGACCGCTTCCGGCGGGGAGAACGCGGGCAACCGCATGCCCGCCACCGGCACGTCCGCCGACACCGGAAGCGGCCGGCCGGTCACCGACGTCGAGCCGCCGGTCACTGTGGATGCCGGGCAGGACGCCACGGATTCAGAGGCTGGCGGCGGGAGCCAGACAGCCGGCGGGCCGGGCGGGGCCGGTCACGTCGAGGAACCGGCCACCACACCGGAGCCGACCGGCAGCATCCGGGCCGACGCCGACATCACCGCCGCGCCACTGGAGTCTCCGGGCAGCCGAGCCGAAGCCGACCTCACGAGCATCGCGACCCCGCAATCGGCACCCGCCGGCACCGAGCCCGCCGGCATCACGATCCCGCAGCCGCAGGCCGCCGACACCCCGGCCACCGCGCCCGGCGAGGACTCCGACGGCGAGACCGCACCGACCGGTGACCCGGACCGCGCCCCCGCCGAGCCCGCGGCCGGCGGCAAGCCCGCACCCGACACCGACACCACAACCGTCGACCCGGAGCACGACCGCGAGCCCGCACCACCCGAGCCCGCCGACGAGCCGACCGCTCAGACCGACGACGCGCCGACTCCCCGTACCGAAGAAGCGGACACCGAAGCGGACGCCGAACCGGCCGGACCGCCGCCGCCCCCGGCGGACCCGGAGCAGGCCCTCGCCGCGGTCGGCTGGCGGCTGGATCCGCGTACGCTGCGCGAGGAGGCGCCCGATCCGGCGCAGTTGCGGCTGATCCGGGACGGCCTGACCGGCAAGCTCGACACCACACTGGACAACCGTGGCCGGGCCCGGCTGCTGAGCCTGCGCGCGGTGGCGTCGCGGATCCTCGGCGACCTGGACGACGCGCTCGGGGACGCGCGGCTGGCAGTCACGTACGCGGAGACGACGGGTGAGCTGCGGCGTACCGCGTTGGCCCGGGCCCGTCTCGCGGAGGCGCTGCGGTGGCGGGGTGACCACGCGGAGGCCGACCGGCTCTTCGCCGAGACGAACTCGCCGGAGCTGCCGGACCCGCTGCGCGCGTTGCTGCACGAGCACGCCGGGCGGAGCTGCTACGACCAGGGACGGCTGACCGAGGCGTGCCTGCACTTCGAGAGGGCGCTGGACCTGCGCCACGGCGAGGACGCGGCGATGAACGCGCGCGTCGAGGTGGCGCTGGACGCGGTCGCGGAGCGGGCCGCCGCCGACGGTTTCGGTCCGGCCCCGCGCCGGCCCGAGGAGGTGCTCGGCGCGCCGCGTCTCCCGGTGGCGACGTTCGACGAGGAGCAGCAGCTCTGGGGGTACGCGAACGCCGACGGCGAGATGGTGATCGCGCACCGGTACGCCGAGGTGCAGCCGTTCCACGAAGGGCTGGCCTGGGTACGCCGTCCGGAGGCGTCCCGCTGGGCGCTGATCGACACGTCCGGCGCGGCGCTGATCGAGGCGAACAACGGCTACCGGGCGGTGGGCGCCTTCTCCGAGGGGCTGTCCTGGGTGTCGATGGACGGCAAGGGCCGCTGGATGGCCGTGGACCGGATGAACATCGTGCGGATCCCGCCCGGGTACGAGGAGGTCAGGTCGTTCCGCAACGGACTGGCGGCGGTACGGCAGAACGGCGGCTGGGGCGCGGTGGACCTCACCGGCGAGGTGGTGGTGCCGACCCGGTACCACGGTCTCGGCACGCCGCTGGCCGACGGACGGAAGGTGGACGGGTTCACCGCCGACGGCCTGGCCGTGGTCGAGCTGGCCGGCCGCCGGGGCGTGGTGGACCGCGCCGGGCGGGTGGTGGTCACGCCGGCGTACCCGACTGTGGTGGTGCATCCGGTGGCGTTCATGGTCGCCACGGAGTCGGGCCGGTGGGGCGCGCTGGACCGGCGCGGCGACCCGCTCATCGACCCGGTGCATCCCGGCCGCGCGGCGGTGGTAGCGGAGATCGACCGTCTGCTCGCCGACGCCAGCCCGGTGCTCTGACCCGCGCCCGGCGGGGAGCGCCGGACGGCGGTCGCCACCGGGCAGGACTAGGGTCGGGAGCATGGAATTCCGTCACCTGGGCCGCTCCGGCCTGATGGTCAGCGAGATCTCGTACGGCAACTGGATCACCCACGGCTCACAGGTCGAGGAGGACGCCGCGCTCGCGTGCGTCCGCGCCGCTCTCGACAGCGGCATCACCACGTTCGACACCGCCGACGTGTACGCCGGCACCCGGGCCGAGTCGGTGCTCGGCCGCGCGCTCAAGGGTGAGCGCCGGGAAGGGCTGGAGATCTTCACCAAGGTCTACTGGCCGACCGGGCCGGGCCGCAACGACAGGGGCCTGTCCCGCAAGCACATCATGGAGTCGATCGACGGCTCGCTGCGCCGCCTGCAGACCGACCACGTCGACCTCTACCAGGCCCACCGGTACGACTACAGCACGCCGCTGGAGGAGACGATGGAGGCCTTCGCCGACGTCGTACGCTCCGGCAAGGCGCACTACATCGGCGTCTCCGAGTGGAAGGCGTCGCAGCTGCGCGAGGCGCACGCGCTCGCCCGTGAGCTGCGCATCCCGCTGATCTCCAACCAGCCGCAGTACTCGATGCTGTGGCGGGTCATCGAGACCGAGGTGATCCCGGCCAGCGAGGAGCTGGGCATCGGTCAGATCGTCTGGTCGCCGATGGCGCAGGGTGTGCTGTCCGGCAAGTACCTGCCGGGCCAGCCGCCGCCCGCCGGCTCCCGCGCCACCGACGAGAAGTCCGGCGCGAACTTCATCGCGCGGTTCCTCAACGACGACGTGCTCACCCGGGTGCAGCGGCTCAAGCCGCTGGCCGAGCAGGCCGGGCTGACGATGGCGCAGCTCGCCGTCGCGTGGGTGCTGCAGAACCCGAACGTCGCCTCGGCGATCGTCGGCGCGTCCCGGCCCGAGCAGGTGCACGACAACGTGAAGGCGGCGGGCGTGAAGCTCGACGCCGACCTGCTGAAGGCGATCGACGAGATCGTCGAGCCGGTCACCGAGCGGGACCCGGCGAAGACCGAGAGCCCGGCGCAGCGTCCGTGACGTCGCGTCGTTCCCGGGCCGGCTCGCTCCGGCCCGGGAACGGCCGGTCGGCTACTGCCAGAAGCGGATCAGGGCGTAGCCGATCTGGTACAGCTCCCGCGGCAGCCCGAGCGCGTCGCCGACGGCGAACACCGCGCCGAAGAACGCCCGGTTGATCTGCGGGCTCCACAGCAGCGCGAACAGCAGGATGAAGCCGTACGGGGCGAACAGGTCGTACATCCGCCGGTAGGCGGGGCTGAGCCAGGGCTGGAGCATGTTGCCGCCGTCCAGGCCCGGTACCGGCAGCAGGTTGAGCACGCTGGCGGTGAGCTGGAGGAACGCGAGCAGCCCGACACCGGCCCAGAACTCCAGCGGCCCGCCCAGCTCGGGGCCCCACGCCACCGCGGCCACCAGCACCAGCGTGAACAGCACGTTTGTGGCCGGCCCGGCCAGGCTGACCAGCGTGTGCCGCAGCCGGCCGGGGATGGCGTGCCGGTCCACCCAGACCGCGCCGCCGGGCAGGCCGATGCCGCCGAGCAGCACCACGACCACCGGCAGCACGATCGACAGCAGCGGGCTGGTGTACTTCAGCGGGTTGAGCGTCAGGTAGCCCCGGTGGGCGATGTCCCGGTCACCGGCCCGGTACGCGACCACGGCGTGGGCGTACTCGTGCAGGCACAGTGAGACCAGCCAGCCGGAGACCACGAAGAGGAACACGTCGAACCGGACGTTGCCGTACCTGTTCCAGGCCATCACCCCGCTGGCCACGAAGAGCGCGACCAGGGCCAGGAAGATCGGGCTCGGCCGGAACGCCGCCCGGGGCACGCCGAGGACCAGCGGCTCGCCGGGACGGTCGTAACCGGTCATTCGGCCGGGGGTTGCAGGCTCATCCGGTAGTCCACCCGGTCGTCCTCGACCAGCACGACGGTGGTGACGCCGGATGCCGCGAGCTCCCGCCAGGTCTGGCCGATCCACGACTCGGCGTCCGCCTGGCTCGTGAACGACTCGTCCGGCCCGTCGACCGCGTCGCCGTTCGTGCCCTCGTACCGCCAGCTCCACGCCATGCCGCGTCTCCCCTCGCCGCCGTCGTCCCGCAGGACGCCAAACCTCCGCAAGCCTAGTCGCCCGCCCACGACGCTTCACCCCTCGACCGGCGCGGGCCGACGCGCGGGTGCCCGCAAGGTTCGGCCGTCACCAGCGGGGTATCCACGCCGGACGTCGTCAGCGAGGGAGGACACCATGCGGCCGTTGCGGGAGATGGACACCGAGGAGATACGGGCGATGGCGGTACGCGGCGGCATCGAGGCGGCCCACGAGATGGACCGGGAGGAGCTGCTCGACGCGCTTCTCGCCCGCCCCGGCGAGGGAGCCTGGCAGGAGGATCCGAAGCCGGTTGACGTGAATCCCAACGACTATCGCTTCGAGGCCCCCGAGCGCCGACCGCGATGAGCCACCTCTCACTGCCCCGCCGGGGCGGCGGCATCTAAGGTACGGAGCATGTCCGTTGACGGGTGGCACACCCTCCTGGTGCTCGGCGGTATCCGCTCCGGCAAGTCCGAGATCGCCGAGTCGCTGGTCGCCGACGCGCCCACGGTCCGGTACGTGGCGACCGCCCCGGCCGGGGATCCCGAGGACACCGAGTGGGCGGCCCGCCTCGCGACGCACCGCGCCCGCCGGCCGGGGAGCTGGACCACCGAGGAGACGGCCGCGAACCCGGGCCGACTGGTCGAGGTGATCGCCGCCGCTGGGCCGAACGAGACGCTGCTCGTGGACGACCTGGGCGGCTGGGTGACGGTGCTGCTCGACCCGGCCCACCAGCCGGCCGACGACACCGCCACGATCGCCGAGCTGGCCGCGGCGGTGCGCTCCAGCACCGCCCGGCTGGTGCTGGTCAGCCCCGAGGTGGGCCTGTCCCTGGTGCCCACCACGCCGCTCGGCCGGGCGTTCACTGACGCGCTCGGCGCCGCCAACCGCGCGGTCGCCGACGCCTGCGACGCGGTCGCGCTGGTGGTCGCCGGTCAGACCACCTGGCTCAAGCCGGCCGCTCCGGCCCACGCCGTGCCGCCCGCCGGCACGTCGCCCGAGGCCGGGCCGAGCCGCGACGCGGCGCCCCAGGTCGCGACATCCTGGGCCACGGCACCCCGGCCCGCGCCGGACCAGGCCGCGCCGACCGGAGCCGCCGCGAACCGGACCGCGCCGGCTCAGGCCGTACCGGCCGACCTCGGCGCCGGGGACGTGACGCTGCCCGAGGTGCTCACCCCGGCCGCCGCCCCGCTGCCCGCCCCGGCCGCGTCCGACGAGCCCGGCACGGGCGACTGGGCCGCCCCCACCATGGCGCTGCCGATGATCGCCACCGGCCTGGTGATCCAGCCGGGCATGGAACTGCCGATGCCGGATGACTACACCGGTCCGCAGGCGGTCGACCGGCTCGCCACGCTCGACCTTCCCGGCGCCGGTCTGGGCGTGCTGGAGCAGGTGGTCGGCTTCGCGGCCGCCACCCAGGGCACCTCGATGCCGCGGCCGTGGGACTCGGTGCGCGTACTGCTGATCCAGGGCGACCACGAAGGCGGCGTGTCGGCCGGCGCGCCGGCCGGTGAGTCGGCCCGCCGGGCCCGGCAGGCCCGCGCCGGCCGGGGCGCGCTGGCCCGGCTGGCCGCCGAGAACCGCGCCGACCTGCAGATCGTCGAGGCGCCCACGTCGGCGCCGATCGAGGACCGCCCGGCCCTGCCCGGCGACGAGGTGGAGGCGGCGCTGCGCTACGGCTGGCGGCTCGCCGAGCAGGCCGCCGACGCGGGAGTGCAGTTGCTGGTGCTCGCCGCGTGCGGTGCGGGCGCCGAGGCCGCCGCCGCGGCGGTGCTCGCGGCCACCGCGGGCGCGGAGCCGCCCACCGTGCTCGGCCGGGTGATCACCGAGCAGGGCGAGATCGACGACACCGCCTGGATGGTCCGCTGCGCGGCGGTACGCGACGCGCTGCACCGCACCCGCCGCTCGTCCCGCGAGGCCAAGGACATCCTGGCCGAGCTGGGTGGCGGCGACATCGCGCTGGCCACCGGCGTCCTGCTGGGCGCCACCGCCCGTAAGGTGCCGGTGCTGCTGGACGGCCCGGTCGGCACCGCCGCCGCGATGGTCAGCCGCGACCTGGCCGGGCAGGCGCGGCACTGGTGCCTGCTGCCCGACCACGGCGGCCGTCCGGGTGTGCGGCTGGCCGCCGACGTGCTCGGCCTGACCCCGCTGGTGGACCTGCGGCTCGACCTGGGCGAGGGGGCGACCGCGCTGGCCGCGCTGCCGCTGCTGCGCTCCGCGCTGACGCTCGCCGCCACGCTGCCGGCGCACCCGTCACTCGGCGGCGACGACAGCTACGACAGCGACGCCGGCCGGACCGGCGACGAACCGGACTTCGCCGAGCCGGAGCCGGCCGGGCCGGGACCGACCACGATCGGGTCCGACGAGCCGGTCTTCCCCGGCCGACGTGCCGACTGAGGCGCGGCTCGCCGACGGCATCCGGCTGGCGCTCACCACGTTCACCACCGCACCGGTACGCGCCGGCCGGGTCGACCGGGCCGCCGCCGGCACCGCGATGGCGCTCGCCCCGCTGGTCGGCGCGCTGCTCGGCGCCGTACTCGGCGGGGCGCTGCTGCTCACCGGCGCGCTCGCGCCACCGCTCGTCGCCGCCGTGGTCACGGTGGGGCTGGGCGCGCTGCTCACCCGGGGCCTGCACCTGGACGGGCTGGCCGACACCGTGGACGCGCTCGGCTCGTACCGGCGTGGTCCGGCCGCGCTGGAGATCATGAAGCAGCCGGACGTCGGTCCGTTCGGGGTGGTCGCGCTGGTGGTCGTACTCCTGCTCCAGAGCGCGGTGCTCGCGGAGCTGGCCGGCCGGGACGCGCTCACCGCGTTCGCCGCCGTGGTCGCCGCCACCGCGGCCGGGCGGCTCGCCGTCGGCCTGGCCTGCCGGCGCGGCGTGCCGGCCGCGCGGCCGGAGGGCCTGGGCGCGCTCGTGGCCGGCACCGTCGGGTGGGGCGCGCTGGCGCTCGGCGCGGTCGCCGTCGCGCTGGCGGCCGTGCCCGCAGTCCCGGACCGTCCGTGGCAGGGGCCGCTCGCCGTGCTCGGCGCGCTCGCCGTCGCGGCCGGGCTGCTCCGGCACCTGGTACGCCGCTTCGGCGGCATCACCGGCGACGTGCTCGGGGCGCTCGTGGAGATCGTCACCACGCTGTCCTACCTGGGACTGGTGCTGACCGGCTGAGCGTCACCGGTCCGGGCGGGTAGCGTTCGGGGCGAGTGCACCGGCGCGGTCGAGGGGGACGGCATGCTCATCACGGACGACTTCCTGCCGGTACCGGTGCCCGAGTCGCTCGACGCGACCTATCTGGTGCCGATCACTGGGCTGCCCAAGGTGAGCCCGAAGACCGCAGTGGAAGGGCTGGCCGGGCGGCTCGCCGAGCCGGTGCACGGGCTGGCCAAGCAGATGCTCGACAGCCCGCTGATGACCGTCGACACCCGTACCGTCGACGAGTTCCCCGAGCTGCCGCCGGACCTGCTCACCGCGTTCGGCGCCACCGAGGAGCAACTGGCCCGGCTGGCCGCCGCCACCCACCTGGTGGTGGTGCAGGCCGAGTACCGGCCGGGCTGGCCGCCGGCGCACGAGTGGGCCGCCCGCGCGGTGGCCGCCGCGGTCGCCGAGACGGTCGGCGGGGACGTGGTGGACGTCTTCGGGCTCCAGTTCCTCGACCCGGCGGCGGCGCTGCGCTCACTGCCCGACGAGCAGGGCCGGATCCGGCTCGTCGACTGGGTGCTGGTGCCCTACTCCTCGGACTCCGACGGGCTGTGGTTCACCACGAAGGGGCTGCGCCGGTTCGGGCTGCTGGAGTTGCAGGCCCAGGGCGTGCCGGACCACCTGACCCGGGCGTGGGGCGCGGTGATGACCGGCGCGGCCCGGCGGCTGCTGCGGGACTGGACCGACGGGCTGGCCGGCGAGGAGGTGCCGGCGTTCGTGCAGCTTCCCGTGCTGGCCACGGTGACCGGGCACGACATCGCCGTGGCGTACGGCAATCCGGAGCAGCACGGCGCGACCGCGCCGGTGCTGCTGCGGCTGGAGCTGGACCCGGCCACCGACCCGGACGCCGACTCGTTCCTGAGCCTCAACCCGCCGCCCGGGCATCCGGGTCCGCCCGGCCGCTACTTCGCCGCCGCCTGCGCGACGCTGTTCAACGGCATCCAGCCGGACGTGCGCTACACCCGCACCGGGGACGCGATGAGCCGCGCGGTGGAGACCGCCCGGGAGGCGCTCGGCGACATCCGGGCCCGGTTCCTGGCCGGGCGGCTGCCCGAGGAGAGCCAGCTCGTGGTCAAGTACGGGCTGCCCGGCGACGACGGCCCCGAGTACGTCTGGGCCGGGGTGACCTCGTGGGAGAGCCCGGAACGGATCGTCGGCGCGAGCGCCAGCGACGCCAACACCGACCCGAGCGTACGGATCGGCTCCCCGGTGGTGGTGGAGGCGTCGGACGTGGTCGACTGGGCGGTGCTGGACGGCACCGGCGTGCTGGAGGGCGGCTGGACGCAGGCAGTCCTCGACGCCGGGGAGCGCGGCGAGGACTGACCCGCGCGGCTCAGCGCGCCGAGGGCCGATCCGCCTCCGGCCTCAGCGCACCGAGGGCTTGACGAACGGCGGCCGGGTCAGGCGCATCCGGGCACGGCGGCCCCGGATGTCCACCTCCAGCTCCTCGCCGTCGGCCAGCTTCGGGTCGGTGTCGACGAGCGCCAGCGCGACGCCGTGCTTGAGCGTCGGGCTGAACGTGCCGCTGGTGACGGTGCCGACCTGCCGGTCGCCCGCGTACACGGCCATGCCGGGGCGCGGGATGGCCCGGTCGACAGCGGTCAGGCCGCGCAGCGTACGGGCGGGTCCGGCGGCCTTCTCGGCGCGCAGCGCGTCRCGGCCCCAGAACGCTGGCTTGTCCCAGCCCACCGCCCAGCCGGAGCGGCCCTGCACCGGGGTGATCTCCGGGGACAGGTCCTGCCCGTGCAGCGGGTAGCCCATCTCGGTGCGCAGCGTGTCCCGGGCGGCCAGGCCGCAGGCGCGGACGTCGCCGGCTGCGGCGAAGAGCGCGTCCCAGACGGCGACCGCGTGCTCGGACGCCACGACCAGCTCGTAGCCCAGCTCGCCGGTGTAGCCGGTGCGGCACACGGTCAGCTCCACCCCGTCGAGCGTGGCGGTGGAGAAGCTCATGTAGTCGTGCCCGGTGGGCAGGCCGAGCGCGCCCAGCAGGTCCGCCGAGCGCGGGCCCTGGACGGCGAGCACCGCGTACGCCTCGTGCTCGTCGGTGACGGTGACCCCGGCGGGCGCGGCGGCGCGCAGCCGGCGGGCCACCTCGGCGGTGTTCGCCGCGTTGGGGATCAGGAAGACGTGGTCGTCGGCGTACAGGTAGGCGATGATGTCGTCCACCACGCCGCCGGTGGCGTCGTCGCAGCAGAGCGTGTACTGCGCCTGACCGGGGGCGATCCGGCCGAGGTCGTTGGTGAGGCAGGCGTTGACGAAGTCCGCCGCGCCCGGCCCGGTGACCCGGATCTTGCCCAGGTGCGAGACGTCGAACACGCCGACGCCCTCGCGGACGGCGGTGTGCTCCTTGAGCACGCCGCCACCGGCGTACTCCAGCGGCATCTGCCAGCCCCCGAAGGGGGCGAACTTCGCGCCGAGCGCGGTGTGCCGCTCGTGCAGCGGGGAGCGGCGCAGCCGGGTCTCGGCGGCGTCGGAGGTCACCTCGGTCATGGGTGGCAACTTACCGGCCGCGACGACTGTGGTTAGCATCGGCGGGATCCCGTCGGCGCGCATCGGCGGGACACCCACGCCTTCCGGCGGGTAGGTTGCCGCCGGAGACACCTTCACCGCCGGTACGCGACGACGCGGCCGGCCCGGCCCGCCCGGAGTAGCTTTCGTGACATCGCCCCGCACCACCCTCAGCCTGGTCGACACCGACCCCGCCGAACTCGCCGTCGACGCGATCGTGATCGGCGTGCACAGCCAGACCACCGAGCCGGGCAGCGGCGCACCCGCCCACGCCCTGCTGCTGGCCACCGGCGGGGAGAGCATCGCCGCCGCGTTCGACGGAAAGCTGACCGAGACGCTGGCCCTGCTCGGCGCGACAGGTGGCCCGGGCGAGGTGATCAAGTTGGCCACGCTGGGCACCGTGACCGCCCCGCTGGTCGTGGCCGTCGGCCTCGGCCCGGAGCCCTCGGGCGCCGCTCCGGCCCCGGAGTCGCTGCGCCGGGCCGCCGGCGCCGCCGTACGGGCGCTGGCCGGCGCGGCGCGCGTCGCCCTGGCCCTGCCGCTGCCCGACGACGCCGACGCCCCGGCCGCGCTGCGCGCGGTCGCCGAGGGCGCGCTGCTGGGCGGCTACCGGTTCGCCGGCTACAAGACCAAGCCGCAGCCGGCCCGCCGTGAGCCGGTGGCCGAGGTGCTGGTGGCGGTGCCGGACGCGGCCGACGCGACCGCCCAGGCCGAGGTCGCGCGGGCGCAGGCGGTAGCCGGCGCGGTGCGGACCAGCCGGGACTGGGTGAACACCGCGCCGAACGAGCTGCGTCCCCCGGCGTTCGCCGACGCCGTCTCCGCCGCCGCCCGCGAGGCGGGGCTGGAGGTCGAGGTGCTGGACGAGGCGGCGCTCAAGGCCGGTGGCTACGGCGGCATCCTCGCCGTCGGCCAGGGCTCCGAGGCCCCGCCGCGGCTGGTGAAGCTCACCTGGACGCCGGAGGGCGGCGGCAACGGCAAGCGGGTCGCGCTGGTCGGCAAGGGCATCACGTTCGACACCGGCGGCATCTCGATCAAGCCGGCGCAGGGCATGTGGGAGATGAAGTCGGACATGGCCGGCGCGGCGGCGGTCGGCGCGGCCATGCTGGCGATCGCGGCGCTCAAGCCTTCGGTCACCGTCACCGGCTACCTGCCGATGGCGGAGAACATGCCGTCGGGCGCCAGCTACCGGCCGGGCGACGTGATCAGCATGTTCAACGGCAAGAAGGTGGAGGTGCTGAACACCGACGCCGAGGGCCGGATGGTGCTGGCCGACGCGATGGCGCGGGCCTGCGCGGACGGCGCGGACTACCTGTTCGAGACCTCCACGCTGACCGGCGGGCAGGTGATCGCGCTGGGCAAGCGGATCGCCGGTGTGATGGGCACCCCGGAGCTGTGCGAGCGGGTGCGGGTGGCCGGTGACGCGACCGGTGAGCCGGCCTGGCCGATGCCGCTGCCGGACGACGTGCGCAAGGGCATGGAGTCGGACGTCGCGGACATCTCGCAGGTCAACGCCGGGATGGACCGGGCCGGGCACATGCTGCAGGGCGGCGTGTTCCTGCGCGAGTTCGTCACCGACGACGTGGCGTGGGCGCACATCGACATCGCCGGTCCGGGTTACCACTCGGGCGAGGCGACCGGCTACTGGACCAAGGGCGGCACCGGCGTGCCGGTGCGTACGCTCGTGCACCTGGTCGAGGACGTCGCCACCAACGGCTGACGTGCAAGGAAGGGCCCCTTCTTAACGCCTCGCGTTGTAGAAGGGGCCCTTTTTAACACCCGCGCCCGCGCCCGCTCAGAACAGCTCGGGACGACGCTTGCGGCGTTCGTTGTAGTCGCGCATGCGCTGCGGATAGCCCATCAGCCGCACGTCGTAGATCGGGATGGCGATCCGGTGCGCCCAGCGGCGGGCCTCGTCCGGCCCGCCGACGCGCCGCCGGGTCCACTCGCCGTCGTCGGCGATCAGCATGATCGTGGTCTCGGTGACCGTCGTACGGGGTTCGATGTACGCCTCGACGCCCTTACGGGTCCGGACGAAGTTCTCCAAGTGGTCCAGATCGGCGCGGTCGGCGGCACGGTCGCGGCTCGCCGGGGCGGCCCGCTTTCGTCGTCGGAACAACCCCACCGAATCCACTCCTCCCCCAAGCCGTCATCGAGGACGGTGCCAAGGGTACGTGTCACCGACGTGTCGTTGGGCACCTCGGTACGCGCCCGGTCCGTGGTGGTGACAAGATGACCGAGGTGGGGTGTGCCTGTTACTCCGCCGTAACCCCCGATGCAGTGACGCGACCTGGGAGTTGGATGTGAGCGAGCCGAACGACACGACCTTCGACATCGTCATCCTCGGAGGTGGTAGCGGCGGCTACGCGGCGGCGCTGCGTGCCGCCCAGCTGGACCTCTCCGTCGCCCTCATCGAGAAGAGCAAGCTCGGCGGGACGTGCCTGCACAACGGGTGCATCCCGACCAAGGCGCTGCTGCACGCCGCCGAGATCGCCGACCAGACCCGCGAGTCCGAGCAGTTCGGCGTGAAGGCCGAGTTGGTGGGCATCGACATGAAGGCGGTCAACTCGTACAAGGACGGCGTGATCTCCCGCCTGTACAAGGGCCTGCAGGGCCTGGTGGGCAGCAGCAAGAAGATCACCTTCGTGGCGGGCGCCGGCAAGCTGGTCGGCAAGAACGTCGTCGAGGTGGACGGCAAGCGCTACACCGGCCGTAACGTCGTGCTGGCCTCCGGCTCGTACGCGAAGAGCCTGCCCGGCCTGGACGTCGACGGCGAGCGGATCATCACCAGCGACCACGCCCTGACCCTGGACCGCGTGCCGTCCTCGGCGATCGTGCTCGGCGGCGGCGTGATCGGCGTCGAGTTCGCCAGCGTCTGGAAGTCCTTCGGCGTGGACGTGACCATCGTCGAGGCGCTGCCCCGCCTGGTCGCCGCCGAGGACGAGGAGTCGTCGAAGGCGCTGGAGCGGGCGTTCCGCAAGCGGAAGATCAACTTCAAGGTCGGCAAGCCGTTCGAGAAGGTCGAGAAGACCGACAAGGGCGTGAAGCTGACGATTCAGGGCGGTGACACGGTCGAGGCCGAGCTGCTGCTGGTCGCCGTGGGCCGCGGCCCGAACACCGCCGGCCTCGGCTACGAGGAGCAGGGCGTCAAGATGGACCGCGGTTACGTGCTGACCGACGAGCGGCTGCGCACCAGCGTGCCGAACGTCTACGCGGTCGGCGACATCGTGCCCGGCCTGCAGCTCGCGCACCGCGGCTTCCAGCAGGGCATCTTCGTCGCCGAGGAGATCGCCGGGAAGAGCCCGGCCGTGATCGACGAGGCCGGCATCCCGCGCGTGACCTACTGCGACCCGGAGCTGGCGTCGGTCGGCCTGACCGAGGCGAAGGCCAAGGAGCAGTACGGCGCCGACAAGATCAAGACGTACAACTACAACCTGGGCGGCAACGGCAAGAGCCAGATCCTCAAGACCGCGGGCCACGTGAAGCTGGTCCGGGTGGACGACGGCCCGGTGGTCGGCGTGCACATGGTCGGCGCCCGGGTCGGTGAGCTGATCGGCGAGGCGCAGCTCATCTACAACTGGGAGGCGTACCCGGCCGAGGTGGCGCAGCTCGTGCACGCCCACCCGACGCAGAACGAGGCTCTGGGCGAGGCGCACCTGGCCCTGGCCGGCAAGCCGCTGCACGCGCACGCCTGACACGACAACCGCGGCGTCCGGCGACGGGCGAGAATCCCACCAGGGAATGAAGGAGTCTGGAGAACATGCCGGTATCGGTCACCATGCCCCGGCTCGGCGAGAGCGTCACCGAGGGCACCGTCACGCGCTGGCTCAAGCAGGAGGGTGACACCGTCGAGGTCGACGAGCCCCTGCTCGAGGTGTCGACCGACAAGGTCGACACCGAGATCCCGTCCCCCGCGGCGGGCGTGCTGAGCCGGATCGTGGTCGGCGAGGACGAGACCGCCGAGGTCGGCAGCGAGCTGGCGGTCATCGCCGGTGAGGGCGAGGACGCGGGCGCGGCCCCGAAGCAGGAGGCCGAGCCGGCCACCGAGCCGACCGCCGCCGCCGAGGGCACCGGCCCCGAGCCGGAGCAGCAGGCCGAGGAGGCCGCCGCCGAGCCGGGCGCCGAGGCCGAGCAGCCGGCCGTCGAGGAGCCGGCCCAGCCGGCGGCGTCGTCGGGCGAGGGTACGCCGGTGACCATGCCGGCCCTGGGCGAGAGCGTCACCGAGGGCACCGTCACCCGCTGGCTCAAGCAGGTCGGTGAGACCGTCGAGGTGGACGAGCCGCTGCTGGAGGTCTCCACCGACAAGGTCGACACCGAGATCCCGTCGCCGGTCGCCGGCACGCTGCAGGAGATCAAGGTCGCCGAGGACGAGACCGCCGACGTCGGCGCCGTGCTGGCGATCGTCGGGGTGGCCGGTGCCGCGCCCGCGAAGGCGGAGCCGAAGCCCGAGCCCAAGCCGGAGCCCAAGGCCGAGGCGAAGCCCGAGCCCAAGCCGGAGCCCAAGCCGGAGCCGAAGGTCGAGGAGCCGACGCCGGGCGCGGCCTACAACGAGCCGGCCGCCGAGGCGGAGCAGGCCGCGCAGCCGGCCAAGGCCGAGGCGGCGGCCCAGCCGGCCGCGCCGGCCGCCACGCAGCGCCGGAGCGTTCCGGCCGAGCACGGCGAGGACTCCGCCGGGTACGTGACGCCGCTGGTGCGCAAGCTCGCCGCCGAGCACGGCGTGGACCTGGGCTCGGTCAAGGGCACCGGCGTGGGTGGCCGCATCCGCAAGCAGGACGTGCTGGAGGCGGCGGAGAAGGCGAAGGCCGCCAAGCCCGCGCCGACCGCCGCCGCTCCGGCCGCGAAGGCGGAGGCGCCGGCCCAGCCGGCCGCCAAGCCGCAGCCGAGCGCCAAGCGGGGTACGACGGAGAAGCTGCCGCGTATCCGGGCCACCATCGCCAAGCGGATGCAGCAGTCGCTGCACGAGACGGCCCAGCTGACCACCGTGGTCGAGGTGGACGTCACCCGGGTCGCGAAGCTGAGGGCGCGGGCGAAGGAGTCGTTCCAGGCCAAGCACGGCGTGAAGCTGTCGTTCCTGCCGTTCTTCGCGCTCGCCGCCGTCGAGGCGCTCCAGACGTACCCGATCGTCCAGGCCAGCATGGACCTGGAGGGCGGGACGATCACCTACCCGGCCGCGGAGCACCTGGGCATCGCCGTGGACACCGAGCGCGGCCTGCTCGTGCCGGTCATCCACAACGCCGGTGACCTGAACATGGGCGGCATCGCCAAGCGGATCGCCGACCTGGCCGAGCGCACCCGGGCCAACAAGATCACCCCGGACGAGATGGCCGGGGCGACGTTCACGCTCACCAACACCGGCAGCCGGGGCGCCCTGTTCGACACCCCGATCGTGCCGTCGCCGCAGTCGGCGATGCTCGGCACGGGAGCTGTGGTGAAGCGCCCGGTCGTGGTGAACGACCCGGAGCTGGGCGAGGTCGTGGCGATCCGGTCGATGGTCTACCTGGCCATGTCGTACGACCACCGGCTGATCGACGGCGCCGACGCGGCCCGTTTCCTCACCGCGGTGAAGGAGCGGCTGGAGGCCGGCAACTTCGAGGCCGAGCTGGGTCTGTAGATCCGAGACGGCGAGGGGGCGCGCGGCGACATGCCGCGCGCCCCCTTCGTCGTCAGCGGCCTCAGCCCTTCAGGTGCTCCTCGGATACCGTCCAGAGCTGCTCGGCGGCCTCCGGGTCCCGGGCGTACGGCGCCCAGCCGGTCCGCGTGCCCGGCTGGTTCGGCCCGGCCTCCTGGCAGTCCTCGAAGTACCGGCCGCCGACGCCGTCGAGCAGCGGTGAGGTGGCGACCAGCACCGAGGTCGCCGCGCCCTGCTCCGGGGTCTTGAACGAGGCCGCGCCGCCACCGCTCTGCGCGCGCATCCGGGCCAACTCCTCCTCGGTGATGTAGCGCTGGAGGTTGGTCCGGATCGCGCCGGGCATCAGCGCGTTGGTCCAGATGCCGTCGTCGGCCCAGCGGCGGGTCGCTTCCACCGCGAACAGCACGTTCGCGGTCTTGGACTGCCCGTACGCCAGCCACGGGTCGTACGGCCGCTGCCGGAAGTGGATGTCGGAGAACTCCACCGGCGACCGCAGGTGGGCGGCCGAGCTGACCGAGACGATCCGCGCGCCGCCGGCCGCGGCGAGCGCCGGGCGCAGTCCGGTGGCCAGCGCGAAGTGTCCGAGGTGGTTCGTGGCGAACTGCATCTCCCAGCCCTGCTCGGTGCGCATCTCCGGGGAGGCCATGATCCCGGCGTTGTTGACGAGCATGTGCAGCGGCCCGTCCCAGTTCCGGACGAACGCGGCCACGGAGGCGAGATCGTCCAGGTCGAGCGGGGCGACCAGGATCCGGTCGTTGCCGGTGGCGCCGGTGAGCTCGGCGGCGGCGCGCTGACCGGCCTCGGTGTTGCGGACGGCGAGGGTGACGTCCGCGCCGGCGGAGGCGAGCGCGCGGGCGGTCTCGACGCCGATCCCGGAGGCGCCGCCGGTGACGACGGCCCGCCGGCCGGTCAGGTCCAGGTCGCGGACCACTTCCAGGGCGGTGGTCTCGGAGTCGAACGGGGTCGTGACTGGTGTCGGGGTTGTCATGGTCCATCCTTGTCGACGGCGACGCGGACCGATGTCCGCCCGCTACGATGAGAAGCGGAGGGTCCTCCGTTACTTGCTCAGCATAACCGGAGGAGACTCCGGTTACCACCGACCCGGGCCCGCGACCCGGTCGAGCCGAGGAGGAACCGTGCCCGACCGACCGCTGCGCGCCGACGCGCTGCGCAACCGGCAGCGCCTGCTGGACGCCGCGGTGCAGGCGTTTTCCCAGGCGGGCGCGGAGGTAACGCTCGACCGCGTCGCCAAGGAGGCCGGTGTCGGGATCGGCACGCTCTACCGCCACTTCCCCAGCCGGGAAGCGCTCATCGAGGCGGCGTACCGCAACGAGCTGGAGAAGCTCTGCGACGCCGCGTCGACGCTGCTCGCCACCCGGCCCGCCGACGTGGCGCTGCGCACGTGGATGGACCGGTTCGTCGACTACCTCGCCACCAAGCGGGGCATGGCCGACGCGCTGCGGCTGGTCATCGCCTCCGGCGCCAACCCGTACGCGCAGAGCCGCGACCTGCTGCTGGCCGCGCTCGGCGAACTCCTCGCCGCCGGCGCGGCGGCCGGTGCCGTACGCGCCGACGTGGCCGCCGCCGACGTGCTCGCCAGCCTCAGCGGGGTGTCCCTGGTGGCCGGCGAGCCGGACCAGCGCGCCCAGGCCGGACGCCTGCTCGACCTGCTGATGGACGGCCTGCGCCACCGGACGGGCTGACCGAATCGGCCACCCGGCCCGACCTGCGCTGACAGACTCGGCCGGTGGGCTCGAACCGGTGGCGGGGACGCCTGGGGCCGGCGGTGCCGGTGGCCCCGGGCGCCCGCGTCGACCGGTTCGAGATCTTCTTCGACCTGGTCTTCGTCTTCTCGTTCTTCATCATCACCCGGGCCACCGCCCTGCAGGTGACCGGCGGGGCGCTGCTGCACGCGCTGCTGGTCCTCGCCGTGCTCTGGTGGTCGTGGGTGGTGCACAGCGTGGTCGCCACCCGGGTACGCCTCGGCGAAGGCTTCGTCCCGGTGCTCATGACAGTCGGCATGGCCGCGCTGTTCACGTTCGCGCTGTCGCTGCCGCAGGCGTTCCGGGACCCGACCGGCAACGCGGCCGGGCCGATGGTCGCGGCGCTCAGCTACACCGTCCTGCGGTTGATCCACCTGCTGCTGTACCGGCACGCGGTCCGGGACAGCCCGAACGAGCGCCGGCAACTCCTCCGGTTCGCCCCGGAGTTGATCGGCAGCACCGCGCTGCTGCTGGTCGCCGCGCTGCTGCCGCCGAGGATCGACGACCTGTTCTCCGCGGCGGTGCTCCGCGACGTGCTGTGGGCGGTGGTCGTCCTGCTCCAGTACGGCACCGGCATCCTCGCCGGCACCTGGGGCTGGGGCGTCGCATCGGCCGAACACTGGACCGAGCGGTACGACCTGATCCTGATCATCGCGCTGGGCGAGTCCGTGATCTCGGTCGGCGTCGGCAGCAACCTGCTCGGCCAGCCGCCCACCTGGCCGGCCGTGACCGCGGCCGTGCTCGGCATCTTCTTCACCGCCGCGCTCTGGTGGGCGCACTACGACATGATCGGGCCGGCCGCCCGGATCGCGTTGCACGTCGCGCAGGACGGCCCCCGGGTGGCGATGGCCCGGGACGCGTACGCCTACCTGTTCCTGCCGATGATCGCGGGCATCATCCTTTTCGCGCTCGGCGCCGAGACGATAGTGCACGGCATCGCCGACCCGAACGTGCCGCCCAGCGAGCCGGGGCACGGGCCGAGCGTGCCGCTGCTGTTCGGCGGCGTGATCTGCTATCTCTGCGGCAACATGCTGTTCCAGCTCCGTACCCTGCGCACGCTGAGCTGGACGCGGGTCGCGACGGCGTTGCTGCTCGGCCTGAGCATCCCGGTCGCGGAACGGGTGCCGGGGCTGGCCGCGCTGGGCATGCTCACCGCCATCACGGTGGGTATGGTGGCCGTCGAAGTGATCGTCTTCGACGAGGGCCGGCGGGCCCTGCGGAAGCTGGTCTTCGAGGAACGCGCCAGCCACGAGGCGCACGAGGCGGCCTGGCGGGCCCGCTGGCACGAACGGCCCGACGACCGCGACGAAGGCGAGTGAACCAGCGGCCCGCCGCCTCCGTGAAACCTGTCGGCCCCGCCGCGGGGCCACACCTGAGGGATACGGGGGCCACATGACCATCGACACCGTCCACGCCGGCGCGGCCGGCGCCTGGCAGCTCGGCGACCTGACCGTCAACCGGATGGGCCTGGGCGCGATGCGGCTGACCGCGAACGCAGACGGCAGCCCGAGCGACCGGGACCGGGCCGTCGCCGTGCTGCGCCGCGCCGTCGAGCTGGGCGTCAACCACATCGACACGGCCGCGTTCTACTTCTCGCCGCTGCGCTCGGCCAACGAGCTGATCAACCGGGCGCTGTGGCCGTACCCGGAGGATCTGGTCATCGTGACCAAGGTCGGGCCGGGCAAGGACCCGTCCGGGCAGTGGCTGCCGGCGGCCCGCCCGGACCAGCTGCGCGGCCAGGTGGAGGAGAACCTGCGCCAGCTCGGCCGCGACCACCTGGACGTGGTGAACCTGCGGGTGCACGGCCCGGAGCCGCTGTCCGAGCACTTCGGCGCGCTCGCCGAGCTGCGCGACGCCGGGCTGGTCCGGCACCTCGGCGTCTCCGCCGTACGCCCGCACCAGGTCACCGAGGCGCGCGCCATCGCACCGGTGGTGTGCGTGCAGAACTCGTACGGCCTGGGCTACCGCCGTCAGCACGACGAGCTGATCCGCGACTGCGCCGCGCACGGCACCGCGTTCGTGCCGTTCTTCTCCCTCGTCACCAGCGGTCGGGAGGCCGGCGCGACCGGCGAGGAGCACCCGGAGGTGCTCGCGGTGGCCCGGGAGCACGGCGTGACGGCGGCCCAGGTCCGGCTGGCGTGGACGCTGGCCCGCGGCCCGAACGTGCTGGCCATCCCCGGCACCGGCGACCCGGCGCACCTGGAGCAGAACGTCGCCGCCGCCGCGCTGCGCCTCTCCCCCGCCGACCTGGCCCGCCTCGACGCCGTGTGACGTTCGGCCGTCGGCAGAATCGGCGCGCGCGGGGTGGCTCGCGGCCCGGCGCGCGCCGATGCTGAGGCGATGGCGACCTTCTCCGTACAGGCCCATCCCACCGACGCGGCGAGCTGGACCGAGCTGGCCCGCACCGTCGAGGCGGCCGGTTTCGACGCGCTGTTCGCCGCCGACCATCCGGGCGACTGCGCGTCGCCGTTCGTCGCGCTGGCCGCCGCCGGAGCCGTGACCAGCACGCTGGGCCTCGGCTCGTACGTCTCCAACGCCGCCGTCCGGGAACCGATCCTGCTCGCCGCCGACGTGGCCACGCTGGACGTGGTCTCCGGCGGGCGGGCCCGGCTCGGGCTCGGCGCCGGCCACACCCCGGCCGAGTGGCGGGCCGTCGGGCGCGAGCGCCCGGACGTCGCCGCCCGGGTCCGCCGCTGCGTCGCGGTGGCCGAGGCGGTACGGGCGCTGCTGGCCGGCGACGAGGTCACTGTGGACACCGAGGAGCTGACCGCGTACGCGGCACGCCTGCACCGGCCGCGCCCGGTGCAGGACCGGATCCCGCTGACCGTCGGCACGGCCAACTCGACGCTGCTGCGCTGGGCCGGGAAGCACGCCGACGTGGTCGGTCTGACCGGCTTCGGCCGCACCCTGGCCGACGGCCACCAGCACAGCGTCCGGTGGCGGGCCGACCAGATCGAGGCGCAGCTCGCCCACGTCGCGGCCGGAGCGGCCGGCCGGGAGACGCCGCCGCTGCTGGAGGCGCTGGTCCAGCACGTCGCGGTCACCGACGACGCCGAGGCGGCCGCCGCCACAACTGCCGCCGAGACCGGGCTCACCCCGGCGGAGGTGCTGGCCACCCCGTTCGTGCTGGCCGGCACGCCCGACGAGATCGTCGCGGCGGTGGCCGGGCACGAGCGCCGCTGGGGCGTCACCCACTTCGCGGTACGCGCCGACGCGGTGGCGCCGCTCGCGCCGCTGCTGCCCCGGCTGGCCGGAAAAGCGCTGGACTTCGAGCACACTCGAAAGTGAACACTGGGCGCATGACGACGACACGACGGCTGGGCCGCAGCGGCATCGAGGTCAGCGCGATCGGCATGGGCTGCTGGGCGATCGGCGGCCCGCTCTGGGACGGCACCCAACCGCTGGGCTGGGGCGAGGTGGACGACGACGAGTCGGTGCGTACCGTCCACCGGGCTCTCGACCTGGGCGCGACGCTGTTCGACACCTCCAGCAACTACGGCGCCGGGCACAGCGAGCGGGTACTCGGGCGCGCGCTGGCGGGCCGCCGGGACCGCGCGGTCATCGCGACCAAGTTCGGCTATCCCACCGACGAGGAGACCCGCCAGGCGCTCGGCGAGGACGCCAGTCCCGAGTACGCGCGGCGCAGCCTGGAGGGTTCGCTGCGCCGACTCGGCACCGACCACGTCGACCTCTACCAGCTCCACCTGGGCGGTCTGCCGGTGCCGCGGGCGCTGGACCTCGTCGGCACGCTGGAGGACCTGGTCGCGGAGGGGAAGATTCGCGCGTACGGCTGGAGCACCGACGACCCCGCCTCGGCGCGCGCCTTCGCCGAGGCGGGACCGCACTGCGCGGCGATCCAGCACGACCAGTCGGTGCTGCGGGACAACGCCGCCATGCTCGCGGTGTGCGCGGAGTTCGACCTGGCGAGCCTCAATCGAGGGCCGCTGGCGATGGGCCTGCTCACCGCGAAGTACCAGGACGCGCCGACCGCCCGGGGCGGCGACGACGTGCGTGGTGTGGCACCGGAGTGGCTGGACTGGTTCACCGGCGGCGTACCGCGCGCCGAGTGGGCGCAGCGGGTGGCCCGGGTCCGTGCGGCGCTGACCGCCGACGGCCGCACGCTCGCCCAGGGCGCGCTGGGCTGGCTGCTCGCCCGCAGCCCGCACACGCTGCCGATTCCCGGCTGCCGGACCGTCGCGCAGGCCGAGGAGAACCTGGGAGCGCTGGCGTACGGGCCGCTGCCGGAGGCGGCCTTCGCCGAGGTGGAACGCCTGCTCGCCGACCTGCGCACCGCCCCGGCCGACGCCTGACCGCTCTGTCCCGCCGCGGGGGGGCCGCCTCAGAGGTGCCGGCGGACCTCCGCGGCGAACCGGGGCAGGCCGGTGCGTCCCAGCAGTACGAGCAGACCGGTACGGTCGTCGGCTCCCTGCGGTAGGCGGCCGCCTGGCGGTGCAGGACGTCCAGTGTCTGCCCCGGGTAGAGGTCCAGCTGGTCGAGCAGGAAGTCGTCCGGGTGCATCGCCACGATGTCGAAGGACTTGAGCGACGCCTCGGGAAAATCACCGACGTTGAACGTGACCAGCACTTCCGCGTTCGCCCGGACGGCGGCAGCCAGCACGTGCCGGTCCTTGGGATCGTTGGACATGCCGTCGATGAGCGACTCGTACCCGCTGACCATGGCGTCCGGGAACGCCTCGGACATCTGGCCGATCCGGCGGTCGACCCGCTCCTCCGCGATGCCTCGTGCGATCAGGTTGCGTCGCAGCTCGTCAAGGACGTCCCTGGACCAGAGGGGCCGGTAGGCGGCGACCTCGGCCAGCCGCAGCAGGGTGTCGCAGAGATGCGCCGGGTAGAGGACGCAGGTGTCGAGAAAAGCCGGGAACGCCACTCAGGTCACGCTCATCTCGTCCTGCGCGGTGTGGCCGTCGCGTCGTACAGGCCGTCTTCCTCGGCTTCGGCGGTCATCCGGTCGAGCGTCCGGCGGCGTGCCTGCCGGGTCCGCTCCTGGTAGTCGAGAACGTCCCGGAGCATGACTCGCCGGTGACGGCCGCGCATCGTGTGCGGCATCTCGCCCTCGGACAGCAACCGGACCAGCGTGGGCCGGGAGATGTTGAGCAGGTCTGCCGCCTCCTGGGTCGTCAGCATCGTGTTGTGCGGTGCGATGGAGATCGCAAGCCCTTCGGACAGTGCCGTCACCACGTCCCGCAGCACTCCGTACAACTCGTCGGGGATCTCGATCTCGGACCCGTCCGGCCCGACCAGCCTGGCCCGCGCACGACCGCTGGCGCTCCGCAGTTCGTGCACGAACCGGGCCAGCTCAGCCGGGTCGTCCGGAGGAAGGACGGTACGTTCACGCAGCGCGCTGCTCATGACCACAAGGGTATCGCTATTCGAAAAAAACGCAACGCGTTCAGCGCGCGTGACGGGTGGGCGTGACGAGTGAGTGATTTCGCTCCACGCATCCGAATCGCGCCACGTACTCGAAGATGTGAGCATGCGGATCCTCATGGCCGGCGCGTCCGGTTTCCTCGGCACCCGACTGGTCGACTGCCTCACCGCGGACGGCCACCAGGTCACCCGCCTGGTCCGCCGCCCACCACGCACACCCGCCGAGCGCCAGTGGAACCCGTCCGCCGCGCAGCTGGACCCGCAGTGCGTCGCCGAGGCGGACGCGGTGGTGAACCTGGCCGGGGCCGGGGTGGGCGACAAGCGCTGGAACGACGAGTACCGGAAGCTGATCCGGACCAGCCGCGTGGACAGCACCACCACGCTCGCCATCACGATCGCCGGTCTGCCCGCCGCGGACCGGCCCGCGGTGCTGCTGAACTCCTCGGCGGTCGGCTGGTACGGCAACACCGGTGACCGCGCGGTCACCGAGGAGGCGCCGGCCGGTGAGGGGTTCCTCGCCGACGTCTGCCGGGTGTGGGAGGCCGCGACCCGGCCGGCCGAGGATGCGGGCGTACGGGTGGTGCGGCTGCGTACCGGACTGCCGCTGCACCGCGACGGCGGCCTGCTCAAGCCGCAGCTGCTGCCGTTCCGGCTCGGCGTCGGCGGCAAGCTGGGCAACGGGCGGCAGTGGCTGCCGTGGATCTCGATGCGGGACTGGCTGAACGCGGCGAAGTTCCTGCTCGACCGCGACGACGTGGCGGGCCCGGTCAACGTGGTCGGCCCGGCGCCGGTCACCAACGCCGAGTTCACCCGGGAACTCGCCCGTCAGCTGCACCGCCCCGCGATCATGCCGATCCCGGCGGTGGCGCTGAAGGTGGTGCTGGGCGGCTTCTCGCAGGAGGCGCTCACCAGCACCCGGGTGCTGCCGGGCGTACTCGACAAGTCCGGCTTTCCCTGGACGCATCCGGACCTGCCGGGCGCGCTGCGCGCCGCCCTCACGGAGTGAGCCCGCGAGGGCGGCGCGGCGTGGCCGTTCAGCAGCCGATCACCCAGTACGCGGGCCCGGTCTGCTTGAGCGTGCTCGTGTAGAAGGTGTTGTAGAGGCCCATCCGCTGCCCGCTGCCCAGCGCGTAGGCGTACCCGCCGGACTGGTAGGCCCGCCCGGCCACCACGTGCGCGTAGTTGCTGGCGGTGACGCAGACCGGCGCGCCGGTCGGCGATGGCGTGGGCGAGGGCGACGCGGTGGGCGTGGGTGACGCGGTCGCCGTCGGGGTCGGGCTCGGCGAGGCGCCGCCACCGCCGAGCCCGAAGAAGAGCGCGTCCCGGTACGTCGAACAGATGGTGTCCAGGAAGTACGCCCCGGCGGTGCCGCACTGGTCCGCCCCCGTACCCGGGTCGACGGGGGTGCCGTGGCCCATGCCGGAGACCCGGTAGAGGCGGACCTGGTCGTTGCCGTAGACCTCCAGGCTCGTGCCGGACGGCAGCGTGGACGTGCTGGTCGGGGTGGTCGACAGGCCCAGCACGTTCGTCCACTGGTCCCGGGACTCGGCGGCGTTCGCGGTCGCCACAGTGGTGTCGCTGGTGCCGTGCCAGATCGCCACCCGGGGCCGCTTGCCGGTGTAGCCGGCGTACGCGCCGCGGACCAGGTCGCCCCACTGGGCCGGGGTCTTGTCCACACCCGGGTTCATGCAGCTGAACGCGGTGACGGTGCTGTTGGCGCAGCGGTACGGGATGCCGGCGATGATCGAGCCGCCGGCGAAGACGTCCGGGTAGGCGGCGAGCATGGCCGCGCTCATCGCGCCGCCGGCGGAGAGGCCGCTGACGTACACGCGGGCGCCGTCGGTGCCGTAGGTGGTCCTGGCGTAGTCGACCATCTGCTTGATCGACAGCGCCTCGCCCTGGCCGCGCGCGGTGTCACCGGTCTCGAACCAGTTGAAGCAGGAGTTGGCGTTGTTGCCGCTGGGCTGCTGCGGCGCGATGAGCGTGAACTTCCACTGGTCGGCGTACTTCTGCCAGCCGGAGTTGGCGACGTAGGTCGAGGCGTTCTGCACGCACCCGTGCAGCAGCACCACGGCGGGCGCGCCGGCCGGCAGGCCGTCCGGGCGGTACGCGTACATGGTCAGGTTTCCGGGGTTGGAGCCGAAGCCGGTGACCTGGGTGAGCGTGGCGGCCTGGGCGGGAAGGGCGGCGACCAGCGCGGTGGCCGCGGCCAGCACGACCCCGGCCGCCGCCCCGGCGACGCGGGCGATGAGGGATGAGGAGCGGGGCACGGGAACCTCCCGATCGTGGAATGTGAACTGAGTCACCTCCGGGTTGCCGCGACGTTACGGCTGCGTTTCGTCACACCGGAATGGCCGCCGCTCACACATTCACGACCGCCGAAGTGTGCGGGTGAGTTTCGTGTCCGGGCGGTCTGCCCAGGTCCGGTTGGTAACGTCCGCTGCGTGCCGTCCTCCCCGTTCCTGGCCACCGGGCCGTCGACGACCCGCGTCCGTGACCGGCGGGCCGACCTGCTGGTGACGCTCGCCGCCCTGGCTCTGGCCTTCTGGGTCACCAGCGGCATGTGGCGTGATCCGAACAGCCGTGCCATCACGGTCAACTCCAGCGACCAGGCGCTGTTCGAGTGGCTGCTGGCGTTCGGCGGGCACGCGCTCACCCACGGGGAGAACCCGCTCTACACCACGCTGATCAACGTCCCGGACGGGGTGAACCTCGCGGTGAACACCTCGATCACCGTGTACGCGGCGGTCTTCGCGCCGCTGACGTACCTGATCGGGCCGCCCGCGACGTTCCTGGTGATCCTCACGCTCAACCTCGCCGCCACCGCGGTGGCCTGGTACTGGCTGCTGAGCCGGTACCTGGTGCGCAGCCGGCTGGCCGCCGGTGTGGGGGCGCTGTTCATCGCCTTCTGCCCGGCGATGGTGTCGCACGCCAACGCGCACCTGAACTGGACCGCCGGCTGGCTGGTGCCGCTGCTGATCTGGGGCGTGTTCCGGCTGCGCCGCCCCGGCCGCGCGGTCACCGGCGGGATCGTGCTCGGGCTGCTGGTGGCGGCCGCGTTCTCGATCGCCGCCGAAGGGCTGTTCTTCACCGCGCTGGCGCTCGGCGTGTTCCTCGCCGTCTGGGCGCTGCACCCGGCCCGGTGGCCGGAGGTACGCGCCGCGCTGCCCCGGATGGCGGCCGGGCTCGGAGTCACCGCGCTCGTCGCCGGAGCGCTGCTGGCGTACCCGCTCTGGCTGCACTTCCTCGGGCCGCAGCGGTTCCACGGCACCGGCTTCGACCCGCTGATCCACTCCGAGGACATCGCCGCGTACGGGTCGTACCCGCGCCGGTCGCTGGCCGGCTGGGCCGGGTGGGGCACCTCGCTGGCGCCCAACCCGACGGAGGAGAACTCGTTCTTCGGCGTACCGCTGCTCGTGCTTGGTGTCGCCTGCTTCGCGCTGCTGTGGTGGCGCGCGGACCGGGCGTTCCGGGCCACCCTCGCGGCGCTCGGGGTGACCGCGGTGGTCTTCGCGGTGCTGTCGTGGGGGCCGACGGTGAAGTGGAACGGCCGCCGTTTCGACCAGACGCTGCCGTTCGGGGTGCTGGACAACCTGCCGGTGATCAACGCGGCGCTGCCGTCCCGGCTGGCCCTTGTCGTCGCGCCGGTGATCGGCCTGCTGCTGGCGTACGCGATCGACGCGCTGCGCGCCCGGCCGCCCCGGCGCCGCGCCGTCGGCGTGGCCTGGGCGCTCGGGTTCGTCGCCGCGCTGCTGCCGCTGGTGCCGACGCCACTGCTGACCAGCGTCCGCGAGCCGATCCCGGCGTTCATCACCAGTGGCGCCTGGCAGCGCTATGTCCCGCCCGACGGGGTGCTGACCCCGCTGCCGCTGACCGTCGACGTGTACCCGGACGGGCAGCGCTGGCAGGCGTACGCGCTGGCCCACCGGCAGGGTGAGTTCCGCATCCCGGCCGGGTTCTTCCTCGGCCCGGGCGGTCCGGAGGGCCGGGGCCGGATCGGGCCGGTGCCGCGCACCTTCGACTCACTGATGGACCAGGCCGGCCGGACCGGGCTGGTGCCGATCATCACCGACGGCAGCATCCGCGAGTCCCGGGCGGACCTGCGCCACTGGGGCGTGCGGGCGGTGGTGCTGCCGGACCGGGTGCACGGCGCGAAGTACGACGTCGACGAGGACGCGCTGCGGCGTACCGCCACCGCGCTGCTCGGCGAGCCGGAGCGGGTGGAGGACGTCTGGCTGTGGCGGGTGCCGGACTGACCGCCACCTCGGCCCGATGGCGACGAGGCTCACGGGTCCGGTTCCCGGGGGCGGGACTAGGCTGGACGGGTGAGCGTGACGACTTCCGGGCTGACCGCCGTCCGCGCCGGCCTGCTCGACTACCAGGCCGCCTGGGACGAGCAGCGCCGGCTGCACGAGGCGGTGGTGGCCGGCGAGCAGGGCGACACGGTGCTGCTGCTGGAGCACCCCAGCGTCTACACCGCCGGCAAGCGCACCGAGCCGTGGGACCGCCCGATGGACGGCACCCCGGTGGTGGACGTGGACCGCGGCGGGAAGATCACCTGGCACGGTCCGGGGCAGCTCGTCGGCTACCCGATCGTCCGGCTGCCCGACCCGGTCGACGTGGTCGCGTACGTCCGCCGCACCGAGCAGCTGCTGATCGACGTGTGCGCCGAGTTCGGGCTGGCCGCCGGCCGGGTCGAGGGGCGCTCCGGCGTGTGGGTGCCGGAGGACGACAGGGGCCCGGCCCGCAAGGTGGCCGCCATCGGCATCCGGGTGGCCCGCGGCGTCACGCTGCACGGCTTCTCCGTCAACTGCGACTGCGACCTGGGCTTCTTCGACCGGATCGTGCCCTGCGGCATCCGCGACGCCGGGGTCACCTCGCTGACCGCCGAGCTGGGCCGGCCGATTACCGTCGCCGACGTGCTGCCGGTGGTCGAGCGACACCTGCCGACGCTGACGCAGGTCTGAGCCCCGTGCGGCTCGACCTGGTCACGCTCGTCGTCGCCGAGTACGACCCGGCGATCGCGTTCTTCACCGAGGTGCTCGGGTTCGAGCTGGCCGAGGACAAGCCCTCGCTGACGAACGACGGCCGGCCCAAGCGCTGGGTGGTGGTACGCCCGCCGGGCGGTGGCACCGGCCTGCTGCTGGCCCGCGCCGACGGTGAGCACCAGGCCGGTGCGGTGGGCGACCAGACCCACGGCCGGGTGGGTTTCTTCCTCCAGGTCGACGACTTCGAGGCGGTGTACCGCCGGATGGCCGACGCGGGGGTCGAGTTCGTCCGGCCGCCCCGCACCGAGCCGTACGGCCGGGTCGCGGTCTTCCGCGACATCGCCGGCAACCTCTGGGACCTGCTCGGCCCGGCCTGACCGCCCGGTCCGGCCGATCGGCCCGGCCCGACCGCTCGGCGGCGCGGTGGCCGACCGGGCCGGATCGCCGTCCGCCCAGAACCGCCGCTCGCCCAGCCCCCACCCCGCCATCGGTCACGGTGAGTGACAACGCCGCGTCCGCGGCATGTGACCTCTCGCCGACTTTGCTCTGCAGCCAGATCCGCAACGATCACGCCCGGTCGACCGTTGCGCTCGTGGCTGCAGAGCAAAGGGCGCAGACACCCTTCCCTCCCTCCGGACGGCAGTCCGCCATAACCCCAGCTCAGCGCAATCCGCCGACGCCGAGGGCCTCTCGACCGCCCCGAAACAACCCTCACCGAGAGTGACCACTAGGCCGAGCGACCTCTCGTCACGCTCAGTGGCAGATCCGAACCGATTCCGGAGGTCGGCGGCGAGACCGCCGGCCCGATGCCGAGCCCGCGCCCGCCATCGGGGTCGGAACCGGGACCGGAACCGGCTAGGAGCGAGCCCGCCGCCGCGGACCGGCACGGAGCAAGCCGCGCGAGGGCGCAGCCGTCAGGGCGCGAGGCGGTGCAGGTCGCGCGGGAAGGCGGTCACCTCCCGGACGTTCGCCGCGCCCGTCAGCCGCGCGACGAACCGCTCCAGCCCGATCGCGAACCCGCCGTGCGGCGGCATGCCGTGCCGGAACGCGTCCACGTACCCGGCGTACGGCTCGACCGGCTCGCCGCGCGCCGCCAGCGCGGCCAGGTAGTCGGCGTGCCGGTGCAGCCGCTGCCCGCCGGTGACCAACTCCACGCCGCGGAACAGCAGGTCGAAACCGTTCGAGTACGCGGGCCGCGCCGGGTCCGGGTGGGTGTAGAAGGGGCGCTTCGCCATCGGATAGCCGGTGACGAAGAGAAAGTCGCTGCCGTGCTCCCGGAGCGCCCACTCCCCCAGCGCCCGCTCGTGCGCCGGGGCCAGATCGGGTTCGGAAGGCGGCGCGCCGGCGATCGTCAACGCCTCGGTGAAGTGCACCGCCGGGATCTCGGCCGGCACCTCCGGCACCGTCACGCCGAGCGTGGCCAGCGCACCGTCCGCCCGGTCGGCGACTGTCGCCACCATCCCGGCCAGGGTGTCCCGCAGCACCGCCATCACGTCCCGGTGGTCGGCCACGAACCCCAGCTCGACGTCGAGCGACGTGTACTGGGCCAGGTGCCGCGCCGTGTCGTGCGGCTCGGCGCGGAACACCGGCCCGACCTCGTACACCCGCTCGAAGACGCCCACCATGAGCTGCTTGTAGAACTGCGGCGACTGGGCCAGGTAGGCGGGACGGCCGAACCAGTCCAGCGCGAACACGTTCGCCCCGCTCTCGGTGGACGAGGCGACCACCTTCGGCGTGTGCACCTCGACGAAGCCCTGCCCGTCGAGCGTGGCCCGGAAGCCGGACACGGCCGCCGCCGAGATCCGCAGCGCGGCGGATCGGCTCGGGTGCCGCAGCGCGACCGGCGCGTGGTCGAGCTGGGTGGACAGGCCGGCCGTGAGCACCGGCCGGTACAGGTCGAACGGGGGCGGGACGGCGGGCGGCTTGAGCGGACGTACCGTCGGCTCGACGACCTCGACCCCGGCGGGCGCGGCCGGGTTCGCGACCACCGTGCCGACCACCTCGACGACCGTCTCCTCGGTGAGCGCCTCGACCTGTGCGCGCACGGCGGGCGCGGTGACCACCACCTGGGCGAGCCCGCCGCCGTCGCGGAGGACCAGGAAGGCCACCGACTTGAGCAGCCGGCGGCGGTGGACCCAGCCGGCGAGCCGCACGGTGGCGCCCACCTGGGCGGGGAGTTGGGAGGACAGGATGCGTTGCACGACGACTACCTCCTTGACCAATCGCAACGCGATCCCCAGGGAGGTGTGGGCGAGCGGGAACCTCGCGGTGCCACCACACCTTCGCTCCCGCCGGGGCGGGAGCCTCGTTCGTCGCCTTTTCACCGGGGCCGGCCGGGCGGGCTCTACTGGGCGCACAGGCGCTGTTCTTCCCGCAGCTCGGGAGGGTCTTCACGGCCCGGCGCCAGACCGCCTCGCAGCAACCGGCGGCTCTCTCGACTGGCGGATCGGTCCGTTACTCGGCTCCGTCACAGCTCTGCCCGGCACGCTAGCACCGGGCGCCTCGCGGTGTGACCGGGATTTTTGGCCCTTCGTGTCCGGTGTCACAGCGATTCCGGGGTGACGGCGGTCGCCCGCCGTTCATCGACCGGCGCCGACCGGCGTACGCTCGGTTTTGTGACGATCGAGCAATCCGCGCCGACGACTGAGCAGCCCGCGCGCCCCGCGACGGTCGCCCCGGAGGGGCGGCGCATGCTGCGGATCGAGGCACGCAACGCCGAGACGCCGATCGAGCGCAAGCCGCCGTGGATCAAGGTCAAGGCCAAGATGGGCCCGGAGTACACCCAGTTGCGCGGGCTCGTCTCGCGCGAGGGGCTGCACACCGTGTGCCAGGAGGCCGGCTGCCCCAACATCTACGAGTGCTGGGAGGACCGGGAGGCCACCTTCCTCATCGGTGGTGACCAGTGCACCCGGCGCTGCGACTTCTGTCAGATCGACACCGGAAAGCCGGCCGAGTTCGACGCCGACGAGCCGCGGCGCGTCGCCGAGTCGGTCGCCGCGATGGGTCTGCGTTACGCGACCATCACCGGTGTCGCCCGCGACGACCTGCCCGACGGTGGCGCCTGGCTCTACGCCGAGACGGTCCGGCAGATCCACGCGCTGCAGTCCGGCTGCGGTGTCGAGCTGCTGATCCCCGACTTCAACGCCGTCCCCGAGCAGCTCGCCGAGGTGTTCGGCTCGCGGCCCGAGGTGCTGGCGCACAACGTGGAGACGGTGCCGCGCATCTTCAAGCGGATCCGCCCGGCGTTCCGCTACGAGCGCTCGCTCGACGTGATCCGCCAGGCCCGCGCCGACGGCCTGGTCACCAAGAGCAACCTCATCCTGGGCATGGGCGAGGAGCGCGCCGAGGTGTCCCAGGCGCTGCGCGACCTGCACGAGGCGGGCTGCGAGCTGATCACCATCACGCAGTACCTGCGCCCCTCCCCCCGGCACCACCCGGTCACCCGCTGGGTCAAGCCGGAGGAGTTCGTCGAGCTGCGCGAGGAGGCCGAGGAGATCGGCTTCGCGGGCGTGATGAGCGGCCCGCTGGTCCGTTCGTCGTACCGCGCGGGCCGCCTCTACCAGCAGGCGCTCGACGCCCGCCGGGAGGTCGTCGCCGCCGGCTGAGGCCGGCCGTCGACCGCGTCACCCGCCGCCGGCCGCCCGCCGGATGCCATGATCACAGGCATGACCGCCGGGGTACGCGAGGAGCCACGCGAGACCGTGCGCTCCCGTACGCCCCGGCGGCTGCCGTTACCGACGCTGCTCGCCGTGCTCGTCGGGTTCGCCGCTGTGGGCTACCGGCTGGCGCTGCTGTTCGCCGACGTGCCGCCCACCAACAGCGACGAGGCGACGATGGGGCTGGCCGCCCTGCACATCGCCCGCGGTGACGGCTTCCCGGTGTGGTTCTACGGCCAGGCGTACATGGGCACGCTGGAGGCGTACCTGGCCGCGCCGCTGATCGCGCTGGCCGGACCGTCGGTGCTCGTGCTGCGGCTGCCCACGCTGGCGCTGTACGCGCTGTTCCTGCTGCTGTCCTGGCGGCTGACCCGGCGGCTCGGCGGTGACCGCTGGTACGCCCTGCTGGTCGTCGCCGTGCTGGCGCTCGGCGCGGACCGGGTCGTGAAGAACCAGCTCATCGCCGGTGGCGGCTATCCGGAGCTGAACCCGGCCGGCGCGGCGCTGGCGCTGCTCACCGTCGGGCTCTGCGTGACCGGGGCGGGCGCGCGGCTGCCCCGCTGGGCGGCCTGGGGGCTGATCGCCGGGGTGCTGCTCTGGGTGGACCCGCTGATCCTGCCGTACGTGCTGACGCTCGGCGCGCTGCTCGTGGCGTGGCGGTGGCGGGAACTGGCCGGGCGGGCCGGTGTGGTGCTGGCCGGGGCGCTGCTGCTGGGTACCGCGCCGATGCTCGTGGACAGCCTCCGGCACGGCCGCAACCCGGTGAGCGCGGTGCTGGCGGCCGGTGGCACGGGCGCTGCCGCGGACTGGGCCGACCGGCTGCACGGCGGGCTGGTGCTCGGGCCGCCGCTGGCGATGGGCTTCTGCTCGCCCGGCCGGTGCGCCACCTGGCAGCTCTGGTGGGCGCTCGCGTTCCCGGTGCTGCTGGCGCTGGCCGCGTTCACCGCGTGGCACACCCTGCGACGAACCTGGGGCGGTCCACGCTCGGTGGAGCGGGTGTCGGCCGGGGTGCGGCTGGCGCTGCTCGGCGGCGCGGCCGGGGTCCTCGCCGCCTACGCGGTCAGCAACGCGGCCGGGCGGACGCCGATCGAGAGCAGCCGGTACCTGTCGTGCCTGGCGGTGGCGGTGCCCGCCCTGCTCTGGCCACTGTGGCAGGCCGTCCGCCCACTCGCCGAGGTGGAGTCGATCAAGGCGGCCGGCGAACGGGCGGCCGGGGCTAGGGCCCGCGTGGCGGGTGTCGGGGCGGTGGCGGTGCTCGCGGGTGTGCTCGGAACCGGCGCGGCGACCACAGTGGAGGTGATCCGGGCGGCCCCGGCCGTGCACGCCGAGGCCGACCGGCACCGCTCGCTCGTGGACACGCTCGGCGCGCTCGGCGTCCGGCACGTGCGCGGCGGCTACTGGACGTGCAACCGGCTCACCTACGCCACCGGCGAGAACGTGCTCTGCGCCGTGGTCGAGGACGATCTGCGCCCCGGATTCGACCGGCTGCCCGCGTACCGGCGGGAGGTGGCCGCCGACCCGGAGGCCGCCTGGGTGGCGCTCGCCGGCTCGCCGCTGGCCGCCCGGCTGGACGCGCGCCTCGGCCCCGAACCCGGCGCGCTCGACGTCGTCACGGTCGCCGGCTGGCGGATCTACCTGCCACGCCGCTGACGCAGGCCCGGTGGCGGGTCGAGCAGACCGAGGCGGTGGGCCAGCGCGGCGGCCTCCACCCGGTTGGTCACGTCCAGCTTGGCGATGATCCGGGACACGTGCACGCTCGCCGTCTTCGGCGAGATGAACAGCCGCTCGGCGATGCGGCTGTTGCTGTGCCCCTCGGCCACCAGCCGCAGCACCTCCCGTTCCCGGCTGGTCAGCAGGTCCGGCCCGGGTCGCCCGGTGCCGCGCAGCCCGACCCGGCGGGCCAGCGTCGCCGCCTGCTCGCCCAGCGGGGTGGCGCCGAGCCGGGCGGCCACCTCGACCGTCTCCCGTACCGCGGCGGCCACGTCGTCCCGCTCGCCCGCCGCGGCGGCCGCCTCGGCCAGCCCGAGCAGCGCCCGGCCCAGCGGGTACGGCTGCCCGGCCGTCCGCCACGCCGCCACCGCCGCCCGCCACTGCGCGAGCGCCCCGGCGGGACCGGTGGGCGCGAGCCCGGCCAGGACTGCCGTGACGTGCGCCGCGTACGCCTGTTCGGCCGGGTACCGGGCGGGCAGCGCGGCGGCCCTCGTGGACACGTCGGCGGCGAGCGTCGCGTCACCGGTCAGCGCGGCGGTACGCGCCACCGCGCCGAGCACCGGCCAGCCCTCGCGCGGCAGGTCGGCCAGGTGCGGGTCGGCCAGGGCGGCGCGCGCCGCGCGTACCGCTTCCAGCTTGTCGTCGGCGGCGAGCGCGGCCTCGACGCGCAGCTCGTGCAGCGGCAGCCGGTGGTTGGGCCACAGGTAGGGGCGGCTGAGGAACGCCAGCGCCCGCCCGACGACCTCGTCGGCGGCGGGGTGGGCGCGGGCCAGGTGCAGCCCGGCGCGCAGTTGCAGCCAGTGCAGACCGGAGACGCCCGGCGGGTCGATGCGGGCCGCCTCGGCGCAGGTGGCGTCCGCCTCGTCCCAGCGGCCCAGCGCGATCAGCGCCTCGGCCCGGTTCGACAGCAGGTACGCCCCGATCGAGCGGCTGATGCCGACCCGGCGCGCCTCGGTCACCCCGGCCGCGGCCGCCTGCTCGGACTCGTCGTAGCGGCCCAGCTCGTAGAGCACGTCGGAGAGGAAGACCAGCGCGCTGACCAGGGCCCACGAGTCACCGGCGGCACGGGCCCGCGCCTCGACCCGGCGCAGCTCGGCCAGCCCGCGCTCCGGCGTGCCGTCGAGGCGGTGCAGCAGGGCGATCCGGGTGGGCAGCAGCACCAGGTCGGTGCCGACCTCGGACGCGCCGGCCGCGGCTTCGGCGGCCACCGTGGCGGCCTCGCGCGGGTCGACCTTCATCAGGTGCGACGCGATGTCGGCCAGCACGGCGAACCGTTCCGGGCCGTCGGGGGCGCGGGCCGCCAGCCGGTACGCCTCGCGCAGCTCGGCCGCGCCGTCGCTCTTGCCGAGCAGCGCGAACAGCCGGCCCCGGTGGTCGAGCAGGCGGGCGGCGCGCAGCGGTTCGGCGTCGGGGTCGACCTCGGCCAGCGCGGCCCGGGTGAGCGTGAGCGCCCGGCTGAGGTCACCGGCGGTGACCGCGGCGATGAGCGTGTCCTCCAGTACCCGCAGGTGGTCCATGCCGAGCCGGTCGGCGGCGTCGGGCACCTGCTCCCACAGTTCGAGGACGCGCTCCAGCAGGCGGCTCTGCTCGGCGTACGCGTACCGTTCGGCGGCTGCCTCGGCGGCGACCCGGGCGGCGGTGAGCGCGCGCGGGTGGTCGTGCGCCGCATACCAGTGGTGGGCGATCTCGGCCGGCGCGCGACCGGCGGCGACCAGGTGGGGTTGGGCCTCGATCGCGGCGGCGTACCGGGCGTGCAGCCGGGCGTGCTCGCCGGGCAGCAGGTCGTCGTGCACCGCCTCGCGGACCAGCGCGTGCCGGAACTCGTAGTCGCCGTCCGGGTCGGCCACCACGAGCTGACCGGCCACGGCGGCGCGCAGCGCGTCCTCCAGTTCGGCCTCGGGCAGGCCGGCCACCTCGGCGAGCAGCTGGTGGGCGAAGCGGGTGCCGCCGGCGGCGGCGATCCGCAGCACCCGCTGGGCCGGCTCGGGCAGCCGGTCGACGCGGGCCAGCAGCAGGTCGCGCAGCGTCTCCGGGATGGTGGCGCAGCCGACCGGGCCACCGGCGGCGGCCAGCTCCTCGATGAAGAACGGGTTGCCCTGGGTGCGTTCGTGCACGTCGTCCACGGTCCGGGCGAACTGCTCGACACCGAGCAGGTCGGCGAGCACGGCGGCGGTGCCGTCGCGGTCGAGGCGGCCCAGCTCGATCCGGTCCACGCCGCGGACCCGGTCCAGCTCGGCGAGGAACGGCCGCAGCGGGTGCCCGCGGTGCAGCTCGTCGGTGCGGTACGTGCAGACCACCAGCAGGCGGGTGGCGCGGGCGGCCCGCACCAGGAAGCCGATCAGGTCGCGGGTGGAGCGGTCGGCCCAGTGCAGGTCCTCGATCACCAGCACCAGCGGGCGTTCCTCGGCGATGCGCCGGAACAGGTCGGCGACCAGGTCGAACAGGTAGCCGCGCGGGGTGTCGGCGAGGGCCGGCCCGGCGGGCGCGGCGACGCCTGCGGGCATCCGGGCCAGCTCGGGCAGCAGCCGGGCGAACTCCGCCTCGTAGCCGGCGAAGGCGGCCGGCCCGTCGTGGCGCAGCACGTCGCGCAGCGCGGCCGCGAACGGGGCGAACGGCAGGCCGGCCTCGCCCAGTTCCAGGCACTGGCCGACCAGCAGCCGCGCCCCGGCGGTGTGGACGTGCGTGCCGAACTCCTCCAGCAGCCGGGTCTTGCCGACCCCGGCCTCGCCGCCCACGAGCACGGTCGTCGGGTCGCCGGAGCGTGCCCGGGCCAGCGCGTCGCCGAGCACTGTCAGCTCGGGCCGGCGGCCGACGAGGACGGTGCTGGCGGCGCGTACTGTCACGCCGTCGAGCATGCCACGGCCCCCCGACGGCCTCGCCTGGCCGATCGGGCGGTCGGTGGCCGCCGGCCCGGCCGCCCCCGTGACGGCCGGACCGGCGACGACCGCCGGCGCGGTCACCGGCGGGCGTCGGTGATGCGGGCGTGGTGCTGTCGGCGGCTCAGCCAGCCGCGCGGGTGCCGTCGGGGCAGCGACCGGGCCAGCCGGTCCTGCGCCGCGTCGGCCTGCAGTTCAGAGGCGTGGCTGCGGTGGATGCTGAGGATGAACTCCGCGTCGTTGCCGAACATGTCGGATCTCCCTGTCGTGGGTCTGTCGTCGCTGTCGAGATCCACTTTTCGCGCGAAGGTGCCCCCGGCACATGGGTACGCCGCCTGATCTTTGCCCCCGCCGCCTCCTTACCTGAGGGCCGACGAGGGGCCGCGCGGCCGTAAGGTACTCAGCCCGCTCCGGAAGAGGCGGCCACGGATCAACGTGACGTGCGCCGACCACTAGACTCTGCGGCATGGCAAAGCCCCAGGAGAAGGTCTCGTTCGGCCAGCGGCTGAAGCAGATCGGGATGGTGTTCCGGTTCACCGCCAAGCAGGACAAGTGGTTCGCGCCGCTGACGGCGGCGGCGGTGCTGATCCCGCTCGCGCTCACCGTGGTCGCGGTGATCGCCTGGGGCTGGATCTGGTTGCCGATCGGCATCCTGCTCGCCCTGCTGGCCGTGCTGATCGTGCTCAACCTGCGCTCCAACAAGGCGATGATGAACGCCGCGGAGGGGCAGCCGGGCGCGGCGGCGCAGATCATGGAGAGCATGCGCGGCGACTGGCGGGTCACCCCGGCGGTCAGCTCCACCACGCAGATGGACATGGTGCACCTGGTGGTGGGCCGCCAGGGCGTGATCCTGCTGGCCGAGGGGAACCCGCAGCGTGTGCGTGGCCTGCTCGGCCAGGAGAAGCGCCGGCTGGCGAAGGTGATCGGCACGGCGCCGCTGCACGACTACGTGATCGGGCAGGGCGAGGGTGAGCTGCCGGTCCGCAAGCTGCGGATGACGCTGATGCGGCTGCCCCGCGCCCTGTCCCCGAAGGACGTCAACGCGCTCGACAAGCGGCTCAAGGCGCTGACCGCGCGGCCGCAGATGCCCAAGGGCGCGGTCCCGAAGAACATGCGGCCGCCGCGTGGCGCGTTCCGGCAGACCCGGGGTCGCTGACCTTCGGCGTACGCGAGAAGGAGCCGGTCCCGTGCGGGGCCGGCTCCTTTCTCGTGCGGGTCAGCGGCGCGGCGCGTCGGTGACGACGGCGCCGGCGAGCCGGTCGTGCAGGCCGCGCTTGTGCTCGTCCATGAGCAGGGCCGGCACGACGAGGGCCAGCAGGAGTCCGCGCAGCAGCCCGCGGAGCAGCCCGATCCGGCCGCCGTCGGCCCAGGCGACGCAGCGCAGCCGGGTCAGGTACATGCCGGGGGTCTGGGCGAACAGGCCGATGAAGAAGCCGTACTCCAGGATCAGCACCAGGACCGGCGGCCAGCCGTCGCGGACCGGGTCGGAGAAGGCCCGGGCGACCATCAGGCACAGCACCCAGTCGATGATCAGGGCGCCGAATCGGCGGCCGAGGCTGGGCGGGGTGAAAGCGGGGTCGGCGGCGGGCGGCACCGGTGTGGCGGCGGTATCGGTCACAGCGGCCAGGGTAGCGCCGCCGCAACCCCTGACGAAAAATCCGACATTCGCCACCAGAGCGTGTCGGAGTGACGCTGCAAGCGACGTAACACGGCGGAAACAGACGAGACACGGCCGGGCAACCCCCCGGCCATAGCGTCGCCAGTAGTTAGCTACCGGAGTGGACCTGCCAGGAGGACGTGTGTTCGCCAATTCCGAGGAACTCCTGCGATACCTCGCCAACGAGGACGTGAAGTTCGTCGACGTACGTTTCTGTGACCTGCCCGGCGTGATGCAGCACTTCAACCTGCCGGTCGAGTCGTTCGACGACAGCGTGTTCACCGACGGCCTCGCCTTCGACGGCTCCTCGATCCGCGGGTTCCAGGCCATCCACGAGTCCGACATGCTCCTGCTGCCGGACGTCGCCACCGCCTTCATCGACCCGTTCCGCACGCAGAAGACCCTCGCGCTGAACTTCTTCATCCACGACCCGTTCACCCGCGAGGCCTACTCCCGCGACCCCCGCAACGTCGCCAAGAAGGCCGAGGCCTACCTCGCCGCTAGCGGCATCGCCGACACCGCCTACTTCGGCGCCGAAGCCGAGTTCTACATCTTCGACTCCATCCGCCACGAAACCTCCGCCCACCAGTCGTTCTACTACATCGACTCGATCGAGGGCGCCTGGAACAGCGGCCGGATCGAAGAGGGCGGCAACCGCGGCTACAAGACCGCCTACAAGGGCGGCTACTTCCCGGTGCCCCCGGTGGACCACTACGCCGACCTGCGTGACCGGATCGTGCGGCGCCTCGTCGACGGTGGCTTCACCGTCGAGCGCTCGCACCACGAGGTCGGCACCGCCGGCCAGTCGGAGATCAACTACAAGTTCTCCACGCTGCTGCACGCCGCCGACCAGCTCCAGCTGTTCAAGTACATCGTCAAGAACGAGACCTGGGCCGCGGGCAAGACCGCCACGTTCATGCCCAAGCCGCTGTTCGGCGACAACGGCTCCGGCATGCACACCCACCAGAGCCTGTGGCGCGGCGGCGAGCCGCTGTTCTACGACGAGACCGGCTACGCCGGCCTGTCCGACACCGCCCGCTGGTACATCGGCGGCCTCCTGCACCACGCCCCCTCGCTGCTGGCCTTCACCAACCCGACGGTGAACTCCTACCGTCGTCTGGTGCCCGGCTTCGAGGCGCCGGTCAACCTGGTCTACTCGCAGCGCAACCGCTCCGCGTGCACCCGCATCCCGGTCACCGGCAGCAACCCGAAGGCCAAGCGCGTCGAGTTCCGGGTGCCGGACCCGTCCAGCAACCCGTACCTGGCGTTCTCGGCGATGATGATGGCCGGCCTGGACGGCATCAAGAACAAGATCGAGCCGCCGGCGCCGATCGACAAGGACCTCTACGACCTCCCGCCGGAGGAGTGGGGCGACGTCAAGCAGGTCCCGGGCTCGCTGCCGGAGGTGCTCACCGCGCTCGAGGCCGACCACGACTACCTGCTCGACGGCGGCGTGTTCACGCCGGACCTGATCTCGACCTGGGTCGAGTGGAAGCGGGCCAACGAGGTCGACCCGGTGCGCCTGCGCCCGACCCCGCACGAGTTCGCGATGTACTTCGACTGCTGAGCACGCTCGTCAGCACCGGCCGGGCCGGCTCCGCGATGGCGGAGCCGGCCCGGCCGTTTCACGCGGCTCGGCGGCGCAGTGCCGCCCGGACTCCGGCCACCGCGACGACCACCACCAGCACCGTCATCAGCACCGCGCCGGGCGCCTTCGTGAACCGGGCCAGGTTGGTTCCGTCGGGCAGCGTGAGCAGCGAAACCGCCGCGCAGGGGGCCACGAACCACACCTCCCGGGCCAGCGGCACCGCCGCGACCGCGAGCAGCGTCAGCGGCCAGATCGCGTACCAGGGGTGGAAGACCGGCGCGAGCAGCACGGTGGCGGCGAGCGCCAGTCCCGCGCCGAGCAGCGCCACCCGCGGCCGGGCCACTGTCAGCCGGGCCACCCGCTGCCGGGCGTCGTTGAGCCGCCGCAGCGTCGTCCACGCCCGCCACCAGAGCGCGACGAGCGTCCCGGCCAGCAACGCCAGCGCGACGGCGCGCACCACCGGGACCGCCCGGGGCCGCCGCCCGGCCAGCTCACCGGCGTAGTCGATGACGAACCCGATCGCTGTGGGCGGCGAGGTCCACTGCTGCGAGTCGCCGCTGTGGCCGAGTCCGCCGATCCAGCCCAGCCCGAGGCCGGTGGCGAGCGAGACGACGAGCAGCGTGCCGAGCACCGACGCGGCCAGTTGCCCGCCGTCGCGCAGCAGCGCCCGCCAGGTGTAGCGGCCGAGCACGGCGGCGAGCGCCGCGAACGGCAGCGCCACGACCGCGACCGCCTTCACCGCCACGGCCAGGCCGAGCAGCACCCCGGCGACCAGCAGCGCGCGCGGTTTGCCCGGCAGGCGGACCAGCACCAGCAGGCCGAGCAGGAGCAGGCCGAGCGCGAGCGCGTCGTTGTGCGCGCCGGCCACCAGGTGTACGCCGACCAGGGGGCAGGCGAGCACCAGCCAGGCGGCCCGGCGGGTGGGCACCCCGGCGGCGCGGGCCAGCCCGGGCAGGCAGAGCGCGGCCAGAAGCACCCCGGCCACCGCTATCAGCCGCAGCGCCACGACGGTCCCGATCAGGCCGCCGCCGGCGAGAACGGCGAGCCCGGCCAGCAGCACGAAGAACGGCCCGTACGGCGCCGGGGTGTCCCGCCAGATCGGCGACACCGAGTCGGTCCACGGGCAGCCGGCCGCCGCGACCCCCACCCGGTACGGGCTGAGGCCCTGCGTCCACGTCCAGCCCTGGCAGGCGTACGAGTAGACGTCGCGGCTGCCGATCGGCGGCGCGGCGAGCAGCGGCAGCGACCAGAGCCCGGCGGTCACGTACGCCCACCGGCCGGACGGCGCGCCCCACCGCAGCGACCACCAGGCGCCGACCAGCAGCAGCGTCCCGGCCAGCCAGCAGCCGAGCGTCAGCGGCCCGTTCGGGGCCGCCCAGATCGCGGCGAGCGTGCTGCGCGGGGGCGGGCCGGGCAGCGCGCCGCCGAGCCACCCGGCGACGGTGAGCAGCACCGCCCCGGCGAGACCGGCGTAGCGGGCGACGGCGGCGGCGATCGGCCGGACCGGTCCGTCGACCTCGCTCACCGGCACACTCCTCAGTCCGCGGGAACCGGCTGCCGGCCCTTGCGAGCCGACCGTACCAACCAGACGACCACGCCGATCACGAACAGCGTCATCAGCGGCGCACCGGGCATCTTGCTGTACCGGGCCAGCCCGGTGCCGTCGGCGAGCACCAGGAACGACGACACCACCGTGACGATCGAGAACCAGAGCGTGCGGTGCCCGGTGGCGGCCAGCACCGCCAGCGGCCACAGCCAGTACCAGGGGTGGAACAGCGGGGACAGCGCGACAGTGGCGGTCAGCGCCAGCCCGGCGTGCCAGAACGGCTCACCGCGACGCAACGAGCGGAACCACAGCCAGATCAGCACCCCGACCAGCACGACCATGCCGATCGCCCGGGTCACCGGCAGCGCGTCGACGTGCACCCCGAACGGCGCCAGCAGATAGCCGACCGTCTGCCCCACCGCGGTCGGCGGCGACGTCCAGGCCACCACCAGGCTGCCCTGCTCCAGCCCGCTGATGAACCCCAGCCCCAGGCCGGAGACGAGCGTCACCCCGGCCAGCGCCACGAGCGATCCGCCGACCACCCACCCGCCGTCGCGGACCAGCGACCTGATCCGGTACGCCCCGACGATGGCGGCGAGCGCGGCGAACGGCATCACGACCAGCGCGGTGACCTTGACGGCGGCTGCCAGTCCGAGCAGCGCCCCACCGGCGAGCAGCGGCCAGGGCCGCCCCGGCCGGGCCGCCACCACCGCGAGCCCGGCGACGAGCAGGCCGATCATCAGCGCGTCGTTGTGCGCGCCGGATATCAGGTGCACGGGCACCAGCGGGCTGGCCAGCGCCAGCCACAGCGCCCGCCGCGGCGGCACCCCGCAGCGGCGGGCCAGCACCGGCAGCGCCCACGCGGTGAGCGCCACCCCGGCCACGGCGAGCAGCCGGAACAGCGCGACCGCGCCGAGCAGCGACCCGGTCGCCTCCACCACCGCACCGGCGAGCAGCACGAACAGCGGCCCGTACGGCGCCGGGGTGTCCCGCCAGATGTAGGAGATGGTGTCCAGCCAGGGGCAGGGCAGCGCCGACACGCCCTGCTCGTAGGGGTTGATCCCGGCCGAGAAACTGGCGCCCTGGCAGGCGTACGCGTACACGTCCCGGCTGCCCAGCGGCGGCGCGACGAGCATCGGCAGCAGCCACAGCGCCACTGTGACCAGCACCCAGCGCGACGACGGCACCCGGTCCCGCAGCGACCACCACGCCCACGCCAGCAGCCCGGTGCCGACCAGCCACAACCCGATGATCAGCGGCCCGTTCGGGCCCTGCCAGATGCTGACCGGGGTGGGACGCAACTCGCCGTCGGGCAGGGCGCCGCCGAGGAACGCGGCCACGGCGAGCAGCACCGAACCCGCCAGGCCGATCCAACGCGAGAGGTGGTGAGGCACGCCCGACATGCTGCCAGTACGGTGGTTCGCGATCAGGAGGTGGGCATGCGGGGTGGTCGGGTGGTGGCGGTGTCCGCCGCGTTCGCGCTCGTCCTCGCCGTGCTCCACCTCACCCTGCCGGTCACCGGCTCGGACCTGTCCGCCCAGGTCGCCCGCGCCGACTTCTTCGCCGCGCATCCGTCCGCCCTGGTCGACCTGCGCTGGTACGGCGGCGTGCACCCGTGGGGCTACAGCCTCGTCTCGCCGCCGCTGATGGCGCTGCTCGGCGTACGCGTCACCGGCGCGCTGGCCCTGCTCGCCTCCGCCGCCGCGTTCGCCGCCCTGCTGGTGCGGACCCGGGTGCCCCGACCGCTGCTCGGCAGCCTGGTCGGCGTGGTCACGATCGCCGGCAACCTGGTCTCCGGCCGGGTCACGTACGCCCTCGGCGTCGCGTTCGGCCTGGCCGCGCTGCTCGCGCTCACCGTGCCCGCCCGACCTGGAGCCGCCGTCGACGCCTCCGGCACCGATGCCGGTGCGGCCGGTGCCGCTGCTGGTCCGGCCGGCCCCGGCGCGCCGGCCTCCCCCGTCGGCATCTGGGCGGGCCGGAGCGTCTGGGCGGCCGTCGCCGCCGTTGTCGCCGCGCTGCTCGCCTCCGCGGCCAGCCCGGTGGCCGGGCTGTTCGTCGGGCTCGCCGGCGTCGCGCTGCTGCTGAGCCGCCGGTACGCCGACGGCCTGCTGCTCGCCGTACCCGCGGCCGGACCGCTCGCCGTGACCGGGCTGCTGTTCGGCGAGGGCGGCTGGATGAACATCAGCCGCACCGACACCCTGCACGCCGTGGTGACGAGCCTGCTGGTCGCGGCGCTCGTGACGTACCGGCCGGTGCGGGTGGGCGCGCTGCTGTCCGCGGCCGGGGTGCTGGCGTCGGCGTTGCTGCCCACCCCGGTCGGGCTGAACGCCACCCGCCTGGTGGTGATGTTCGCGCTGCCGCTGCTGGCCGCCGCGGCGACGCCACCGGCGAGGCTGGGCATCCCCCGGTTGCCCCGGACCGCCGGTGCGGCCGGGCTGGCCGCCCTGCTCGCTGTCGTCTGCTGGTGGCAGCCGCCGGTGGTCACCGCCGACCTGCGCAGCGCCGACGATCCGACGGCCGACCCGGCGTACTTCGCGCCGCTGCGCGCGGAACTGGCCCGGCGCGGGCTCACCGGACGGGTGGAGGTGCCGCCGACCCGCAACTACTGGGAGGCGGCCCGGATGGGCGAGGTGCCGCTGGCCCGGGGCTGGCTTCGCCAGGCCGACATCGACCGCAATCCGCTGTTCTTCACCACGGTGCCCGGCGCGGACGGCACCGGCATTCCGCTGACCCCCGTCACCTACCGGGACTGGCTGGCCGACAACGCGGTGCAGTACGTGGCAGTGCCCGACGCCGAGTTCTCCTGGGTGGGGCGATCCGAGGCGGAGCTGGTGGAGACGGGCCTGCCGTACCTGACCGAGGTCTGGTCGGACCGGCACTGGAAGCTGTACGCGGTCGCCGACCCCACGCCGCTGGTCGGCGCGCCGGGTGAGCTGATCAGCCAGGACGGCGCCTCGATCACCTTCCGCGCCCCCGCCCCCGGCCCGATCCCGATCCGGGTCCGCCACGATCGCTGGCTGACCGCCTCAGGCGGCGCCGAAGTCACCCAAGACGGCAAGTGGACAACGGTGACGGTCCCCCGAGAGGGCACCTACACCCTCACAAGCTGATCCCGGCGGAGATCTTGGTACGAAATGGCCCCCATAGGGGCCGTTCCCTACCAAGATCTCTCGGCTTTCCTGAGATTCGGAAAGCATTTCTCGCGTGTCGGGACCAGCAGCGGCAGCGGAGGCGAGGGCGGCCATCGAGGTCCCGGCATCCCGTGGCACCGGGCTGGACCGCCTCGCCCTCTGACCGCCACCCCGCTGCCGACGACAGGCGACGCAGCTAGGCATTACAGCTAGGGCCGCAAGTGCAAGATCGACGTTGGGACCGGGCGGGGCGAGGTCGAGGGCGGGACGGGGCACGGCCGACGTGAACAAGGCCGAGGGCCGGGCAGGCGCAGCCTAACCAAGAGGCGTGGGCGGGCGCAGGGGCTAGAGGGGGGACTCCAGGATTCGCTGGACGACCGTGCGGGAGTGGCGGCCGGTGCGCAGGTACTCGTCGAGGAACTCGCCCTGGTCCTCGCGCCCCAGCAGCCGCACCACCCCGGCCAGCTCCACCCCGTGCCGGGGCAACTGGTCCCCCGCCCGGCCGCGTACCAGCATCAACGCGTCGCGCACCTCGGCGGCGAGCGTCCAGCCGGCGGCCAGCTCGGCGGCGTCGGTGGCGTCGAGCAGCCCGGCGTCGCGGGCGGCGGTCAGGGCGTCGAGCGTACGGGTGCCGCGCAGCTCGGGGATCCGGCCGGCGTACCGGAGCTGAAGCAGCTGCACGGCCCACTCGACGTCGGCGAGCCCGCCCCGGCCCAGCTTGGTGTGGGTGGCCGGGTCGGCGCCCCGGGGCAGCCGCTCGGTTTCCACCCGCGCCTTGATCCGGCGGATCTCGATGACCTGCTCGCGGGTCAGCCCGTCGGCCGGGTAGCGCACCGGCTCGATCATCGCCTCGAACTCGGCGCCCAGGTCGGCGTCGCCGCAGACGAACCGGGCCCGCAGCAGCGCCTGCGCCTCCCACACCCGCGACCAGCGCGCGTAGTACTGCGCGTACGCGGCGAGGCTGCGTACCAGCGGGCCCTGCCGGCCCTCGGGGCGCAGGTCGGCGTCCACACCGAGCGGCGGGTCGGGGGCGGGCGCGGACAGCAGCCGGCGCAACTCCTCGGCGATGGCCTGCGCCGCCGCGCTCGCGGTGCTCTCGTCCACTCCGGGCGGCGGGTCGTAGACGAACAGCACGTCGGCGTCGGAGAGGTAGTTGGACTCGTACCCGCCGAGCCGGCCCATGCCGATCACCGCGAAGCGCAGGCCGGGCGGTCCGGGGTGGACGGTACGGGCGGCGCGCAGCGCGGCGGCCAGCGTGGCGTCGGCGACGTGGGACAGCGCGGTGCCCACCGCCGTCACGTCGACCACTGTGGGCCGCCGCTCGCCGCCGCCGACCGGGCGCGGGGTGAGCGGCGCGAGTGAGCCGGCGCGGCTGAGCACGTCGGCGGCGGCGATGCGGACCAGTTCCCGGCGGCGCAGCGCACGGACCGCCCGGATCGCCTCGACCGGGTCGTCGTGCCGGGCAGCGGCCGCGGCGAACCCGTCGACGAGCGTCTCGCGCGGGCGCGGGGTCAGTTCGCTGTCCTCGGCGAGCAGCCGCAGCGCCTCCGGCTCGCGGGACAGCATGTCGGCCGCGTACCGGGACGAGGAGAGCACCCGGGCCAGGCGGCGCGCCACCGGGCCGGAGTCGCGCAGCAGGCGCAGGTACCACGGTGTGCTGCCGAGCTTGTCGGACACCTGCCGGTAGTTGAGCAGGCCGCGGTCCGGCTCGGGGGCGTCGGCGAACTCGTCCAGCAGCACCGGCAGCAGCGTGCGCTGGATCGCGGCGGTACGGCTGACACCGCCGGTGAGCGCCTGCAGGTGCCGCAGCGCGCCGGCCGGGTCGGCGAAGCCGAGCACCTCCAGCCGGTGCCGGGCCGCCTCGGGCGTGAGCCGCAGCCCTTCGGCCGGGACCCGGGCCACGGATTCCAGCAGCGGCCGGTAGAGCAGTTTGGCGTGCAGCCGGCGTACCTCGGTGGCGTGGGTGACCCACTCGGCGCGGAACTCCTCGACGGCGCTGCGGCCCGGCGTGGCCGCGTAGCCGAGCGCGGCGGCGAGCCAGCGCAGCGCGGCCGGTTCGGTCGGCACGGTGTGGGTGCGGCGCAGGGCCTGGAGCTGGAGCCGGTGCTCGACGGCGCGCAGGAAGCGGTAGCCGCGCAGCAGCGCCTCCCCGTCGGCGCGGCCCACGTAGCCGCCGGCCACGAGCGCGCGCAGCGCCGGCACGGTGCCCGGCACCCGCAGCGACTCGTCGCCCCGGCCGTGTACGAGCTGGAGCAGCTGGACGGCGAACTCGATGTCGCGCAGCCCGCCCGGACCGCGCTTGATCTCGCGTTCCAGCTCCTTCGGCGGCACGTTGTCGAGGATCTTGCGGCGCATGGACCGGACGTCCTCGACCGCCTCGGGGCGTTCGGCGGCGGTCCAGACGAGCGGGGCGAGCGCCTCGATCCACTCCCGGGCCAGCTCCAGGTCACCGGCGGCCGGGCGGGCCTTGAGCAGCGCCTGGAACTCCCAGGTGCGGGCCCAGCGCTTGTAGTAGGCGAGGTGGCTGGCGAGCGTGCGGACCAGCGGGCCCCGGTTGCCCTCGGGGCGCAGCGCCGCGTCGACCGGCCAGGCCACCAGCCCGCAGATCTGGATCAGCCGGGTGGCGATCTGGGTGGCGGCGGGCAGGTCGTCGTCGGTGGCGGAGACGAAGATGACGTCGACGTCGGAGACGTAGTTCAGCTCGTCGCCACCGCACTTGCCCATCGCCACCACGGCCAGGCGGGGACGCGGCGTGCCCTCCGGCAGCTCGTCGGCGGCGATGTCGTAGGCGGCGGCCAGCGTGGCGTCGGCCAGCCCGGACAGCGCCGCCATGGTCTGCTCCAGGCCGCGCCCGCCGGTCAGGTCGGCCGCCGCGATCCGCAGCAGCGCGAGCCGGTACGCCTGCCGCAGCAGCGGGACCGCGCCGGTCATGTTGGTGAGCCGGGCGGCCACGCTCAGGTCGAGCCGGCCGTCCGCGGTGGGGGCGAGCCCGTCCGGCTCGGTGGCCAGCACCGCCCACTGCCCCGGGTTGGCGACCAGGTGGTCGCCGAGCGCGGAGGAGGCGCCGAGCACCGCGATCAGCCGGCGGCGCAGCCCGGGGTCGGCGGCCAGCGCGTCGCGTACGGCCACCTCGTCGCCGGAGCGCCGCTCGGACTCGACCAGCCGGTGCAGCTGACGCAGGGCCAGGTCCGGGTCGGCGGCGCGGGACAGCGCGGCGAGCAGTTCGGCGGCGCGTTCGTCGGCCGGCTCCTGCGTCTCGGGCCGCCACAGGTCGAGCCCGTCCGGGCCGAGCAGGTCGGCGGCGCGCGTGGCGCCGTCCCCCTCGGCGAATCCGTAGCGGGCCAGGCGCCCGCGGGCCGGCCGGGTCACCGTCAGGCCCCGAGCAGCGGCAGGCTGCGGCGCGGGTTGTCGTCGCCGAGTTCGCCGAGCGCGAGCGCGGCGAACCGGATCGCGAACGGCTGCCACGCCTCCTCGACGTCGGCCATCACCCGGTCGCAGGCGGCCACCACCAGTTCCGGGTCGTAGTCCAGCTCGGCCAGCACCGCCGAGTCGCGGGACCACTCGGCGATCATCGCGGTGTCGCACTCGATGTGGAACTGCAGGCCCCAGGCCCGGTCGCCGAGGCGGAACGCCTGGTGCGGGTAGCGGGTGGACGCGGCCAGCAGCGTCGCGCCGTGCGGCAGCTCGGTGATCTCGTCGGCGTGCCACTGGAGCACGTCGGGCATCAGCGGCACGTACCGGAACAGCGGATCGTCCTCGGCGGCGTCGCGCCGGCCCACCAGGGCCGGGCCGATCTCCGGCCCGGACGGGCTGCGCTCGACCAGGCCGGCGTGCGCGGTGGCGAGCAGTTGCGCGCCGAGGCAGATCGCGAGCGTGGGCACCCGCTGGCGGACCGACTTGCGCAGCAGCCCCTCCAGCGCCGGGAACCAGGGCGCGCCGGGGGCGCCGTCGGACCCCGGGTACGCCTGCTGGTCGCCGCCGAGCACCACCAGCGCGGCGTATCCCTCCAGGTCGGCGGGGAGCGCGTCACCGGCGTGCGGACGCAGCACGCGCAGTTCCAGGCCCCCTTCGGTGAGCCACTCCCCCAGGCGGCGGAGGTCGTCGGTCGGGTCGTTCTCGATCACCAGCGCGGTCGCCACGACGTCGAGGCTAACCGGTGCGGCCGACAGGGCACGGTCCGGCAGGCCCTAGGCTCGCGATCGTGCCCGACGACTGCCTGCGCCCACCGGCCCTGCGTCCCGGCGACGCGGTGATGCTGGTGTCCCCGTCCGGACCGACCCGTCCCGAGCGGGTGGCCCGTGGCATCGAACTGCTCACCGGCTGGGGGCTGCGTCCGGTGCCCGCGCCGAACGCGTACGCCCGGCGGGGTTACCTGGCCGGCGACGACGCGCTGCGGGCCGCGGACCTGAACGCGGCGTTCGCCGACCCGGAGATCCGTGGGGTGATCTGCACGCGGGGCGGCTACGGCGCGCAGCGGGTGGTGGACCTGATCGACATGGCGGCGGTACGCCGGGACCCGAAGGTGGTGGCCGGGTTCTCCGACATCACCGCGTTGCAGTTCGCGCTCTGGCGGGGCGCCCGCCTGGCCGGGGTGCACGGGCCGGGGGCGGCGTGGCGGGACGAGCGCACGCCGCTCCGCTCGGCGGAGTCGCTGCACGCCGCGCTGACCAGCGCCGAGCCGGTGACGGTGGCGGCGGTCGAGGCGGAGGAGACGTACCCGGTGCGGGTGCCCGGCCGGGCCGAGGGCCGGCTGATCGGCGGCAACCTGTGCCTGATCACCGCGTCGATCGGCACGCCGGACATGCCGGACCTGACCGGTGCGATCCTGCTGGTCGAGGAGGTGCAGGAGCCGCCGTACAAGATCGACCGGATGCTCACCCACCTGCGTCGCTGCGGCGCGCTGGACGGGATCGCCGGGGTGGCGGTGGGCCAGTTCACCGAGTGCGCGGACGGCTGGGACACCACTGTCGTGGACGTGCTCACCGACCGCCTGGGCGACCTGGGCGTACCGCTGCTCGGCGGCCTGCCCATCGGCCACGGCCCCGCCCAGCTCACCGTCCCGGTGAACACCCCCGCGGTCCTGGACGCCACCACAGGCACCCTGACGGTGACCTCCGCCGTCCGCTGAAGCCGAGCCCCGGCGCCGGCCCGGCCCCGGCCCCGGCCCCGGCGATCATGAAGTTAGCGGCAGTTCAGAGATCCACAACTGCCGCCAACCTCATGATCAACGCGGCGCGGGCGGGGTGAGGTGGGCTACCGCGCCGATCTCCAGGGCTGCCCAGACCGTGCCGTCGGGGGTGACCGTGAGGCCATGGGGCTCCGACGCGGGGGTGGGCAGATCGTGGGCGGTGATGTGGCCGTCGGGGTCGAGGTGGGCGATGCGGTTGGCGCCCCACTCGGTGAACCAGCAGCCACCGGCCGGGTCGGCGACGATCGCGTGCGGGCGCGCCGCGCGGTCCGGCAGCGGGAACTCGTCGATCCGCCCGTCCGGCGTGATCCGGCCGACCTGCCCGGCGGCGATCTCGACGAACCAGAGCGCGCCGTCGACACCCCGGGTGATGCCGACCGGCCCGGCCGCCTCGGTGGGCAGCGGATGCAGCGTCACCGACCCGTCCGGGTCGATCCGGGCGATCGCGTTCGCCTGGTTGAGCGTGAGCCAGAGCGCGTCGTCCGGCCCGGCCGCGAGCATCGACGGGAAGCCCTTCTCGACCGGCAGCGGGAAGGACGTCACCTCCCCGTCGACGCTCACCCGGCCGGCCGTGTCGTCGTTCATGCCGGCGTACCAGAGCGCGCCGTCCGGGCCCGCCGCCAGCCCGCACGGGCCGCAGCCGGGCGGCAGCGCCACCGAGCCGGTCTCACCGTCGACGGTGATCCGGCCGAGCCGGTCGTCGCCCGAGCGGGTGTACCAGAGCGCGCCGTCGGGGCCGCCGACGATGATCAGCGGGCGGCTGCCGGGTGGGTCGTCGCGGTAGGTCCGCACCTCACCGTCGGGGCCGAGCCGGGCGACGCCGCCGGAGCCGGCCAGCGCCAGCCAGAGCGCGCCGTCGGGCCCGACCGTGATCGAGTACGGGCCGGAGCCCGGCCCGGTGAGCGGGATCTCGCGGATGGCAGGCTGTGTCATGGCGTGGCCTTTCATCGGGTTTCGCCCAGCCTCGCGGCCGCTCCGGCACACCGGCAACACGAATAAAACGGGCCTTCCGGACGGGATTGCCAGCCTGCTGACAGGTTCGCCACGGGTTGCCCTCAGTTCCGGGGCTCACTGTCGGTGACGTCATCGCACCACCACCGAACAGGAGAATCGCATGATCCGCACGATGTCGAAGAAGCACCTGCTGGCCGGCCTGGCCGCTGCCGGCGTGCTCGGCGTCGGGATCGCCGCCCCGACGGTGGCGCTCGCCGACGACAAGAACCCGAAGCCGTCCTCGAGCGCCAGCAGCACCGACCAGGGTGACGAACGCCGCCAGAAGCACGCCGACCGGCAGGCCGAGTTCGCCGAGGCGCTCGCCAAGGAGCTGGGCGTGTCGACCGACAAGGTCACCGCGGCGCTGGAGAAGCTGCACGAGCAGCGGCAGGGCGACCGCCCGGAGCGGCCGGAGCGGCCGTCGACCGAGGACCGGCAGGCGGCGCTGAAGGAGCGCCTGGACCAGGCCGTCACCGACGGCAAGCTCACCCAGGAGCAGGCCGACGCGGTGCTCAAGGCCACCGAGGCGGGCGTGTTCCCGGGTGGCCCCGGCCACGACGGCAAGGGCGGCCCGCACGGCGAGCGCGGCAAGGGCGGCCCGGACGGCAAGTGACCGCACGGCCACGCCGTTTCCCGCCGGCCGGCCCTCCTCGTGACCGGCGCCGGCGAGGCCACCGCCTGACACCAGGCGGGCGGGACAGAGGCGCCGCACCGGGGCTCCCCGGTGCGGCGCCGGTCGCCGTCCCCGTGACACCGCGGCCGGCGGCACGGGGACGGCAGTAAATCAGCGAGCTGTCGCGTACGCGGCGCAGCCGATGAGTTCGAGGGAGACCTGGAGTCGCTCGAGGCTGATGTTCTTGGCGATGGTGTCCTCCGGGGTGTGGTACGGCGGCTCCAGCAGCGCCGGGCTCGTCTCACCCCGCCAGGAGAAGTTGGCGCTGGCGATGCCGACCTCCTGGAAGGACTGGTGGTCGCTGGAGCCGCGCTGCGTCACCGGCGACATCCGCGGGTCGTAGCCGAGGCGTACACCGGCGGCGGCCACCTCGTCGGTGGCCCGGTTGGACTGGCCGGTGAAGGACAGCAGCCAGTAGAGGGTGGCCGGGTCCCAGCTCGTGGCGACCATGTCGTTCTGGTACACCGCCAGGAAGCGGTCCCGCTCGGCCTGCGGGAGCTGCCGGACGTGGTGACGCGAGCCGAGCAGGCCCTGCTCCTCCGAGCCCCACAGCGCGAACCGCAGGGTGGCGTCGACCGGGATCGCCTTCATCACCCGGGCCAGTTCGAGGCAGAGCACCGTGCCGGAACCGTCGTCGTTGGCGCCGGGGGCGCCGATGACAGTGTCGTAGTGGGCGCTGACCATGACGACCGGCCCGTTCGCGCCGGACCGCCCGACCCGCTCCGCGATGACGTTGTGGGACGTCAGGTTGCGGTGCGCGACGGTGGAGATCGTGAGCGTGAGCCGCCCGGCCGCGAGCAGGGCACGCAGCCGCTCCTTCTGCGCCTGCGCGACGCCGACCACCGGGATCGGCACCGGCGTGCCCGCCGAGCCCGGCAGGGTCGGCGAGAACGCGCTGCTGCGCCGGGGCGGCACCCCGTCGGCGGCGAGGAACACCACGGCGGCCGCGCCGCGCGCCACAGCGGTGGCGACCAACTGCTCGCGCCGGGCGGCCACGTAGTCGACGAGCACGATCTGGCCGGTGACGCTCGCCGGGTAGTTCTCTTCAGCACCCGCGCCCACGTCCACCACGTCACCCTGGACTGTGGTGTCCAGCGCGGCCTGCGGGGAGGCGCCGGCCTGCCAGTTCAGGTCGGTGGGCAGCCCGGCCGGCGAGGCGAGCTGGGCGAGGAACTTGTCCGCCACCGCGAACGGCTCCAGCCGAACCTGGTAGCCGAGGCGGTCGAGCTGCTTGGCGATGTAGTCGGCGGCACGCCGCTCCGAGGCGGTCCCGCCGATACGCGGCCCGATCTCCTCGCTGAGGACGCGCAGGTGCGCCAGCGCCCGCTCGGCCGAGACCTGGGCGATGATCTTGCGATCGTCCGACGTGAGCGCCGGCTTCCGGCTCGATCCGGGGCGCTTGTCGTCGGCCGCCCAGGCCGGCGCGGGCAGGGCCACGGTGGCGGCGCCACCGAGAGCGATGGTCAGCATGCGGCGTCGGTTCACAGTGGATCCGGTGATGTCCGTGGCGGGGGAAGAGGGGTGGCCGTCGTTGGTCATACGCTTCTCCTGACTGTGCGAGCCGGCCGGCGTTGGCCGTCCGACTCGGAGGATCTTGAACATAACCCGAGGTAGGGGGCGCATCCAAGATCCTCTCCGGCGATCACCGGACCCGACATCGACCGGTCTCTCGCCCGCCGTCGCTCCACGGTGGCCGGCCGCCACGGGTGGACGGACCGGGGTCAGCCGCCGGCCGGCGGGGTGAAGACGCCGAGCAGGTTGCCCGACGGGTCGCGCAACAGGGCCCGCACCAGACCGGCCGGCGTGGTCACCGGCCCCGTCACCACGACGCCGCCGGTCGCCTCGGCCCGGCGGCAGATCTCCGCGACGTCCGCCACCTCGGCGTAGAAGATCGCGTAGTTGCCGGCGTCGGTGCCCCGGATCGCGCCGCCGATCCCCCGCTCACCGCCGGCGGTCGTCTGCCGGTACGACCCGGCCGGGCCGCCCTGCTCCTCGAAACTCCAGCCGAACAGGTCGGCGTAGAACCGCTGCGCCTCGTCCGGGCGGTCGGAGCTGATCTCGAACCAGGTCACGGGCGTGCTGGACATGCTTCCTCCTGAGGTTCGCGCCGGCGGTCGGCCGGCGTCGTCAGGAATCAGCGTGGTACCGGGACACGACAGCGTCCTGTCGGTGTTTCCACAGGGATCAGACCAGGGTGAGCGGGCGCACCCGGTCGACCGGCACGTCGAGGTCGCCCGCACGCCACTCCCGGGTCACCGGCTCGGCGAGCGGACGCACCGAGCGGATCCGGTCGGTGCGGAAGCAGCGCACACCGTCGCGCAGCCGGCACCAGGCGACCAGGTACCAGTGCACCGAGTTGCCCAGATAGGCCAGCGGCTCCACGTCGCGTACCGAATCGGCGCCGTCGCGGTCGGCGTACCGCAGGCGCAGCACCCGCCCGGCGGCGACCGCGTCGGCGACGACGGCCGGGACGGGCGTGCCCGGCCCGTCGCCGACCAGGTGCACCCGGCCGGCGAGCCGGTGCGCCTCGGCCACCGCGGCCGGTGGCATCACCGCGACCAGCTTGCGCAGCGCGGCGCCGGCCGCCGCGGCGAACGGGGAGCCGCCGAGCCGGTGCAGCGCGACGGCCATCGCCACCGCCTCGGCCGCCGTCAGGTTGACCGGCGGGAGCGTGCGCGCCCGGTCGACGACGTAGCCGCCGGCGCGGCCCGGCTCGGCCCAGATCGGCACGCCCGCGCCCTGCAACGCGGAGATGTCCCGCTCGACGGTGCGGGTGCTGACCTCGAAGCGGCGGGCCAGCCAGCTCGCGCTGCGCGGGCGCGGCGACACCGCCCGCAGCTCCTCGACCAGGGCGTAGAGGCGATCGGTGCGGTTCACCCCCGGACGCTAACCCGGGGGTACGACACCGCTCAGGCGATGCAGGCGCAGACGATCAGCGCGGCGCCGAAGTGGGTGGCGGCGCTGATTTTGGCGGCCGGGTGCGGCTCCTCGGCGGCGATCACGTCGCCCAGCCGGCCCGGGGTGAGCAGGTCCAGCACCAGGAACGCCAGCGCCATCACCAGCAGGCCGACCAGCCCGAAGACCACCGTGGAGGCGAGCCCCTTGGTGAACGAGCTGTAGCTGGTCAGCACGGCGGTGAAGACGATGCCGGCGATGCCGAGCTGGTTCGCGGCGAGCAGCAGCGCGGCGTTGCCGTTGCGGCGTACCCAGATCAGCTCCCGCAGCTTGCCCGGGGTGAGCACATCCACGAGCAGGAACCCGGCGGCCATCAGCGCCACCCCGACGATCCCGAACACGATGCTCTGCCACGCCCCGTCGAGCAGGTCTCCCAGCACCCAACGCCTCCCCGGCTCACCCGCCCGGCGAAGGTGCCGGGACGGTGCCGCAGACGATAGCGGCACCGTGCCAGGATGATCTAGAGAGACAGGTAGCGCTGCCGCTCGTACGGGGTGACCTCGCGGCGGTACTGCTCCCACTCGGCCCGCTTGTTGCGCAGGAAGAAGTCGAAGACGTGCTCGCCGAGCACCTCGGCGACCAGCTCGGAGCCGGCCATCACGTCGATCGCCTCGGCCAGGTTCTCCGGCAGCGCCTCGTAGCCCATGGCGCGGCGCTCCGCGCTGCTCAGCGACCAGACGTCGTCCTCGGCGCCCGGCGGCAGCTCGTAGCCCTCCTCGATGCCCTTGAGGCCGGCGCCGAGCATCACCGCGAACGCCAGGTAGGGGTTGGTCGCGGAGTCCAGCGAGCGGACCTCGACCCGGGCCGAGTTCGGCTTGCCGTACGCGGGCACCCGCACCAGCGCGGACCGGTTCAGGTGACCCCAGCAGACGTACGCGGGGCTCTCGGTGATCCGGTCCGGCAGCGCCTGCGGGAACAGCCGCTTGTACGAGTTGACCCACTGGTTCGTCACCGCGGTGTACTCCCGCGCGTGGGTGAGCAGCCCGGCGATGAACGACTTGGCGACCTTCGACAGCTTCATCGGGTCACCGGCGTCGTGGAACGCGTTGCGCTCCCCCTCGAACAGCGACAGGTGGGTGTGCATGCCGTTGCCGGGCTGGTCGGTGAACGGCTTCGGCATGAAGCTGGCCTGCACGCCGGTGGAGAGCGCGACCTCCTTCACCACGTGCCGGAAGGTCATGATGTTGTCGGCGGTGGTGAGCGCGTCGGCGTAGCGCAGGTCGATCTCCTGCTGGCCGGGGGCGACCTCGTGGTGGCTGTACTCCACCGAGATGCCGATCCGCTCCAGCGCCAGCACCGCCTGGCGGCGGAAGTCCCGCGCGACGGCGTGCGTGGTGTGCTCGAAGTAGCCGCCGGTGTCCACCGGGATCGGCACCGAGCCGTCCTGCGGGCCGTTCTCCAGCAGGAAGAACTCGATCTCCGGGTGGGTGTAGAACGTGAAGCCCTTGTCCGCGGCGCGGGAGAGCATGCGGCGCAGCACGTGCCTCGGGTCGGCCCAGGACGGGCTGCCGTCGGGCAGCGAGATGTCGCAGAACATCCGGGCGCTCTCGCCGCTGACGCCGCCCTCGAACGGGAAGACCTGGAACGTCGTCGGGTCCGGCATGGCGACCATGTCCGACTCGAAGACCCGGGCGAAGCCCTCGATCGCGGAGCCGTCGAAACCGATGCCCTCGTCGAAGGCCGCCTCCAGCTCCGCCGGGGCCACCGAGACGCTCTTGAGCGTGCCGAGCACATCGGTGAACCACAGCCGGACGAAACGGATGTCCCGCTCTTCCAGCGTACGGAGGACGAACTCCTGCTGACGGTCCACTTCCACCCCTCGTTACACGTACGTCCGCACCGGCGCCGGGCCGGCTCGGCCTGACCGCCCAGTCTCCACCGGGCTCGTTACGCCGACGTTACGCCCTCCCCGGCCGGCCGTCCCGCCGTGTCCGCCGCGCTGGGACGCGCGGGCCGGCACGCCTGTCTGCCCCAACCGGTCGGATTCGGCCGGGAGGGCTGGGGGAAGATGAGGACATGCCCACCCTGCGTCTCGCTCTGTGCCAGGTCAACCCGACGGTAGGCGACCTCGCCGGCAACGCCGGCCTGGTCCGCGAGTGGACCCGCCAGGCGGCCGGCTCCGGCGCCCAGCTCGTCCTGTTCCCCGAGCTGATGCTGACCGGCTACCCGGTCGAGGACCTGGTCTTCCGCCGCTCGTTCGTGGCCGCGTCCCGGGCCGCGCTGCACCGGCTCGCCGCCGACCTCGCCGCCGACGGCCACGGTGACCTGCCGGTCCTGGTCGGCTACCTGGACGCCGACGGCCCGCCGCAGGTCAGCTCCGACGCGGAGCCGGGCAAGGGCGCCCGCAACGCGGCGGCGCTGCTGCACCGGGGCGAGGTCGTCGCCACCTACTTCAAGCACCACCTGCCCAACTACGGCGTGTTCGACGAGGACCGCTACTTCGTCCCCGGTGACACGCTCACCGTGGTGCGCGTCGGCGGGGTGGACGTGGCGCTGACCATCTGCGAGGACCTGTGGCAGGCCGGTGGGCCCTTCGCGGCGGCGCGGCAGGCCGGCGTCGGGCTGGTGCTGAGCATCAACGGCTCGCCGTACGAGCTGAACAAGGACGACGTGCGGCTGCCGCTGGTGCGCCGGCGTGCCGCCGAGGCCGGGGCCGCGATCGCGTACGTGAACATGGTCGGCGGCCAGGACGAACTGGTCTACGACGGCGACTCGATGATCGTCGCCGCGGACGGCACGCTGCTGGCCCGGGCGCCGCAGTTCGTCGAGCACCTGCTGGTGCACGACCTGGAGCTGCCGGCGGCGGCCGGGACGCCCGGCGAGGCCGGTGGGCTCAGTGACGGCATGCGGGTGGTCCGCGGCGAGGTGGCGACGATCCCGGCCACGCCGCCCGGACCGGCTGCGGACGGCGGGATCATCGAGCCGGTCGCCGACGAGGCCGAGGTGTGGCACGCGCTGGTGCTGGGCCTGCGCGACTACGTCGACAAGAACCGCTTCCCGTCGGTGGTGCTCGGCCTGTCCGGCGGCATCGACTCGGCGGTGGCGGCGGCCATCGCTGTGGACGCGGTCGGCCCGGAGCGGGTCGTCGGCGTCTCGATGCCCAGTCAGCACTCCTCCGAGCACTCCCGCACCGACGCGGAGGACCTGGCCAAGCGCACCGGCCTGGACTACCGGGTCGAGCCGATCCAGCCGATGGTGGACACGTTCCTGGCGAACATGTCGCTGTCCGGGGTGGCGGTGGAGAACCTCCAGGCCCGGGTACGCGGCGTGATCCTCATGGCGCTGTCGAACCAGGAGGGCCACCTGGTGCTCACCACCGGCAACAAGAGTGAGCTGGCGGTGGGCTACTCGACGTTGTACGGCGACTCGGTGGGCGGCTACAACCCGGTCAAGGACGTCTGGAAGACGCTGGTGTGGCGGCTGGCGAAGTGGCGCAACGCCGACGCGGCGCGCCGCGGGCAGACGCCGCCGATCCCGGAGAACTCGATCGGCAAGCCGCCGTCGGCCGAGCTGAGCCCCGGCCAGCTCGACAGCGACACGCTGCCCGACTACGACGTGCTCGACCCGATCCTGATCGGCTACGTCGACGGCGACCTGGGCCGCGACGGCCTGGTCGAGTCCGGCCACGACCCGGCCGTGGTGGACAAGGTGCTGCGGATGGTGGATACCGCCGAGTACAAGCGGCGGCAGTCCGCGCCCGGCACCAAGATCTCCATGAAGGCGTTCGGGCGGGACCGGCGGCTGCCGATCACCAACCGGTGGCGCGAGGACGGCTGACCGCTCCCCGGCCGGGGAGTGACATCCTCCACTCCGATCTGCCCGCGGGCCGTCGCCCGGTGCGACGATCGCGGGGAACCCGGGGACCGCGTGCGCGGCCTCGAGGAAGGAGATTGTCATGGTGGAGTCCACCCCGGCCGAGGTGACGGCGCTCTACGGCGGCCCGGCCACCCGGCGGGTACGCACCCGCGACCTGATCGCCGCCAAGGAGCGCGGCGAGCGCTGGGCGATGCTCACCTCGTACGACCAGTACACCGCCTCGATCTTCGACCAGGCGGGCATCCCGGTGCTGCTGGTCGGCGACTCGGCGGCGAACAACGTGTTCGGCTACGAGACCACGCTGCCGGTGACCGCCGAGGAGCTGCTGCCGCTGGTCCGCGCCGTGGTGCGGGCCACGAAGCAGTCGCTGATCGTCGGCGACCTGCCGTTCGGCTCGTACGAGGAAGGCCCGGCGCAGGCGCTGCGCACCGCGGTGCGGTTCATGAAGGAGGGCGGCTGCCACGCGGTGAAGCTGGAGGGCGGACGCCGCTGCGCGGCCCAGATCGAGGCCATCACCGGCGCCGGCATCCCGGTGATGGCACACATCGGCTTCACCCCGCAGAGCGAGCACACGCTCGGCGGCTACCGGGTGCAGGGCCGGGGCGAGGCGGCCGAGGAGGTGCTCGCCGACGCGCGGGCGGTGGCCGAGGCGGGCGCGTTCGCGGTGGTGCTGGAGATGGTGCCGGGCGAGGTCGCCAAGCGGGTCACCGCCGAGCTGGCCATCCCCACCGTCGGCATCGGGGCCGGCCCGGACACCGACGGGCAGGTGCTGGTGTGGCAGGACATGGCCGGGCTGCGGACCGGCCGGGCGCCCCGCTTCGTGAAGCGCTACGCCGACCTGGCGGGCGCGCTCACCGACGCCACCCGCCGGTTCGCCGACGAGGTACGCGGCGGCGATTTCCCCGCGGCCGAGCACACCTTCTGAGGGTGTAAGGAAGGGCCCCTTCTTAACGCCTGGCGTAGAGGAGGGGCCCCTTCTTAACACGCGCGCGCGCCGCGCGCCGCGCGCCGCGCGGCGCGCGGCGGTTCAGAGGTCGGTGACGCGGATGCCGGCGTGCGCCTTGTAGCGCTTGTTGATCGCGATCAGGTTGGCGGTGAACGCCTCGATCTGGTGGGCGTTGCGCAGCCGGCCGGCGTAGATGCCCCGCATGCCGGGGATCCGCGCGGCCAACGCGGCCACCACGCCGGCCACCTCCCGGTCCTCGGTGCAGATCAGCACGTCGAGGTCGATCCGGTCGATCTGCGGGTCGGCCAGCAGCGGCGCGCTGACGTGGTTGAACGCGGCGCACACCCGGGACTCGGGCAGCAGCCCGGCGGCCTGCTGCACCGCGCTGCCCTCTGGTACGTCGAGCGCGTACGGGCCCTGCTTGTCGAAGCCGAGCGGGTTGACGCAGTCCACCACGATCTTGCCGGCCAGCGGCTCGGCGAGCGCGGCGACGGTGACCGCGTGCCCGTCCCACGGCACCGCCACGATCACCACGTCGCTGCGCCGGGCCACGTCCTCGTTGTCGCCGCCGGACACGATGGCGCCGTCGGGCACCCCGGGCAGGGCGGCGATCTCGGCGGCGGCCTGGGAGGCCCGCTCCGCGGTGCGGGAGCCGATCAGCACGCTCTGCCCGGCGCGGGCGAACCGGTAGGCGAGACCTCGTCCCTGGTCGCCGGTGCCACCGATGATGCCGACGGTCAGCCCGGAGACGTCGGGCAGCGTGGTCGCGTCGTAAGCCATGCGCTCATCCTCGCAAAGCGAGGCGGCGTGCGGTGCATCCCGATGCTGTGACAATGGCCGCTGGTCAGGCCCGTTCGAAGGCGACCCGGCGCTGGGCCGGGTCGGCGACGGTGAGGCGTACCCGGACGCGCTCGCCCAGCGGCAGCTCGCCGGTGCAGCGGGCGCGGACCGGCGGCTCGTCCAGCGCGATCGTGCCGCCGGGCGGTCGGCCGGACCGGCCGTTGCCCGCCGGGCGCGGCTCGTCGACGTCGAGCACGGCCGCCTCGAACGTCTCCCCCACCCGGTGCGCGAGCAGCACCGCCTCGGCCAGTTCCACGGCGCCGCGGCTGGCCGCGCCGGCGGTCCGGTCGGTCGTGGCCATCACCTCGGGCAGCTTCGGCAGCGCGGCCCGCACCTGCTCGGGCACCTCCCGGCCCTCGTGCAGCGCCAGGCAGACCTCGGTGGCGTAGCGGTCGGCCAGCCGCCGCAGCGGCGCCGTGACGTGCGCGTACGCGGCCGCCACCCCGCCGTGCTCGGGCTGCTCGGGCAGCTCACCGTCGAACGCGGTGTACGCGGCGCCGCGCATCAGCTCGGCGGCCTGGTCGACGAAGGCGGCCACCCGGGGCTGGGAGGTGTCCAGCCCGTCGAGCACCTGACCGACGGGGGTGCCGTCCGGCCAGGGCACGCCGAGCGGGCCGGCGGCCAGACGCAGCCGCTGCACCGCCTCCGCGCGGGGACTGGGCATGGTGCGCAGCAGCCCGATCCGGCCGGCCAGCATGATGTCGGCCGCCGCCATCCCGGTCAGCAGCGAGATCTGGGCGTTGTGCTCCTCCATCGGGCCGGGGCCGCGCAGCACCAGCCGCCACCCGTCGCCGTCGGGCTCGACGTCCTGCTCCGGCAGCGGCAGGTTGATCGCGCCCCGGCTCAGGCCACGGGCGGTGAGCAGCGCCCCGATCTCGGGCAGCAGGGCGATCGGCTCGGGCAGCCGGCCGGCGTCGGCGTCGCGCTGCACGCCGCCGTAGTCGAGCTTGGCCCGGCTGCGCACGAGCGCCCGCTCCAGCGTGACCGCGACGGTGGCGCCGTCGGCGTCCAGGTCGAGGGTCCAGAGCACCGCGGCCCGGTCGGCGTCGGGCAGCAGGCTGGCCGCTCCCTCGCTGAGCGTGTGCGGGTGCAGCGGCACGTTGCCGTCGGGCAGGTAGACCGTCTGCCCCCGGCGCCACGTCTCGGCCTCCAGGTCACCGCCGAGGCGTACGTGGGTCAGCACGTCCGCGATCGCGTACCGGACGCGGTAGCCGCCGCCGGGACGGCGGGCGAGGTGCATGGCCTGGTCGAGGTCGCGCGAGGTCGCCGGGTCGACGGTGACGAACGGGACGTCGGTCCGGTCGGCGACGGCCGGTGGCGGCGCGGCTGCGGCCGCGTCGGCCTCGCGCTGCGCCGCGGCCGGGAAGCTCTCGGGCAGTCCCAGCTCGCGGCGCAGCGCGCCGAAGTCGATACGGGGCGCCAGTACGCGTCGGATCACCACGTGGTCAATCCTGACAGCGCCCCGCTCGTTCCGCCCTTCGGGGCGAGCGCCGTGTCCGTGCGGCGCCCCGCGGGAGGGCGGCGGGGGTCAGGCGCGGCGGGCCGGCGCCTTCCGGGCGGTGCTCTTGGCGGTGGTGGTCTTGCGGGCGGGCGCCTTCTTGGCCGCCGTGGTCTTCTTCGCCGTGGTGGTGGTCTTGCGCGCGGTGGTGGTCTTGCGCGCGGGCGCCTTCTTCGCCGCCGTCTTGCGCGCCGTGGGGCGGGTCGAGGCGGTGGCCTTCTTCGCCGGAGCCTTCTTCGCCGCTGTGGTCTTCTTGGCGGCGGTGGTCTTCTTCGCCGCCGCGGTGACCTTCCGCGCTCCGGTCGCCTTCGTCGCCGCCGCCGTCTTCTTCGCGGTCGTCTTGCGGGCCGGCGCCTTCTTCGCGGTGGTGCTCTTGCGCGCGGTGACAGTCGACTTCGCCGCCGTGGTCTTACGGGCGGCGGTGGTCTTCTTCGCGGCCGTCGTCTTCTTCGCCGCGGTGGTCTTCTTCGCCGTCGTCTTCTTCGCGGTGGCCTTCTTGGCGGGCGCGCTCTTGGCGGTGGCCCGGCCGGCCGGCGCCGTCCGGGTACCAGCCTTCTTCGCGGCCGTCTTCTTGGCGGTCGTCCTGGTGGTGGCCTTCGTGGCCGGCGCCCCGCGGACCGCCGACACGACCTTCTTGGCGGCCGCCTTCTTCGCCACCGCCTTCTTCGCCGGCGTCCGTCCGGCGCCGGCGCCCGAGGCGTTCGGCGACGCCTTGGTGACCGTCGTCGACCTGCCCGCGGCGGTCCTCTTCGCGGTCGTCCGTTTCGCGGCCGGGCGGGTGGCCTGCTGTGCTTCGGCCATCTCGGTTCCCTTTCCTGGGGACGTGCTCCCGCCCTCGCGGGAGCACGGATCACCTCGACGCGGGCCCTCCCGCGCCGTCTAGCGGCCCTCCCCGGCCCAACGGGCGTCCTCGGCGTCCCACGCGTCGTTCCGCTCCCGCACCGTCTGCAGGGCGTTGTCCGCGTCGGCGGCTGAGGCGTACGGTCCGAGAACGTGCCGTGCGGGACACACGTCGGCATCGGTCTCGACCCGGTGGTGTCGCGTGCACCAGTAGTAGTGCCCACCACTTCCGTCGTCGCTCATGCGATCACTGTGCACTGGTAACCGCCCGTCCGCCACCGGAACGGCCCAAATAGTCACGCTTCTCCACATTAGACCTGGTCGGGACGGTTGCGGTGGGGAACCGCGCAAGCCCGTCCTCGTCCGAACGGCGGGTACCGCCAGTGGTGCGAACCGGACAGGATCGGCGCTCGTGATCACCATGACGACGGGCACGGGGGCCTGTCCGCGCTGCGGCACGACGCCGGTGTCGCTGGACGGGGCGTTGCCGTGGTGCCCCGGATGCGACTGGAACCTCGACACCTACGACGCGCGCCGCCAGGCGCCCGAGTTCGGCTGGTCGCCTGTCGACCGGCGGACCCACCGGCTCGCCGCGCGGCTCACCCGTCAGCAGTACGCCGCCCTGGTCGCCCGGTCGCTGAAGTCGACCGGGCCGGGGTTCGCCGGCCTCCTCGTCACCGGCATCTCGGTGCTGCTCCTGCTCGGTGTGGCCGGGCTCGCGGTGGCCGGCGTGTGGCTGCTGTTCGCGTACCCCTTCCCGAACCTCGCCGTGGTCGGCGGCGTGGCGCTGATCGCGCTGGCGGTGGCGCTGCGCCCGCGCTTCGGCCGGGTCGACGGCGACCTGGACGTGCTCACCGCGCAGGAGGCGCCGGAGCTGCACGCCCTGGTCCGCGAGGTGGCGTCCGCGGTGGGCGCGCCGATGCCGCACGTGATCGGCGTCGACGGCGGCATCAACGCGTACGCGACAGCGGTCGGGCTGCGCCGGCGGCGCGTGCTCGGCCTCGGGCTGCCGTTGTGGGGCGCCCTGGACGGGCCCGCGCGGGTGGCGCTGTTGGGGCACGAGCTGGGCCATTTCGTCAACGGCGACGTACGGCGCAGGCCGGTCACCCAGCCGGCGCTGACCATGCTCGGCAACGCCGCCGACCTGTTCCGGCCCCGGGGCGGCTCCGACGGCGGCGGGCTGCTGGTACGGCCGTGACGCTCACCGAGGAGCGGGCCGCGCGGATCGACGCCGAGCTGGCACGGCACTACGAGCGGGCGGGCCGGGCGCTGAGCTGGAACTCCTGACCCTTCAGGCGAGAGCCGGGACGGGCGCGGCGGCCGCCGCCGGCCGGGCCGCCGCGATCGCGTACGCCAGGACGTAGGGCGTGCACGCCAGGTAGAACATCGGCTCGACGAACACCCGGTCGGTGATGAGAAACCGTTCCCAGCCGGTCGGCCGGGGCAGCCCGAACGACGAGTCGGTCCAGCAGGTGAACAGCCACAGCGGCGCGGAGATCCGGTCCACCGAGTCCGGCGGCAGGCCGTCCGCCACGGGCGCGCCGGCCGGGATCGAGGTGACCACCGCGAGCACCACCGCCGCGTCGGCCGCCACCAGCGCGCCGAGCAGCCCGGCCAGCCACGCGGCCCGGACCCGGCCCCGGCGTGCCAGCGCCCCGGCGACCCACAGCGCCGCGACCAGCAGCGCCAGCCAGAGCAGCACCCCGGGCGCCTTCTCCCCCACCCGGCTCTCGCCCCGGGCGGCGAGCAGCGCCGACGTGGCGGTCACCGTCGCGGCGATCGGCAGCACCACGTCGAGCGCGGTGGGCAGCGCCCCCACGCGTACGGTCCGGCGCGCGGCCCGGGCGACGACGAGCGCGAGCGCCACGCCGAGCAGCGCGGTGAGCGCCGACCAGGCCGGCAGTTGCGCGGCGGCGCGCATCTCCAGCCACCCGTGCGCCAGGGCCATCGCCGCGGCCGCGGCCACGAGGACCGCGAGGCAGGCCGGCGGCGCGAACAGCAACACCCCGGCGGTACGCGCCACCCGCCGGGTCACCACGCCGGGTCCGCGCCGGCACGTTCGGCGGGTACGAGGGCACGCAGCTCGGCCAGCGCCAGCCGGGCCGAGCGGATGCCCTCCCCGGTGAGGCGGTAGTAGCGGCGGGCCGGGCGGCCGGCGGCGACCGGGTCGACGGCCTCCCAGTCGGCGGTGAGCCAGCCGGCCGCCTGGAGGCGGTGCAGCACCGGGTAGAGCGTCCCGCTGGGCAGGCCGGTGAGCCGCATCAGGTCGAGGCCGTAGCGCGGCGCCTCGGGTTCGGCGAGCAGCGCCGAGAGCACCTTCGCCACCGGGATGGTCAGTCGCACAGCGGCACTCTATCGGAACTCTACATAGCATGGATGCACCGTCTTGCCGGGACGGACGGCGATCGGCGATGGACGGCGTGGTCCCTCCCGCGGGACCGGTGGCCCGTCCGGAGGGCCCGCTCAGGTGGATCACCGGTGGTCCGTGTGCACCTCGCGCCTCCATATGCGAGCCTCGACGGACGAATCCGCTGTCGCGCTTCCAGCGGACAGCGGCCCGAGTTGGGGAGAGAAATCGTGGGCAACCTTGACATCGCGCTGAAGAACGCGATGAACATCGACGGCGCGATCGGCGCCGCGCTCGTCGACTACACCAGTGGCATGACCCTCGGCGTCGCCGGTGGCACCGGCGAGATCGACCTGACCGTCGCCGCCGCCGGCAACACCGACGTCGTACGCGCCAAGCTGCGCACCATCGAGATGCTCAAGCTCGACGACGAGATCGAGGACATCCTGATCACGCTCGGCAGCCAGTACCACCTGATCCGCCCGCTGAGCAACCGCACCGGCAAGGGCCTGTTCCTCTACCTGATGGTCAGCAAGAGCCGGGCCAATCTCGCGATGGCGCGGCACCAACTGCGCACGATCGAGGAGAGCCTGGAACTGTGAGCCGGGTGGACGACCTCCCCCGCCGTACGCGCCCCCAGACCGGCACCCTGCCGCCACCACGCGCGCTTCCGCCCTCGCTGGCCGGCAACCCGACCCTGCCGTACCCGGCCATCGCCCAGGAACTGTCCGCGCTGCGGTTGCAGATCCCCGGCGTGCACGGGTGCGTCCTCGGCGGCGTCGACGGCCTGCTCGTCACGCACAACCTGCAGAACGGCGCCGACCCGGACGACCTGGCCGCGCTCGCCGCCACCACGTACGGGCTCGGCCGCCAGGTCGGGCTCCGGCTCGGACAGGGCGACTTCCAGCAGTCCACGGTGCGCAACGCGGGCGGCTACCTCAGCGTGTACGCGATCAACGGCCAGGCCCTGCTCGCCGTGGTCGGCACGGACAGCATCAACGTGGCGCGCCTGCACCTGCACGCCCCGACCACCGCGGCCAAGCTCGCCGAACTGCTCGACGGCGCCAGCCCCGCCACACCCTGACGTACGCCGGCCGCCTCGGTCCCACCCGTCCGAATCGAGCCGGCCGGCGTACCCCAGGTTCGGCGGCTCGTGCGCGGCGGTCGCCCGCTCCGGCGCGGCGGTCGCGTGCGCGGCGGGTCAGACGCCGAAGCGGCCCGCCCACGTGGTCACGTCGGCCACCGTGGCGTTGCCGCCGCAGAGCACCAGGCCCAGCCGGGCGTCGCCGCCGACCCGCTCGATCACCCGGCGGGCGGCGGGCAGCAGGCACCCGGCGGCCGGCTCGGCCCACACCTTGGCGTGCTCGGCCAGCTCCAGCGTGCCCCGCACCGCCTCGGCGTCGGAGACCACGAGGACGTCGCTGACCAGCGCGGTCACATGATCGTAGGTGAGCTGCGAGACGGTCGGCGCGCTGAGCGTGGTCACGATCGACGACAACGGCACCTCGACCGGGCCACCCTTCGCCAGGGCCTGCGACATCGCCTGCGCGCCCTCGGTCTCCACGCCCCAGACGCGCACCCCCGGCCGCCGCGCCCGCAGCGCCGCCGCCACGCCCGAGATCAGCGCACCCCCGCCGATGCTGACCAGCACGTCGGTCAGCTCACCGGCGTCGTCGGCCAGCTCCAGCCCGACAGTGCCCTGCCCGGCCAGCACGATCGGGTCGTCGAACGGGTGCAGCAGCGTCACACCCTCGTCCCGCAGCCGGTTCATCAGCGCGAACGCGCCGGCCATGTCCTCGGTCAGCCGCACGTCCGCCCCGGCCCCGCGGGCAATATCGACCGCGCGGGCGGGCGCGCTGCGCGGCATCACCACGGTCGCCGCCACCCCGAGCGCCCCGGCCATCACCGCGACCGCGATGCCGTGGTTACCGCCGCTGACCGCCACCACCCCGGCCGCCCGCTCGGCGTCGTCGAGCGCGAGCAGCTTCGCCGCCGCGCCCCGGGCCTTGAACGATCCGGTACGTTGCAGCAGCTCAAGCTTGGCGGTGACAGGTACGCCGAGCAGCTCGGACAGTCCCGGGCTGGGCAGGGTCGGCGTGTGCACCACGACGTCGGCGATCCGGTCGGCGGCCGCCTGGATGTCCGCAAGCTCGATCACCACCGCAGCGTGCCACAGTCGGCCCGCCGACCCTCTCCCCGCCCTCCCGCTCTCCCCGCCCTCCCCCTCCCCCGCCCTCCCGCTCTCCCCGTCGATCTTGAAGTTGTGGTGCCTGCCGAACTTCGCGGAACGGGGCGTTCTGGGCGCCACAACTCCAAGATCGACGGGAGCCGGGACGGGCCGGGTGCCTCGGCGCCTGGGCTCGGTCGCTGTCACGGGCGGGTGGCGGCCACCTCGGCGTCGCTGCGGAGGATGCAGAACTCGTTGCCCTCCGGGTCGGCGAGCACCACCCAGCCGGTGCCGTCGGTCTCCCGCCGGTCGGCCACCACGGCCGCACCCAGCCCGGTCAGCCGGGCCAGTTCCTCGTCGCGCGTCCCCTCGACCGGACGCAGGTCGAGGTGGATGCGGTTCTTGACCTGCTTCGCGTCCGGCACCTCGATGAACAGCAGGCGGTGCCGCCCGTCCCGCGAGTAGATCATGCACTCCTCATGGCCCGGCTCGTTCGGATCGTCCGGGTCCTCGCGGTAGTCCAGAACCGATGCCCACCAGCGGGACAGGGCATAGGCGTCGGCACAGTCCACGGTGGTGTGGGACACGTAGGAGGTCACACCTGATCATCGCAGAGTGGCACGGGTTGCAGCGCCGGCGGCCATGGCGGTTGGCGACGAGCGAGGACGTGCTACAACGCACTCATCCCGAGGATGCTGGGAGGACCGGCAATGGCGAGCCCGTTCGGCCGACGGGAACTCAAGTTGGTCCTGGCGGTTGTCCTGGGCACCCTTCTGGTCGGCGGCGGGATGCTGCTCCACGATCGGCTGAGCACGGCGATCGACGAGCGGGTACTCGCCGGCGCCGAGACGACCGGCCAGGTGGTTCACGTCGAACGGTTCAAGATCAGCCGATCGTTCGCCGCCACGAGGCTGACTGTGGACTACACGTTCGACGGCATACGGCACCGGAAGCGGTTCTCCAGCGAACTCGACGAGAGTGAGTTCCACGTCGGGGACGTACTCGATGTACGCGTCGACCGGACGGATCCGACCAGGGCTGCCACGCCTGACGGGTACGCGACGGAGGATCTTCTCCTGCAGGCGCCGACCGTGCTGGCAGGCCTGGGCCTCGCCGTGATCGCGATCTCGCTCGCGCTGCTCAGAAGAGATCCCCCACCCCACGAATATCCTCGCTGAGCACGGATCCCGATGGGCGGAACCGGAACTACTACCAGCACAAACGCCCCGAAGCACGCTCCCGCTACAGCTCGCCCGCTGCGGCTACCAGGACCACCGGGCCGTGGGTGTCCGACACCCCGACGCCGACACAGATGCTCCGATCTGCAAAGCGCCACACAGCCACATCCGACATGACGCCGAGAAGGAACCCGGGAAGTTCCGGAACGCTCTCTCCCCGCACCATGAGATCCATGTACGGCCGTAGGTCCACGCTCTCGGCTGGTCCCCACAGCCGGCTCAACGCCTCTTCGAGAGAGGCGCAGTCCTGTTCGAAGCGCTCCAGGACCTCAAGAACCTGCACGTTGTCGTCGAACTCTTCGGTGACACTCAGATACAGAGCCAGGAAGTCGTATCCCACCACGGGTAGAGCAGCGGGCCCGGGACTGGGTGGAGGTTGCGTTGCGAGGTCGAGCGTCCGCAGTTCGAGCACACGCCCCACGCAGTCAGCGAGATCCACAGCCGGCACTGTAGGCGAGAACTTCAGGGGCGGTGAGGGGCAGTAGCGGAGTGCGCAGCGGGCACGAGGGGCAGCCGCGCAGAGATCCGCTTCAGCGCTTGGCCTTGGTTCGTTACGCGTCAGCCCACCGTGCCTATGCGTGAACACTTGCTCAGAGCCTCGCGCTCCCAGTCGCTTCCTACGAGAGCGACGGGGTAGCTGACCCTTCTGCCTTGCTTGTCATCGGTCTCGACCGACAACCCTAGCGGCAGCGGCTCTCGCTGGAGGCGTGCGACCGAGCAATCGAACCACAGCTCGACCGCGAGCTGACCGGTGCTGCCAGGCGGTAACAACCGGGGCGATCCGATGCTGTGTATCACGACGCCCGGCCTCTTTGCGTGAACCCGACGAACGGTGATCGGCCCGGGGCCGGCGTTGGCCAACGCCAAATACCCGGACAGTCGGACGGGTCCCGCGGAGGCCGCGCTTCCAGAGTCGGCCGATTGAGGGAAGGCCACGAATGCGACCACGGCGTTCCGCTCCCGCTGATCACGCGAGTCCCGCAGTTGGCTGACACCGAAGCCGCCAAGCACAACGCCGACCACGAAAGCGGCGACGAGCCGCAGGATCATCTTCTGTCTGGCCAGGAGACGGTCATGGACGGTGGTACCCGACCCCGCCGACTGGTGATCGTGGTCGTCCAGGTCGATCACTGCATGCTCCGCGGCATGGACGTCAGCCTAGGTCTCTTCACACCAGCCTCACAGTCCTGTGCCGCTGTTCGATTGGATAGCTCGGTCCTGGCTGCRCATCGTTCTGTGCTATCTGGTCGGTGCCTGTCTGTCGCCGGGGGAATCCTTCAGCCGCGCCGTACTGAAGTTCGCATCCGCCAACTCGTGGCGACCGGCGAACCGGTCCAAGCAGTGATGGAGGGGTTCAAGTTCGGCGATCATGCCACGTACGTGGCTCGTGGCCGAACCTGGAGCGTTCCCTTGGAGAGCGCCTGGGGTAATGGGCCCGGCTACTCGCGAGGCGAAAGCGTCACCATCTATGTGTCGGAGACTGACCCACAGTTCGTCGCGACCAGGGATGGCTACGTGACCAGCAGTGTGCAAACACTCGCCCCGTTCCCGCTGATCGGGGCCGGCATGCTCGTCATACTCCTTGCCGGGCCAGGGCTCGCTACCCGAATAGCTCGTGCGCGACTCAACCAGCTGGTGGGATGACAAAGTCTTTCGGGAGGAAGAGGTCGTGCGTCGCGCTTCGGCGACGGTACGGCTCAGACGAGTGCCGAGGCAGGCAATCCCGTGTCTTCTGCCTCAGGTCGGACGCGCACCCAGCCGAGCTCAGCGTCGACGAGTGCTTGTGCGAGCCGCCGCACGAGTAGCTGTGCCTGCCGTCCGGCGGTGTCCACTTCGACGTCCAGGTGCCAACGCCCGTCGCCTGTGCCGGCACCCGTGACGCTGCCCTCGTCGCCGATGGCCTGCTCCAGGAGGTCTTCCACGTCGTCCCGGTCGACTGCGTCAGGTAGTGGCTGATCTCCGATGATCTCGACGAACATGCGAGGACGATAGCGGGCAGTGCCGCCACCCTCCTGGGCCGTGGTTGGGCCGTCGTTGGGCCGTCGGGGCCGTCACAGGGGCGTCGAACGCCGACCAAGAGCGGGCGGCTCACCTGGTGGGCGACGGACGAGTCGACCTGTACGCCGGATTGTGAAGGGTGCACGCACTCTGAGCAGGCGTTTTACCCTCCTGACACCCTCTCAGGGCGTCGCCAGGGCGTCAGGGCGTTTCGGCGGGGTGGTTGAAGAGGCTGTCGATCGCGTTGCGGGTGCGTTCCTCGCTGGCCGGCATCAGGTGCGTGTAGACCCGGAGCGTGAAGCCCGGATCGACGTGGCCGAGGTACGACGCCAGGGCCTTGATGCTCTCCCCCGCGTCGAGCAGCGACGAGGCATAGAAGTGGCGCAGCGCGTGCATCCCGGTGGCCCGGGTCGGCGTGATGCCGGCCGCGCGTACGGCGGGGCGCCAACTCTTGTCGTCGAAGGTGTGCCGGTTGATCGCACCCCGCCGGGTGGTGGTGAACAGCAGCGGCACCGTCACCCGCTCATCGTCGGCCGGGTTCTCCCATGGCAGGGTGAGCGACACCGGCGGGAAGTCGTCGATGTGCTGACGCAGCACCAGGGCGACGGAGTCGGGCAGCGGTATCCGGCGATCCCGGTCGTTCTTGGGCAGGCCGAAGACAAGCCGGGAGCGCACGAGCTTGACCTGACGCGTGACGTGCACCCATCCGGCGTCAAGGTCGATGTCGTCGACGCCGAGCCCGAGGATTTCGCCCTGCCGCAGACCGCAGCCGGCGCCCAGGTCGACCATCGCCCGGTACCGCTGGGCGAGGCCACCGCGGATTGCCGAAACCTGGTCGTAGCGCAGCGGCACCACCCGACGCTGCACCGGTCGCGGCGGGGTGACCGACTTTGCCGAACACGGGTTCTTGGCGATCCGTTCGTCGTCGACGGCCGCGCCGAGGATGGTCCGCAGGTGCGCGAAAATGACGGCCCGGGTCGCCGGGGCCAGCTTGCCGACCAACGCGGCATCCCACTCCCGGATGTGGCCCGGCTTGATGGCCGCCAGTTGCCGAGAGCCGAAGAACGGCAGCAGGTACTTGCGTACCCGATGCTCGGTCACCTCCCGCGTCGACTCATCGAAGGACCGCGTACGGAGCCACGTCTCGGCGTACTCGGCGAAGGTCATCCGGCCGGCCAGCGGGTCGACGTAGGAGCCGCGCAGCTTGTCCGTCTCTGTCGAGACCATGAACGCCTCAGCCTCGCGCTTGGCCCGGTCCGGGAAGGACTTCTTACGTTCCTTGCCGTCCGGGCCGATGTACCGCACCCGGTAGCGCAGGCCCTTGCCGAACAGTTGCGTCTTGACCCGCTCCTTCCGCCCGCCCTCGTGACGCAGCGTCTTGTACCAGCGGTCCTCGACGTGCCCCATCAGGCCGCCGCCTGCTCACGTACCCAGGCCCGGACCGCTTCCGGCTCGTAGCGCAGGTGTCGGCCGACCCGGGCCGCCGGCGGACCGTACTTGACCTTGCGCCAGCGGTACAGCGTCTCCTGCGGCACCCGGAGGTACGCCGACACGTCCCGAACCGTCCACAGCTCGTCCTTGGCCATCACAGCCCCTCCCCCGTCTTGTCATCCGCTTCCGTCGTCGAGTCGTCGTCGGGGAGCTGGGCCGCGCGGTCCTTGGCGGCGAGCAGTTCGGAGCGCCAGCGGGCGCGTTCGCTGATCGACCGCAGCAGCCGGTGAGCCATCGCCGGCACGTCCGGGTCATCGGGGCGGGCCAGTTCCCAGGCGTGCCGGACCGGTTCGACGGTGGCGCCCTGGTCGTCGACGCCATCGAGTCCGACGGTGACGCCGAGCAGCGCACGCACCCAGGCCCGCACGTCGTGCTTGTGGTCGGAGAGCGTCTTGYCGGACCAGTCGCGGGAGATGAGGATGCGCCGGCCACCGATGCCGAGGGTGTCCCGCTGGTGGACCTTGCCCTTGCAGCGGCCCGGCTTGAGCTTCGCGTGCGCCTTCTTCGGTGCGACGCCGTAGAGCAGCCAGTTCGCGCACCGGTCGGTGCAGGGGGTCACGCGCAGTTCCCGCCACAGCCGGTCCAGGTGTGCCCGTTGCCGGTCGGTGGTCGCCTTGTGGACGTCGCCGGTGTGCTTGGTGATGTACTTCGTGACGTACCGGATGGTTCGCTCGGCGTCCTCGGTGCCGGGCATGACGCCGCGAGCGTCGACCTGGGCGCCGAAACGGACCACGTGCACCGGATCCGCGTCGGGGTCGGCGTCGATGGCGTCGAGGGCTTCCTCCCAGGTGGTCAACGGCTGGCGGGTGTCCGGGTCGACCCACGCCGAGGCGTCCTCGTCCCACACCGGAGGCCGCTCGACGCTGTACCGCTGAACGTCGACCGCCGGCCACCACACCTGGTGATAGGTCGCCGCCGCGACGGTCCGCAGGATGTCCCGGGGAATCGTGCCCCGGATGGCGAAGTGCGCGTGCGGGGCGAGACGGCGTTGCGGCTCGACGCAGCCGGCGTACTGGACGTTCCAGCCCTCACACCGCCGCAGGTTCTGCCAGAACCGATCCAGCAGCCGAGGGAAGTGCACCGCATCCCATGCCGCACGGCGGTAGTCGTACCGGTCGGGGTTGAGCGGCGTGCCGTCGGGACGGACCGGACCGTAGGAGTCGAGGGTCAGCGTCAACCACATCGACGGCCGGTAGGTGGCCCCGTCCGCAGCGGTGTACGTCCTGCCGACCGTGCGCGCCTCGACCTTGCGCCGAGGCAGTTCCGGGGCATCCTGCCGCCGCCGGGTGGAACGCTTGCGGCGCGGGCCGGCGTCGTCGTCGCCCTGGTCCTCGTCGCCAGTCGCGTGCGGCGGGGCGACCCGTCCCCGGAGCCCCTCGGCCGCGATCGCCTCTTCCACTTCCCGGATCGCCTCGTCGAGGTCTTCCACCTGGTCCCACTGGCACGCCCGAGATGCCTCGTCACGCGAGAACTCCAGATGTCCGCGCATCAGGACGAGCGCCTTCTGTTCCTCGGTCGCCGGTTCGGGAGGCGGTAGTGGTTCGTCGTCGCGGTGCCAGCCCTCCCGGATCTGGGCCTGCCGCAGCCGGCGGTTCTTCTTCGCGCACGGCGGGCACTTGTCTTCCCGGGTCGCGGCGCAAGGCAGGTCGATGACCTCGGTCAGGCCGGTGTCGAGATCCGTGCGACGCATCGCCAGGGGGCGCACGCAGACGCCGTACTCGGCAGCGATCTCCTTGAGCACGTCCACCGAACGAGGCAGTGCCATGCGGGCCGCCCGCGACCCCGGCCGAGGAGCAGCAGCCGGGGTCGGGGCGGCCGGCACGAGGCCGGGCAGAGTCGGCGCGGTCATCGGATGATCCCGACGACGTGCGGCCGGTTCGACTGCACAGCACCGCGCGGAGGCAGCACCGCCGGAACGACGGGCGACGCCGGCACAGTCGGGCGGACCGGTTCGATCTCGGTGGCTTCCGCCGGCTCGTCGTACCGGTACGCGTCGGGCTGGTCCGGCTCGACAGCCGGCGGCGTGACCGGAGCGTTGGACAGGACGACCTTGACCAGGGCGAGGAAGGCCAGCGACGGCACCGCCGCCACGACCCAGCCCCACACCGACGGATGGGCTTCCGCGACCTGGGCCGCAAGCGACAGCAACGCGAACGCCACCAGCAGCGAGCCCACCAGGCCGACCGGTCGACCCGCGCGACGGCGGGCACGCAACTCCAGACCGAGGTAGATCGTCATCAGCTCGACCGCTACGGCGTTGGCCCAGCCGATCCAGTCGGGTTGGCCGTGGGCGACGGACAGGTCATGGACGTGGGTGAACGCGGCAGCGCCGGCCATCGCGGCGATGGCGAGCAGGATCAGCAGGCGTACGGCGGATTCGGTGCGCTCGGTCATCGCCACTCCCGCAACGGCTTCTCGCGGATGGTCAGGTCGATGCGGATACGCCGGTCGCACATGTCGGGGGCGGTTGACCATCTTGGCCAGGCCGTGCAGGGCGGCGGCAGTCTGGTCAGCCGGGCCGACGAGGCGGATGCGCAGCGGACGACGGAGCCGGTTGACGATGCGGGTGAGGGTGGTCATCACGGTTACCTCCTGGCCGGTCGGATGTCGGTGCGGATGTAGTCGGGCGGGGCGCCGAGCGTGGCGACGGCTTCGGACAGGCAGCGCCACAGCGCCCACGCCTCGTCGGGGGTCAGGGACATCCGTCGCCGGCCCGCACCGACCGCGAGATACACCGGGTACGGGTCCGGCCGATCCGGGTCGACGCGGACCGACACAGCCGTGACCGGTTCGGGGGTGCGCAGCCGGTAGAACCGGCGACCGTTCGCAGGGGTGGTCACCGCGGCTCACCCCCGCCGTCGGAGTCGAGGAGGTTGCGCAGCACGTCGGGCAGCAGCGGCCCGGACGGCTTACGCGGCAAGGGAAGGCGTACCGGTTCGGTGGCGGTTTCCCGGCCGACCTGGGCGAGGATGTCCGACGCGTCAGCCGGCGCCGGGAACCGCTGGGCCATGTCGCGGATGTCGTCGTCGCTGACGTACGAGAACCGGACCCGCATCGGGTCGGGGGTGCCGTCGAGGATTACGTACCCGACACCCTTGGCCCACCGGGGCATCTGATCCGCGAGCGCGCCCCGGTTGCGGGCACCGTCACCAAGGACCATGTCGACCTGTGACGCCTCGGTCAGCCCGAGCGCGATGCGGGTCGGGAACAGGTCCCGAAACGGCAGCACCTCCTTACGCGGGTCCTGCAACGCCGCCACCACCAGCACACCGACGCCGGCACCCTGCGACAGCAGCACCCCAAGCGAGCCGGCGATGCGCTTACGCAGCTCGACATCCTGCAAATAGGCGGTCAGTGCCGCCATCTCGTCGACGACGACCACGACCAGGGGGTCAGCCTCGGTCGGCGTGTGCACCCGAACCGTGCCGGCCAGGCGGGTCTGACGCTCCCGCAGCACGGTCACGGCCTCGTCGAGCAGGTCCGCCATCGCCTCGAACGACTTGCACGCAAACCGGGCGAACATCGGCCGGCCGAGCGCGAACTCCATCCCGCCCTTCGGATCGACCACCCACAGCCGCACCAGCCCCGAGGCGACACCGCCGCCGAGGACTCGGACCAGCGACCACAGCACCGAGCCCTTCCCCGATCGGGTGGCGCCGCCCACCAGGACGTGAGTCGCGAGCAGATGCAGCGACCAGGGACGCAGGTCCTCCCGCCGGGCCAGCGGCAGCGCGGTGAAGTCCGGCACCGCCGGCACCGGGAACGGCGGCACCAGCGTGCGCAACGCATCGGTACGCACCAACGCCACGTAGACCACCGTCGGGCGGTCCCGATACCGCACCCGATCCACCAGCCGCAGCACCCACGCACCCCGACCCGTACGCGTCGGCGGATCACCGGGACGTTCCGCGTAGACCCGGGCGTGCCGCCGGCCGAAGGCGTACGCCAGGTTCGCGCTCACCCGCTGGAACTGCTCCGGCGTCTGCCCCCGGACCATCCGCACCGTCAGCACGTCCAGGGCCTGATCCGAGCGGACCCGCAGCAGCTCAGGGAGAACGTGCCGACGGTCGAACGTCTCCGCGAGCCCGCACAGCGTCATGGCCTCACGCCACACCCGCCGGTAGACGAACACCCGCCGGAACGCCCCCAGCAGCGGACCAGCCAGCCACGCCCACCACGACGACTCATCCCGCCAGCGCCACACCGCCGACACCGCCGACGCGACCACCAGCGGCACCACCCAGCCCGGCCAGCCGAACTCGACGTACAGCCACAGGGCCAGCACCACCGCGCCGGTAGCCACCGGATGCCGCAGGCACCACCACAGCAGCCGCCCGGACCAGCGCAGCACCAGGCCGAGCACCACTGCCCACATCGGCAGCTCGAAGCGCCTCGGACGGAACACGATCAGGTCACCGGCCGAGGTCGTCACCACCTCACCGCGAGGCCGCCCGATCATTTGGCACCCCGCAGCGACACGAACCGACCCGACGCATCCCGCACCGGAGGAAACGGAAGCACGAGCTGCCCCACGCAGCCCTCACACCGGCCATCGGCACCCGTAGCCGGATTGAAGCGGGACTGACACACGCCACACCGAGGCCAGCCACGGCCAGCCGGACGCATACCCTTGGACACGTCACTACCTCTCTCGACAGAGCAGGGGAAAGAGACACAGGGGCGGGGCTGCCGTCCGCCAAGACCTGACAGCCCCGCCCCCACCAGATGCGGCTACGCCGCCGCCTTCTTGTTGCTGGCCACACCGGCTGGAGCGCGCATCGCGGTAGCCCGCAGCGAGTACGCCATCCGGCCGTTGTTCGCCACGTACGGCGTGACGGTCATGCCCTCGAACTCCACCGCCTCGAACGGGGCACCCGTCGGCGGCACCGGCTGGTAATCGGCGGAAATCTTCACCGTCGTCTCCCGCGAGCGCTTCCCAAGCTCCGGGTCCAGGTCCATCACCCGCACCTGCCACACCCGCTGGCCGGTCAGCTTGTCCTTCGCCGGGCTACGCCGGCCCGTCTTCTCGTCGAAGTCCTCGACCTCACCCATCGACTCGGGCACCAACGCGCACCCAGCCGGGAACACGTCCTCACAACGCACGGCGAACCTCGTACCGCCACGCAGAGCCATCGCTCAACCTCCTGATCCCACCTGGCCATCCTGACTAGCCAGGTGACGTTGATCAAAGGTAGGCCGGCTTGGCTAGTCATGTCAATGACAGCGTGGGAACTTTCCTAGCCTGGCTAGTCAGCGGTACCTTCCGTCCATGGCTCTTGACCCAGACGACCCGCGCACACCGTCGCAGCAGATCGCGGCCACACTCCGCGCAGAAATCAAGACAGGGAAGTTCGCGCCCGGTGAGAAGCTGCCGTCGCAACACGACCTCGTCGAGCGATTCAGCGTTGCCCGCGAGACGATCAAAGCCGCCTTGCGGAAGCTGCAAGACGAGCGCCTGATCGTGACCCGTCAGGGCAGCGGCACCTTCGTCCGCGCCAACACCGAGCGCCCGGTAGGACTACGCCCGCACATCGAGCGAGCGTTCGAGGCCACGAACGTCACGATCGACTTCGCCGGCTTCTCCGGAGAGACGCTGTACAACGCGATCCAAGAGACCTTGGACAAGGTCCGGATCGGCCGCCTCACCCCGGAGTCCATCCGGGTACGCGTGCTGATCTCCGACATGACCGCCCCGATGGCGATCCCCTGCCGCGCCGAGGACCAGGCCGACGACCCCGGCATCCGCGCCCGAGCCCGCCGGATCACCGACCGGTCCATCCACGCCGTCACCGACGCCGTCCAGGAGCTTGCCGACCTCGGGCTGGTCAAGACCGCCACCACCGAGGTACGCGTCCACAGCGCCGCGCCCCTGTTCAAGCTGTTCATCATCAACGAGCAGGAAGCCTTCTTCGGCTTCTATCCCGTCGTCGAGCACACCGTCTCTGTGGACGGCAAGCCGATGGCGATCTACGACGCGATGGGCAAGGACGCGATCCTGTTCCCGTTCACGCCCAGCGACGAGGACACCAGCAATGACGCCCTCTACGTCGAGCAGGCCCGCGCCTGGTTCGACAGCCTGTGGGGCACCATCGCCCGCGAGTACGCGTCGTGACCGCCGCCGACCTGGCCAAGGTGATCGACCGCGCCCGAGTGATCCTGCTCGACTTCGACGGTCCCGTGTGCAGCATCTTCGCCCAGCGTCCCGCGCCGACCGTCGCCCACGAGCTGCGCCGGCTGCTCGTCGACCAGGGCGTGACCCTGCCGCCCGAGATCCTTGCCGAACGCGACCCACTCGCCGTGCTGCGCTTCACTGCCACGCTTGGGCGCCCGGCCGTCGTCCGCGTGATCGACCAGGCGATGACCGGCGAGGAAGTCACCGCGGCCCGCACCGCCACGCCTACGCCGTACGGCCGAGAGGTCATCGTTGCCGCCCAGCAGACCGGCCGCCGGGTCGCTGTCGTCTCGAACAACTCGGCTGAGTCCGTCCACGCCTATCTAAGCGCCCGCCGCCTGAGCGGCTACGTACACCCGGTCATCGGACGGCCCGAGGCGGCACCGGAGCGGATGAAGCCGGACCCGTTCCCCGTACTGGAAGCTGTCCGCGAGTTGGGCGCCGAGCCGGCGGATTGTGTACTCGTCGGCGACTCTGAGACCGACATCCAAGCCGCCCACGCCGCCGGGGTGGCCGCCGTCGGGTACGCCAACAAGCCCGGCAAGCGCGAGCGGTTCGCCGCCGCAGAGGCTGTCATCGACAGCATGGCCGAACTGGTGGCTGCGTTCGCCGTCGACGAGCTGTAGCACCCTCCGCACACGAGCGCCCCGGGGATCATCACCGGGGCGTTTCTCGTTGCCTCGGGTCGGAGTACCAAACGCGAGGGACGGCTACGAGCTAGTCCAGGTCCCCGCGCCTGGCAGCGATCCAAGCCTCAACATCCTCAGCAAGCCAGACGTTGCCCATCTGGAGCGTGGCCACAGGCTCAGGGAAGTCGCGCCGGTTGGTGATCTGGTAGACGCGCTGCCGGGAGACGCCGCCGAGCATGGTTCGGATCTCGCCCGAGCCCACCAACCGCAGCTTCTTGCCCATGACGCTGACGCTAGGCATCCGTCGACTAGGCATGTATCAACTTGATGGAGACCTAGTTCATACCCGCTCTAGTCGTTTACTCTTTACGCATGACTAGGTTCAAGTGGTTCCAGCGCCCTGATCATCCGGTCGACTACGTAGCCGGCGAGCCAGTCTCATCTACGCGCAATTTCGAGGAGCAGCGATGGATTGGCCGCGCTGCCGTCCCACCGCCAGAGCCACCCCTGATGACGAAGGCGGGCGCCTGGCGCTCGTCAAAGGCTCTCAAGCGCCGCAACCAGAGGTGAATCATGCTGATCCCACAGCAGCAGCCGGAGCCTCCGTTCAGGGTTCTGATGGCCGGCTATGTCGTCGATTTCCACCACCGCTCCGTCTGCTCGAAGTGCGCCGACGACGGATGCCCGCGCTTGGAAGCGGCTGGCGAGACCCTACGCGCCTGGCGAGACAGGAGGAGCCGACGTGAAGGCCGGTGATGTTCTGCTCATCAGTCGCACGGCAAGTCCTCAATTCGTGCACCCAATCTACTTTCGCTTAATCAGGTTCCGCCACGAACTACACACCTACGACGGCTGGACATGGCTAGATGGCTACCAGCTCGACAAGAAAGGCGAAGCCGCGGTTCGGCGTGAGGTATTTGTAATGCACAACGCTTTGGTTGCAGTCAAGTTTAATGACCGCAAAACACCCGCGTGAATAGACGAAATTACTAAGCCTTCCTTTTAGGGAATTAAGTGCGCGCACGACTCACAGAAGATGTATCGCGAATTGGCATAATCAGCTGGGCATGGCGCGCCTCCTGCGCAGAGGTTACGGCCACCGCCGACTCGGAAGTGTCAATCCCTATTCGAATAGTCGAAGAACGAAATCCCTCCAATGCATTGAGTAAATAAGATGAATTAAGAGTGATGCGCGAATGTCGACCGTTCACGACGGCTGGCACCACGAAAACCTCGCGGAAATTCGTTGAATCTCGTATTCGAACCCCGTCCGCGACTAGTCCATACTCCAAAGTGACAGCCGGGAGATAATCTCCAACAGCAAGGCTAATGATTTTATTTAACGCCTCAAGCAGTGCAGCTCTGCTAACTTCAATCGTCGTCCGCTTTGGTTCAAGCTTGATTAGTCGGCGAAGAGGCGGGTACGAGTCAGGCGATAAGTGGCAATCAAACGCAATAAATTTATTTCCAGAAACCACTTCAACCCGATGCAAGTCAGCGATCAACTTAACCTCTGCGCTTTTTCGGAAAGCTCGCAGAGAAAGGATGTCGAAGCCGCTCAACAAGCCTTGAAAATCCCCACCACCGTTAAGTGTAGGCAGGTCAAGGAAGGCCATCTGATACTTGTCAGTCGCCATCAACTTAAGCGATCCGCCCTCGTATTCCACAAAAACATTTTCAACCGCTTGCTCCCGCTCAGAGCGGTAATAGGGGCCGTTGTAAACACTTACAACATTGCTCATTATTTCCGCTGCTCGCGCCAGCGCCTCACCCCCCACAACAGCCCACTTGGCAGAGCCTGCTTTCTCGGCGGAACGTTCTTGAATCTTAAGCGTTCGACGTCGCTGCTTCGGCCCTTCAGCCAAAGCCCGTCTCGCATCATCTCTCACGATCGGATGTTCGTCAGCACGAAGTTTACGAAGCAGTCTCTTAGCCGCCGACGACCTAGCATGGTCTCGGCTATACATTTGGCCTTCGATAATTCGAATTGCCGCCAAGCGAAGCAGATAATGGTGACTTTCTAGAGCAATCGCCACATCATCATCTAAGGAATCAATAGGCCGGGCTACAGCGGGAGCCCGTGCAATCACAATCTCTCCGCTCAGACCCACCAAGTTCAACTCAGGCGTCTGGTCGGAATTTCTTTTCCTAACTTCATTGCTGGCAAATCGATACAACTCGGTGAGCGTAATCCACCCGTCACCGTCAAGATCCGCCATACCAGTCAGTAAGCCATCTGCTAGCGCTTGCGTAAATAGCGATGAGGCCACCTCGTCCTGAGTGTATTCCAGGGCGATCTGAATAGCGCTACTAGCAGTGAGGATCGCGCGCCCACTACCACGCAACTCCTCCGGCATTCCCACCACATTAGTTATCGATTTAGCAACCAGATCACGGCCAAAAGCACCAGAATAACAGCAGTCCAACGCTAACACAGTCTGGCGCGCAGATGTGTCGTTCAATTGCTCTCGCAGGTACCTTCCAGAAAGCGCCGTAGCCGGAAGCGCATTAACATCGGTATCTGGAACCGCGAAATAGAAGCGACCCCCAGCATCCTTAACGCCGTGGCCTGAGAGGTGGATAAAAGCGAGGTCATCAGCTTTGACCTCCGCGAGGACTTCGTGAATTGCAACTTGCGCTTCCCGAAGAGTTGGATTCGATACGATACTCACCTCGAAGTCACCAACTCCTTTTCGACCTAGAGCCCTGGCGAGACGGGCCGCATCAGTCACCGGGGAGGAAAGTCGCGGCAACCTCTGATCATTAAACTCAGAGCACGCAATCAGTAACGCTCTTTTAGGCATCTTCGGCCTGCTGAATAGAAGCCTGCTTGCTGGCGGACTTACCTAGCCATGCCTCGATTACGGCCGCCTGATGTGCAGCCGACGCCGACTTAATTTCCAGCCTTTCGGTTCCCACAGAAAGGGTAACGGTGCGAGCTCGCTGCCGCTCAATCCAATGACTAACGACGTTTGCAACCATCCGCACTGCTTGCAGGGAGGCACCAACGAGAAGGACCGCAGCCGCTGGGTCCAGCGTCGACTTCGGAGTCCAGGAATCTGACGGATGAAGAGCCGGTGCGTTTCGGATCGAGGACTGCATCACTGCGTCAGCGTTGACCAAAGATCCAATAGCTCTGAGGTCATCCCTCAATCCCAAAAGCGCTTCTTCCTCGGACACCTCGATGACGATTTCCACCTGAGAGTAATCATGATTCACAACGACATTATGCCCGTCGACTGCAACTGCCGAATAGCCCTCTTGTAGATCAAGGCACCGCGCTCCGCGCGGTGCGGGGCGGCAAGCCCGGCCGGAGGCAAGCCGCCCCGGCCGCCTACGGCGCCGGGGCGGTGAGCCACCGACAGCCGCCGGGACACCGCCCCACGGTGGGATCTCAGCTCAGCGCGAGTTCGTCCGGGAAGCGCTCGTGAAGCGCGGCGACGGCATGCTTCAGGCAGTAGTCGAGGCTGTGGCCGTCGACCCTGATCGACGCACCATCGAGCCGCTGGCCCGAGATCACCACGGTCCAGGGCTTGCGCTCCCGCTCTCCGTCAATCTTGACCAGCCCGACCAGGCCCATCTCGCCCAGGTGCTCCAGCAGCTCCGGCACGCACTCGTCCCACCTCATCAAGGAATGGGATCACCGAGGCCGCTACGGAAGCCAGCGGGTCGGCCTGGTCGTGCGTCGGGGCTTCCGGCTGCCGCGCCAGTCCAACCCCGGGACTGGCTTGCCACCGGGTCACCGGGTCGCGGCACCAGCTCCACCGCCAAGACGTGCCCGGCCCTCCCCCACAGCCGCCGGCCCCACCCCGGAACCATCGAGCACAGGCCCGGAGTCGGCCCACAGCGGCACAGCCAGCCCGACCCGAGAAGAGGTGGACTGAGCCGGCGCTCAGGGCGTCTCCAGGGCGTCAGGGCGTCGTCAGGGCGTCAAACGCCGGCCAAAGTTGACCAAGAACGACCATCGACGCCCGGACATAGAACCAGCTCAGAGCCATGATCACGGCTCTGAGCTGGTGGGCGACGGACGAGTCGACCTGTACGCCGGATTCTGTGCCCGGCACGCCCGTAGGCGCACCGGCGGCGGCCATCCATCTCGGCCTGCCGTTGCCGGCAGGCTCCAGCGGCCTACCCGCAGACATCGGGCGGGCAGCCCTCAAGCGTCTGCGCGGGTCGTCATCTTGCGGTGACGGCCCTTTCTTGGCCTTGCTCCGGGTGGGGTTTACCGAGCCACCCCGGTCACCCGGGGTGCTGGTGGGCTCTTACCCCACCGTTTCACCCTTACCGTCCCGTTACGGGCCGGCGGTCTGTTTTCTGTGGCACTGTCCCGCGGGTCACCCCGGGTTGCCGTTAGCAACCACCCTGCCCTGTGGAGTCCGGACGTTCCTCGGCGACGGGCCGGAGCCCGTCGACGCGACCGCCCGGTCGACTCGTCCGTCGCGCTCTCATCCTAACGACGCACCCGCCGCGCCCATTTCCCGCCCACCACCTCGGGGAGGCGGCGGCATCAACCGGCTCTCGATACAGCCACCTCCCCGAACCGGCGCGATACGCGTTCGCCCGCCCGACCGACTAGCCTCGGGGGACCATGGATCTCTCCGACGCCGCGCTCCTGCTCGCCGCCGGTCTCGCCGCGGGCACAGTCAACGCGGTGGCCGGAGGTGGCTCGCTGATCACGTTCCCGGCGATGATCGCCACCGGTCTGCCGCCGGTGGCGGCGAACGTCTCCAACTCGGTGTCGGTCTTTCCCGGGTACGTGGCAAGCGTGGCGGGCAGCCGGATGGACCTGCCGCGCGGGCGGCAGCTGTGGTCGCTGCTGCCGACCGCCGTGCTCGGCACGATCGCCGGGTGCGCGCTGCTGCTGGCCACCCCGGCTCGGGCGTTCGAGCTGGTGGTGCCGTTCCTGGTGCTCGGCGCTACCGCCGTACTCGCGTTCCAGGGTCCGCTGCGCCGGCTGGTCGGCCATCCGGAACGGCTGGGCGCGCGCCGCCGTACCGTCACGGTGCAGACCATGGTCGCGCTCGGCACCGTGTACGGAGGCTACTTCGGCGCGGCCCTCGGGGTGATGCTGGTGGCCGGGCTGGCGCTGGTGCTGGACGCGACGCTGGCCCGGGTGTCGGCGGTGAAGAACCTGCTCTCGGCCGTGGTGGGGTTGACCACGCTGGTGGTGTTCGCCCTGTTCGGCCCGGTGAACTGGGCGGCGGTCGCGGTGGTCGCGCCGGCCACGCTGTTCGGTGGGTACGCGGGCGCGCGGCTGGCCCGCCGGCTTCCGCAGGTGGTGTTGAAGACGGTGATCGTGGTGTTCGGCACGGCCATCGGGTGCTACCTGCTGTGGCGCGCGTTGACCTGACGCCGCCCGGGCAAGACCGGAGCGTCAGTACGCCTCCCCCACCGGCTCCTCCGGGGCGTGCTCGGCACGGCGGGCGGCCCGGTTCCAGATGACCCGTTCGCCGTAGCCGGCCGCCATCAGGTGACCGAACGCGAGGTAGACCAGCACGCCGGCGGCGAGCACCGCGAAGCCGACCCAGAACGGCAGCGCGAGGCCGTGTTCGGCCAGCTTGCCGGAGATGATCGGCGCGGGTGCGGCGGCGCCCCAGCGGACCAGGTTGAACGCGCCGGTGGCGACGCGCCGGTCGGCGGAGCCGAGCCCGAGTGCCAGGTCGGTCAGGTTGGCGTTGGCGAGGCCCATGAACAGGCCGGCGACGACGAGTACGACGAGCGACATGGCGGTGCCGGTGGAGGTGGCGAACGCGACCATGCAGGCCAGCAGGCCGAGCAGGGCGACGCCGACGGTCTGCACCGCGCCGATGCGGTGGGCCAGCCGGTGCCCGATCAGCAGGATGCCGGCGGCGAGGCCGAGGCCCCAGCCGGTGAACGCCAGGCCGAGCGGGATGACGTCGAGGCGCAGGAACAGCGGCGTGTAGCCGAGTACGACGAAGAAGACGAAGTTGTACGCGGCGGTGACCACGCACAGCGTCACGAACGCGGGTTTGCGGTAGGTGGCGAAGATCTGGCCGAGGCGTACCGGCTGTTGCTTGCGTGCCGGTTCGCGCAGCTTGCGGGCGGCGACGCCGAGCGCGAGCACCATGAACACGCCGCAGACGAAGAACGGCAGCCGCCAGCTGACCTCGCCGAGCAGGCCGCCGATGAGCGGGCCGACGGCGAAGCCGAGCCCGAGGGCGGTCTCGAACAGGCCGACCACCCATTCCCTGTCGTTGGCGAGGTTGACCAGCACCACCATGGCGGTGGCGAAGAACATCGCGTTGCCCAGGCCCCAGACGCCCCGCAGCACTGAGAGCTGCACGATGTCGTTGCTGAACGAGGCGAGGATCGCGGCGAGGCCGACGACGGAGACGCCGGTGACGAGCACCGGTTTGAAACCGAACCGCCCGCTGGCCAGCGTCGCCGGGATCATGCCGACGGCCATGACCGCGATGTACGCGGTGAAGAGCAGCTCGACCTGCCAGGCGGTGACGCCGATCGCCTCGCCGATGGCGGGCAGGATCGGGTCGACGACGGCGATGCCGGCAATGGCGAGGAACGCGACGAGCGTGGTGGCGTAGATGGCACTGCGGTTGGGCTCGGATCGGCGATCCACTCCGCAACCTCCCAGATAGCTGTATCGTACAGGTAATTTTCTTGTATCATACAGCTATGAGCGAGGACGTCCACGGCACCGAAGTCACCCTCGGCCGGATCGAAACCGAGGTCGCGTTGCTGATGCGGCTCGGCGAGGCCACCCGCCGGGGCACCGGCACGATGGAGCACCGGCTGCTCGACCGCGCCGCGTACGTGATCCTGCGCCACCTGGACGCGGCCGGCCCGCAGAACGTCTCGGCGCTCGCCGCACGGCTGAGCCTGGACGGCTCCACAGTCACCCGGCAGGTCTCCGCGCTCCAGCGCGACGGCCTGATCTCGCGTACCCCCGACCCGGCCGACGGGCGCGGCACGGTGATCTCCGCGACGGCGGCCGGGCTCCAGCGGATGGCCGCCGTCCGGGCGGCCCGCACCCGGCTGTACGGCGACATCCTCGCCGCCTGGCCCGAGGCGGACCGGGAGACGCTCGCGGACATGTTGCACCGCCTCAACGAGGCGCTCGACGCGCGCACCCGCCGCCGCTGAGGGTGTTAGGAAGGGCCCCTTTCAATGCACGAGGCGTTAATAAGGGGCCCTTCCTTTCATGCCACGGGCTCGCGGGCGGCGTCGGCGGAGGGCGTGACGCGCGGGTCATCCTCGTCGGCAAAGTAGTCGTCCGGCGTGGTGTGGTCGGGGCCGTCGGCCACCTTCGCGGCGCGCAGCACCAGCGTGAGCAGCGCGGCCACCACCAGGTTCACCAGCACCGCCACGATGCCCACGTAGATGGTCTTCGGCGTGTCGAAGCCGAACTTCTCCAGCGGGAACGCCGACCCGGCGAAGTGCTTCTTGCCGGTCGCCGGGTTGCCGATCTGGTAGAGCATCCACATGCCCAGGCCCATGCCGGCGGCCCAGCCGGCGATCAGCGCGCCCCTGTGGAACCAGCGGGTGTAGAGGCCCAGCGCCACCGCCGGCAGCGTCTGGAGGATGATCACGCCGCCGATGAGCTGCAGGTCGATGGAGAACTGCGGGTCGAGGAAGACGATGCAGGCCACCGCGCCGACCTTCACCACCAGCGAGGTGATCTTCGAGACGTTCGCCTCCTGCGCCGGGGTGGCGTCGCGCTTCAGGTACTCCTTGTAGATGTTGCGGGTGAACAGGTTCGCCGCCGCGATCGACATGATCGCCGCCGGGACCAGCGCGCCGATGCCGATGGCGGCGTACGCCACCCCGGCGAACCAGTCCGGGAACTGCTGGTCGAACAGCAGCGGCACGACGGTGTTGCCGTCGGTGGTGCCCTCCTTCGCGCCCGGCAGCGGCTTCACGTTCGCCGCGATGGCCATGTAGCCGAGTAGCGCGATCAACCCCAGCAGCAGGCTGTACGCGGGCAGCGCGGACATGTTCCGCTTGATCACGTCGCGGTTCCGGCTGGCCAGGACACCGGTGATGCTGTGCGGGTAGAGGAACAGCGCCAGCGCCGAGCCGAACGCCAGCGTCACGTACTGGATCTGGTTGTTCTGGTTGAGCAGGATGCCGTCGCCGGGCGCTGGTGACGCCTGGAACTTCGCGTCGGCGGCGTCGAAGATGGCGCCCCAGCCGCCGAGCTTGTACGGCAGCCAGATCACCGCGACCAGGATCACGATGTAGATCAGCGAGTCCTTGACGAACGCGATCAGCGCCGGCGCGCGCAGCCCCGACTGGTACGTGTACGCGGCCAGGATCGCGAACGCGATGATGATCGGCAGGTGCCGGGCCAGCGCGCTGTCCCCGGTCACGCCCATGGTCTTGAGCACCGCCTCGATGCCCACCAGTTGCAGCGCGATGTACGGCATGGTGGCGACGATGCCGGTGATCGCGACCAGCAGCGCCAGGATCGGCGATCCGAACCGGTTGCGGACGAAGTCGGCCGGGGTGACGAAGCCGTGCCGGTGCGAAACCGACCAGAGCCGGCACAGCACCAGGAACACCAGCGGGTAGATGACGATCGTGTACGGCACCGCGAAGAAGCCGGCCGCGCCGGCCCCGAAGATCAGCGCCGGGACGGCGACGAACGTGTACGCGGTGTAGAGGTCACCGCCGACCAGGAACCAGGTGATCCAGCCGCCGAAGCTGCGCCCGCCCAGCCCCCATTCGTCCAGGTGGGCCATGTCGGTCGGTCTGCGCCACCGGGCCGCCACGAAACCCATGGCGCTGACCAGCAGGAACAGAAGCGTGAAGACGATGATCTCGGTGAGGTGGTCCCGCCACATCAGTGGTCACCCCGCTTCTTGGTCATCTGGTAGACCAGCGTGGTGGTGCCGACGCCCAGCAGGATCCAGGCCAGTTGCAGCCAGTAGAACCGCGGGAACCCGAACAGCCGGGGTGAGTCGGCGTTGAACAGCGCCGGGATCAGCGGCACCACGATCGGGATGAAGAGCAACCAGTTCCAGGGACTCTTGTCCTTCGCCCTGGATCGCGCCGTGTCCGGCGCCTCGGATTCCGGTGCGGCCATGTGACACCCTCCGGGCATTCGTAGCGGGCCATGTGACGGCCGGAGGCTACGACCCTGTGACGGGGGTCACGTCCGATCGGGTGATGTCGATGCGCCAAACGGCCGCCGGCATGCGCCGAACGGCCGTCAGACGTCCGTGAGGTGCGAGGTGTCGTTCACCGAGCGGACCGCGACGCCGCCGTCCGGGTACAGGTCCAGCACCGAGATGCCCGCCGTGTCCAGGTAGAGCCGGTGCAGGAACGCGTCGCCGGCGGCGAGCGCGTCGCGCAGCACCAGCTTGATCGGCGAGACGTGGGAGACCACCACCACCGTCTCCCCCGGGTACGCCGACCGCAGCCGGTCGACGGCCCGCCCGGTCCGCTCGGCGACCGCCACGAACGACTCGCCCTGCGGCGGGGCGACCCGGGTGGAGGCGAGCCAGGCGTCCAGCTCCGCCGCCCAGCGCTCGCGTACCTCGGCGAACGTGTGCCCCTCCCAGACGCCGAAGTCGCACTCGATCAGGTCGTCGTCGGTGCGTACCGGCGGGTTGCCGACCCGCGCGGCGATCGCCTCGGCGGTGGCCGTACACCTCGACAGCGGGGAACTGACCACCGCCGCGACGGACGGCGCCAGCGCGGCCACCCGGGCTGCGGTGGCCCGGGCCTGGGCCCGGCCCCGCTCGGTCAGCGGCACGTCGCCCCGGCCGGAGTAGTGCTTGCGCACAGTGCGCTCGGTCTCGCCGTGCCGGACCAGGATCAGCCGGGTGGCCTCCTCGGTCGGGCGCGGCTCCCAGGAGGCGGGCGTGGTGGCCGGGTCGGTGCCGGTGGCCCGGACGACGGCCGCCTCCCGCGCCTCGGCCGCCGCCTCCGGCGCGGCGCCGGACGCGGCGGCGTCCATGGCCGCGTTGGCGAGCGCGTCGGCGTGCCGGTTGCGCTCCCGGGGGATCCAGGTGAAGCGTACGGCGGTGAACCGGCCGACCAGCCCGGCGGCCTGGGCGGCGAGCGGGCGCAGCCCGGGGTGCTTGATCTGCCAGCGGCCGCACATCTGCTCGACCACCAGCTTGGAGTCCATCCGCGCCTCGACCTCGGCCGCGCCCAGTTCGGCGGCGGCCTCCAGCCCGGCGATCAGGCCCCGGTACTCGGCCACGTTGTTCGTGGCGGTGCCGATCGACTCGGACCGCTCGGCCAGCACCTCGCCGGTCTCCGGGTCCCGGACCACGGCGCCGTAACCGGCCGGGCCGGGGTTGCCCCGGGAGCCGCCGTCGGCCTCGATCACTACCGCGCGCACCGCCACGGCGGCTACAGCCCCGACTCGTTGGTCCGGACCATGATCCGCCGGCAGTCCTCGCAGCGGACCACGTCGTCCGGGTCGGCCTTGCGGATGCGAGCCAGGTCGGCGCCGGACAGGTCCAGCCGGCAGCCGCCGCAGCGGCCCCCGGTCAGCAGCGCGGCGCCCAGCCCGGTGTCCTCACGGATCTTGTCGTAGAGGCCGACCAGGTCCGCCGGGAGGTCACCGGCGAGCGGCTGCCGGGCGGTGCGCTTGAACTCCTCCTCCTTGGCGATCTCGGCCAGGGCCTCGTCGCGGCGCTGCTCGGTCGCGGCGCGGCGCTCGCGGGCCTCGGCGAGCCGGCTCTCGATGCCGTCGAGCACGCCCTGCGCGGTCTCCCGCTGCTCCATCAGCTCCAGCTCGGCGTCCTCCAGGTCGCTCTGCCGCCGGTTCAGCGAGACCAGCTCGTGCTGGATCGCCTCCAGCTCGCGGGCCGGGCCGCTGCCCGAGGCCAGCCGGGCCTCGTCCTTGCTCTTGCGCGCCCGCACCTGGTCGACGTCCTTCTCGATCCGGGCGATGTCCCGGTCCAGGTCGTCGACCGCCACCTGGGCGCGGACCCGCTCGTCCTCCAGCGCGGACAGCTCACGCGCCAGGGCCTCCAGCTCGGCGCGTTCCGGCAGGCTGCGGCGGCGGTGCGCGAGCTGCGCCAGCGCGGTGTCGATCGCCTGGAGGTCGAGCAGGCGGCGCTGCACCTTCGGGTCAGCCTTCACGTCGGGGCTCCTTGTCGTCCGGCCGGGGCGCGGCGGCGTGCACGGTCCACGGGTCGGTGTCCAGGTCGGACACCACGGTCTCGACGCCCAGCGCGCCGGCCAGGTGGGCGGCCAGGTCGTCCAGCCAGGGTCGCTCGGTCGCCCAGTGGGCGGCGTCCAGCAGCGCCGGGCCGCCCGCGGCGAGGTGTTCCCCGGCCGGGTGGTGACGCAGGTCCGCGGTGAGGAACGCGTCCACCCCGGCCGCGGTCGCCTCGGCGAGGAAGCCGTCCCCCGAGCCGCCGCTGACGGCGAGGGTACGAACCATACGCCCGGGATCCCCGGCGGCGCGAACTCCCCAGGCGGTGACCGGGAGCACGGCGGCGGCCAGCCGGGTCAGCTCGGCGAGCGTCATCGGGCTGGGCAGCTCGCCGATGCGGCCGATGCCCCGGCCGGGCCCGGCGGCGGGCGAGCCGGGGCGGGGCGGGTGCAACGGGCGCAGCCCGGTCAGCCCGAACCGGGCGGCGAGCGCGTCGGACACGCCGGGATCGGCCACGTCGGCGTTCGTGTGCGCCACGTACAGCGCGACGTCCGCCTTGATCAACCGGTGCACGATCCGGCCCTTGTACGTGGTGGCGGCCACCGAGGAGACGCCCCGCAGCAGCAGCGGGTGGTGCGCGACGATCATGTCCGCGCCGGCTTCGAGGGCCTCGTCCACGGTCTCCGGGACCACGTCCACCACGCAGGCGATCCGGTGTACCGGGTGGTCGGGCTCACCCACCACCAGGCCGACCCGGTCCCACTCCTCGGCCCAGGCGGGCGGGTAACGGCGGTCCAGGGCGGCCACCACGTCGGCGACGGTTGTGCTCACGGGCGGCCAGCTTACCGGCGTCCGGGCCGCTACACGCCGACCGCCGTCGGGCGTGGCTCCCGGGCGCGCCGGGAGCCACGCTCACACCGTCAGCCGACCGGGGCGACCGGCCGGTCCGCGCCGCGCAGGGCGGCCAGGCCGGCGTCCCAGGGGAAGGCGTCCGCGCGCCGCTCCCCCGTGCCGGGCGGATGCAGGCGTACGACGTGGTCGCCGAAGACCACCCGGACGCCCCACCCGGCCAGCCGGTCGAGGCTGGCCCGGAACGCCGGGTGCCCGGCCATCGCCTCGTTCGTGTACGGGACGGCAGCGATCGGCACCCCCATCCCCTGCGCCTCGACCAGCAGGCCGAGCGCGAGGGTGTCGGTGATGCCGACCGCCCACTTGTTGATCGTGTTGACCGTCGCCGGGCACACCAGCATGGCGTCCGCCGGTGGCAGCACGTCCAGGTCACCCGGGTTCTTGTAGTGCGTACGGACCGGGTGGCCGGTCTGCCGGGCCAGGGCCGCCCGGTCGACGAACTTCGCGCCGTCGGGCGTGGTGACCACGCAGACCGTCCACTCCTCCCGCTGGGCGAGGTCGACCAGCCGGCCGACGTGACGGGCCAGCGGCGAACCGCAGGCGATGACGTAGAGCACCCGCCGGTGCTCGCTCGCGGTCTCCGGACCGCTCATACTCCGACTCCCATGTGCTCAGCCAACTCCGCGATCGGCTGAGGCGGCGCACCACGTGTGCGACGGAGAATCTCGGACATCAATTCGTGCGCTATCGGCCGGCACCGGATCTCGGACGGCGCGAGCCGGTCGCCGCGCAGCAACATGTCCCCCGCGCTCGCCACGTCGCCGATCTGCGAGTAGCCCCGGGCCAGGTCGAGCAGGTGGTGCGCGCGCCGCTCCGGCAGCAGCGCGTTGAACGCGGGCTCGGACAGCCGCAGGTGCGTCTCCACCGCCCGGCCGCCGTCACCCAGCTCGACGGCCGCGGCGGCGCGGTGCAGCTCCAGGTTGGTCGGGCCGAAGGAGGTCCAGTAGTGGTTGTGGTCGCCGCCGAGCAGCTTGGCCGCCTCGTCGGCGCCGGCGAGCAGGTCGTCCACCGTCGCCGAGTCGCCGATCCGGGCGGCCGCCATCGCGCCCTGCAGCAGCAGCATGCCGTAGACGGAGAGCCGTTCGGGCCGGACGTCGTTGTCGCCGCCGGGCGCGAGCCGGCCGGCGATGCGCACGTTGAGCTCCAGCGCGGGGCGGGGACGGCCCATCGCGACGAGCGCGTTGCAGACCCTCGTGGTGGCGATCCCGGCCAGCAGCGGGTCGTCGGCCCGCTGGGCCACCGCCATCGACCGGTCGGCGGCCAGCCAGGCGAGGTCGCACTCGCCGAGCTTGCGCAGCACCGAGGAGGCGATCTGGTAGACCTGCCCGAGCAGGTGGGCGGCCTCGCGTACCTGCTCGTCGGCGGCGTAGCCGGCGTCCGCCGCCTGGGCGTCGCGCAGCAGCTTCGGCAGCGCGCGGGTGAGCATGCCGTACCGGCCGTACTGGTAGGTCAGCCAGGCGTGGTTGACGGCCTTGCGCATGTCGGCCAGCGGCGGCGGGAAGGGTGCCGCGTCGAAGTAGGCGCTCATCGAGTCGTACCGCTCCAGGGCGGTGCGGATCTCCTCCACCTCGACCTGGTCGATGCAGTTGAGCGCGTCGGTGCGCCGCTCCGGGTCCTTGCCGTGCAGCAGTTGCACGTCGATCTGGAGGATGTCGGCGATCTCGTAGAGGACGGAGAACTTGTCCAGCCGGCGGACGCCACGCTCCACCTTGTCCACCCAGCTCTTGGACTTGCCGAGCCGGTCGGCGAAGACCTGCTGGGACATCTTGCGCCGGCTCCGCCAGTACGCCACCCGCCGGCCTATGGGTAGTTCGTCCATCCCTGCTCCCTCCCCCTCACGGCGCCGGCCGGTCCCCCCACGTCCCCCAGGCTTGCCCCGATCGCACAGGTTGTGCGTCCACCGACCAGCCAGTTCTCGTAGTTTTCGTGCAAGTTGCACCGACCGTTAGTCACCACAACGAGCGTGAGTTTCGGCAGTGACGGCTTTCGACGTGTGGCATGTGGACGGTTTCGCGGGACGAGAGGGGATGTCAGACATGTGGAGGAATGTCCGGCCGCGCGTCGCTCATCTGTCCCCGCTGGAACGGGTCCGCCTGCGCCGCGTCGCGGTGCGGTACGCGCTGCACGGCTGGCCGGTCACGCCCGGCGCCTGCCTGGCCAACAGCCGCTTCGTCTGCGGCCGGGCCGGCTGCCCCACGGTGGGCTGCCACCCCGCCCTGGAGGACTGGGAGCACGCCGCCAGCACCGACCCGGCCCGGGTGGCCACCTGGTGGCGCAGCCGCCCGCACGGCGTCCTGCTGCCCACCGGCCGCGCGTTCGACGTCCTCGAGGTCGCCGCCCACCTGGGCCGGCAGGTGCTGGACGCGGTCGCCACCCATCCCGCCGGGCCCGGCGTACGCGGCCCGGCGCTGGTCACCCCGACCGGCCGCTGGATGTTCCTGGTCCGCCCCGGCGACCCGCTGCGCCCGGAACTGGAGCACTGCTTCCACGTGGTGCGGCACGGGCCCGGCTCGTGGATCCCGGCCCCGCCGACCCGGCTGCCCGAGGGGACGGTGCGCTGGGCGGTCGCCCCGGAGCAGGCCCGCTGGCAACTGCCCGACTCGTACCTGGTGCAGAACGCGTTGATCGCCGCGTTACGCGCGGCCGGCGTGACGCTCGGCGCGGACCTGTTCCCCGGCCACCTCCCGTTGCCCCGGCGGGGCCGCTGACCTACCCGTCCGCCCCGGACGGGTGGCCGACAGCGACCTCCCCGGCACCGGAATCGTTGAACCTGGCGAGGGCGCGTGCGCGCCGGAGCGGGGGTTTGAGGATGTCCAGGGACGACGCGGCCCGCCACACCGGCGGCACCGAGCCGGCGCGGCCCCGCCGCCGTGTGCACCCGTGGGCCTTCACCCGTCCCCTGGGCGTCCGCCCCGGCCGCCCCCGCCCGACGGGTTCCCGCCCCGCCATCCTCCACCGCCCCCTCCGCTGACCCCCCCTCACCCCTCACCCCCGCCGATGCCGTTGATCAAGGAGTTTGTGTCCTCCAGCGCGGGCTAAACGGACACAAACTCCTTGATCACCGCGCTGGGGTGGGGAGGGTGCGGGAGTGGTGTTGGTGGGCTTCGTCCGTGACCACGGCGTGCTGCCAGGGGGACGGTAGGCGGTCGAGCCAGGCTAGGCCCTGGTTGCCCATGGCCACCGCCGCTGTCGCGTACGCGTCGGCCACGCCCAGGTCCGGGCCCACGACCGTGACCGAGCGCAGGCCCTTCGCCGGTACGCCCCGGCGCGGGTCCAGCACGTGGTGGCCGCGTTCGTACACGCCGGAGGTGGCGACCGCCAGGTCGGTGCCGGTCAGCACCAGGCAGGTCGCCGCCGCGTCGAAGGGATGCCGCACCCCGATCCGCCACGGCTGTCCGGTTGCGTCGTGGCCGCGTACCCGCACGTCGCCGCCCGCGTTCACGCAGTGGTTCGGCGAGCCCGCGGCCACCAGCCGGTCCGAGGCGACCTGTGCCGCCCAGCCCTTGACGTAGCCGGACGGGTCGAGCCGCCCGGTCGCGTACACGTCGAAGAACCCGTCGGTGGCGGTCCACAGGTCGGCGCAGGCCGCCAGCACGGCGCGCAGGTCGGCGGAGGCGTCGGCGGGCCGCAGCTCGCCCCGGTCGATCCGGCACACCTCGCTGTCGTCCCGGTACGTGCTGAACCGCGCGTCCACCTCGCGCAGCCAGCCGAACGTGTCCTCGGCCAGCTCGTGCAGGGTCCCCGGGGGCAGGTCGTCGGCCAGGTCCAGGCTGATCGCCGTACCCATGACGTGCTCGACCCGGCGCAGGCCGGAACGAACCGTCACGCCTTGTCCAGCGCGGCCTGCAACGACTGCTTGTACGCGGTGCTGGTGTACGTGGCCCCGGAGACGGTGCTCAGGTTGGCGCTCTGCCGGGCCACCACCTCACCGGACGTGCCGCTGTAGCGGGCCTGCACGTCGTCGCTGCGCTGCCCGGACTGCCCGCCCAGCGGCAGTCCGATCGCCGTCGCGTCGACGACCCGGCTGCCGCTGAGCGTGATCCGCACCTGCAGTGAGCCGTACTCGTAGGTGACCGACGGCCCGGTCACCGTGCGGGTGGTGACCTTCGGCGCGCTGGTGGTGGTCCGGGGCGCGGCGGGTGCGGTGCTGGTACGGGTGCCGCCCCGGCTGGCCGGGCTACGGTCGGCGGACGCCTTCGGGGTGGGCTTCGCCGAGGCGCGCGACGACGGCGTGGCGCTGCCGGACGCGGCGGCGGTGGGCGACGGCGGCTCGGGCGCGGCCGAGCCGCCCGGGGCGACCGGAGCCAGCGCCACCGGCGCGTCCGGCAGGGTCTGCCCACTGCCCGGCGCGCCCTTGAGCACCACGAGCGCGGTGGTGCCGGCGGCCAGTCCGGTGATCGCGAGGAGCGCGCGACGCATTGTGGTGCCTTTCCTACAGCTCGAACGCGGTCAGGTGGATCTGGCGGCGGGGCACGCCGGCCGCGCGCAGCGCGGCGACCGCCTCGTCGACCAGGCCGCCCGGGCCGCACAGGTAGACGTCGCGCCGGGTCAGGTCGGGCACCAGACGGCGCAGCCCCTCCGGGTTCATCACCTGGCGGGGGCCGGGGTCGTCACGGCGGCCGACGACGTACCAGACGGAGGTCTGCCGGGCCTGCGCGAGCCAGTCCAGCTCCTGGTGCAGCAGCACGTCGGCCGGGGTGCTCGCGCGGTAGATCAGCGCCGCGCCGGGCGGCAGCTCCTCCAGCATGGCCCGCAGCGGGGCGATGCCGCTGCCGCCGGCGATGAGCAGCGTCCGCTCCCGGGTGCGGTGCGCGGCCGTGAACGTGCCGGAGGGGCCCTGCGCCCAGACCCGGGTACCGGGCGTCAGGTCGCGCAGCTCGGCGGTGTACCCGCCGACGACCTTCACCGTGATCCGCAGCCACCTGTCGTTGCCGGCGGCGGAGACGGAGAACGGGTGCGACTGCCACCAGCAGCCGGGGTTGAGGAACCGCCAGCGGAAGAACTGCCCGCCGAGCAGGTCGATCTGGTTGAGCCGCTGCCCGGTCAGGTAGACCGACACGGTGTCCTGGCTCTCCGCCACGACGTCGGCGACGCGCAGCCGGTGCCGCAGGTTGAACGCCAGCGGCGCGAGCACCCGGCCCCACACCAGCGCGGCCACCACCAGCACGTATCCGGCGATCCAGCCGGTACGCACCAGGCCCGGCTGGTGCAGCTGCGCGCCGTTGCTGAACTGGTGCGCGTAGCCGAGCAGCAGCGTGAGGTAGCTGGCCGCGTGCAGCAGGTGCCACAGCTCGTACGGCAGGCGGCGGCGCACCGCGCGTACCGCGGTGACCGCGACGGTGACCAGCACGCCGGCCGCGGCGAACGCGGTGATCATGTCCTCGTAGTCGGTCAGCAGCACGCCGACCTCGGCGAGCACCGAGTTGCGCTCCTGCCGGGAGTAGCCGACCACCAGCAGCGACATGTGCGTGAGCACCGCCACCAGCAGCGTCGCGCCGAGGTCCCGGTGCAGCCGGGAGATCCGCTCGCCGCCGAGCGCGCGTTCCAGCACGCCGAGCCGGCTCATCATCAGCACCTGGACCAGCAGCAGGTAGCCGGCGATCATGCCGGTGATCCGGCCGCCCGCGGTGAGCAGGTCGGCGGTGTCGGTGAGCGACCCGGCCGGGGTGTCCAGCCACCACGGCACCACCGCGGCGACCAGACCGAGCCAGAAGAGCGCGGCGAGCGTCCGCCGGGCGCCGGGTCCGCGGCGCGGACGAGCCGGGGGTACGGGAGCAGCCGGACGGCCGCCGTACGGGGCGGAGTGCCCGGTACGACGGCCGGCGGCGCGGGTTTCCTGGTACGTCACGCGTAGATCTTGACCGGGGTGAACTTCTGCCGGGGGAAGATCTTGTCCACCTCGGCGTTTGTCAGGCCGAAGCGGCCCTGCGCGACCGATCCGTAGACGTTGAACATGTTGTTGTACTCCGGCACGTCGCCGCTGTCCAACTTGTCCAGCCCGTTCCAGGTGCCGAGCAGCGAGCTGGCCAGCTTGCGGCCGGACAGCACGGTGACCACGCCGCCGTGGCCGTGGTCGGTGCCGCCGCCGTTCGAGGCGACCCGGCGGCCGAACTCGCTGGACACCATGATCGTCACGTCCGCCGCCTGGTCGCCCAGGTCGGTGAAGAACGCGGCCATCGCGGCGGCCAGCTCGTTGAGCCGCCGCCAGAGCTGGCCGCCCTCGCGGGTGCCCTGGTTCTCGTGGGTGTCGTAGCCGCCCATGCCGACGGTGGCCACCCGCACGTTCGCGCCGCCCTTGATGAGCTGGGCGAGCTGCTTGAACGAGTTGCCGACGCCCCGGTACTCGACGCCCTCGGCGGCGGCGTACGGCTTGGCAGCCAGCTTCTGGGCGGTGGCGAGCGCGCCCATGCCCTCGATGACCGCCTCCTCCACCGGGTGGTTGATGCCGGTGAACAGGCCGCGGATCGCCTTCTCGGTGGCCGCCCGGAACTTGTCGTCGCCGTTGAGCCGCAGGTCGCCGACGCTGTTGAGGGAGATCGCGCCGTTCACGCCGACGAGCGAGCGCGGCAGCGTGCTGCCGATGCCGACGCTGCGGAACGCGGTGCCCTTGCCGAGCGCGTCTACCAGGCTGTCCAGCCAGCCCCGGCCGCCGGTCTCGCCGGGCAGGCCGCCCAGGTTGCAGGCGTCGGCGGCCTGGAAGTGGCTGCGGGACAGCCGCGGGTCGGACGCGGCCGGCACGAAGCCGAGCTGACCGGCCTTGAGCCACTTCTCCAGCGGCGCGAACGCGCTGGTCAGCTTGAAGCCGCGGGCCAGCGCCAGCGAGTCCTCGCCGAGCAGCAGGTCCGGGCGGGCCTTGGTGAGCACCGGGTCGCTCGCCGGGGCGACCAGGCTCAGCCCGTCCAGCCCGCCGTAGAGGAAGACGTGGATCAGCGTGCCGGTCTTGGTCGCGGCGAACGACGCCGACGTGGTGACGAACTGGGCCGTCGCCAGCGCGGTCGCGGTGGCCGCGGCGCCCGCGACGAAGGTACGGCGGGTGACGCCCCGGCCGTCCTGCTGCGCCTCCTCGATCTCCTCCAGCCGGCGGTACCGGTCGGCCTCGGCCGCGCTCTCGGCCGCGACGATGTCCGCCTCCGCGCGCAGCAGCGCCTCGGCCGGGTTGTCGGCCAGCCGCCGCAGGTCGGGGCATTCGGGGTGCAGGGGGTACGGGTTCACGGTCATCTCCATCGAATGCCTCACCGGAGGTGGTGCTGGGGGGACGCGAGGATCGTCCGCGCGACAGCGGCGATGGCCCCGTTGAAGGTGGCGTCGACCTTGGCGCTCTCGGCGACCCCGGCCACGGCGAGCACGAGCTTCTTCTCCTTGGCGCTGAGCTTCTGGTGCACCAGCCGCTGGGCCAGCGCGTCCACGTACGCCCCGGCGGTGGTCGGCGGCTTCGCCACCAGCTTCTCCGGCTTGGCGAACGTGAACTGCTTGCGGTAGCCGGCGATCAGGTCGCCCGCCTCGTTCCAGCCGTCGATCATCGTGCCGGCCGAGGTCCAGGCCAGGTAGACGTCGGCGTAGCCGTCCGGGGTGGGCTTGCCCATCGGGTACTGGCCGAGTTCGCGCATCTTGTCCTGGATCTGCCGCAGGCCCTGCGCGAACGGGGTCCGCCGATTGTCGCCGGAGTAGCCGGGGGCCGCGTCCGGCGAGACGCCGAGCGCCCGGTACGTGGCGACCAGGTACTCCATCGGGCGGCGTACCTTCTGGCCGACCGCGGCCCAGAACTCCGAGGAGCTGAACAGCGTCGCCAGCACCGGGCGGATCTGCCCCTTGTTCGTGGTGTACGCCTTGGCGAGCCGGTCCACCACGGACTTCGGCGGGGTGTCGGAGACGAACCGGGTGGCGAGGTTCTGCGCCACGTACCGGGCGGTCGACGGGTGCGTCGCGATGTAGCGGATGTACGAGTCGATGACCTTGTCGGCGGCCACCGGATCGTCGGAGTTGTTGGCGTGGCTGAACCCGAGGATCTTCACCTTGCCGAGGTAGTGCCGCTCGGCGAAGAACTTGTACTTGCCGTCGGCGACACCGCGTCCGGTCTGCAGCAGCGCGGCCTGGCGTACGTCCTTCTCGGTGTAGCCACCGTCGACGCCGACGGAGTACAGCTCCAGGTTCTCCCGGGCCAGGTTCTCGTTGACCGCGTCCTTGCGCGAGTCGACCTGGTTCAGGTAGAGCAGCAGCGCCGGGTGCTTGTTCGCGGCGACGAGCATCTCCGGGTAGCTGCCGAGCGCGTGCTTGCGGATGACGTCCCGGTCGAACGCGTTGCGGTAGTTCTCCCCGCCGTCGAAGTCGGCGGCGACGTGCAGGAAGTCGTTCCAGAAGTCGACCATCACCTCGAACAGCTGCCGGTCCGACCAGATCTGCCGGGCGATGGTGGCGTCCACCGTCTCCCGGGCCGGGTCGACGCCCTTCTCGTTGAGCTGCTCGCGCTGGTCGCGCAGCTGCGTCGGGCTGAGCTTGAGTGACTGCAGCTCGGCCAGCTTCAGCTCCGCCTTGGTCGGGGCGATCTTCTCCGGTTCGAGCTGCTGGCGCAGCCAGTCGTCGATGCCGAGCCGCTTGATGTCGGCGAGCATCTTCGGGGTCGCGCCGAACGTGGTGCGGGTGGCGAGGTGCCGGATCGGATCCTTGGCGAGCACCGTCTTCACAGTCACCTTGGTCGCCTCGGCAGCGGCGGCCGGGCTGCCGTAGAGCCGGCCGCCGGTGGGCGCGTTGCGCTTGAGCGCCTCGCCCGCCCGGGAGCCCATGTAGCTCTCGTTCTGCTCGGTGTAGGTCCGCACGGTGCTGGGCTGCTGGCCGCTCGGCCGCGCCGCGTTGCCGTCGGTGGTGACGGTGCCGGTGGCGTCACCGGCCGCTGCGTCACCGGTGAACAGTCCGCGTACCTGCGGAGACAGCGCGAAGGCGGCGCCACCGGCGACCACCGCGGCCCCACCGAGGGTGGCCAGCGCGCGGCGGCGACCCCGGTTCGGCGGCTCGTCGCCGTCGTCGTCCAGCGTGGGCAGTCCCGGGCCGGGCGGCGGGCCGTACCCGCCGGCGGGCTGGGCGTAGCCGCCCTGCTGGGGGAAGCCGCCCTGCGGCGGGTAGCCACCGGCGGCGGGGGCGAAGCCGTCCGGTCCGACCCACTGCGGGCCCGGCGCGGCGCCGGGGTGAGCGCCGGCGTACGGCGCGGCGTGCGGGTCGCGGTACCCGTCCGGATGGGGGTGCTGGTATCCGTCCCAGCCGCGGTCGTCCCGGGGTCGACGCGGTGGCACGTTCAGGTCGGCCATGTACCTATCCCGTTTTCTTCGAGTGCCGGCACGCCTGCCACCCGGGGGGTCGGGTGGCGCAGGGGCGGCGACGGTTGCCGGAGAAGTTGCCTACGGGAAAGTAGCCAGGCCGTCCCGGCCGCTCAAGGCACGCCGGACGCGCCCGTGAGCGCACTTAAGACGGTGCTCAGGCCCGCCGCGGAGGACCCGGCGGGGCGGCGAGTGCGCGGCGACGTCCGGAGCAGGGCCGATCCGGTCACGCACCGCCCGAACGCGAGGTTTCGCAGCCCGGCGACGCCGCCGGGGGCGTTCACCGCCTCACCGAAACTTAAGGTACGGATAAGCCTGCGCTGAGAACCTCGTTCCGCCTGTCCGGTCCGGCGAAACAGCAGCAGCGGCGGCGCGTGACCGCCCTCCGATCCGGGTATGCCGCCGAACCGCTGAAGCCGTGAGGGGAAGGCACCGCCATGCTCAGCCAAGAGGATCAGCGCAGGTTCGAACAGATCACCCGCCGTCTGCGGGAGAGCGACCCTCGGTTCTTCGCCCGGTTGGACAGCCGGATAAAGGGACGCCGGGGCCGGTACATGATGCTGCTGACGATCGTGCTGTGGGCCTCGCTACCGGCGATGACAGTACTGGTCGGACGGCTGGCCGGGGCGATCTGCGCGGTGGTGCTGGTCGCCAACGCCGCCGTGATGTGGCGTTTCCGCCGCCGATTGCTGTAGGCGTAAGGAAGGGCCCCTTCTTAACGCCTCCGGTAGAGGAAGGGCCCCTTCTTAACGCGCGCCTTCGGCGCGACCGAACTCCGTGGGCGACGCGCCCTCGGCGCTGCCGAACTCCCGGTACGCCCGGCGCAGCCGCTCGGCCAGGCCAGGCCCGCCGATCGCGGCACCGGGCGACCCGAGCTGGCGCAGCAGCAGCTCCGGGCCGGTGGCGAGCGTGGGCGGCCGGTCCGGCAGCGCCACCGGCGCCAGCCAGAACCGGTCCAGCTCCTCGTCCGGCTCGACCGCCGGCACCCCGGCCAGGGCCCGCGCCGCGCCGACGACCGGCACACCCGTCGTCGCCGCCGGGTCCGGCCCGGCGCCCGGGACCGATGCCGCGCCCGCGCCGAGCACACCGCCGTCCGCCACGGCGCCGCGCAGCGTACGCAGCCGGTCGAGCAGTTCGGTGCGGGACCGGCCACGCCAGTGCAGCAGGTGGAACGGGTCGGCGTCGAACGCCTCGGCGAGCAGGTAGAACGTGGCCGCCAGGTGTTTGCACGGCACCGCGAAGTCGGGGCAGCCGCAGCTCTGGTCCAGCTCGTCGATCTCGGCCGGGAACAGCGGCGCGCCCGCCTCGGCGAACAGCTCCTCCAGTTCGGCCGGCAGGTCGCCGGCGAGCAGCCGGGCGCTGAAGAACGCCTGCCCGGCCAGCTCCGACTCCAGCCGCCGCCACACCTTCTCCGGGTACGCGGCCAGCCCGATCCGCACCGGGTAGGGGCGCGGCCGGGAGCCCTGCACCTCGGCGGTGACCTTGCCGGGCGACACGTCCAGCCGGAGCACCTGCCCCCGGCGCGCGTACGCCCGGCCGCGGGTGAGCCGGGAGCCGAGCGCGAACGACTCCAGCACCTCCACGAACCGCCGGGACCACCAGGACTGCCCGATCGCGCCTCTGGTGCTGCGCGCCCGCAGGCCACCCTCGACCCGCAGCGGCGGCCGGTAGTCGTCAAAGCGGGGGCTCACTCGACCACCGCCCCGGACTCCAACGTGAACAGGTCCCGCAGCGTGTCGGTGGACAGCTCGGTGATCCACTGCTCGCCGCTGCCCACCACGGACCGGGCCAGGCTGCGCTTGTCCGCGATCATCGCGGCCACCTTCTCCTCGACGGTGCCGGCGCAGACGAACTTGCGTACCTGCACGCGGCGGCGCTGTCCGATGCGGAACGCCCGGTCGGTGGCCTGGTCCTCGACGGCCGGGTTCCACCACCGGTCCACGTGCACCACGTGGTTGGCGGCGGTCAGCGTGAGACCGGTGCCGCCGGCCTTGAGCGACAGCACGAACAGCGGCGGCCCCTGCGGCGACTGGAAGCGGGTCACCATGGCGTCCCGGTCGGCCTTGCCGACGCCGCCGTGCAGCAGCAGCACCTCCCGGCCGGTACGCGCCGACAGGTGCCCGCGCAGCATGCCGCCGAACTCGGCGTACTGGGTGAACAGCAGCGCCTTCTCCTCCGCGGCGAGCACCTCGTCGACGATCTCGTCGAGGCGTTCCAGCTTGCCGGAGCGGCCGTCCAGCGCGGAGCCGTCGTGCAGCAGCTGGGCGGGGTGGTTGCAGACCTGCTTGAGGCGGGTCATGGTGGCCAGCACCAGCCCGCGTCGTTCGATGCCGTCGCTGGACTCGATCTTCGCCATCATGTCGTCGACCACGGCCTGGTAGAGCGCGGCCTGCTCGGCGGTGAGGTTGCAGACCACCTCCATCTCCAGCTTCTCCGGCAGGTCGGTGATGATCGTCGGGTCGGTCTTGAGGCGGCGCAGCACGAACGGGCCGGTGATCCGGCGCAGCCGCTCGGCGACCTCGGCGTCGCCGTGCCGCTCGATCGGTTCGGCGAAGCGCTTGCGGAACGTCGCGGCCGGGCCGAGCAGCCCCGGATTCGCGAACTGCATGATCGACCAGAGGTCGGCGAGCCGGTTCTCCACCGGCGTACCGGTGACCGCGACCCGGTGCCGCGCGGGCAGTGACCGGACCGCCTCGGCCTGCCGGGTGGCGGCGTTCTTGATCGCCTGCGCCTCGTCCACCACCACCCGGTGCCAGTCGACGCCGGCCAGCTCGAACGCGTCCCGGGCAGCCACCGAGTACGTGGTGAGCACCAGGTCCGCCTCGCCCACCGCGGTGGCGAAGCCCTCGCCCCGGGCGCGCTCGGCGCCGTGGTGCACGTGTACGCGCAGGCCGGGCGCGAACTTCGCCGCCTCCCGCTGCCAGTTGCCGACGAGCGACATCGGGCAGACCAGCAGCGTGGGCCCGGCCTCCGGCGGGTCACCGGCGAGCAGCGCGAGCAGTTGGACGGTCTTGCCCAGCCCCATGTCGTCGGCGAGGATGCCGCCGAGCCCGAGCGACTGGAGGAACGCCAGCCAGGCCAGCCCGCGCCGCTGGTACGGCCGCAGCCTCCCGGTGAAACCCGGCGGCGGGTCGGCCGGGGTGAGCCGCCGTTCCGCCTCACCGGCGAGCAGCTCGCCGAGCGCGCCGTCGGCGACCACGTCCAGCACCGGCAGCTCACCGGCACTGTCGTCACCGGACAGTCCCATCCGCAGCAGGTCGGCCACCGTCAGCTCGCCGGAGGAGCGCAGCAGCTTCAGCCCGGCCTCCAGCCGCTGCGGGTCCAGCTCGACCCACCGGCCGCGCAGCCGGACCAGCGGCGACTTCAGGTCGGCCAGCGACGCCAGTTCCTCGGCGGTCAGCGGCTGGTCGCCGAGCGCCAGCTCCCAGCGGTAGTCGACGAGTGCGTCCAGCCCCAGCTTCCCGGCGGTGGTGGCCACCGCTCCCGGCGCGCTCCGGCTGCGCGCCCGCAGCCGCGCGCCGAGCCGGGACGAGGAACGCCGCCACCACGACGGCAGCAGCACCCCGAACCCGGCCGCGTGCAGCACCGGCGCGCCCTCACGCAGGAACCGGTGCGCGCCGTCGGCGTCCAGTTCCATGCCTTCCGGCGCGGCGGTACGCAACGCGGCGTCCACCTCGGGCCACAGCCGGCTGGCCCGGCCCAGCTCGGCCAGGAGCGTCTCCTGCGGCTCCACGCCCCGGGCGGCCAGCGCCGGCGCGGGCCGCTGCCAGATGTGCGCGGCGTCCACCACGAGCCCCGGCTCGTCGGCCGGGTGCAGGCCGAACTCGACCCGCCAGACGGCGTCCTCGACCAGCTCGGCGACCGGGTCGACGTCCGGCTCGACCAGGCGGAACGTGGCCCGTACCGCGCCGCCCGCGGCGTCGCGCTGCCAGGCGTCCAGTTCGTCGCGCAGCGTCGCCAGCGCGTCCGGCTCGGCGGGGAACGCGCGCTCCGGGCCGGTCAGCGCGGCCAGCCAGCGCGGCACCGCGCCGACCGGGCGCATTCCCCGGTGCAGCCGGGTGTCGGCCAGCGCCACCCGGGCGGCGGCGTCGGCCAGCGCGTCCAGCGCCTCGGCGACCAGCTCACCGGCTCCGATGTCGCCGGATCGCCCGGCCCACGCGCCGCCCGCCGGTTCGCCCGCCCGGCTGCTGTCCCGGACGGACCCGCTCGGCGAGCGCCCGCCCGGCATGGGCCCGGCGGCGTCCGTCCGCACATCCGCCGACGCCGGGGCGGCGGCCCCGCCAGGGCCTTCGCCCGCACCGACCGACGCCGCTGCCGGGCCCCACGGCTCGGGCCGCCATTCCCGGGCGGCGCGGGCCGCCGGTGGCAACGCCGTCGCCAGGTCGCGCGCCCAGCCCGCGTCGGTGCCGGTGAGCAGCGGCCGCCAGAGCGCCCACCCGGTCGCCACGTCGTCCGCCCCGACGGCCCGCAACCGCCGCCCGGCCCTCGCGCCGGAGGCCGCCGGTGACCGCCGCGCCGAGGCACGCCGGCCGGTCGCGGCCGGCCCGCCGTCGGGTCCACCACCACCGGGGTACGCGTCGAGCGCGACCGGCAGCAGCCGGCCGCGTGCGACCAGGTCGGTGGCGAAGTCGGCCAGCTCGCACAGGTGACGCAGGCTCGCCCCGACCGGGCCCGGCGTCGGCGCGCGCAGCAGCTCGTACGCGGCGTCCGGGGCGTACCCCAGGGCCGGGACCCGCCATCCGGCGCGGGTGACCGGGCCGCGGACCGGTTCCCCGACGGTGGCCCGGATCAGTTCCGGCGAGTCCACCGGCGAGCCGGCGCGGGTCGGCAGGTCCAGCAGGACGGAGACCGGCTCGCCCGGCATGCCGTCGAGCGCGGCGGCGAGCGTGGCGTGGTCGGCGGCGAACGGGTGCGGGCGCTCGCGCGGGACGCGGCCGGGCCGGCGGGGCCCGCGCGCCGGGCGCGTGCTGTCCTCGGCCCACAGGGCGAGCCCGCTACCGGGCAGCCACAGCCCGTGGATGACCAGCACTGCTCCCCCTCGCCGACGCCGGGGCCGGAAGACGGCGCCCGGGGAGTCAGGATAGGCCGCCGGGCGTCGCTATCGTCGGCGCCATGGTCGACCTTCTCGTGCTCGGCGGGCTCGGTGTGGACGTCCGCGTCCAGGTGCCCGCGCTGCCGCCGCCCGTCGCCGACTCGCTGCTGGTGCCGCCGATCGACATGCGGATCGGCAACACCGGCGCCGGGGTGGCGCTGGCCGCGCACGCGCTCGGCCTGCGGGTGGCGCTCGTCGACGTGCTGGGCGCCGACCCGGCAGGTGACGTGGTGCGGGCGGCGCTGGCGCGTACCTCGGTGCGGACCACGCTCGCGGACGCGCCGGCCGGCACCCGCCGCTCGGTGAACCTGGTCGACCCGGCCGGGCGGCGGATGTCGCTGCACGACCCGCGCCCGTGGTCGGGGCCGGCGCCGTTCGCCGACGCGGAGCTGGCCGCGCTCGTGGCCGAGGCGACCCACGTCCACCTGTCGATCATGGATTGGGCCCGGGACTCGCTGCCGGTGCTGCGCGCCGCCACGTCGGTCTCCACCGACCTGCACGACTGGGACGGCGAGAACGACTACCACCGTCCGTTCGCCCGGATCGCGGACCTGGTCTTCGTCAGCGACACCCGGCTCGGCGAGCGGGCCGCGAAGGAGGCGGCCGAGCTGGCGCCGCGCACGGTGCTGGTCACCGGCGGCGCGGCCGGCGCGACGCTGCACACCCCCGGCGCGCCGCCCGCACACGTGCCCGCCGCCACCCCGCCGGGGCCGGTGGTGGACACCAACGGCGCCGGGGACGCGTTCGCGGCCGGGGTGATCGCCGCCCGGCTGCGCGGCGCGGACGTGCTCGACGCGGCCCGGTACGCCGCCCGGGTGGCCGCCGCGGCCTGTACGCACGACGGGATGGAGTATCCGGACGGGCTGCTCCCCCGGGCCTGAGGCGTCAGATCGCGCCGGTCTCGCCGTCGGTCAGCTCGCGCAGGATGTCCGCGTGCCCGGCATGCCGGGCGGTCTCCTCGATCAGGTGCACCAGCACCCAGCGCAGCGACACCTCGCCGAGTTGCGGGTGCGGCACCACGTGGTCGAGGTCGAACCGCGCGGCGACCCGCCGGGATTCGTCGCAGGCCGCCTCGTACGCGGCGGCGAGCGTCTCGACCGTGTCGCCGGGGCGCAGCGCGAAGCTGGCGTCGGCGTCGGCCTGGGAGGTGAGGTAGACGTCGCCCGGCTCCGGGGCGAACAGGCGGCGGAACCAGTTCCCCTCGACCACCGTCAGGTGCTTGAGCAGCCCGGCCAGGGTGGTCAGCGAGGGCACCAGACGCCGGCCGGCGTCGGCGTCGGTCAGGCCGCGAACCTTGCGCAGCACGGTGCTCCGGTGGAAGTCGAGGAACGCGTCGAGGATCGCCCGTTCGCCGCCCGTACGGGCGAGGACCGGACCGAGAGTCGGATCGATCGTCGGGTGCGCCATCCCCGGACCCTAGTACGCACGGTGCCCGGTTCGCTGCCCCGCGTGATCCCCTGCGCGGGCGGGCCGGCCGGGGCAGGATGGGCGCATGGCTTCCACGGTGCAGATCCCCCTGGTGGGCGGCGCGGCCGACGGCGAGACCGTCACCGTCGAGCTGGACAGCAACGGCCGTCCCCCGCTGACCCACCACCACCTCGGGTCCAACGGGCTCGCGGAGGCACAGATCTACGAGCTGGAGTCGGACGCCCAGCCGGGCCGGGAGTGGGTCTACGCCTGGCGTGGCCCGGCGGTCTGACGACCCGGCTCACACCGCCGGGGTCAGTGACCGGGCCCGGATGCTGTCCAGCACGCTGCGGGTCACCTGCGAGGTGCCGCGCGCCTGCTCGCAGACCTCCGCCACCCGGCGCGCGGTCTCGTCGGCCCGCGCCGCCCGCTCGTCCCACAGCCGGTCCACCTCGGCCAGCAGCGGGCCCTCGACCTCTCGTTCCACGCCGCGCAGCGCCGGCACGCCGAGCCGCTGGGCCAGGTCGAAGACCTTTCCGGCGTACGGCAGCGGCAGGAACGGTGTGCCCATCATGGCCGCGAAGATCAGGAAGTGCAGGCGCATGCCGACCGCGAGGTCGAAGTGGCGCATCAACCCGAGGATCTGCGCCGGACGGTAGTCGCCGTGCAGGATCCGGCCCCGGTCGGCGGCGGTCATGTGCGACAGCACGCCGTGCGAGTGCCGGATGTCGTCGCGTTCCATCGGCACGAACAGCACGTGCGCGTCGATCCGGTGCACCAGGAAGTCACCGATCTGGGCGAGCAGGCGGTGGTAGCCGTCCACGTCGAGCCGTTCGGCCGCCCGGCCCGGCTCGCGCACGCTCAGCCCGACCAGCCGGGAGTTGGCCGGCACGCCCTCCTCACGCAGCCACTGCTCGGGGAACTCCTCCGGTTCCAGCAGGAACGCCGGGTCGGCGGTGACGGTGATGGGATTGATCAGACCGGCCTCCTCCAGCACCATCCGCGACTCCTGGTCCCGGACGGTCACCTCGACCGCCTGCGCGAGCGTCTCGCGCACCATGCCGCTGTCGAGCGTGTCGCTGAGCGGGCCGACACCCACCGCGTACGTGAGCAGCGGCAGCCCGCGTTCCTGGGCGACCCGGACCACCCGCAGGTAGCGCCGGGCCTCCTTGTCGTAGAGGATCCCGCCGCCGCCGAGGATGAGCAGGTCGAGCTGGTTGAGCACCGGGGACGAGTCGACGCGGCTGACGCCCTCCCACGGCACCGCCTCGACCTCGGGGTGGGCCAGCGCGGTGTGCGCGGGGTTGCGGGAGAAGACGATGATCCGGGCGTTCGGCTCGTGTCGGCGCAGATCGTCCAGGAGACCCGTGAGGATCGCCTCGTCGCCGAGGTTGCGACCGCCGTAGGAGCCGAGCACGCCGATGGTCAGTCCGGTGCGTTCCCTCATCCGTTGCTCCTTCCCAGGGGTGTCCGCGCCAGCGTTCCCGCTGGCCGCCCCGGGTTAACGCACGGCGAGGAGACTCAACGGGTGGCGTCGCCGACCAGACGGGAGACGAGGTCGGAGACCACCTGATCGGTGTCGAACCCGGCGTCGATCGAGGTGGTGAGCAGGTCGAGCAGGAGCCCGTCGACGGCGTAGTGCAGCAGCGCCACCTCGTACGCCCCGCCCGGTAGTCCGGCGGCGAGGTGGTGGGCGACGTCGTCGGCGTACCCCCGGCGCAGCACGCCGCCGAGCGCGGACCGCAACTCGGGGCGGCGGGCGGCCTCCAGCCGCAGTTCGAACAGCGCCCGGGTGAGGCCCGGCTCGCGGGTGGTGCGCGCGACGATGTCGCGCAGGTAGTCGGTCATCAGCGCGAGCGACGGCTCGCGGCGGCCGAGGTCGGCCAGCACGGCCGGGTCGGGTGCGATCCGGTCGAAGATCCGTTCGGCCAGGCCGGCCAGCAGCGCCGCGCGGGACGGGAAGTAGTTCGAGGTGGTGCCGGTGGGCACGCCCGCCTCGGCGTCGACCGCCCGGTGGGTCAGCCCGCGCGCGCCGGCGTCGGCGAGCACCCGCAGACCGGCGTCGGCGAGCAGGGTACGGCGTTCCGGGTTCCTGGCCACGCGAACACACTAGCAACAACCACGACAGGTGTTGTAGATTCGCCACTGAACCACGACAGCCGTCGTGGATCATCTTGAACATCGGAGCCGGTTTGCGCAAGCTCGTGTATTTCGTCGCCAGCACCCTCGACGGCTTCATCGCCGCGCCCGACGGGTCGTTCGACTTCCTCCCGCTGACGCCCGACCTGGCGCCCCACCTGGTGGCCGAGTGGCCCCAGACGCTGCCCACGTTCGCCCACGCCCAGCTCGGCATCGACTCCCCGCCCGCCGGCCGCTTCGACACCGTGCTGATGGGCCGGGGCAGCTACGAGCCCGGCCTGAAGATCGGCGTGACAAGCCCGTACGCCCACCTGAAGCAGTACGTGTTCAGCCGCTCCCTGCCCCCTGCCGACTACCCGGACGTGAACGTCGTCGCCGGTGACCCGGTGGCCTTCGTCCGCGAGCTGAAGACGCAACCCGGGCGCGACATCTGGCTCTGCGGCGGCGGGCAGCTCGCCGGTCAGCTCCTCGACGAGATCGACGAGCTGGTGGTCAAGCTCAACCCGGTGGTCGTCGGCAGCGGCATCAAGCTCGTCGACAGCGGCTTCGATCCGCGCCGGCTCACGCTCACCTCGGCGCGCCCGTTCGACGCCGGCGTGGTCGTCCTGCACTACACGCGCAACGAGTAACCCGGTTGCCCCGGACGGCGGGCGGCACGCACCGTGGAACGGTGACGAAGACTCGGCTGCACTGGCACGAACTGCCCGGGCACGTACGCGACGGCATCGAGGGCGTCCTCGGCGACCGGGTGGTGGCGGCGCACTCGCAGCCGGGCGGCTTCTCCCCCGGCACCGCCGACCGCGTCCGTACCGCAGGCGGTGGCCGGGCCTTCGTCAAGGCGGTCAGCCCGGCGCAGAACGACCGCAGTCCCCACCTGCACCGCGCCGAGGCCCGGATCGCCGCCGCCCTGCCCCCGGACGCGCCCGCGCCCCGGCTGCTCGGCAGCTACGACGACGGCCACTGGATCGCGCTCGTCTTCACCGACGTCGAGGGCCGGCACCCGGCTACCCCGTGGCGTACCGGTGAGCTGGCCGCCGTGCTGTCCACGCTGGAGGCGATGGCGGCGACGCTCACCCCGGCGCCCGCCGCCGCCGGAACCACCACCGCCGCCGAACACCTCGCGTACGACTTCGGCGGCTGGCGGCGCCTCGCCGCCGACCCGCCGGCCGACCTCGACCCGTGGGCCCGGTCCCACCTGCCCGAGCTGTGCGCCGCCGCCGACCGGGGCCTGGCCGCGCTCGCCGGCGACACGCTCTGCCACGTCGACGTCCGCGCCGACAACCTGCTGCTCGGCCCGGACGGATCGGTCACCGTGGTCGACTGGCCGTGGGCCTGTCGCGGGCCGGCCTGGCTGGACACCCTGTTCACCGTCGTCAACGTCCAGGTGTACGGCGGACACGACCCGGACGCGCTGCTCGCCGCCCAGCCGCTGACCGCCGATGTGGACCCGGCCGACCTGACCGGCGTGCTGGCCGGCCTCACCGGCTTCTTGCTGGACGGCGCCCGCCAGCCACCCCCACCCGGCATCCCCACGGTCCGAGCGTTCCAGCGCCAACAGGGCGAGGCTCTCCTCCCTTGGCTGACCCACCGCCTGACCTCCTGACCGCCCCGCGCGGAGTGCCGCCGTCGATCTTGGAGTTGTGGCGCCTCACGAGGCTCACCAAAGCGACATCCCAGGCGCCACAACTCCAAGATCAGCGAAGCGCCGAGGCGCGGGTGAGGGTGCCGAGTGGGTCGGCGAACAACGGGGTGAAGCCCCGTTCGGCGGCGCCGATCAAGGTGGCGTCGTAGCCGAGCGCGGACACCCGCAGGCGGGCCTTGTCGCGGGAGATGGGCAGCACGTTGGCGGCGATCCGGCTGCGGACGTGGTCGGCGCAGACCGGAAAGACCTCGCTGAGCGTGCCCCCGAAGATCACCACGCCGGGGTTGAACAGATTGATCACGTTCGCCACGCCGATGCCCAGCCAGTCACCGATGTGCCGCAGCGCGTCCCGGGCGGCCGGCTCGCCCCGCGACGCGGCGGCCACCACGGCCCGTACCGCCTCGCGCCCCTTCTCCCCCGCCGGGCGGCCGGCGGCGTCGAGCAGCGCCCGCTCACCGACCTCGGCCTCCAGGCACCCGCGCGAGCCGCAGCCGCAGGGCCTCCCCTGGTACGGGTTCACGAGCATGTGCCCGACCTCGGAGGCGTACCCGCCGTCGCCGTCGAGCAGCTCACCGCCGACGATGATCCCGCCGCCGACGCCCACGTCACCGTGCAGGTAGACGACGTTCTGCACGCCGACTCCGGCGCCCCGCTGGTGCTCCGCCAGCGCGCCCAGGTGCGCCTCGTTGCCGACCAGGACCGGCAGCCCCAGGTCCAGCCGCCCGGCCAGCTCGGCGCCGAACGCCTGGTCGACCCAGCCCATGTCCGGTCCGAAGCGGACCATGCCGTCGCCGGGCCGGATCATCCCGCAGTACGACGCGCCGACGCCCACGCACACCGATCCGGGCGGCGCGGCGTGGTGCAGCGCCCGCCCGAAGTCGGCGAGCACCGAGACCACCGAGTCGAGGTCGGCCCCGGCCCGTGGGCGTTCCGCCTCCAGGCGGGCCGACATCACGCCGCCGAGCCCGACGCGGGCGGCCACGAGCCGGTCCACGGCGATGTCGAAGGCGAGCACGTAGAAGGTGTCCGAGGCCGGGCGGACCACAAGCGAGGGTCGCCCCGCCCGTCCGCTGCCGCCGGCCGTCACCTCCCGGACCAGACCGGCCGACGCCAGTTCCGCGGTGAGCGCCATGACCGTGCTGCGGTTGACGCCCATCCACTCGGCCAGCTCGACGCGCGTCACCGGGCCGGTCAGGTGGACGCGCCGGAGCAACGCGCCGAGGTTGGCTCTGCGGCCGTCCCCCTGCGCATGCCGGTCCGCGACCAGGCCCTTCCGCATCGACCACTCCGTCAGACGGCGACTTGGCTTGTGACCCGAGAATAGTTGCCGCGCATCGACGGGTGCCAGCGCCCGCCTCCGGGGACGGCTGCCTCAACCATGGCGGGCCCGACCGGCGCGCCGCGGGCAGCGGTGACGAAGCGGGTGCCTCCCCCGGCCGGGGAGGCACCCGTGCGCCGCCGGGTTACTCCGCTTCGCGGACCGGGCTCTGCGGCACCACCATCACCGGCCGGTGGGCACGGTGCAGGGTGGCCATGGCGACGCTGCCGAGCAGGATCTTGCGCATCGCCGTCCGTCCGCGCGAGCCGACCACCACCGCGCTCGCCTTGTGCTCGGTGGCGACTGCGGAGAGCGCCTCGGCCACCGCGCGTCCCTGGGCGCCGCGCCCGGCGCTGACCCGCACGACGGTGACCGAACCGCCGGCCGTGTCCGGGGTGGGCGTCTCCCCCTCGTCGCCGTCGACGGCGACCAGGACGACGTCCCGCTCGGGGAAGAGACGCCGGGTGGAGTCGAGCGCCGCCTCGGCCCCGGTGGACGCGTCCCAGCCGACCACCACCGGGCCGGCGGCGAGCGCGTCGTGCTCGTCGGTGAGCAGCGGGTGCGGCACCACCAGGACGGGCCGCGGGCTGTAGTGCACGGCCATGTCCGAGACGCTGCCGAGCACGGCCCGGGCGCCGCCCAGACCGCGCGAGCCGAGCAGCAGCACGTCGGTCTGCTTCTCGTCGGCCAGCTCGGCGAGCCGGAGCCCCTCACCGCCGTAGCTGCGGCACACGAGCGGCTCGGCGTCCCAGCCGGCCGCGCGGGCCAGCATCACGCCGACGGAGGTGAGCCGGTCGGCCTCCCGGCCGCCCTCGCGCTCGATCGCCTCCACGAACGCGTTGATGTTGCGCTTGCCGGTCCAGAGCCGCTTGCGCAGTTCCTCGCTGGCGAACGGAGGCGTCCACAGATGCCCGATCCACGCGTGCGCGCCGGGGAACAGCAACGCGCCCGCCTCGATGGCGGCGCTCGCGGCCGGAGACCCGTCGTAACCCACCATCACTTGCCTGCCGTGCACGTCGCTCACCGCACCGAACCTCTCCTGCCGACGACATCTCACAAGATCGTATCCGCGGTCCGACCGGGTCCGCGCCGGATCATCCGCCACGGACCCATCGGTACGCTGGGCGGATGAGCACCCCGGACCTGTCGTACCTGCTCGACCACACCAGTCATGTGCTGCGCACCCGGGTGGCGGCGGCCCTGGCCGAGATCGGGCTGACCGCGCGGATGCACTGCGTGCTCGCGCACGCGCTGCCCGAGGAGCGTACGCAGATCCAGCTCGCCGAGATGGGCGACATGGACAAGACGACGATGGTGGTGACGGTGGACGCGCTGGAGCAGGCCGGGCTGGCGGTGCGGCGTCCGTCGCGTACCGACCGGCGGGCCCGGATCATCGCGGTCACCGAGGAGGGCGCCCGGGTGGCCGCGCGCAGCCAGGAGATCGTCGACCGGGTGCACGCCGAGGCGCTGGCGAGCCTGCCGGAGGACGAGCGGGCGGTCTTCCTGCGCGCGCTGGAGCGCCTGGCCGCCGGCCATTTGGCCACGCCGGTGCAGAGCCCGAAGCCGGCCCGCCGAGCCCGCCAATAGTCCCTCAATAGATTGTCTGCAACGGGACTATCCGTTACGGTCTCTCCTGTCGCACCTCTCGACAGGAGGACTCCATGTCCGCTCCCCGCTCGCGTCGGGTCGCGCTCGGCGTGCTCGCCACCAGCGCCCTGATGACCATCCTCGACGGCAGCATCGTCACCGTGGCGATGCCGGCCATCCAGCGCGACCTGCGCTTCTCCCCGGCCGGCCTGAGCTGGGTGGTGAACGCGTACCTGATCGCGTTCGGCAGCCTGCTCCTGCTCGCCGGCCGCCTGGGCGACCTGGTCGGACGCCGGGCGATGTTCCTCGGCGGCACCGCGCTGTTCACCGCCGCCTCGGTGCTGGCCGGGGTGGCGGCGAACAGCGCCACGCTCGTCGCGGCCCGCTTCCTCCAGGGTGTCGGCAGCGCGGCGGCGGTCGCGGTGAGCCTCGGCATCCTGGTCACGCTCTTTCCCGACGCCGCCGAGCGGGGCCGGGCGATCGCCGTGTTCGCCTTCACCGGCGCGGCCGGGGCGGCCATCGGCCAGGTCGCCGGCGGCCTGCTCACCGACGCGCTGGGCTGGCACTGGATCTTCCTGATCAACCTGCCGATCGGCCTGGCCACGATCGCGCTCGCGGTCCGTACGCTGCCCGCCGACCGGGGCCTGGGCCTGGAGGCCGGGGCCGACGTGGCGGGCGCGCTGCTGGTCACCGCCGGACTGGTGCTCGGCATCTACACGGTGGTCACGATCGAGCGGTACGGGGCGACGTCGGCGCGCACGCTCGGCCTCGGCGCGCTCGCCGTCGCGCTGGTCGCCGGGTTCGTCGTCCGGCAGGCGACCGCACGCCGCCCGCTCATGCCGCTGCGGATCCTGCGCTCGCGCGGCGTGGCGGTGGCGAACGTGGTCCAGATCCTCACCGTGGCGTCGACGTTCGCGTTCCAGGTGCTCGTCACGCTCTACCTCCAGCAGGTGCTCGGCTACGACGCCACAGGCACCGGGCTGGCCCTGCTCCCGGCGGCAGTCGTCATCGGCGCGGTGTCGCTGGGCGTCTCCGCCCGGCTCAACGCCCGGTTCGGCGAGCGGGCGGTGCTGCTGGCCGGGCTCGTCCTGCTCGTCGCCATGTTCGCGTGGCTGGCCCGCATACCGGTGGACGGCCGCTACCTGCCCGACGTGCTCCCGGTGATGCTGCTCGCCGGCGGGTTCGGGCTGGTGCTGCCGGCGCTGACCGCGCTCGGCATGTCCGCCGCCCGCCCCGACGACGCCGGTCTCGCCTCCGGGCTGTTCAACACCACCCAGCAGCTCGGCATGGCGTTCGGCGTAGCGGTGCTGTCCACGCTGGCCGCCGCCCGTACCGCGGACCGCCTCGCGCTCGGCGACGACCGGGCCACCGCGCTGACCAGCGGGTTCCACCTGGCGTTCGCGATCGGCGCGGGGCTGCTCGTGGTCGCCGTCGGGCTCGCGTACGCGCTGCTGCGCCCGCGCACGACGGCGGGCGCGGACACCCCGGCGCTGGTGGGCTGAGTCAGCCCGGGGCGCGCGCCGGATGGGTGAGGAACGGCAGCACCGCCGCCGGCAGCGCGGGCGAGGTCAGCACGTCGTAGTGGGTCAGCCCGGGCAGCACCGCCAGCCGGGACGCGGGGCGGCCGGTTCCGTCGCCGCCCGCGTCCCGGTGGCCGCCGCCGAGCAGGCCGAAGAACTCCGCCGCGTGGCTCACCGGGATCTCGTCCGCGTCGGCGAAGACCAGCAGCACCGGCATCGGCAGCGCGGCCACCTCGGCGGACCAGTCGTAGTCCCGCCGCAGCAGCTCGCCGCAGCGGGCCCAGAGCGCCTGCCAGTCCTGCGGGCGGGGCGCCACCCGCGCGTACCGCTCGTGGAGCGGGGTGCCGCGCATCCGTTGCGCGACGCGCTCGTCGTGGGCGGACATCGCGGCGAGCGTCTCCGGGTACCAGCCGCGCCGCCGGAACGGCGTGGAGACCAGCACCAGGCGCCGGACCAGGTCGGGGTGCTGGATCGCGGTACGCAGGGCCACCCCGCCGCCGAGGGAGTAGCCGAGCACGTCGGCCCGGGGCAGGCCGAGGTGCCGCAGCAGCCCGGCGACGTCGTCGGCCATCGACTCGTACCGCAGCGGCCGGTCCACGTCGGCGGTGCGGCCGTGGCCCTGCAGGTCGACGGCGATCAGCCGCCGGCGCGTGGCCAGCGCCGGGCGGACCGGCGCGAACGTCTCCGTCGAGCCGTACTCGCCGTGCAGCAGGACCAGCGGTTTGCCGGCCCCGTGCTCCTCGTACCAGATCCGCAGCCCGCCGACGTCCGCATAGCTCACCCGCCGATCGTCGCGCCGCCGATGCCGCGGCGGGCGTGTTTACCGTCGCCGCTCAGCTCGACGCGCGGGGGCGGGCGCGCAGGTGGGCGCGTTCGCCCTGGCTGCCGAAGAGGCTGAGGAACTCCACCCCCTCGCTGTCGGCACGCCCGAACCAGTGCGGTACGCGGGTGTCGAACTCGGCCGCCTCACCGGGGACCATAACCAGGTCGTGCTCGCCGAGCACGAGCCGCAGCCGCCCGTTGAGCACGTAGACCCACTCGTACCCCTCGTGGGTCTTCGGCTCGGGCTCGGACCGGCCGCCGGCCGGGATGATCAGCTTGTACGCCTGGATGCCGCCGGCGCGGCGGGTGAGCGGCAGCATGGTCATCCCGAACGCGGCGACCGGCCGCAGGTGGACGCGCGGGTCGCCGGTGGGCGGGGCGCCGACCAGCTCGTCCAGCGTCACGCCGTGCGCGCGGGCGAGCGGGAGCAGCAGTTCGAGGGTGGGCTTGCGGCCGCCGGACTCCAGCCGGGACAGCGTGCTCACCGAGATGCCGGTGGCGGCGGAGAGATCGGTGAGCGTGGTCTCCCGCTCACGCCGCAGCGCGCGCAGCCGGGGACCGACCGCGTCGAGGGCCTGGTCGAGGTCGACATCCATGCCCCCAGTTTGCCACATCAGCAAGAGAGTTTGCGGTTCTGCGCTTCCCCGTCGCAGTCTGGTCGCGGAGGTGGTCACGATGACCGAGCTACGTGAGGACTACGAGGTACTGGTGATCGGCGGCGGCGCGGCCGGGCTGAGCGGCGCGCTGATGCTGGCCCGGGCACGCCGGTCGGTGCTCGTGGTGGACGGCGGCGAACCGCGCAACGCGCCCGCCGACGGCGTACACGCGCTGCTGGGCCACGACGGCGTACCGCCGGCCGAGCTGCTGGCACGCGGCCGGGACGAGGTCCGCGGCTACGGCGGGCACCTGGCCGAGGGCCGGGTCGAGTCGGTGAGCCGCGACGGCGACGGCTTCGAGGTGACGCTCGCCGACGGCCGGCGGGTACGCGCCGGTCATGTGCTGGTCGCCACCGGCCTGGTCGACGAGCTGCCCGAGGTGCCGGGCCTGCGCGAGCGCTGGGGCCGGGACCTGGTGCACTGCCCGTACTGCCACGGCTGGGAGGTGCGGGACCGGCCGATCGGGGTGATCGGCAGCGGCCCGATGTCGGTGCACCAGACGCTGCTGTTCCGGCAGTGGAGCGACGACGTGGTCTACCTGCGGCACACCGCGCCGCCGCTGACCGACGAGCAGGCCGAGCAGCTCGCCGCCCGCGGCGTGCCGGTGGTCGAGGGCGAGGTCGCGGCCGTCGAGACGGCCGGGGACCGGGTGACCGGGGTACGCCTGCGCGACGGCCGCACCGTCGACCGGGAGGTGCTGACCGTCGCGCCCCGGATGGTCGCGCGCACCGGCTTCCTGGCCGGACTGGGACTTCGCCCGCAACCGCACCCCAGCGGGATGGGCGAGTACCTGCCGGCCGACGAGTCGGGGCGTACCGAGGTGCCCGGGGTGTGGGTCGCGGGCAACGTGACCGACCTGTCGGCGCAGGTCGGGGCCGCTGCCGCGGCTGGTGCCCGGACCGCGGCGATGATCAACGCGGAACTGGTGAACGAGGAGACCCGCCGGGCGGTCGAGGCGCGGCGTGACGCGCGAGGGTGGGTGACCACGAATCCCCTCTAACCTGACAATTCTTCCCCTAGGTTGAGTCGGAGAGGGCAGTCGGAACCTGGGGGGCGACGTGAAGAGCTATCCGGCGATCGAGGATCACGGGCTCATCGGCGACCTCCAGACCGCGGCGCTGGTGACCTGTGACGGGACGATCGACTGGTTCTGCGCGCCGCGCTTCGACTCGCCCAGCGTCTTCTGCGCGTTGCTGGACAAGGACAAGGGCGGCTTCTTCCAGATCGCCCCGCACGACGTCCGGTACGTCACGAAGCAGCTCTACCTCCCCGGCACGCCGATCCTGATCACCCGGTTCATCAGCGCGGACGGCGTCGCCGAGGTGATGGACTTCATGCCGGTGACCGGCGAGCGGGTCACCGACTCGCACCGCATCGTGCGCATGGTCAACATGGTGCGCGGCAGCATGCGGTTCCGGGTGGAGTGCCGGCCGCGCTTCGACTTCGCCCGGGAGAGCCACGAGCTGGAGCGACACCGCAACGGTTACCTGTTCCGGAGCCGGTCGGCGACGCTCGCCTTCAACCCGATCGATCCGGTGCGGCAGCTCTGGGCCAAGACCGGCGAGATCCGCATGGAGGACGGCGACCTGATCGCCTACGGCACGTTGCAGGAGGGCGACACCGGCGGGGTGGTCCTGGAGACCGGCAGCGACGAGCCCAGGATCATCCCGCCGGAAGAGGTCCAGGGCATGTTCGAGTGGACCCGGGACTACTGGCGGCGCTGGGTCGAGCGCTCCCGCTACACCGGGCGCTGGCGGGAGATGGTCGAGCGCTCGGCCATCACGCTCAAGCTCATGACGTACGCGCCGACCGGCGCGATGATCGCCGCGCCGACCGCCGCGCTGCCCGAGCTGGTCGGCGGCTCCCGCAACTGGGACTACCGCTACACCTGGGTACGCGACACCTCGTTCTCCGTGCACGCGCTGCTCGGCCTCGGGTTCACCGAGGAGGTCAGCCGGTACATGGACTGGCTGGACGAACGCATCCGCGAGGCCGGCGACCACCAGGACCCACTGAAGATCATGTACCGGGTGGACGGGTCCTCGGACCTGCACGAGGAGGTGCTCGACCACCTGGAGGGCTACCGCGGCTCCCGTCCGGTACGGATCGGCAACGGCGCCGCCGACCAGATCCAGCTCGACATCCACGGCGAGGCGCTCTACGCCATGCACCTCGCCGACGAGCAGGGCATCCGGGTGTCGCACCAGGTGTGGAAGAGCACCGTACGGCTGATCGACTGGCTCTGCCACAACTGGGACCAGCGCGACGCCGGCATCTGGGAGAGCCGCCACCACCCCCGCAACTACACGTTCGGCCGGGTGATGTCGTGGGTGGCGCTGGACCGCGCCATCCGGCTGGCCACCCGTACCGGCCGCCCCGGGGACATGAGCTGCTGGACCGAACAACGCAACCGGATCTACAACCAGGTCATGGCCCGCGGTTTCCACCGGGAACGCGGCAGCTTCGTGCAGGCGTACGACGAGAACGTGCTCGACGCCGCTCTCCTCTACATGCCGGCGGTCGGCTTCGTCACGCCCACCGACCCGCTGTGGTTGTCCACCCTCGAGTCGATCGAGCGGGACCTGGTCTCGGACAGCCTCGTTCACCGGTACGACCCGGTCCACTCCCCCGACGGGCTCCCCGGCCACGAGGGCACGTTCAACATGTGCACGTTCTGGTACGTGGAGGCGCTGGCCCGCTCCGGCCGGCTGGACGACGCCCGGCTCACCCTGGAGAAGATGTTCACCTTCAGCAACCACCTCGGGCTCTACGCCGAGGAGATCGCCTCCACCGGTGAGCAGATCGGCAACTATCCGCAGGCGTTCAGCCACCTCGCCCTGATCAACTCGGCGTTGGCGGTGAACGACCTGCTCGACGCCGAGGCCTCCGCCCGCCTCCGCCGGTAACTCCGGTGATCTCCGGCCCGGAGCCGGGTACTGTTTGCCGCATGAGGTTCTTCGCCGCTGTCATGAAGCCCTGGTCCCTCCGCTGACGGCGGCAGGGTGACCGGCTTCTTCTGACGTACCAGCTCTGCTCCGCCGTCCCGGCGTTCCCGCCGGGCGGTGTCCTCGCGCTGCCCGGCTCCATGACGAGCCGAAGAGCGGACTGTGCACAACCTCGACAACATTCCTTCCTTCCCATCCACCTCGGGCGGTTCGCTGCCCGCCGGGCACCGGGCGCACGTGCGGGCCGACGGCGTCCGCGTCGTACTCGGCGGCCGGGTCGTGCTGTCCGACGTCAGCGTGACCGTCTCCGCCGGTTCCCGCCTGGCGGTCGTCGGCGAGAACGGCCGTGGCAAGACCACCCTGCTGCACGTGCTGGCCGGCCTCATCGCTCCCGACCAGGGCGTGGTGGAACGGCTGGGCACGATCGGCGTCGCCCGGCAGAACCTGGAGTCGCGCCACGGCGAGACGGTGGGCACGCTCGTCCGGGAGGCGATCCGGGAGTCCGAACGCGCGCTGCGGGCGTTCGACGAGGCCGCGATCGCGCTCACCGAGGGCCGGGCGGGCGCGGACGACGCGTACGCCGCCGCCCTGGACGCGGCGACCCGGCTGGACGCCTGGGACGCGCAGCGGCGCGTCGACGTGGCGCTGGCCGGCCTCGACGCCTGCCCGGACCGGGACCGGGAACTGGCCACGCTGTCCGTCGGCCAGCGCTACCGGGTCCGGCTGGCGTGCCTGCTGGGAGCGCGGGTGGACCTGCTGATGCTGGACGAGCCGACCAACCACCTCGACGCGGACAGCCTGGCCTTCCTCACCGCCCGGCTACGCGACCACCCGGGCGGCGTCGTGCTGGTGACCCACGACCGCGCCCTGCTGCGGGACGTCGCCACGGAGTTCCTGGACCTCGACCCCAGCGCGGACGGGCGCCCGCGCCGCTACGCCGGGGACTACGCCGCCTGGCAGGACGGGCGCCGCCGCGACTTCGCGCACTGGGTACGCGACCACGAGGCGCAGCAGGCCGAGCACCAGCGGCTGGCCGACGGGGTACGGGAGGCGCAGGACCGCCTCAGCACCGGCTGGCGGCCGGAGAAGGGACACGGCAAGCACCAGCGCCAGTCCCGCGCGCCCGGACTGGTCCAGGCGCTGCGCCGCCGGCAGGAGGCGCTCGACGCGCACCGCGTCACCGTGCCGGAGCCACCGCAGCCGCTGCGCTGGCCACCGCTGGACACCCGTCCCGGACTGCCGATCCTGCGCTGCCACGACGTGACAGTGGCCGGGCGCCTGCGTACCCCGGTCACGCTCACGCTCGACGGCGGGGACCGCCTGCTGGTGACCGGACCCAACGGCGCGGGCAAGTCGACGCTGCTCTCCGTGCTGGCCGGTGACCTCACGCCGTCGACCGGGGAGGTCCGGCACCTGTCCGGGGCGCGCGTCGCGTACCTCGGTCAGGAGGTGCCCGACTGGCCGCCGGCGCTGCTCGCCCACGACCTGTACGAGCAGCACGTGGGCCGGTTGCGCTCCGCCGGGCGCGTCGACTCCGGCACGGCCCTGCCGCTGAGCGCGACGAACCTGCTCGACGCCGAGGCCCGGCGTACCCCCGTCGGCCGGATGTCGCACGGACAGCAACGGCGGCTGAACCTGGCGCTGCGCCTGGCCGAACGTCCCGACCTGCTGATCCTCGACGAACCCACCAACCACCTGTCGGCGCCGCTGGTCGACGACCTCACCGCCGCCCTGCTGACGACGAGGGCCGCGGTGGTCGTCGCCACCCACGACCGGCAGATGCTCCACGACCTGGCGGCGTGGCCCACGCTGTCGCTCACCGCCCCGGCGGTGCCAGGTCGTTCGGTCACGGAGGGTGATGCCCGGCCGGAAGACTGAGTGCTTCGAACGATATGACTGAGAGGCATATTTATGCCTCTCAGTCATATCGGCTTCTCGTCACCTATTCCCCACCGGGCTGGGCGCGCTGGCTACCGTGGATGTCCGGGGCAGTCGGCGAAGGAGCGGCGGGATGTCTGTCGACGGAGCGGGCGCCGGCCCCGTCAGCCGCCCCTCGCGCTACGAGGAGGTCGTCCTCGGCCTGCTACGGGGCGAGGGGGCGACCGTGCTGACAGCCGGTCTCTGGCTGCTCGTCACGTCCCTGTTCACCGCGCTGTTCCTGACCTTCGCCGGGTGGCAGGTGTGGGAGAACCGCATGCTGGAGACCAGGGGCCGGATCGGCGACGCGCAGGTGGTGCGCGCCAACTACGAAGGGCCCGGCAAGTCCCTGAACGTCGTCTACCTGTCGGGGCCGGTGGGCACGACGGCGATCCTGGAGAACCCGGTGCACCGGCCGGCCGCGGGCGACGTGATAGCGGTCCGGTACGACCCCCGGCACCCCACCCACCTGCGGGAAGCGGACGCGCCGATCTGGCGGTGGCCGGACTTCCTGGTGACCGTGCCGCCCGCGGTGGCGGGCTGCCTCGTCGTACCGGCCGAGTGGATGCGGTTCCGGCGGCGGCTGCGGGAGCGACGACTCTGAGCAGTCACCGCCCCTGCGGACCCGCCTCCCGGGTCCACCCGACGAAGCGGCGGTGCAGCGCGCCGGCAGGCGCCCAGGGCATGTCCTCGGAGGCTTGCACGAGGTAGGCGCCGAGATACAGAGCCAGTGACACCGGCGCGCCGGCGTACTCCGCCCGCAGCTCACGCCTGCGAGTGGGGCACGGCCACGGCAGGTCGCAGCCGCCGCAGCTCCACACCGGCATGACCGGACCGTGGGTGGTCACCGCGCACCCTCCAGGAACCGCGCGGTGATCGCCCGCGCCTGCCGACTCGTCGCCCATTCCGCCTGCCAGCACGGGTACGGCGTGAGCCGTGCCCACCACGCCCGGCACCCGGCACACATGCCGTCGAGTCCCCGCACGTGTACCGCGAGGATCGTCTCCTCCGGCCCGGCGATCACTTGTCGCTCGCCTGTGGCCAGTGACCACGATTGATCGGAAGCCGATGCCGCGAATGACAGGGCAGCTCGGCTCCGCACCAGCAAACCCGTCTCCACCGCCGCCAGCACCACACCGGCCGATGCCGCCGGGCGAACGTCAACGCGGCGGCCGACAGGTACGTGTCGTACGAGACGCGGCGTTCCCGCGAGGCGTCGCCGTCCGGGGACCGTTGCCCGCCTCGCGCCTGGTCCAGCAAACGACGTCTGGCGATCTCCTGCTCCATCGCCTGGATGCGCTCACCGATGCCGGAAACCGCCGACGGCGACAGGCACCGACCGACGCGCCGCCGCAGGAGCATCAGGATCTCGAACCGGGACAGTGCGGTGCCGAGCCAACCGACACCTTCGCCGCAAGCCGCCTCAGCAGTGGTCAGAGGTCGCCTCTTTGTCGCCCGTCGGCCCACCGCGCGGATCTGTTCGCTCCGGCTCACCGACGGTTCGTCGCCAGTGCTCGGCATCTTCACCTCCGCCAGGGAAAACGCGGCGGCCTCTGCCGTCGCCTGTCCACAGTGACGTCCGGGTGTCACCGATCGCGACGGCACAAGAGCCGACAATCCGACCACATAGGTGGCGACATTGAGGCGACACAGCACTATCGTGGAGGGCATGACCGCCCCCAACACGGTTCTCCGCGGCGTCCGTACCGGGATGCGCATGAGCCAGGACGACTTCGCCCGCGCGCTCCAAGCCGCGGGCCACCGCGTCGGCGAGCCCAACGACGCCAACAAGCGACTCGTCCAGCGATGGGAGTCCGGTGCGATCGCCGCACCGCGCCCCGTCTACGCCCGCGCGCTGGAGGTCGTCACCGGCCTGCCCATCTCACTGCTCGGCTTCGCCGCGGTGCCCGGTGGGCACGTGGCCGACGACCCGCAGGGTGGCCACGACCTGACCTCACCCGTATCGAACCTGGCCACGCCGACGCCGGCTGCCAAGCCCAGCACGGCGCACAGGTCGTACGAGGGCGTGTGGCTCAGCCGCTACCAGTACTACTCCAGCGGACGGGAGGAGTCCTTCGCCGGACAGCACTTCGTCGTCCTGCTGCAGCACGGCGACAGGCTGACCGCCCGCAGCCTGCCCGGATCGGCGTCCTCATCTCTGTCGCTGGACCTGACCGTGGACGGTGCCGTTGTCACCGGCACCTGGGTGGAGCAGACCGACCCGGCCGGCTACTACCGAGGCGCCCGCTATCACGGAGCGATCCAACTCCTGGCCGAGCCGACGGGCCGGCGGATGGCCGGAAAGTGGGTCGGGTTCGGTAAGGACATGGACGTGAACACCGGCCCGTGGGAGCTTGTCTTCCGCGACGCCTCGACCTCCAAGGCGACGCTGGACCGGTACAACACCTCAGCGACATAGCGCCGTGGCCTTGTTCTGGCGCCGACTACTCTGCACTCGGAGTACGACACGGCACGGCGTCCGGATCCGGCGAAACCACCGCTGCCCACGACACAACAGGAGAGCGCTGTGACAGTCCGCGCCACGGGCCAGCCACTGACCCGGCTGGAAGCCGCCCGGGCGCAGGCGGAGCACGTACTCGGCCCCCGGAGGGCAAAGCGGATCGCGACGTTCGGCAACGGCGGCCTGTACGTCCGGGCCGGCACCGGGGCACAGATCATGGCCTGGCTCGTCGACTTCACGGTGTTCCTGTTCGGTGTCGGGGCGGGCGTCGTCGCCCTGGCCCTGGTGGACCGCGCGGTCACCCTGTCCGACAACTTCGCCGCCGGGGCGAGCCTCTCGTTGCTCGTGGTGGTGCCGCTGCTCTACGGCCTCTGCTACGGCAACGGCCGCGCGCTCGGCGCGCTGCTCACCGGCACCCAGCTCGTACGGGCCAGGGACGGCAGCCGGATCGGCCTGAAGGCGTGCTGGGCCATGCTGGTTCGGACGCTGTTGATGCCGGTGCTGGTCGTCGTGCTGCTGGTGGCCGCGTTCAGCACCGGATCGTCAGACGCGCCCGGTTCGCTCGTGCGGACCAGCATCGACCCCGACGCCACCCGGCGGCTCCACGAGGCGGGCATCCGCTGACCCGTCGGGTGGCCGCGTCCCGAGGGCGGACGCCGCCAGCCTGATGCTCACCTGGGCTCCGAGTTCGCGGAAGCCGAGCCGGCGAGCGACCCGTCGTGAGGGCTCGGGGCGTGCGCGCCACTGCGGCAGCAGCCGGTTCGCAAGCGCCTCCGCGACCGCGGCGGACGCCACCGCACGGGCCAGCCCGCGGCCCCGGAAGCGAGAGCTGGTCAGCACGCAGAGATGAGCGACCGCGTGTGGCCAGTTGTGGTACCCCGCCGCCGCCACCACTCGTACGGCGTCCCGGACGACGAACACCGGAGAGGTGATCTCACCGATCCCGCTCTCCGCGAGGTCATCCGCGGAAACGTCCGCGACCAGCCGATCGAGGTCCGGGTGCCCCGGCGACAACCGGGCCACCTCAGCGGTCGCCGTCTCCGGCCGGAACTCACGCTCGTCGAGGTACGCCAGCGAGGCGGGACCGAGCACGTCCATCACGCCGCGCTCCCCGTCCCACCACCCGTCCTCGACGGCCGACCGAAGTGGCCGTCCCATGAGCGATTCGCGTAGGAAACGGGCGGCGGCAGCGTCCGGCGCGGTGGCGATCCCCGAGCTTTCCAGCACCACGATGCCGGCCCAGGCCGGCGGGCACAGCCGCGACCCGGCGGAGACGACCACCCGCACGCCGTCCGCCGGGAAGCTGGTGGCGACACCGGCGAGGCCGGCCCAGAGATCCTGTACGCGGTGCGACACATCCGATCGAGCCATCGACGCATTGTCCCGGGCTGCCGTCACGACCGCTGTCCGGCTGCACGCCCCGCGCACCGCCTAGCCTCTCGGGGATGGAGCGACTGCGCGACCTTGCCGTCCGGCTGGCGATAGACGAGCCGGTCGGCGACGACCTGGCGATGGCAGCCGCGCATGCTCTGGCCCGTGGTGTCGACTCGCCGAGCCTGCGGGAGCTCGCCGGTCTGTCGAAGGGCCAGTCCCGGGAAGCCGTCGACCTGTTCCGGCAGGCGATGGAGGAACTCGGCTCGCCGGTCCCGGACGAGAGCGGCGCCCGGCTGCACCTCATGCGGGCGGCAGCGGCGAGCATCATCGACGGAGAGGGCGATCCCGAGGACCTGGCGCACGAGATCTACTGGCAGTCGTCCTACTCTCCCCCGGAAAAGCTGCGCGAGGTGGGCTACCGCTTCCTCCACCTGTACGCCGATTGCGGCGCAGCGCCGGATCAGACGGAGGAGGCGGTGGCGGCCATGAAGGATGCGGCGCGGTCGTTGCTGCACGATCATCCCGCCTGACCGCACCGTCGCTGTCGTGGCGCAGTGCTCAGAGGGCAAACGGCTCGTACGCGAGGGCTTCCGCCACCACCTCCTCATCGGTCAACTCGGGCTGATTGAAGAACATCAGGGTGATGACGTGCGGGCAGCGCACGATCCGCTCCAGCTCCTCGAGCTTCGCCCCCGTCTCCTCGTCAGGAGTGGCCGGGTCGCGCAGTTCTCGAACGAGGGCCAGCGCCCTGCCCCGCGATGCGTCGTCCAGTTCCACAGCCCCGGAGGGTACGGCTCCGGGCCCGATCTCCAGCCGGCCTCCGCTCGCCGGCCCTGCTGCTCCCCGTTGCTGTGACCTTAAGATCGACGTGCACCTGCCGACAGGTCAGGTTCGCCGACGTCGCGATCGCCGCTGTTCGCACCGGCCAACGTTTCGCTGCCGATCCGAACAGGGCATCTTCCGCTGAATCAACAGCGGCGCAGCCACCAGCGGTCGTCACCGGACGTCTGAGGATCGTGATGGATACGCCTCAACAAAGCGTCGTCCAGGCGATCGACAACAGCTCGAAGCTCTCGGCTGGCATGGCCTGGCAGCGAGACGATTGTCTCTTCCAAGCGCAGTCGTGCCCAGGCGTCGCCACAGCAGGAGCAGGCGAACTCCGCTTCCCACGGCTTCCACCGACGCTGGCTGCCGTATGCGTACACGCCCCAGATCCTGACCGCGGCGGCCACCGTGCCTGGCAGCCACCGCCGCCCTTCCACGAGACGGTCGGCAGCGTTCGCGCGACCGGAGAGCCCAGGAACATCCCGATAACGGGCCCATGGGCTTCCCGCGACGGGTACGCGGCGGCGAAGTGATCGAGGTTGCCTACGAGGCACTGCCCCTTCTCTGGAGAATCACGCCTCAGATCCTTGCATGAACGTCAACAGATGCAGGTCGCCCCGGGCCCAGCGAGGCCTAGGTGTGCTGATCGAACAGCGACGTCTGCTGCCCGAGCGCTGACAAGGCGGCCTCGGGGTTGAACTGACGCCACCCAGCACGTCATCGAGCTTCGCCCCGTCTCGTCGTCGGGGCGCCCTGGAACCAGCCTTGACCGGCTGCGCACACTGAGGGCAGGCATCTCACCCAGGGAGGTCGAAGTGCGCTGGCTCATCCTTCTGCTCATCATCGCGGCTGCCGTGGCTGCGGTCGCACTGTGGCGCCGTAGCCGGCAGGCACCAGTCGACGGCGGCCAGGTGCGTGACCTCCAAGCATCCGCCGAGGCCCGCCGCAGGCTCGACGACCACCGGAACCGAACGGACGGCGGCAACACCGGCAGTGGCGGCGTCGGTGGCTGGAGCGCCTGACCTCACCGCCGGTCAGCTCAACGGCGACTCTCGTGCTGTCACCGCGCCGGGCCCTGTTCATCTGTGGTGGACGTGGCAGGTTTCGAACCTGCGACCCCCCGCTTGTAAGTTCTGGGCGCTCGGTCCGGCTGAGTCCGTCCGCGTCCGCCACCTCGGGCGACCGTCCGCACACACCCGCCGGCCACTGTCGCCGTCCAGGACCGTTGCTGTCATCGTTGCTGTCGGCAGTGCCGCTTGGGCCAGTCAACCGGAGGCGCTACCCGAGCGGTCACTCAGTACGCTGCTGTGGCGCACCTGCCGGCCGTGCAGCGCTTGCGTCACCATCATCCTTGGGGGCAGTGGCCCCACCCTGCGTCCTCCGTCGATGCGCGTGCAGATCGGCCAAAACCTGCGCCGCACGAACCAACTCCTCAGCCGAATCCGCGTAGGCGATGGCTTCACCGGCTGTTGGGTTGTGTTGACCGTGGGCGACCTGATTTCGGAGTGCGCGGAGGTCATCTACTGCTCTCACATACGCGGCGTTGACAACCTCGCTGCGTTCGAGTTCTCTCAGCATGGAAGCGGGCGCTCTTGTAGGTCGGCGCGATATACCGTTAGTGGTTGCACCGACCAAATCCGCTAGTGCTCCGGTAAGGCGTTCCCATGCAGAGATGATCACGAAGGACGGGTTCGCCTCGGCCTCGCGGACGAGCGGGCTTTCCGTGGTCAAGTCTTCGTCTGCGGCAACACCCTGATCGGTCTCAATGCCGCCGACGGCCTGGTCCACGGAGTCCTCCGCCCCTGCGAGCTTCTCGCCGAAGTCAATCCTCTGCCCTAGACCCTCATATGACCTGATACGCCCGATTAGCTCGCGCAACGGCCTCCGAAATATCACTACAACCACCGCGACGACGACCGGCCACGAGAGGAGATGACCGGAGAGGGACGAGACGAACTCCATCCAACCCATGCGGGCACCCTATTGGCTCGCGACTCGCCCTCATCTCTTCAACACGCCGCCGTACCAATTGGCTAGCGGGCTGCCACCCCCGTGGGACTCCTTGACCCTCAGGCAACAATCAGGGCGTCTCTACCTGGGCCGACCTCCGCCATACGCTGGCGCTCGTGTCCGTCGTCGTCCACGGGCGTCCGGTCCAGTACACCCCGATCGTCACCCAGCTAGTCACTCAGCCGCCGGCTTCGAGTTCGGCTGGCCGTAGTCTCACCTGCCAGTTGTGAGCGGCATGGTCGACCACTACTGCATCGAAGTAATCGCCAGCAGTTGGAAGCTCGCTGCCGCGCGGGAGCGCGGTTATCTCCAGCAGCCCAAGCGCATCCGGCTGGCCGTCGATCTCGACGAAGACACCGAACGGCATCGCCGCGAGCACCTGCACGCGGACTCGTTCACCCACAGTCAGTGCCGACTTGATCGCCAGCCACGAGCGCCTTGCTCGCTCGGCTCTGCCGTCGAGCAAGCTCCAATCGTCGGGGCTCATGGCCGCTCATCCTCGCACGGTCAGTTTGGAAGGTGCCTTGAACTCGACGTTGGCGAGCGCAGTGGTGCTTGTGATCAGGCTGGCTCTCCGCTGATCGTACGAGGAAGACGGCGGCGGCGACCGCTGCTGACCCTTGTTGACCGGTCTACCGGGCATGCACCGGGCGGCCTGCACTTGTCACCTTCACTTAGCCTCCTCGTGGACCACCTGGTAGGCGTCGTGCTCACGGAGGGGCCCAAAAACGGCCTCGCGCTTGTAGACTCTGCGCGCCTCATCCACTGCGTAGGGGCGGGGGGTTTCCCCAGCACGGATGTATGCAGGTAAGGCCACAGAAGACGGCAGCCGTGAGGCAGGGGCGGACGTGGGACAATCGGGCCTCGAGCCGGGAGACAAGCGGACCGGAGTGTTCATCCACGCGGAAAACGAGGATGCGCCGTGTGTTGTTGGTGCGCTTTGGATCGATCCAAGACTCGGTGTCCTTGCCGAAATCCCGTATATCGGCTTTGGCACCGACCAGTTCGCTGTCCCATCGCAGTGGTTTCGTCAGGAACAAGCACCGAAGAATCTCCTGTTCAGATCAGAAAATCTTCAGATTTCGCTATTTGGGTGCAGAAACACCGGAGCTGTTGAAGGCTCATACCTCGACCTCGGCCGACTGCGGATTCAAGAGGCTGTATTCGCGGAGCGTACCGGCAACATCGATGACGAGCTGCGAGTGACTACTCTCGTATCTCACATAGACGGCTTGGCTAAATGGTCGGGGCTGTCGTCAGTAAAGTGGGAAAGCGAGCGGATCGCGGTCCCTCGGCAACGTCGGGGCAACCGAATCAGATACACCGTCGAATCGAGCCAGGGCCTTAACTGGCTGCAGGGTACTGCACGAATGACGCTAAAGACGCACTGGAAACACGATGGCAAGACGCGTCCCGGCATCCATCTAACGGACGACACGGTTCTTGAAAGCCGGTTCCGTGAGCCCCGCCCGGTGTCCGATCATCTCGTGGAGCATCGCAAGTTTCGCAACTTGATGTCGCTGATTCTAGGAACTGGGGCGCGCTTTCTTGGCCATTCTATTCGTGACCAACGCTTCGGCGTGCGAACACTTGACGGAAGAATCCATGGTGCGGATTATGAGCGGCTGATCACCGCTAGCACAGTTGCCGATCACTACGCGCAAAGCTCGGGAGCGGAAGCGTCGGACTGGCCGATTCTAGCCACTAAGGACCTTTCGCCCGAAAGTTTGAGTTGGTGGGCCCGAGAGTACGACAACTCACGGCGGTTTATCTTGCCCATCGCCTCAACGATGCAGAGATCGAACGTGTTCGCCGAGGACAGGGTAGTCAACGCCTCAATGAGCATCGAGGCTCTGGGGGCTGCACTGGGTCCGATTGAGGGCGAGGAACCCACCTTGGCCGGCAAGAAGAAGGTGCAGACTACGGCGACCTACTTCTACCGCATTATCGAGTCCGTTGGCATCGATACTTCGCAGATCGCGGATGGCAGCGTCGAACTCGCTCGGGCATTGGCAGATACGTATAACACGATTAAGCATGCCGATCGCGGCGACTTTCCAGACGGGCTCCACACCATCTATGCCGCTCGTCTATCACTCATGCTGATTAGAATGGCGATCGTTCAGAGGCTGCCCGGCGCTCGGGCGGCAGTGGGCAGGTACTCTAACAGTTGGCCGGTTCGACGGATAATCGAGGGTATGAAGGATAACGGCGTCAGTGTTCAGTCGGGACGGTTCTGCACATCACCCTAGGCGGGAACGGCAACGCAAGGAACGTTCGCGGCTGGCCGAGGTGTGGCAGGACCACGGCCTTGTCTTCCCCTCCGAAGTCGGCACGCCGATGGAACCTCGGAACCTGAACCGGCACTTCGCGAGGCTTCGGGAAGCGGCCGGCTGCCCGGACGTATGGTTGCACGACCTGCGACACACCGTCGTGTCCCTACTGATGGAGCTGGGCGTCCCACCGCACGTCGTCCAGGCAATAGCCCGGCATGCCGACGTGAAGATCACCCTCAAGATCTATTCGCACGCCAACCTTGATGCCATGCGGCAGGCGCTCGGGAAGCTCGACGGAAAGCTCTCGTGAGCGCTACTGCTGTCATCGTTGCTGTCACCGCCCTGGGGAGTGATCTTCCTGGGTCGGTTTTCGCTGGTGGTGTGTGGTGGGCGCGGCAGGTTTCGAACCTGCGACCCCTCGCTTGTAAGGCGAGTGCTCTCCCACTGAGCTACGCGCCCGGAACGCCCGTACGGCGGGCCGGAGCGGCCAGCTTACCTGCCCGCCTCCGGCCCGGTCGAACGACGTACCTGGGTGTGGGACTCAGGCAGCGGCGGCCTCGGCCAGCGCCTTGCGCCAGCCCTGCTGATCGCGCGCCTCGCCGGGCATGTTCATCTCCGCGAAGCGGACCACGCCGGCCTTGTCGATGACGAAGGTGCCCCGGTTGGCGATGCCCGCGACGTCGTTGAAGACGCCGTACGCCTGGGCGACCGCGCCGTGCGGCCAGAAGTCGGCGAGCAGCGGGAACTGGAAGCCCTCCTGCTCGGCCCAGATCTTGTGGGCGTACACGGAGTCGACGCTGACGGTCAGCACCTGGACGTCGTCGTTGGCGTACTCGTCGAGGTTGTCCCGCACCTCGGACAGCTCGCCCTGGCAGACGCCGGTGAACGCGAGCGGGTAGAAGACGAGCAGCACGGTCTTGCGGCCACGGAAGTCGGCGAGCCGTACCTCCTGGTTGTTCTGGTCCTTGAGCAGGAAGTCGGGCGCTTCGGCGCCAACCTCGACGGGCATGTGCGCTCCTACTTCTTGCTCTTGGAGCCGCGCCGCATGACCAGGCGGGCTCCGCTCCAGTCGCGGCCGGCGTTGATGGTGGAGGTCTGCTGGAGGCCGGCGGTCTGCGCGCTCTCCGCGACCTCGCTCGGCTCGACGTGGCCGTCGCGGCCGGCCTTCGGGGTCAGGAGCCAGACCACGCCGTTGTCGGCGAGCGGCCCGAGGGCGTCCACGAGGAGCTCGAAGAGGTCACCGTCGCCGTCGCGGTGCCAGACCAGAACCGCGTCGACCACCTCGTCGGTGTCCTCGTCGACGAGTTCCCCACAGCGGTCGGTCAGGGCGTCCCGGAGATCGGTGTCGACGTCGTCGTCGTAGCCCATCTCCATGACGACCATGCCCGGCTCGATACCGAACCGGTCCGCCAGGCTGCGTACCCCGTCGGCCTGGCCAGCGGTCGCGCTCACTGTCGCGTGCCTCCTCATCTATCCCTGCTCGTGGCGTCGGGTGACACCGTCGGGCCCAGTCCACACAGTTGCGGCTCGCCGCGCAAGTGGCGCACCGGGTGGAACGGAATTTACCGTGCCAGCAGCGTACGGGCACCCTGGGTGATGGCTTCCTCGGAGACCAGAACCTGACGAGCGGCCGGACCTAATGGTACAAACGAGTCAAGTCCGGCCACACGGCGCGCGGCGCCGACGTACCCGGTGTCGACGAGCGCGGACACCACGCCCTCGCCCACCCCGCCGGAGCGTCGCGTCTCGTCCACCACCAGCACCCGGCCGGTCGCCGAGGCCTCCCGGATGATGTCGGCCACCGGCAGCGGGGCCAGCCAGCGCAGATCCACCACCCGGCTGCCCACGCCCTCCGCGGCGAGGGTGGCCGCCGCGCGCAGCGACATCCGCACCCCGCTACCGAAGGTGATGATGGTGAGGTCCTCGGCCGAGCCGATCCCGTAGACGCGGGCCCGCCCGATCGGCACGTGCCGGTCCGCCCAGGCGCCCGGCTCGGCGTACTCGGCCGTCCACTCGCCGTCGCCGTCGGCGTAGAGGTCACGGGCGTCATAGAGCGCGGCCGGCTCCAGGAAGACGCAGACGCTGCCGTCCACCCGGGCCGCGGCCAGGCACGTACGCAGCATCGGCGCGGCGTCGTCCGGCCGCGCCGGCACGGCGACCACGAGCCCCGGCACGTCCCGCAGCACCGCCACCGAGTTGTCGTTGCGCGCGTGGCCGCCGAGCCCGTCCTCACCCGCCAGCGCGGCCACCCGCACCACCATCGGGTTGCGGAACGCGCCCCGGGAGAAGAACCGCATGGTGGCCGCCTCGCCGCGCAACTGATCCTCGGCGCTGTGCAGATACGCCAGGTACCGGATCTCCGGCACCGGCAGCATCCCGGCCAGGCCGGCGCCCAGCCCGAGCCCGAGGATCGAGGTCTCGTCCCGTGGCGTGTCGAACACCCGGGCCGCCCCGAACCGGTCCCGCAGCCCCTCGGTCACCCCGTGCGCCCCGCCGCCGGCGGCCACGTCCCGGCCGAACACCGCCATCCGAGGGTGGTCGAGCATGCCGTCGGCGAGCGCCGCGTTGATGCTCTGCGCCAGCGTCAGCGGCCCGGTCAGCTCCGGCGGTTTGCCGCCGAACGCCTCCGCCCGCGCCCCGGCGCCCGGCCCGGCCGCCCGCTCCGCCGCCTCGGCCACCGCCCGGGCCACCCGGACCGGCCGCCGCGGCGCCAGCTCCCGCACGACGTCGACAGCGGACGCCAGTTTCGGCTCGTCCAGCGCCTCCTCGGCGATGCGGCGCAGCTGCCAGCCCCGCTCGTCGTACCGGCTGAGCAGCTCCTCGCCCCCGGCGTACCCGGAGGTGACCAGCAGCCGCGCGGTGGCCAGCAGCGGGTCGCGGGCCGCGTCGCCCTGGCCCATCAGCCGGACCGCGCCCAGGTGCAGCACGGCGGGCCGGCGGTGCCGGCGCACCCAGGCCGCCGCCTCCGCCGCCACCCGGTAGCTCTCGGCCACGTCCGTGCCGTCGGCCGCGAAGTAGCGGATGCCGGGCCGGGACCGCAGCGTCGTCGCCACCCACCCGTCGGCGGAGCGGCCGCTGTCCTCGCACACGAACAGCACCGGGATACGCAGGCCGGTGTGGTCGTACCAGCCGGCGGTGTTGAGCGCGGCGGTGACGGTGGCGTGGTTGACCGAGGCATCGCCGAAGGAGCAGACCACCACGGAGTCCGCGGGCCAGGCCGCCGCCGGCTCTCCGTCCGCGGGCCGGGTGCCCCGGCGCAGCCGCTCCAGCGCCAGCCCCAGACCGACCGCGCGGGGCAGGTGCGAGCCGGCGTTCGCGGCGGTCGGCACGACCGCGAGGTCGGCGCGGCCGAAGAGCTTCTGCCGGCCGCCGGCGGCCGGTTCCTCCACGGACGCGACAATGCCGCGCAGCACGTCGCGCGCCGCCGCCGCGAACGCGTCGTCGGGCGCGGGCTGTGGCAGATCGGGTACGCCGACAGTCGCGCCACCGTCCGCGTCCACCACGATCGAGGCTCCCACGGGAAGGCTGCCCGCCTCGCCGCCCGCCCCCGGCCGTTGGGTGGAACGTTGCTCCTGGGAGGTGGGATTGATGTGCGAATCCTGGCCGGTGCCGCGCTGGGCGGGCAGGTCGTGCGATTCGGGCACGGCGGCCGGCAGGGCCGGGGTGGCCGCCGGGGCCGGGGTGGCCGACGGTTCCGGGATGACAGCAGACGGAGCGGGGGCGACAGCCGAGGAGGCGGGGGTGGCCCGCTGCGCGGAGGATGCGGCCGGCTCGTCGGGCGAGACGCCGCTCGAGGTGCCGGGGACGGCACCGGACGAGCCGTGGACCTCGGCGCGGGCAGCGGTGCCGGGCGAGCCGTCGGCGGCGGGCGAGCCGTCAACGGCGCTGCCGGGCGAGCCGGCGGCAGCCGGCGGAGCAGCACTGGGCGAGCCGGCGGCGGTGCCGGGACCAGCATCGGGCGAGGCGTCCACGGCGGCGTCGGGATCGGCCTCCGGGGCGGGTGTCGGCGGGACGGCCGGCGGCGGGGCGGTGGGGAAGGCGCCGGCGGCCTGGGCGGCGCGCAGGCAGTAGAACGCCCCGGAGCGGTGGTGCAGCAGCGCGGGGTCGGTCGGCCGCAGCGCGGCGGCCACCGCGGCGTTGCCCTCGTGCCCCGCCGACTCGATCGTGTGGTACCCCTCACCGAAGCCGTGCAGCCACTGCCCGGCCAGGTCGAGCAGCCGGCTGGTCACTTGCGCGTCGAACAGGGCCAGCGCTTGCGCCCCGGTCAGCGGCCCGCCGTCGGGCAGTCGCTCGCCCAGGTCGCGCCGCTTCTCGGGCGCCCCGAGCGCGGCCAGTTCGGCCCGGAGCCGGTCGTCGAGATCGTGCGGGGTGGTCACGTCGGACAGCATTACCGACTCGGGCCCGCCGCGCCCAGTCGGACACGTTCCGCCCGGCGTGGCTCAGACCTCGCCGCACTCCTCCGGGCAGCCGCCGTCGGAGACCTTGAAGACGAGTTCACGTAGCGCGGCCAGTTCGGCGGTGCTCAGGTCGTCGAGCAGCCGGGGGTCGGACATGACGTGGGCGACCCGCTCGCGGACCTCCCGGCCGCGCTCGGTGACCACGAGCGCCTTCTGCCGCCGGTCGGCCGGGTCGGTGCGTCGTTCCACCAGCCCGGCCCGCTCCAGCCGGTCGGCCAGGCCGGTGACGTTCGACCTGTCGCAGCCGAGCTGCTCGGCAAGGTCGCGGGCCGGCAGCGGGCGGTCCGGGTCCAGTTGGTGCAGCGCGCGGGCGGCCGCCGGAGTGAGCCCCAGGTCGGCGAACGCCTCGTCCTGGTGGTGGCGCAGCGCGGCGGCGACGTGCAGGATCCGGCGCACGGTGTCCCCGGCCAGGCCCAGCCGGTTACCCGGACCGGGCTGCTCAGCGGAGACAGTGGAGTGCGCCATCAGTCGATTGTACGTGACCAGTCAACAATTGACGTACTCCACTATCTGCGCCGCCGGTCAGCCGGGCAGGAACGAGAAGCGCACCTGGCGGTCGGGGTTGTCGCCGTTGGTGTCGACCAGGCAGATCGACTGCCAGGTGCCGAGCTGGATCCGCCCGTCGAGCACCGGCAGCGTCGCGTACGGCGGCACGAACGCCGGCAGCACGTGGTCGCGTCCGTGCCCGGGCGAGCCGTGCCGGTGCCGCCACCTGTCGTCGGTGGGAAGCAGGTCGTCCAGGGCCCGCAGCAGGTCGTCGTCGGATCCGGCGCCGGTCTCGATGATCGCCAGCCCGGCGGTGGCGTGCGGGACGAAGACGTGCAGCAGGCCGTCGCCGGCGCCGGACACGAACCGCTCGGCCTCGCTCGTGATGTCCCGGACGGTCGGCCGGGAGCCGGTCCGGACGGTGATCACCTGACTGCGCATACGGCGCATTCTGCCGCAGTGCCCGGTTCCCCGCCCCGCCCGCCGATAGCGCATCCGGTGATCGCGCAAAGTTACTGATGGGTACCTGTGTTCAGCGTCGCGTCTGAGGGTGGGAGAGGTGACGGCACGCGCCACCAGGGGGCAGGATGGCGCTAGAGACCTATCCCACACGAAACCGAGGGAACGCCTGTGGCTACGGAACGCAAGCGCCCGGTGATCACCGCTGGTCTGCCGAGCCAGCTTCCGGACATCGACCCTGAAGAGACCAGCGAATGGGTCGAGTCACTCGACGGTGTCATCGACGAGCGCGGGACAAAGCGAGCCCGGTACGTCATGCTGCGCCTGCTGGAGCGGGCCCGCGAGCGGCAGGTCGGGGTGCCGTCCCTGACCACCACCGACTACATCAACACGATCCCGCCGGAGCGCGAACCGTGGTTCCCGGGTGACGAGCACGTCGAGCGGCGGCTGCGGGCGTACATCAGGTGGAACGCCGCGATGCTGGTGCACCGGGCGCAGCGCCCGGAGATCGGCGTCGGGGGCCACATCTCCACGTTCGCCAGCTCCGCGTCGCTCTACGAGGTGGGCTTCAACCACTTCTTCCGGGGCAAGAACCACCCGGGCGGCGGCGACCAGATCTTCTACCAGGGCCACGCCTCCCCCGGCATGTACGCGCGGGCGTTCCTGGAGGGCCGGCTCAGCGAGAACCAGCTCGACGGGTTCCGGCAGGAGCTGTCGCACCCCGGTGGCGGGCTGCCGTCGTACCCGCACCCGCGGCTGATGCCGGACTTCTGGGAGTTCCCGACCGTCTCCATGGGTCTCGGGCCGCTGAACGCCATCTACCAGGCGCGGTTCAACCGCTACCTGCAGCACCGGGGCATCAAGGACACCTCCCAGCAGCACGTCTGGGCGTTCCTCGGCGACGGCGAGATGGACGAGGTCGAGTCGCTCGGCGCGATCGGCGTGGCCGCCCGCGAGGAGCTGGACAACCTCACCTTCGTGATCAACTGCAACCTGCAGCGCCTGGACGGACCGGTCCGCGGCAACGGCAAGATCATGCAGGAGCTGGAGGCGTTCTTCCGGGGCGCCGGCTGGAACGTCATCAAGGTCGTCTGGGGCCGGGAGTGGGACCCGCTGCTCGCCGCGGACACCGACGGCGCGCTGGTCAACCTGATGAACACCACGCCCGACGGCGACTACCAGACCTACAAGGCGGAGTCCGGGGCGTACGTGCGGGAGCACTTCTTCGGCCGCGACCCGCGGACCCGCAAGATGGTCGAGCACCTGTCCGACGACGAGATCTGGAACCTCAAGCGGGGTGGCCACGACTACCGCAAGCTCTACGCGGCCTACAAGGCGGCGATGGAGCACACCGGCCAGCCGACGGTGATCCTCGCCAAGACGATCAAGGGCTGGACGCTCGGCTCGCACTTCGAGGGCCGCAACGCCACGCACCAGATGAAGAAGCTGACGCTGGAGGACCTGAAGCTCTTCCGCGACCGCCTCTACCTGGACATCCCGGACAAGCAGCTGGAGGAGAACCCGTACCTCCCGCCGTACTACACGCCGGGCGAGAAGTCGGACGAGATCACCTACCTGAAGGACCGGCGTCAGCAGCTCGGCGGCTACCTGCCCACGCGCAGCACCGCCCGCAAGACGCTGGCCATCCCGGGCAGCGAGCGGTTCTCCGACGTCAAGCGCGGGTCGGGCAAGCAGAAGGTCGCCACCACGATGGCGTTCGTCCGCCTGCTCAAGGACATCATGAAGGACAAGGAGTTCGGCAAGCGCTGGGTGCCGATCATCCCGGACGAGGCCCGTACGTTCGGTATGGACTCGCTGTTCCCGACGCAGAAGATCTACTCGCCGCACGGCCAGCGCTACACCGCGGTCGACCGGGACCTGTTCCTGTCCTACAAGGAGTCGACCACCGGCCAGATCCTGCACGAGGGGATCAACGAGGYCGGTTCGGTGGCCTCGTTCACCGCCGCCGGCACGGCGTACGCGACGCACGGCGAGCCGATGATCCCGCTGTACATCTTCTACTCGATGTTCGGCTTCCAGCGCACCGGCGACGGGTTCTGGGCGGCGGCGGACCAGATGGCGCGGGGCTTCGTGCTCGGCGCGACCGCCGGCCGGACCACGCTCAACGGTGAGGGCCTGCAGCACGAGGACGGCCACTCGCTGCTGCTCGCCGCCACCAACCCGGCGGTGGTCTCCTACGACGCGGCGTTCGCCTTCGAGCTGGCGCACATCGTGGAGAACGGCCTGCACCGGATGTACGGCGAGGCGCAGGAGAACATCTTCTACTACCTCACCGTCTACAACGAGCCGATCTTCCAGCCGGCCGAGCCGGAGGGCGTGGACGTCGAGGGCATCGTCAAGGGCATCCACCGCTACTCCCCCGCGCCGCAGGTCGGCGACGACGCGCCGAAGGCGAACATCCTCGCCTCCGGCACCGGCATGCAGTGGGCGCTCAAGGCCCAGCAGCTGCTCGCCGAGGACTGGGGCGTGGCCGCCGACGTGTGGTCGGTGACGTCCTGGACCGAGCTGCGCCGCGACGCGGTCCAGTGCGAGGAGCACAACCTGCTCAACCCGGGCGAGGAGCCGCGGGTGCCGTACATCGCGCGGAAGCTGGCCGACGCCGACGGGCCGAAGGTCGCGGTCAGCGACTGGATGCGCGCGGTACCGGACCTGATCGCCCGCTGGGTACCCGGCGACTACACCTCGCTCGGCACCGACGGGTTCGGCATGTCGGACACCCGGCACGCGCTGCGCCGCCACTTCCACGTGGACGCCGAGTCGGTGGCGGTGGCCACGCTGCGCCAGCTCGCGCTGCGCGGTGTGGTGCCGGCGCACGTGCCGGCCGACGCGGCCCGCAAGTACGCGCTGGACGACGTCAACGCCGCCCCGGTCGGCGAGACCGGCGGCGACAGCTGAAAGGAAGGGCCCCTTCTTAACGCCTCCGGTAGAGGAGGGGCCCCTTCTTAACAACCTCGGGTAGAACGACGGCCCGGCGTCCCTGGCGGGAACGCCGGGCCGTCACCATCGCGGGCGACGCCGGGACTGGGCTCGGTCAGCCGACGGCGGCCAGGTCGGTCAGCCGGGCCAGCGAGTCCTCCAGGTCGGCGCCGACCCGGCGCAGGCCGAGCCGGAGCAGGGCCGCCTTGACGGGTCCGGCGGGCCACCGCACGACGATCAGCCGTACGACGGTGCCGCCGGCCTCCTCGTCCGGGGTCAGCTGGACGTAGATCTCGGTGCGCGCCTCGGCTCGGGCGCCGGCACCCTTCGCGCGTTCGCGCCAGCCGATCAGGGTCGGCTCCTGGAAGGCGATCACCTCGGCCTCGTGCGCGGCGCCGCGTCCGGCCTGGACCAGCTGCCGCCGCCCGAATCCCTCCCCGGACAGGACCTCGGCCGCGCGGACTCCCGCCAGCCAGGCCGGCAGCTGCTCGGCGCGCTGCACCACGTCCCAGACCACATCCACCGGCGCCGCCACGTGCGCGCTTCGTTCCACGAGGATCATGAGTATCTTTCCCCCACTTAAATCACATCCGCGATATTTGGCACTCTATGTGTAAATCGGACTTAAGCGGACGGGTTCGGAAAAGACACGCCGAACTCCCTTGCGCCACCCAGTCATCTCGGCCTATGGCGCGGCGGTCCGCCGAGCCCTAGAGTCGCGAGCACGCTTCATGTCTTGGAGGGTGCCTTGACGACCGCGCCGATGCCCGAGTTCCCCGCCGGCTTCCGCTGGGGGGTCTCCACCTCCGCGTACCAGATCGAGGGCGCGACCACTGCCGACGGTCGCGGTCCGTCCATCTGGGACACGTTCGCGCACGAGCCGGGCCGGGTCGCCGACGCCAGCACCGGCGACCGGGCCTGCGACCACTTCCACAGGTACGCCGAGGACACCGCGCTGCTGGCCGGGCTGGGGGTGTCCGCGTACCGGTTCTCGCTCGCCTGGCCCCGGATCCAGCCGGACGGCACGGGCCCGGCCAATGCCGCCGGGCTGGACTTCTACGACCGGCTGGTGGACGGCCTGCTCGCCGCCGGGGTGGACCCGGTCGCCACGCTGTTCCACTGGGACCTGCCGCAGCCGCTGGAGGACGCCGGCGGCTGGCTGAACCGGGACACCGCCGCGCGCTTCGCCGAGTACGCCGACCTGGCCGCCGCCCGGCTCGGCGACCGGGTGAAGCTCTGGATCACGCTCAACGAGCCGTTCATCCACATGAGCATGGGCTACGGCATGGGCGTGCACGCCCCCGGCCGGATGCTGCTGTTCGACGCCTTCCCGGTGGCCCACCACCAGCTTCTCGGGCACGGTCTCGCGGTCTCCGCGCTGCGCGCCCGCACCACGTCCCCGGTGGCGATCGCCAACAACTACTCCCCGGTGCGGGTCGCCGGCGACACCGACGCGGACCGGGCCGCCGCCGCGGCGTACGACGCGCTGCACAACCTCCTGTTCACCGATCCGCTGCTCGGGCGCGGCTACCCGGACGCTCCCGGCCTCGACCCGGCGGTGATCCGGGACGGCGACCTGGACGTGCTGGCCGCGCCGATCGACGTGCTGGGGGTCAACTACTACAACCCGACCGCCATCCGGGCGCCCGAGGCGGGCTCGCCGCTGCCGTTCGACATCGTGCCGCTGGAGGGCTACCCGCGTACCGCGTTCGACTGGCCGGTGGCGCCGGACGGCCTGCGCGACCTGCTGCTCCAACTGCACCGGCGGTACGGCGACGCGCTGCCGCCGATCCAGATCACCGAGAGCGGCTGCGCGTACGACGACGCGCCGGACGCCGACGGCCGGGTGCACGACCCGGAGCGGATCGCGTACCTGGACGGGCACGTCCGCGCGGTGCGCGGGGCGATGGCCGAGGGCGTGCCGGTGACCGGGTACTTCGTCTGGTCGCTGCTGGACAACTGGGAGTGGGCCGAGGGCTTCACCAAGCGGTTCGGCCTGGTGCACGTCGACTTCGACACGCAGCGGCGGACGCCGAAGTCGTCGTACGCCTGGTTCCGGGACCTGGTCCGGCGGTGACCACAGTGAACCCGACGCCGGCCTCGCTGCCGGCGGCGCTCGCCGAACCGACGGTGCCGGTACGGCGGAGCTGGATCGCGCTGATCTTCGCGGCCAACCTGGGCGTCTGGATGGCGTTCTTCACCCCGATCCAGGTGCTGTTGCCGCAGCAGGTGGAACGGATCGCGCCGGCCGACAAGGAGGCGATGCTGGCAGTGGTCACCGGCATCGGCGCGCTCGCCGCGGTGCTGGCGAACCCGCTCGCCGGCGCGCTGTCCGACCGCACCTCGCTGCGGCTGGCCAACCGCCACTTCGGCCGCCGGCACGTCTGGACCGCGTTCGGCGCGGTGATCGGCGCGCTCGCCCTGGTGCTGCTGGCCCGGCAGAACACGATCGCCGGGGTGGCGGTGGCCTGGGTGGCCGCGCAGGTCTGCTTCAACGCAATGCTGGCCAGCCTCACCGCGGCGATCCCCGATCGGGTGCCGGTGGCGCAGCGTGGCGGCGTGTCCGGCTGGGTGGGCATTCCGCAGGCGCTGGGCCTGGTGCTGGGCGCGGTGCTGGTGACGGCCGTGGTGACCGGCAACGCCGCCGGGTACGCCGCGATCGCGCTCGCCGTGCTGCTGCTGTCGCTGCCGTTCGCGCTGCTGACCCAGGACGACCACCTGCCCCGGGAGCACCGCTCGCCGCTGCGGCTGCGCTCGCTGTTCTCCTCGATGTGGATCAGCCCGCGCCGCCACCCCGACTTCGCCTGGGCGTGGTTCACCAGGTTCCTGGTGCAGACCGGCAACGCGCTGGGCACGCTCTACCTGCTCTACTTCCTCACCGACGGGGTACGGGTGGCCGACCCCGAGGGCTCGCTGCTGATCCTGATCCTGCTCTACACGGTCGGCATGATGCTGACCGCTGTGGTCGCCGGGCGCATGTCCGACCGCTCCGGCCGGCGCAAGGTCTTCGTGATCGCCTCCGGGCTGATCATGGCGGTGGCGGCGACGCTACTGGCGGTGGCACCCACCTGGCCGATGGCGATCGTCGCGGCGCTGCTGCTCGGCGCCGGGTACGGCGTCTACCTGTCGGTGGACGCCGCGCTGATCACGCAGGTGCTGCCCGCCGCCACCGACCGGGCCAAGGACCTCGGCGTGATCAACATTGCCAACTCGGCGCCGCAGGTGCTCGGTCCGGCGCTGTCCGCACCGATCGTCGTGCACCTCGGCGGCTACCCGACGCTGTACGCGGTGACCGCGGCGGTCACGCTGCTCGGCAGCGCCCTGGTCGTGAAGATCCGCTCCGTGCCGTGACGCCCGCCGGCTGCCGCGCTTGTTAAGAAGGGGCCCCTTCACCTCCGGAGGCGTTAAGAAGGGGCCCTTCCTTTCTCGGTGGYGGCCCGCCGTAGGCTGGGGGACGTGACGGTACGTGTACGCTTCGCCCCCTCCCCGACCGGTATGTTCCACGTCGGCGGCGCCCGCTCGGCGCTGCAGAACTGGATCTTCGCCAAGCAGCAGGGCGGGGTGTTCGTGCTGCGCATCGAGGACACCGACGCGGCCCGCAACAAGCCCGAGTGGACCGAGGGCATCCTGTCCGCGCTGGAGTGGATAGGCATCGCGCGGGGCAGCTACGAGGGTCCGTACTTCCAGTCCTCGTACGCCGGTGAGCACCGGGCCGCCGCGCAGCGGCTGTACGAGGGCGGCCGGGCCTACTACTGCGACTGCACCCGTGAGGACGTGCAGGCGCGTACCGGGCCGCAGCAGCGCGGCTACGACGGCTTCTGCCGCGACCGCGGCCTGGGACCGGGCGAGGGCCGGGCGCTGCGCTTCCGTACGCCGGACGAGGGCGAGACCGTGGTGGTCGACCTGGTGCGCGGCGAGCCGACGTTCGAGAACAAGCTGATCGAGGACTTCGTCATCGCCCGCGGCGACGGCTCCCCGGTGTTCCTGCTGGCCAACGTCGTGGACGACATGTCGATGGGGATCACCCACGTGATCCGGGCCGAGGAGCACCTGCCGAACACCCCGAAGCAGCAGCTGCTGTGGGACGCGCTCGGGGTCAAGCCGCCGATCTGGGCGCACGTGCCGGTGGTGGTGAACGAGAAGCGGCAGAAGCTGTCCAAGCGGCGGGACAAGGTCGCGCTGGAGGCGTACCGGGACGAGGGCTACCTCGCCGACGCGATGCGCAACTACCTGATGCTGCTGGGCTGGGCGCCGTCGGGCGACCGGGAGATCGTGCCCTGGTCGGTGATCGAGGAGGAGTTCCGGCTGGACGAGGTCAACCCGTCCCCGGCGTTCTTCGACGAGAAGAAGCTGCGCGCGTTCAACGGCGACTACATCCGGGCGCTGCCGGTGGAGGACTTCGTCGCCGCCTGCCAGCCGTGGCTCACCGGCACCGACACCATCGCCCCGCCGCCGTGGCAGCCCGAGGAGTTCGACCCGGCCGCGTTCGCGGCGGTGGCTCCGCTGGCGCAGACCCGGATCGCGGTGCTCAGCGAGATCGTGCCGAACGTCGACTTCCTCTTCCTGGCGGACCCGCTGATCGACGAGGCGGCGTGGGCGAAGGCGATGAAGGAGGGCGCGGCCGACCTGCTGGACGCGGCGATCGTCGCGTTCGAGGCGCTGGAGTCCTGGGACGCCGAGTCGCTCAAGGCCACGCTGGAGGCGGTCGGCGCGGAGCGCGGGCTGAAGCTCGGCAAGGCGCAGGCGCCGGTACGGGTCGCGGTCACCGGCCGCACCGTCGGGCTGCCGCTGTTCGAGTCGCTGGAGGTGCTCGGCCGCGACCGTACGCTGACCCGGCTGCGCGCCGCCCGCGTACGCCTGGTCTGAGCGGCAGGCCCGCCGACGGCCCGGGCGTGTCGTGGCCGGGAGAAGGTGACCCTGTCGAGCGATATGCCTCTGAGTCATGATTATGACTCAGAGGCATATGCGTTTTCGGCGATCGTTGCGCCGGCCGCGTCACGCGGAGTGTTCCCCGCGAGCCGGCTCCCGCTGACCGGCCGGCGTCAGCGGCGGGCGGCCCGGCGGCGCAGCAGCAGCCCGCCGCCCAGAGCGGCCAGCACCACCACCGCGCCGGCCGCCCACAGCCAGCCCGTACCCCCGTCGTCGTCCGCCTCGGCGGCGGCCGGGGTCGGGCTCGGCGCCGCGCTGGTAGGCGCGGCGGGCGCGGCACTCGTGGGCGGCGCGCTCGCCGACGGCGCCTCGGCGGGGGTGCCGGTGGTCAGGGTGAACCGGATCTCCCCCTTGATCGGATGGCCGTCGTCGGAGGCCAGCCGGTAGGTGACGATGTAGAGCCCGGCCGCGCCCGGCCGGAACGGCACGGTCACCCGCTTGCCGGAGAAGGTCGGCGCGCCGCCGGCAGCGGCCACGTTGTCCGGCCCGGTGACGGTGACCTCGGTCGTGGCTTCCTTCGGCGTGGCCAGGAACCGCAGCTCGATCCGCTCCGGCGCGGCGGCCAGCCGGGCCCCGTCGCGCGGATCGCTGCCGGTCAGCGAGTTGTGCGCGGCGGCCGGCGCGGCCGGCAGCAGCGCGAACGCCGCCACCACCCCGAGCACCACCAGCCAGGTACGCGCCGTACGGGCGACCCTGCCCCCCATGGTTCCCTCCGTCCGGGTAAGATCCGGCCGATGATCATCGACCGCTCGTTGGTCGGTCTCAGCTCGCAAATAGTTCCAAATACTCTTCCACCTGCTGCAACCGAGCGCCGTTCTGCGGAGTCTTTGTGGTGGACACCGGTCCAGTGTGACTGCAGCGGAAGCCAGCCATCGAACGGGGCGAGGAGGCGGCGATGATCCGGAAGGTGAGACGGCTGCTGATCGCCGTGACCGGGACGATGGCGGCCCTCGCGTGCACACTGGCTCTGACCGGCGCGACGGCGGCCCACGCCGCCCCGAAACCGACGCCCGCGCCCGCCCCGACCGGCGTCGACATCACCGGCGACAAGCTCGACGAGCCGCTGCGGCTGCGCACCGACAGCCGGTCGGCCGACGTCCACCTGGTGATCGACCAGATCAAGTGGCTGGGCGCGACCGGCCAGCTGCGCGGCCCGGCCGCCGCGGACCTCGGTCCGAAGTACACGGTGGTGGTGCACGTCGCCGCCGGTCCGCAGCGCACCTACGACCTCTTTCCCCTGGCCAAGGGCGGCCCGCGGGTCTACCGGCCGGCGAAGCAGCCGGACCGGAGCAACCTCCGCGCGGGCTGGTTCCTCGGGCGGCTCAACATGCCGGAGACGCTGCGCTCGGTAGGCGTGCCGTTGCCGGCGCAGTTCGACACGCTCGCCGGTGGCATCGGCGGCGGCGAGCGGGTGCTGCCGGAGGAGGCGCTCGACCCGGTGGGCGAACTCGACACCGCCCTCGGCGAACTCCAGCGGCTGCTGCTGCTCAACGTGGGCGTCGTGCTGGTCATCACCGCCGGGCTCGCCGGCATCGCGCTGCTGGTGCGCCGCCGCACCCGCTGAGCCCGGCCCGACACCGCGTCGGCGTCAACCCGCCCGGCTCCGCGTCAGCACCAGCGACGCGGCGGGCGCTCCCGGCGGACCGTACGGTTGCGCGGGCGTACCGCGCCGTGGCGGTGGGCGCCCGCCCAGCCCGCCAGGTCGCTGCGACAACCCTGCTCCGGCGACGCCTCGTCCGCGAGATGCGCCGGCTCGACGGCCCGCTGACGGGGCACCGCCGGCTCGTCCTCGGCGCGCTCCGCGGCCCGGCCGACGGCCTGCTCGCCCTGGTGGTGCAGGCACGGCCGACGCGGGTGCGTGGCCGTGACCGGCTGGTCGTGGCCACGCCGGCACGGCTCGCCCTGGGCGCAACCGTGCTCGGCCTCCCCCTGCGCCATCCCGGCCTCCTCACCGTCGCCCTCGCGCGCCCGCCGGAACAGCCCGGGCGCGCCCTGACACCGTACTGGCCCACCCGGACAAGATCGCCAGCGCGTACCGGTGGAGATCGTCACGCCACGGCGAAGCCGCCACCTCGGAGTGGAACCGCTGCTCAGCGCATGTCAGGCTGGTGCGGTGAGCGAACCGGGCGGCACGGAGACGTCGGCGACGCTGCGGCGTATCGAACGGGCGGCGGGCGGCCTGGCCACCGCCAGCGTGGCCCGGATGGACGAGACACTGCCCTGGTTCCGCGACCTGCCCGCCGACCAGCGCTCCTGGGTCATGCTCGTGGCCCAGGCCGGCGTGCGGTCACTGGTGCAGTGGCTGCGCCAGGGTGGCGGGGCCACCGACCGCACCCAGGAGGTGTCGGACGAGGTCTTCGCCGCCGCGCCGCAGGCGCTGGCCCGCTCGATCAGCCTCCAGCAGACCGTGGCGCTGATCAAGGTGACCATCGACGTGGTCGAGGAGCAGGTGTCGGAGCTGGCCGTGCCGGGCGAGGAGCAGTCGCTGCGGGAGGCGGTGCTGCGCTTCTCCCGGGAGATCGCGTTCGCCGCCGCGCGGGTCTACGCCCGGGCCGCCGAGAGCCGCGGCTCCTGGGACGCCCGGTTGCAGGCGCTGCTGGTCGACGCGTTGCTGCGCGGCGACTCCCCGGACGTGCTGGCCAGCCGGGCCGCCGCGCTCGGCTGGACGGACGCCCCACCGGTCGCGGTGGCGGTGGGCCGTTCCCCCGGCGGCGAGGTGGCCGCCGTGCTGCACACCGTCTACCGGCAGGCCCGGCGGATCGGCGTCGAGGTGATCGGCGGCGTGCACGGCGACCGGCTGGTCATCGTGCTGGGCGGGGCGGCCGACCCGGTGGCGGCCACGGAGAAGCTGCGTACCGCCTTCGGTGAGGGGCCGGTGGTGGTCGGCCCGGCGGTGCCCAGCCTGGACGAGGCCACCGAGTCGGCGCGGGCCGCGCTGGCCGGGTTCCGGGCCGCGCCGGCCTGGCCGACCGCGCCGTGCCCGGTCGCCGCGGACGAGTTGCTGCCGGAGCGGGCGCTGGCCGGCGACACCGAGGCCCGCCGCCGGTTGCGCCACGACGTGTACGCGGCACTGGCCCGCTCCGGCGGCGAGCTGCTGGAGACGCTGGACGCGTTCTTCGCCGCCGGTGGCACGCTGGAGAGCGCCGCCCGGGCGCTCTTCGTGCACCCGAACACCGTGCGCTACCGCCTGAAGCGGATCGCCGAGGTGACCGCCTTCTCGCCGCTGGCCCCGCGCGACGCCTTCGCGCTGCAGGTGGCGCTGACTGTGGGTAGGCTCGACCCGGTGGTACCGGGGGTCTCCGACCGGCGATGACCGCCCACCGATTTTTGTAGGTTTCCTCCAAAGGTTCTAGTGCGGTTTCGTGCCGTGCGTTACAGCGCGACCCGCGAGTATCCGTCAGAGTCGTACACGTGCTCGCCGTACTCTCTCCGGGACAGGGTTCGCAGAAGCCCGGCTTCCTCGCTCCGTGGCTCGACCTCGACGGTGTCGAGGCGCGCCTGCGCTGGTGGTCGGCCCTGGCCGGGGTGGACCTGATCCATTTGGGCACCCGGGCGGACGCGGACGAGATCAAGGACACCGCCCGTACCCAGCCGCTGCTGGTCGCCGCCGCGCTGCTCGCCGCCGAGCACCTGCCGATGCACGACGTCGCGCTGGTCGCCGGGCACAGCGTGGGTGAGCTGGGCGCCGCCGCCCTGGCCGGGGTACTGCCGGCCGAGGCCGCCGTGACGCTCGCCGGCGTACGCGGACACGAGATGGCCGCGGCCTGCGCGCTGGAACCGACCGGGATGGCCGCGGTGCTCGGCGGTGACCCGGACGAGGTGCTCGCCGCGCTCCAGTCCCACGGGCTGCACCCGGCCAACCGCAACGGCGCCGGTCAGATCGTGGCCGCCGGTGCGATCGACGGGCTGGACAAGCTCGCCGCCGAACCGCCGGCCCGCACCCGGATCATCCGGCTCCAGGTGGCCGGCGCGTTCCACACGCCGTACATGGCACCGGCCGAGGCCGCGCTGGCCGCCGTCGCCGCCGGTGTCACCGCCTCCGCCCCGGCCCGGATCCTGCTGTCCAACCTCGACGGCGCGCCGGTCGGGCACGGCCCGGAGACGCTGCAGCGGCTGGTCCGGCAGGTCACCGCCCCGGTCCGCTGGGACCTGTGCATGCGTACGCTGGCCGACCTCGAGGTCACCGGCGTGATCGAGCTGCCGCCCGCCGGCACCCTCGCCGGACTGGTCAAGCGGGAACTCAAGGGCGAGGGCGCGCCCGAGATCGTCACTCTGAACACCCCCGCCGACCTGCCCGCCGCGCGGCGGCTGATCGCTCGGCACGCCGGTCCCGCCCGCCCGTACACGCCGTGGTTCCGGATGGTCGTCTCCCCCGCCGCCGGCCGCCTCGCCCGGGCGGCCGAGGCGACGGTGGGCGCCGAGGTACGCGCCGGCCAGGTCCTCGGCCACGTCACCGGGGCGCAGGGGCCGGTCGAGGTGACCGCACACGACAACGGGCTGCTCACCGAGTGGCTCGCGCACCACGACGACCCGGTCGCCCCGGGCCAGCCCCTCGTCCGCATCGGAGGAACGCACTAAATGGCCGGCAGCCGGATCGTCGCGATGGGGCACTACCAGCCCTCCCGCGTCGTCACGAACGACGAGATCGCGCAGATGGTGGACACCAGCGACGAATGGATCCGGGACCGGGTCGGCATCGCCACCCGGCGGATCGCGGGCGACGAGACGGTCGCCGACATGGCCACCGCCGCCGCCGGCAAGGCGCTCGCCAACTCCGGCCTCACCGCCGCCGACATCGACATGGTCGTGGTGGCCACCTGCTCGTCGGTGGACCGCAGTCCCAACGTGGCCTGCCGGGTCGCGGCGAAGCTCGGCGTCACCGCGCCCGCCGCATACGACCTCAACACCGCCTGCTCCGGCTTCGCATACGGGCTGGGCACCGTGGACCACGCGATCCGGGCCGGCGCGGCGCGCAACGCGATCGTCGTCGGCGCCGAGAAGCTCTCCGACTTCACCGACTGGACCGACCGCTCGACCTGCATCATCTTCGCCGACGGCGCCGGGGCGGCCGTGGTGACCGCGACCGCCGACGACGAGCCGGCCGGGATCGGGCCGGTGGTCTGGGGCTCCGCGCCGGAGAAGAGCGACGCGGTACGCATCGAGGGCTGGCAGCCGTACATCGCGCAGGAGGGGCAGTCGGTGTTCCGCTGGGCCACCACCGCGCTGGCCCCGCTCGCGCTGCAGGCCTGCGAGCGGGCCGGCGTGGCCCCGTCGGAGCTGGCCGCGTTCGTGCCGCACCAGGCCAACGGCCGGATCATCGACGGCATCGCGAAGCGGCTGAACATTCCGGACGCGATCATCGCCAAGGACATCGTCGAGTCCGGCAACACGTCGGCGGCGAGCATCCCGCTGGCCCTGTCGAAGCTGGTCGAGCGGCGCGAGGTGCCCTCGGGCGCCCCGGTCCTGCTGTTCGGCTTCGGCGGCGGCCTGACCTACGCCGGTCAGGTCGTGCGCTGCCCCTGAGATCCCCTCGGGCGCGAACGCGCCGAGGCGCGTGACCGGCGACGCCGGTCACCGGTAACCCCCGATGAGAGGAACCAACCGTAATGACCCGTGACGAGATCACCGCCGGCCTCGCCGAGATCCTCGAAGAGGTTGCCGGGGTGAACCCGGACGACGTGGCCGAGGGGAAGTCCTTCACCGACGACCTCGACGTCGACTCGCTCTCCATGGTGGAGGTCGTGGTGGCGGCCGAGGAGAAGTTCGGCGTCAAGATCCCGGACAACGAGGTGCAGAACCTCAAGACGGTCGGTGACGCGGTCAGCTACATCGAGGCGCAGTCCTGATCATGAGTCGTCCCGACGTCGTCGTCACCGGGCTCGGCGCGACGACCCCGCTCGGCGGGGACGTCGCGTCGACCTGGGACGCCATGCTCGCCGGCCGCTCCGGGGTGAGTGCGCTCACCCAGGAGTGGGCGGCGGACCTGCCCGTCCGGATCGCCGCCCAGCTGGCGGTGGACCCGTCCGAGGTGCTGGACCGGGTGAAGCTGCGCCGGCTGGACCGCTCGGAGGCCATCGCCATCATCGCCGCCCGGCAGGCGTGGGCCGACGCCGGGCTGGCCGAGGCCGGGCCGGACCCGGAGCGCCTGGCGGTCAGCGTCGGCTCGGGCATCGGCGGCGCCACCACCCTGCTCGCCCAGGACGACATCCTGGAGAAGTCGGGCCCGCGGCGGGTCTCCCCGCACACCATCCCGATGCTGATGCCGAACGGTCCGGCCGCCTGGGTCGGGCTGGAGCTGGGCGCCAAGGCCGGCGTGCACACCGTGGCCAGCGCCTGCGCGACCGGCGCGGAGGCGATCGCGCTGGGTCTGGACATCATCCGCGCCGGCCGGGCCGACGTGGTGGTGGCCGGCGGCACCGAGGCGGTCATCCACCCGCTGCCGATCGCCGGCTTCAGCTCGATGCGGGCCATGTCGACCCGCAACGACGAGCCGGAGCGGGCCTCCCGGCCGTGGGACTCCGGTCGCGACGGCTTCGTCCTCGGTGAGGGCGCGGGCGTGGTGATCCTGGAGCGCGCCGACCACGCCGCCGCCCGGGGCGCCCGGGTGTACGCGCGCCTGGCCGGCGCGGGGATCACCTCGGACGCGTACGACATCGTGCAGCCGCATGCCGAGGGCGAGGGCGCGATCCGGGCCATCGCCCGGGCGGTCGCCGACGCGGACGTGGCCCGTACCGACATCGTGCACGTCAACGCACACGCCACCTCGACCCCGGTCGGGGACATGCTGGAGATCGGCGCGCTGCGCCAGGCGGTCGGCGACCACCCGGTGCTCACCGCCACCAAGTCGATGACCGGGCACCTGCTCGGCGCGGCCGGCGCGCTGGAGTCGATCGCCACCATCCTGGCCATCCGGGACGGCGTGATCCCGCCGACGATCAACCTGGACGACCCGGACGAGGGCCTCACCCTGGACGTCGCCGCGCACAAGGCGCGGCACATGGAGATCCCGGCGGCGCTGAACAACGCGTTCGGCTTCGGCGGACACAACGTGGCGCTGGTCTTCACCCGCCCCTGACGTAAGGAAGGGCCCCTTCTTAACAGCGACTGTTAAGAAGGGGCCCTTCCTCTACCGCAGGCGTTAACAGGGGGCCCTTCCTTACACCTCAGCGGTTGCGGGGGTGTAGGCGGGCGGTGCGCTCGTTTCCCCGCCGGTAGTTGCCGGTCCACCGGGCCATGGCCAGCTGCGGATCGTCGTCGACCTCGGCCAGGAACTGCGCGGCCCGGCCGCCGCGAAGCGTGCTCGCGACCCGGCCGTGATGCGTGATCACCACCGTGCCGTCGGCGCGCTGGACGTACCGGAATCCCTGTGCTGCCTCTCCCATGGGCGCCACCCTGCCAGCCGGCCGCCCCGGGCCGCACCCGAGTTACCGGCGGCGGTGGTCAGGTGCGGCAGGTGGTGGCGGGCAGGCCGGAGACCGGCACCGGGGAGCGGCCGCCCGGGCGGGCCTTGCCGGCGAGCACCGCGGCCAGGCCGTTCATCGAGGCCCGGGTGGACGAGTAGGTCGCCATCAGCGTCGGGGACTTCGCCCCGGACAGCACGTACGGCGTGTCCATCGCCACCGTCACGGCGGCGTCGGCGCGCAGGTCCTTCGCGCCGTCGCCGTACCCGACCAGGTGCACCACCGTGCCGCCGGAGGGCACCACCTTGACGCCGGCCGCGGTGAGCGCCTCGGTCAGCAGCTTGCGGGTGCGCTCCCGGCCACCGGAGGAGGTCACGCTCACCGGTCCGGTCACCGCGCCGCCGCACTTGCCGCGCAGCACAGTCACCGCGGCGGTGGCGAGGTCGTCGGCGGCCTTGCGGTGGTCGGCGCCGTCGAGCGTGGACAGCGCGGGCGTGTCCCGCCCGGCCAGCCGGAACTTCATGGTGAGCACCCGGGTGACCGCCTCGACCAGGCGGGCGCGGGGCAGCGAGCCGTCCTTGAGCGCGGCGCGCAGCCCGTCGTACGCCTGGGTGACGTTCGGCGTCATCAGGATGAGGTCGTTGCCGGCGTTGAGCGCGCGCACGGCCGCCTCACCGGGTGACCACTTCTTGGCCGGGGCCATGTTCATCCCGTCGGTGATCACCACGCCCTGGAAGCCGAGCTGGCCGCGCAGCACGTCGGTGAGCAGCTTGCGGGAGAACGTGGCGGGGGTGCCCGGGTCGACCGCCTTGACGTCCAGGTGGGCCGACATCACCGCCATGGCCCCGGCGCCGATCCCGGCCCGGAACGGCGGGAACGCGATCCGGTCCAGGTCGGCGCGGGACTGCTTGATCACGGGCAGCTCGGTGTGCGAGTCCTCGGCGCTCAGGCCGTGCCCGGGGAAGTGCTTGACCGCCGCGCCGACGCCCTCGGCCTGCAGGCCGCGTACCGCGCCGGCCACCTGGGGGGACGCGGTCGCCGGGTCCGCGCCGAAGGACCGGGAGCCGATCACCGTGCTGCGGGTGACGAGCACGTCGGCGACCGGGGCGAAGTCGAGGTTGATGCCCATCGCGGCCAGCTCGGCCCCGGCGGCCCGCCAGGCGGCCTCGGTCAGCGCCGGGTTCCCGGCGGCGCCGGCCGCGAGCGGGCTGGGCAGCAGCGTCACGCCGTCGGTGATCCGGGTGACCACGCCGTACTCCTGGTCGGTGCCGATCAGGAACGGCGCGGCGCCGGCGGGCAGCTTGCCGGCGGCGGCGCGCAGCCCGTCGGTGAGCGCCCGGACCTGCTTCGGGTTGTCGACGTTCGTGGTGGCCTGGTTGCCGGAGGTGGGGTCGTCGGCGCTGAAGCCGACCAGGATGACGCCGCCGAGCCGGTACTTCGCCACCATCTCGGCGGGGGTGTCGACGCCCGCCAGCGCGCGGTTGCCGGCCGCCGAGCCGGCCGAGACCTCGGTGGCCGAGCTGCCGTAGGCGTACGGCATCAGCACCTGCCCGACCAGGTCCTCGTCGCTCAGCGTGCCGACCAGCGCGGCGGCGCGGGCGGCCGGGTCAGCGGCCGGCGACTCGCTCGGCGCGGGCGCGGCCGACGACGGCGCCGGACTCGTCGGGGTGGGACGGGGCCGGTCCGGCCCGTCCGAGCACCCGGAGACGAGCAGCGCGGTCAGTGCGGCGAGCGCGACGGCGGAGCGCCGCGGGGAAATCGACACGCGGCCCACCGTATCGGGGCAACTCGGCCGCCGTCACCCGACCCGGGTGAGCAGCGTCACCGGGGCGCCGTCGCCGGCGTAACGGTAGGGCTCCAGTTCGGCGTCCCAGGCGGTGCCCAGCGCCTTGTCCAGCGCGTGGGCGAGCGCCTCCGGGCTGCGCGCGGCGGCCATCAGGCTGCGCAGCCGGTCCTCGCCGAGCTGGATGTCACCGGCCGCGCCGACGGCGGCCCGGAACAGGCCCCGGCCCGGTACGTACATGAAACGCTCGCCGTCGACGCCGGGACTGGGTTCCTCGGTGACCTCGAAACGGATCATGGGCCACTGCCGGAGGGCAGCGGCCAGCTCCGCGCCGGTCCCCGGGCTGCCGGTCCAGCCGCACTCGGCGCGACGAGCGCCCGGATCGGCGGGCTGCGCCGTCCAGTGCAGGTTGACCGGCGCGGCGAGGACGCGCGCGATCGCCCACTCGACGTGCGAGCACACGGCGAGCGGGGTCGAGTGGACGTATACGACGCCACGCGTTGGCACGGTGACCTCCCGGTGAGCCGAGGTGCGTCTTCCCCTACGACCTCGTCCTACCGAGTGGTACCTGGACACACATGATGACCCGTGTGACTGGTGGTGCGCCAGCGAATCGGAAAATTCGCCGGTCCCAGCCGGCGGGAAATACCCGGGAGGTGGAGCCGGTTGTGCCCTCTGACGCCGCGACGACCAGCCAGGTGTCGCGGTCGTGTACAGTTCTCTGGGCGGTTCTGTGTGCCGCCGTACATCTTCGCGGGCAGGCGCTCAACCCGGGCGTCACTCGCACAGCCCCCGGACGGCTTTCCGTCCCCACCGTACGTCTGCAAGGAGTACCTCCGTGGCGAGCAACACCTCTAAGACCGCGCGCGCGTCAGTCCGGGCCGGCCAGGCTGGCCAGGGTGGCGCCCTCAGCGTGCTGGGCGAGTTCAAGTACCTGATCCCGCTCAACGGCGGCAAGCACGCCTACGTGCGCAACCTGACCAACGGCAAGACCGCGCACCTGCGCACCGACTCCGAGGCCTTCGTCGAGGAGATCCGGGTGCTGGCCGCCGCCGGCCACGCCGCCAAGATCCGGGCTGAGATCAACGGCCTCGCCGCCGCCCACCCGGACCACGGCTGGGAGGCCACCGAGAAGCGCCTGGTCGAGGCCGGCGTCTTCGAGGGCTGAGCACCCTTCACCCGCACCACCGCGACCGCCCGCCGGGATCACCCCGGCGGGCGGTTTCGCGTCTGCTCCTGCGGCAGCAGCGTCACCTCACCGGTGGCGGATCGCCGGCGGATGCGCGTCCGGCTCGTCCATAGGCCGGACGCGAATCTTCTCCCCGCCCCGGTTGCCGTGGTGTCATGACGGGTAACGCCGGTGTCACCGCCGGGACACCCGGTGGACGCAAACCGGACGGGCTCGGGGGTGGCGACATGGAACTGCGGCTTCCGGACGGCGTACGCCTGCACGTGACGGTCACCGGGCCGGTCGACGCCGAGGTCACCGTGCTGATGCTGCACGGCTGGACGCTCGACGGCCGCAGCTGGCACCGTCAGGTCGCCGAGCTGCGGGAACGGTTCGGCGACCGGGTCCGCCTGGTCACCTACGACGCGCGCGGCCACGGCCGGTCGAGCTGCCTGGCGCTGCGCGACGCCACGCTCGCCCAGCTCGGCGACGACCTCGCCACCGTGGTCGACGAGATCGCCCCGTCCGGGCCGATCGTGCTGGTCGGGCACTCGATGGGCGGAATGACGGTGATGGAGTACGCCCACCGCCACGCCGACCGGTTCGCCGCGCGTACCGCCGGGCTGGTCTTCGTCTCGACCACCGCCGAGGGGCACACGCACACCGTCTACGGCCTGTCCCCCCGCATCACGAGGTTGATCCGGCTCGCCGAGACCACCGGCGCCGGGGTGCTGGCCCGGTGCGGCGGCTGGCGGCCACCGCACGCCCTGCTGCGCGCGCTGCGCCCGAGCATCCGCTGGATGCTGTTCGGCGACCGCTGCGACCCCGCGGACATCCGGCTGGTCACCTCGGCGGTGGCCCGGGCCACGCTGCGCTCGATCGGCGGGTTCCGCGCCTCGATCGGGGCGCAGCACCGGCTGGAGACGCTCGCCGCGCTGGGCGGGCTGCCGGCCGCCGCGCTGGTCGGGGACCGGGACCGGCTCACCCCGCCGCCGTGCGCCGAGTCGATCGCGGCGGCGCTGCCCACCACGGAGCTGACCGTCTGCCCGGGCGCCGGTCACATGCTGATGATGGAGCGCCCGGACCAGGTGAACGACGCCGTGGCCGGGGTGCTGGACCGGGTGCTGACCGGCCGTCCGGCGGCCCGCCTCTGAGCGTCTCCCGCTCCGGAACGGCACTGACGTACGCCACGCGGACGGCATGCCCCGGCGCTGCGGTTGCCGAGGGCCCGTACCCTCATTCAGCCCGTCGTGCCGTCCGACCACAGGAGCATCCGCGTTGACCGACCAGACCACGCTGGACCGGGAGATCGCCGCCGAGCAGCGCCACCTCGACCGGGTGTACGCCCGGCTGGCCGAACTGCGCCGGTCGGCGGCCGACGCCGAGCGGGAGGGCTACCGGCTGGCCCGGGTCGGCAACTTCGGCGCGCTGGTCGAGCGGGATGCGATGGTCTTCCACGCCGCCCAGCGCCGGCACGTGCTGGACGCCGAGCACGAGGGGCTGGTGTTCGGGCGGCTGGACCTGCGTACCGGGCAGGTGCTGCACGTCGGCCGCCTGGGCGTGCGGGGCGTGGACGCGGAGACGCTGGTGGTGGACTGGCGGGCGCCCGCCGCCGCCGCGTTCTACCAGGCCACGCCCGCCGAGCCGCGCGGCGTGGTGCGCCGGCGCACGATCCAGTCGGCCTCGGAGAAGGTCACCCGGATCGAGGACGACCTGCTGGACCCGGAGGCCGCGCCGCCGGACATGGCGGTGGTCGGTGACGGGGCGCTGCTGGCCACGTTGTCCCGGGCCACCGGCCGGGGCATGCGCGACATCGTCGCCACCATCCAGCGCGAGCAGGACGAGGCGATCCGCTCCCCCGGCAACGGCGTCACGATCGTCTCCGGCGGCCCGGGGACCGGCAAGACGGCGGTGGCGCTGCACCGGGCCGCGTACCTGCTCTACTCCGACCGGGCCCGGTACGCCGGCGGCGGCATCCTGGTGGTCGGCCCGTCCGGCGTGTTCGTCGAGTACATCGCCTCGGTGCTGCCCTCACTGGGCGAGGAGACCGCCACGCTGCACTCGCTCGGCTCGCTCTTCCCCGGCCTGTCCGCGTCGCGGACCGACCCGCCGGACGTGGCGGCGGTGAAGGGCTCGCTGCGGATGCGCCGGGTGCTGGAACGCGCGGTCCGCGACGCGGTGCCGGACTCCCCCGCCGAGCTGCGCCTGCTGTACCGGGGTGAGCTGCTGCGCCTGGAGCGCCCCGCGCTGGACGCGATCCGGGACCGGACGCTGGCCCGGGGCGCGCGCCGCAACGAGGTACGCCGGGCGGCGTTCGACGCGGTGCTCGCCGCGCTCTACGCGCAGGCCCGCACGCTGCGGGTGGGCCGGCTGCCGGAGCAGCCCGCGTTCGAGGACGAGATCATCGAGCGGCCGGAGTTCCGCGAGTTCCTCAAGGCGTGGTGGCCCCGGCTGCACCCCCGGCACGTGCTGGACTGGCTGGCCCGCCCGGACCGGCTGCGCCGCTACGCCGGGGGGATCCTCTCCTCGGCCGAGATCCGGTTGCTCGGGCAGGCGTACCGCACGCTCGCGACCGACGGGCTGACGGTGGCGGACATCGCGCTGCTGGACGAGCTGGACGCGCTGCTGGGCAAGCCGGTGCAGCGGGCCCGGCCCAAGCGCGACCCGTACCAGCTCGCCGGTGGCGTGCGCGAGCTGAGCACGTACGCCGATCGGCAGCGCGCCGCCCGCGCGGCGGCGCGGGAGCGTCCGGCCGACTACCGCGACTACGCGCACGTGGTGGTGGACGAGTCGCAGGACGTCTCGCCGATGCAGTGGCGGATGATCGGCCGGCGCGGGCGGCTGGCGTCCTGGACGGTGGTCGGTGACCCGGCGCAGACGGCCTGGACCGGCGACCCGCAGGAGCTGGACCGGGCCCGGGACCAGGCGCTGGGCCGGCGCAAGCGGCACCGCTACGAGCTGACCACCAACTACCGCAACTCGGCGGAGATCTTCGCGGTGGCGGCGGCGGAGATCCGCCGGCTCTACCCGGATCTGCCGCTGCCCGACGCGGTCCGGTCCACCGGCGTTCCGCCGGTCGAGCGCACGGTGCCCGCCGCCGAGCTGCCGGCGGCCACCGTCGAGGCGGCCGAGGCGCTGCTCGGCCAGGTGGAGGGCACCGTCGGCGTGATCACGCCGGTGCCGCGCCGGGACGAGGTGGCCGGCTGGCTGGGCGCGCTCGGCGCGGGCCGGCTCCAGGTGGTGACCAGCCTCCAGGCCAAGGGCATGGAGTACGACGGCGTGGTGCTGGTGGCGCCGAGCGAGATCCGGGCCGATCCGGGCTCGGGCGTGCGCACGCTCTACGTGGCGCTGTCCCGGGCGACCCAGCGCCTCACCACGCTCGACCCGGTGGGGTGAGGGGCCACGCCCGCGCCACCCACAGTTCACTTGCATACATAGCGATGTGAGCATACATTGGGCCCGGCCGGTACGCGGCAGGGAGGGTGTTGGCGTGGGCGCAGGTCATGACCACAGCAGCGCGGTGGCCAACGCGGCACACCGCCACGCAGGCCGGCTCTGGGCCGCGTTCGCGCTGCTCGCCGTCCTGATGGTGGTCGAGGCGGTGGCCGCCTTCACCACCGGCTCGCTCGCCCTGCTCTCCGACGCCGGGCACATGTTCACCGATGTGCTCGGCATCGGCATGGCCCTCGCGGCGATCACCGCCACCCGGCGCGCCGGCACCGACCCGCAGCGCACGTTCGGCCTCTACCGGCTGGAGGTGCTCGCCGCCCTCGCCAACGCCGTGCTGCTCGGCGCCGTCGCGGTCTACGTCCTGATCGAGGCGGTACGCCGCTTCGGCGAGCCGCCGGAGGTGCTGGCCGGCCCGATGCTCGTGGTGGCGGTGCTCGGCCTGCTCGCCAACATCGTCGCCTTCGCGCTGCTGCGCGCCGGGGCGAAGGAGAGCATCAACCTGCGCGGCGCGTACCTGGAGGTGCTCGGCGACCTGCTCGGCTCGCTCGGCGTGATCGCCGCCGCGCTGGTCATCGCGGTGACCGACTGGTGGTGGGCGGACCCACTGGTCGCCGTCGGGATCGGCCTGTTCATCCTGCCGCGCACCTGGCGGCTCGGCCGGGCCGCGGTGCGCATCCTGGTGCAGGCGGCGCCGGAGCACCTCCAGGTGACCGCCGTGCACGACCGACTGGCCGCGGTCCCCGGCGTGGCCGAGGTGCACGACCTGCACGTCTGGACGCTCACCTCGGGCATGGAGGTGGCCTCGGCGCACCTGACCACCGACCCGGGTGTGGACCCGGCCGGGGTGCTGGCCGCCGCGCGGACGGCGCTGCACGAGGACTTCTCCATCGATCACGCCACGTTGCAGGTCGAACCCGGAGCGTCAGCCGGAGTGTGCGGAAAGACCGAGTGGTGATTAGGGCAGACTTAAATCACCGTGACTGCTGTACACTTATGTCGGTTTTGCCCCACCATGCGGCACTGCGCAACGGAGCCGCGCCCGGGCCGCGCCGGTAGGCTCGGTCGCGGCCGCAGCCACCGGCGTCACCGGCGCAGGTGGGGTGGCCGTCGCCTAATCGCCCGAAGGGGCGAGCCGGGGAACCACGTACGTGGGGTGCATCCGCGTCAGCGGTAGGGATCTTCCGTCCCGAACCCGTCAGCTAACCCGGTCGGCGGTTGACGGAAGGACATGTGAATGCCCCCAGTGGCACCTGTACGACGGACGGCCGCCCGGTTGGCGGCCCTGCTCGTCGCGACGCTGACTGTCGGCGTCGCGACCGTTCCGGCCTCCCCCGCCTCGGCGGCGCCCCGGACCGCCCTGCTCGCCGCCGCGCCCGGCGACGACGAGGGCGGCACGCCCGAGCTGCGCGCCCAACTCGACGCGGCCAGCAAGGGCTGGCTGGAGGCGAAGGCCGCGCTGAACCGGTCGGTGAACCGCCAGAAGCAGCTCAACGACCAGCTCGCGAAGGTCGGCGCCGAGCTGGCCGTACGTGACGCCAAGGTCGGTGAGATCGCCGGGGTGGCGTACCGCGCGGGCCGCCTCGGCACCGCCGCGGCGCTGCTCGACAGCAGCAGCCCGGCGGGCTTCATGGACCGGGCCGCCACGCTGGAACAGGTCGCCGCGCACGAGGACCGCACGGTGCGCGAGCTGATCACCACCCGGGACGAGGCCACCCGCACCCGGGCCGCGCTCGACACCGAGATCCGCGAGCAACGCAAGCAGGTCGAGGTGATGGGCAAGCGCAAGGAGCAGGCCGAGCGCGCGCTCGAAGTGGCGAACGAACGTTCCGCCCGCAACAACAGCAGCGGCGGCGGCAGCGTCCAGGGCACCTCAAACAAGAACGCGAAGCCCGCACCACGCAACTCGGACGGCTCGTGGCCGTCGGAGTCGTGCAGCGTCAACGACCCGACCCCGGCCAACGGCTGCATCACCCCGCGGACGCTGCACGCGCTGCAGCAGGCCAAGGCGGCCGGTTTCACCAGGTACGTCTCGTGCCACCGGCCCAGCGGCTCGGGCGAGCACCCGAAGGGGCGGGCCTGCGACTTCGCCGCCCAGAAGAACGGCTTCGGCGGCGTGGCCAGCGGCGGTGACCGGACGTACGGCAACAACCTGGCCGCGTACTTCGTGCGCAACGCCGACCCGCTCGCCGTGCTCTACGTGATCTGGTTCAAGCAGATCTGGCTGCCCAGCAGCGGGTGGAAGTCGTACAGCGGCGGCAACGGAGACCCGTCCAGCGACCACACCAACCACGTGCACCTGTCGGTGTACTAGCGCGCTCCCGGGGGGCCGGCCGGATCGGGCCGGCCCTCCAGCGTCGCGCCGAGACGGGCCGCCAGGCTCAGGTGAGCCGCCCGGGCCTGGCGGAACGCGTACCCGAACAGCGGCGCCGGCGCGGTGAGCGTGATCTCCACGTCGATGCGCACGGTGCCGTCGGGCTCGTCGCGTAGCCGGGTGTGGTTGCGCACCGTCGTCGCCGGCTGCTGCCGGGCCACAGTGACCACCTCGTCCTCGCTCGCGACCAGCACGTCCGCCTGGTACGTGACCGGGAAGTGCAGCGGGCCCAGTTGCAGCCGGTCGGTGATCGCGTAGCTGGCCAGCGCGCCCGGCCGGGCCGGCAGCTGCCGGACCCGGACGATCAGCGGATGCAGCTCGCCCTGGCGACTCAGGTCACCCAGCAGTGCCACCGCGTCGGCCCGGCTGCACCGGGCCTGCACGGTGTAGCTGAAGCTGTCGCTGCTCTGCAAGCGGGCCCCCTCGCCGTCGTACGTCGCGACGATCGTCCCGTACCGACGCCGGGCTGGCAACGGGTAGAAGGTCCCCTGGCCGCAGGGGGTGCGAACGGCGCTCAGGCGCCGGGCAGCACCTCGGGGGTGTCGTCGGCGAACCACGGCTCGGGAGCGCCGAAGAGGCCGAGCAGGCCGGTCACCCAGAGCTGCCGGTGCACGAACCGGCTCGGCTCGGTGACCACGAGCTTGACGCCGCTGACCTCGCAGGTCTGGAAGCCGGCCACCATGGCGCTGATGCCGACCGAGTCGATGAACGTGACGAGCCGCATGTTCAGCTCGATGCGCGAGGGACGGCCCTTCGCGAGCACCTCGGCGATCGCTTCCCGCACCTCGTACGCGGTGTCGACGTCGATCTCCCCACGGGGCGCGATCTGGACGACACCACCCGGCCGCACCGACTTCACGATCGACAGGCTCACGCGAGCACCTCCACTCGCCCTTGACGGGCGCCTCATCAGTACGCGGGCCGCGACCGAGAGTATTCCTCCAACGGCCCGGTCGCCACCCCCCGGGATGAGCAATTCGCGAACTGGGCACACCTGGGCGCTCCCAATCCGGACCTCCGGGTTCCAGTTTCCCCTTCGACGCGGGCCGCGGCCAGCCGTACGGCCGGTCGGACCCGTCGATCCGCCGACCAGGGTAGCGGGCGCGCGCACGTCCCGTCGGCACCGGTCCCGGCGCGTTCGGGTGGTTCGTCCCGTTCGCTGCTCACGAGCCGGGCACCACCGCGAGGGTTTGCCGCGTGCGCCGGTGGGGCACTGCCCCGAGACAGTGAACGCGCCGGATGGACACCGGAGTCCGAAGTGGCCGCCGGCCTTCGGCACCCGAGGAGGTAGAACGATGTTCGGATCCAACCTGCTGGACCGCCGGGGCAAGGCCGAGCGGGTCGCCGACCAGGCGTGGCAGCACCTGCTCTCCGCGGCCGGCTCCGCCGGTGACAGCGTGCGCGACGCCACCCGCAGCGCCCGCCGCAACTCCTCCGGCTTCGCCGACGACGCCACCGACCTGGTCGGCTCCGCCGCCGAGGAGGCGCGCCGGCGTGCCACGCTCGCCTTCGACGCGCTGGCCGGACGCCGGCCCGCCCTGCCCTGGACGCTGCTGATCGCGGCGGCGCTCGCGGGCGCGGCGATCGGCTGGGCCGCCGGCACCGCCGCGCGCGCCGCGGGCAGCCGCGACCGCGCCGCGGACGAGATCGAGTTCGTGGACGTGGACCGCCCGAACTCCCCGGCCGGCCTGGACGGCTGAACCCCACCCGACCGGCACGGTGGCCGCTCCCGGCACTCCCGGGGGCGGCCACCGTGCCGCGTGGTGCGCTCCCCCACCCGGACCGGGTGAGGGCCGGTCACCCCGGACACGCGCAGGATCGCGGGTGCGGGACCGCGTGCCCGCGCCGCCATCGACGGAGGGAGAGCCGGATGGCCACCGACACGATCACGCGCACCGACCGGGACATCCAGTCCGCGGTGCTCGACGAACTGACCTGGGAGCCCCGGGTCGGCCCGGACGAGATCGGCGTAACCGTCACCGAGGGCGTGGTGACGCTGACCGGCCGGGTGGACAGCTACGCCAAGAAGTGGGCTGCCGAGCGGGCCGCGCACCGGGCCGCCCGGGTCCGCGCGGTCGCCAACGACCTCGCCGTCCAGATCGCCACCGCGGCCGGCCGGGAGGACCCGGAGATCGCCGTCGCGGCCGTACGGGCGCTGGAATGGGACGCGTTCGTGCCGGTCGAGACGCTGCAGGTGACGGTCTCCGACGGCTGGGTCACGCTGCACGGCGACGTCGAGTGGGAGTACCAGCGGCGGGCCGCCGAACGGTCGGTCGCCCGGCTCACCGGCGTACGCGGGGTGAGCAACGGGATCGCCGTGCGCCCGGCGGTCCGCGCCGACGGCCACGACCTGGCCGAACGGATCGTGGACGCGCTCGCGCGCAACGCCGCCACCGAGGCCGAGAGCGTCGACGTCCGGGTGCACGGCGACACCGTCGTGCTGGGCGGGCAGGTCCACTCGCCCGGCGAGCGCGCGGAGATCGAGCGGGTGGTGTGGAACGCCCCCGGCATCCGGGAGGTGCACAACCACCTGGTCGTGCGCTGAGCCGAACCACCCCGCCCGGGTGAGCCCGCCTCACCCGGGCGCCCGCCATGGTGGGAGGCATGAGTGATCCGAACGGGCTGATCACACCCGGGCGGGCCGCCCCCGGGTTCACGCTGCCGGCGGCGCCGGACGGGCGACAGGTGGGTCCCGGGCAGTTCCGGGGCCGTCCGGTGGTGCTGGCCTTCTATCCCGCCGACTGGTCACCGGTCTGCGGCGAGCAGATGGCCCTCTACCAGGCGGCCCTGCCCGAACTGGAGCGGTACGACGCGGTGCTGCTGGGCATCTCGGTGGACAGCGTCGACTCGCACCGGGCGTTCGCCGAGAGCCAGGGCATCCGGTTCCCGCTGCTCGCCGACTTCGAGCCCAAGGGCGAGGTGTCGCGCCGGTACGGCGCGTACGCGCCGCGTGGGCAGTCCGACCGGGCGCTCGTGGTGATCGACCCGGACGGCCGGGTGGCCTGGAGCCACCTGTCGCCGCCCGAGGTGAACCCGGGCGTCGACGGCATCCTCGACGCGCTGGAGCGGCTGGACGCGGATCGGCGGGTGAGCGCCCGATGACCACGCCACTTCAGGTCACCACCGCGCGGCTGCGGACCCCGGTGACCGAACACGACCACGTCCGCGGGCCGGCGGACGCGCCGGTCACGATCGTCGAGTACGGCGACTTCCAGTGCCGGTTCTGCGGCGCCGCGTACCCGAACCTGACCGAGGTGCTGCGCCAGCGGGCCGACGTGGTGCGGCTGGCGTACCGGCACTTCCCGATCGCCAACATCCACCCGTACGCGGAGAGCGCGGCGGAGACCGCCGAGGCGGCCGCCGCCCGGGGCCGGTTCTGGGAGATGTACGACTGGCTCTTCCAGCACCAGGACCAGCTCGACCCGGTGCACCTGTCGCTCGGCGTCGAGCAGATCGGACTGTCGCCGGACGAGATCGCCGCGGAGGTCGGCCGCCAGGAGTACGCCGACCGGGTGCGGCAGGACTTCGTCGGCGGCATCCGCAGCGGCGTCAACGGCACCCCGACGCTGTTCGTCAACGGCGTCCGCCACGACGGCGGCTACGACCTGGCCGAACTGCTGACAGCGGTGGACGCCGCCGCCGACGCCTGAGTCAGATCAACCGCAGCTCGCGCGCCCGCCGGACGGCGTCCCGCCGGCGGGTCGCGTCGAGCTTGCGGTAGATGTTGCGCACGTGCGTCTTGACGGTGTTCACCGACAGCGACAGCTCGGCGGCGATCTCCACGTTGGACAGGATGCTCTGCAGGTACCGCAGGATGGTCAGCTCCCGCTCGGTGAGCGGCTCGTCCAGCCCGCGCGCCGCGCCGTCCGCCGGCCCGGTGACCGGCTGCGCGTCCGCGCCCCGGACCAGTTCGCTCACCGTGGCCCAGTACGCGGTCCCGGAGTCCAGGTGCGCGGCCAGCAGGTCCCGTACCCCCGGGTCGGTGCGGGTGAAGACGCGCCGGTAGCCGTCCGGCTCGGCGAGCGCCAGCACCTCCTCCAGCGCCCGCCCGGCCCGCCGGGCGTCCCCGGACCCTCCGGCCAGCACCGCGTCGAGCAGCCCGGCGCCCAGCCGCACCGGCAGCGGCCAGTCCGCCGCGCCGGGCCCGGCCCAGTCGGGCAGCGTCCGCTCGGCCGCGCGGGCGTCACCGGCGCGCAGCAGCAACCGGGCGGACGCCAGCGCCGGCGCCGGCCCGTCACCAGTGGCGTCGAGCAGCGCCCGGGCGCCGTCGGCGTCACCGGCCGCCGCGCGTACCTGCGCCTCCTCGGCGGCCAGCCACCCGCCCAGCTCCGCGCCGGGCGCGACCGCCCGCGCGCCGGCGAGTGTGCGCAGCGCGCCCGCCGGGTCGTCGCCGTCGGCCAGCAGCCCGGCCCGGCAGAGCGCGGCCAGCGCCGCTCCCCCCGGCTCCGCGGTGGCCGGACCGGCCAGCGCCAGGTGGGCCACGGCCTCCGCGGGCCGGTCCCGGTGCCAGGCCACGAGCGCCAGCGCCAGGTACGCGTAGCCGCAGTCCGCCCGCGCCGACCAGCCCTGGCAGGCCGGCATCGCCAGCGCCTCCCCGGCGAGTTCCTCGGCCGCCCGCAACGCGCCCCGGGCCGCCTCCAGCGCCGCCGACCGGCTGACGCAGAGCAGCTCGGTCCGCGGCCGCCCGGCCCGGCGCGCCGCCTCCCGCGCCTCGGCGAACCGGGTACGGGCTGCCGGCAGTTCCCCCTCGGCCAGCGCGACCAGTCCGTGCGCGGCGCCCGCCACCGCGCGTACGTCGTCGCGCTCGGCCGCCCCGGCACGCGGGTCGGCTCCCGCGTCGGCTGCCGGGCCGGAAGCGGTGGCGAGCAGGCGGTCGGCGGCCTCGCGTACCCCCTGGTGGTTCCCGCCGAGCCGGGCCAGGCTCAGCTCCACGGCGGCGGCCAGCCGGCGGAACCGGTCGCGGCGCGGCGCGGGCAGGTCGTCGGCGTGGGCCAGCGCCCGCCGCAGCTGCCCGTCGGCGGCGGCCGGATCACCGGCGTACGCCCGCTCGGCGGCGGCGGCCAGCGCCAGCTCGGGATCCCGGCGGACCTGGTGCGCCGGCGGCTCCGGCGGGGCCGGCGCGGCGGTCGGCTCGTCCGGGGCCAGCTCGGGCCAGCGGCTGACCAGCAGCTCGGCGGCGGCGGTCCACTCACCGGCGGTCAGCGCGTGCCGTACCGCCTCGGCCGGCCGGTCATGGGCGGCGTACCAGTCCGCCGCCCGCCGGTGCAGCTCGCGCACCTCGTCGGCGGGCAGCCGGCCCAGTTCGTCCCGCAGCACGTCGGCCAGGAGCGGATGCGGCCGGTACCACTGCGGGTTGCCGCCGTCCTGGAGGAGGAAGCCGCCGTCCCGGGCCGCCTCGGCGAGCACCTGCCCGGCGTCGGCCCGCCCGGTCAGCGCGGCGGCGAGGTCGGCGCGGACCGCGACGGCCACCGCCACGCGGCGCAGGACGTCGCGGGTCGCCGGGCCCAGCGGGGCGAGCACCTCGTCCCGCAGGTACGCGGCGACGTCCGGCTGGTCACCGGCGAACCGGTCCACCGCGCGGGCCGGGTCGGTCCCGTCGGCCAGCGCGAGCGCGGCGAAGCGCAGCCCGGCCGGCCAGCCGGCGGTGCGCTCGGCCAGCCGGGGCACCGCCGGGGCGGGCACCGGCACACCGTGCGCGACCAGCAGGTCGGCGACCTCGTCGGTGGTGAACGCCAGCTCGTCCGGGCCGATCAGCGTCAGTTCGCCGGCCAGCCGCCAGCGGTGCAGCGCCAGCGGCGGCTCGCGCCGCGCGCCGGCCACCAGCCGCAGCCGCCCGTCGGTGTGCTGGAGCAGGAACTCCAGCCCGGACAGCGCCGCCGGGTCGGTGACCCGGTGCAGGTCGTCGAGGACCAGCAGCACCGGCCGTTCCCGTCCGGCCAGCGCGGCGGCCAGCGACTCCAGTTGCTCCGGCCGGGGCGGGCCGTCCGGCACCGGTGGCGGTGGTCCCTCGTCCGGGTCGTCGACCGCGGCCGTCCGCAGGGCCGCCGCCAGGTAGCCCCAGAGCCGCCGTGCCGTGTCGCCCTCACCCACCGTCACCCAGGCCGGCGCCGGGCCGTCCCGCTCCGCCCGCGCCCAGGTGGACAACACGGCCGTCTTGCCCCAGCCGGCCGGCGCGAGCAGGAGCGTCACCGGCCCGCTCGCGCCCCGCTCCACCCGCTCCACCAGCCGGGGCCGCAGCAGACCCGGCTCGGGTGGCGGCGGCGGCGTCAACCGGGACGCCAGCAGCGGCGGGCCGCCCGGCAGCGGACCACCGGCCAGGTCGGGCGAATCGATGCCGGCGGTACGCAGATCGGACGTACCGGTGATCTCGCTGGTGTCGTGCGGCGCGGCCACGAACCGGACCTGGTCGGCCTCCTCCGGCATGCATCCCTCCCCCTGTCGACGCGGGCAGCGGTTACCCGAACCGGGCCGGTTCACCCCTTCGGGGCGACCCCGGCTCACCCGCCCCTCGCCCACCCTGGAGGCACGCGGGCGGCCGGCCGGGCAGCGCCGGCCGCCCGAGGCCGGGACCTCGGGAGGTCAGGTGGCGCGGATCAGACGGCTGGCGGCGGGCGCGCTGGCGCTGGCGGCCGGCGGGGCGCGGAGGCTGGCCGATCGCCTGCCGCAGCGGGCCGCAACGGATCCACGGCCGGGGCGCTGGCAGAAGGTGACGGTGGCCGCCGAGCCCGAGCGGGTGCTCCCGGCCGGGCGGTGGCCCGAGCCGCTGCGCCGTCTCGACGGGGCGGTCGAGGTGTGGGCCCGCCCCGCGCCGGGCGGTCGCGGCACGGAGCTGGCGATCCGTCCGCTGGGCGGGGAGTGCACGTTGCCGGGGTTCGCCGCGCACCTGGTCGGTGACGACCCGGGCCGGTACCTGCGCCACGTGCTGCGGCAGACCAAGCAGCTCCTGGAGACCGGCGAGGTGCTGCGGGCGGACCGTTCGCCGCTGGAGCGGCCGGGGCCGGTGCGATGAGGGCGCTGTGCTGGGCCGGGGCCGACGCGGTGGAGGTGCGTCGCGTCCCGGACCCGGAGCTGCGCAACGCCCAGGACATGATCGTGCGGGTGCGGCGCAGCATCACCTGCGGCGCGGACCTGCCGCTCCTGGACGGGCGGGTGCCCGAGGCGTCCGCCGGGGAGGTGCTCGGACGGGAGTTCCTCGGCGAGGTGGTCGAGGTCGGTACGGAGGTACGCCGGCACCGGGTCGCCGACCGGGTGGTGGTGGGCGCCGCGGTGGCCTGCGGGGCGTGCTGGTTCTGCCGGCAGGGGCTGCTCGCCTGCTGCGACAACGGCACGAGCGGCGTGACGGCCGAGCCGGAGTGGGGCCAGCCGTCAGCGGGCGGTTTCGGCCGGCCGGCCCGGCTGGGCGGGTTCGCCGGTGGCCACGCCGAGTTCGTCCGGGTGCCGTACGCGGACGTGGGCGCGTTCGCCGTACCGGAGTCGGTGAGCGACGACCGCGCGGTGTTCGCCGCCGACGCCGCGCCGGCCGGCTGGTACGGCGCGGAGCTGGGCGAGGTCGCCCCGGGCGACGTGGTGGCGGTGTGGGGCGCGGGCGCGGTCGGCCAGCTCACCGCCGGGGCGGCGGTGGCCCGGGGCGCGGACCGGGTGATCGTGGTCGACGACCGGGACGACCGGCTGAGCATGGTCGCCCGGCACGCCGGGGTGGAGGCGCTCAACCACAGGTACGTGGACGTGCTCGCCGAGCTGCGGGAGCGCAGCGGCGGCCGGGGCCCGGACGTCTGCGTCGACGCCTCCGGGGTGCCGGCCGAGCCGAACCGGTGGCCGCTGACCGAGGCGGACGGCGGGGCGGCGCTGCGCGAGGCGGTGCACGCGTGCCGCAAGGGCGGCGTCGTGGTGGTGCTCGACGCCCGGCCCGGTGTGGTGGACCGGTTCCCGCTCGGCGCGCTCGCGGACAAGGGCCTCGCCGTCCGCGCGGCCCGGCGGCGGGGCGCGACGGCGATCCCGGAGCTGCTGGCCCGGATGGCCCGCGACGAGCTGGTCACCGAGCATCTGGCCACGCACCGGATGCCGCTGGAGCGCGGCGCCGACGGGTACGCGTTGTTCCGCGACCGGGCCGACGGCTGCGTCCGGGTTGTCTTCACGCCGTGAAGGTGAGCGCCGTGGATGGCACACTCGGCGGATGCGCGCAGACCGTCGGTACGACCTCGTCCTGTTCGGCGCCACCGGCTTCACCGGCGGGCTGACCGCCGAGTACCTGGCCCGGCACGCGCCGGAGCGGCTGCGCTGGGCGCTGGCCGGGCGTAACCCGGACAAGCTGGCCGCGGTGCGGGAGCGGCTCGCCGCGATCGACCCGGCCCTGGCCGAGCTGCCGCTGCTCACCGCCGACGTGACCGACCCGGCGTCGCTGCGCGCGGTGGCGGAGTGCGCCCGGGTGGTGGCCAGCACCGTCGGGCCGTACGTGCACCACGGCGAGCCGCTTGTGGCCGCGTGCGCCGCAGCCGGCACCGACTACCTCGACATCACCGGTGAGCCGGAGTTCGTGGACCGGATGTACGTGCGGCACCACGCCGAGGCGGTACGCACCGGGGCCCGCCTGGTGCACGCCTGCGGCTTCGACTCGATCCCGCACGACCTGGGCGTCTGGTACACGGTCAAGCAACTGCCCGCAGACGGGCCGATCGCCGTGGACGGGTACGTGCGGGCCGGTGGCCGGTTCTCCGCCGGCACGTACCACTCGGCGCTCACCGCGTTCTCCCGTACCGGTGAGACGAGCCGCGCGGCGCGGGCGCGGCGGGCGATGGAGCCGAAGCCCGGCGGGCGCCGGGTCCGCGCGGTGCCGGGCAAGGTCGGCCGGGTACGCGAGTTCGGCCAGTGGGCGGTGCCCCTGCCCACCATCGACCCGCAGGTGGTCCGCCGGTCCGCGGCGGCCCGCCCGGAGTACGGCCCGGACTTCCGCTACCGGCACTTCGCCGCGCTGAAGCGGCTGCCCACGGTGCTCGTCGCAGGTGTCGGGCTGGCCGGTGTGATGGGGCTGGTGAAGGTGGCGCCGACGCGGCGCTGGCTGCTCGGACGGCTCGCCTCCGGGCAGGGCCCGACCGCCGAGCAGCGGGCCAAGTCGTGGTTCCGGGTGCGGTTCGTGGGCACCGGTGGCGACCGCCGGGTGGTGACCGAGGTGGCCGGCGGCGACCCGGGCTACGACGAGACGGCCAAGATGCTCGCCGAGTCGGCGCTCTGCCTGGCCTTCGACGACCTGCCGGAGACCGCCGGGCAGGTCACGCCGGTCGCGGCGATGGGCGACGCGCTGCTGGACCGGCTGGTACGCGCGGGCATCACGTTCCGCACGCTGCCGGCGTGAGGTTGACCCTCGACCCGCTTGAGGTCACAGGATGACGGCCGTGGAGAGCGAGCTTCGCAGCATCGGCGAGCTGGCCCGGGCCAGTGGCCTGACGGTCAGCGCGCTGCGGTTCTACGACCGTTCCGGGGTGCTGGCCCCGGCCCGGGTGGACCCGGTGACCGGCTACCGCTGGTACACCGAGGAGCAGGTGGACCCGGCCCGGCTGGTGGCCGGGCTGCGCCGGGTCGGGATGCCGCTGGCCGGCATCGCCGAGGCGCTGCGGAACCGGCACCGGCCGGCCGAGGTGCACCGGCTGCTGGACGCGCACCTGCGCCGCCTGGAGGACGGCCTGGCCGACGCGCGTCGCGAGCTCTCCCGGATCCGCAGCCTGATCGACCCGGAGGAGCCCACAGTGACCACCCGCCTCGCGCTGGCCCGCACCGACCTGGCCGCCGCCGTGGACGCCGTACGCTTCGCCGTCGGCGCCGACCCCGAGCTGCCGGTCCTGTCCGGCGTGCTGCTGGAGGTCGCCCTCGACGGGGTGCACCTGATCGCCACCGACCGGCACCGGCTCGCCGTGGCCCGGGTCGCCGGCACCGTCGACGGCCCGCCGGTGAGCGTTCTGCTGCCGGTGGCCGCCGTCGACGAGTTGCGGGCGCTGCTGGACGCTGCCGGCTCGGTGTCGGGCCTCGACGGCGCGGACGTCGCCGAGGTCGTCGTCGCTCCCGGCCGGGTGACCGTCACGGTGGCGGGCCGGCCGCTGACCGCCGTACCGCTGCCGTACGACTTCCCGGACTACCGCCGGCTGCTGCGCGCGCAGCTCGGTGACGTACCCGCGTACCGGATCCCGGTCGACGGCGCGGCGCTGCGCGCGGCGCTCACCGCCGACGGCGTCCCGGTCTGCCACCGCGCGCACGAGGGCGTCGAGCACGAGGTGGTGGCGCTCGGCCTGGACGGCCGCGGCGAGTTGCGCCTTGTCGACCCGGCCGGCGCGGCCGGCGCTGACGCGCTTCGGGTTGGGGTGAACCGGGAGTACCTGCTGGACGCGCTGGGGTCCGGCGACGGCCAGCTCGTGCTGGAGCTGGACGGCCCGATCACTCCGCTGGCCGTGCGACGGACCGACGACGCGCACGCCTTCTCGGTCCTGATGCCGGTACGCCTCTGACGCTCAGCGCTCCCCGGCTTCCGCCACCCGGCCTCCGTCACCCGCCTCCGCCACCCGGCCTCAGCCAGGCCCCGGCGGAAGACGCCAGTGACTGTGCGTGATGCGAACGCTCCCCCGGGATGTTTGCCCTTCGCGGACTTTGCTCTGCAACCATCCGCGCGACGCTGACGCTGCGTCGAACGCCGCGTCGGTGGCTGCAGAGCAAAGTCGCCGAAGGGGCACACCCGCCCGAAGGCGAATCCGTCAGATTGACCAGGTCAGCACGCCCACCAGCGGACGCGGGTCGGAGCGGGCACCAGCACACCGTCACGGACTGTGAGCACACCCCTCCGACAGCACCACCGTCACGCGCCGTCACCGAAACGGGCCCCGTGGCGGCGGGCTGTGCGGGCCGGGCCGGGGCGACGGGGGCGCGACGGTAGCATCTGGAGGTCCCACCTGACTGCCTGGACGGAGGCGTACGAGCAGCATGCTCGACATGGAGTTGATCCGGAAGGATCGCGAGGCGGTGGCGACCGCGCTGGCGAAGCGTCTGGATCCCGCCGAGGTCACCCGGACGCTGGACGACATCCAGCGGCTCGACCAGGAACGACGCGCCCTGATCACGGAGATCGACGCCGAGCGGCAGCGCCGCAAGGCCGAGGCGCGGGCGTACGCGGAGGCGAAACGGTCCGGCGGCACGCCGCAGCCGGTCGCCCCGGAGGCCGAGCGCAAGCAGCTCGCGGAGCTGGAGTCCCAGCTCGACGAGGTGCAGTCCCGGCTCCGCGCGGTGATGAGCGAGCTGCCGAACCTGCCCGCCGACGACGTGGTCGCCGGGGGCAAGGAGGCCAACCGGGTGGTGCGGACGTTCGGCGAGGCGCCGGCCATCGAGAAGGTACGCGACCACGTGGAGCTGAGCCGCGCGCTCGGCCTGGTCGACCACGAGCGGGGCGTGAAGCTCGGCGGCTCGGGCTTCTGGATGTACACCGGTCTGGGCGCCCGGCTGGAGTGGGCGCTGGTGAACTGGCTGATCGAGCAGAACATCCAGGCCGGCTACGAGTTCCTGCTCCCGCCGCACCTGCTGCTGGACAGCGCCGGCTACGCGGCCGGGCAGTTCCCGAAGTTCCACGACGACGTCTACCACATCGACAAGCAGTCGTCCTCGCGCGGCCAGTTCCTGCTGCCCACGGCGGAGACGGCGATCCTCGGCGCGTACCAGGACGAGATCCTGGAGACGCCAAAGCTGCCGCTGAAGGCGTTCGCGTACACGCCGTGCTACCGGCGCGAGGCGGCCGGGTCGCACTCCGACGAGCGCGGCACTGTGCGCGGCCACCAGTTCAACAAGGTGGAGATCTTCCAGTTCACGCTGCCGGAGCAGGCGGGCGCGGCGCTGGAGGCGATGGTCGGGCACGTCGAGGGCCTGGTCGGCAAGCTCGGTCTGCACTTCCAGACCAGCCTGCTGGCCGCCGGTGACGCCAGCGCCTCGATGAAGAAGACGCTCGACGTCGAGGTGTGGATGCCGAGCACCGGCAAGTACAAGGAGGTGTCGTCGGTCTCGTGGGCCGGTGACTACCAGGCGCGCCGGGCGGCGATCCGCTACCGCGAGCCGGGCGCGAAGCAGACCCGTTTCGTGCACACGCTCAACGGCTCGGCGCTGGCCACCAGCCGCCTGTTCCCGGCCATCCTGGAGCAGCACCAGCAGCCCGACGGCTCGGTGGTGGTCCCGGAGGTCCTGCGCGACAAGCTCGGCACCGACCGCCTCACCCCGCGCTGACCCGCTCCCCCGCCGCCGCCGTCCCCGTCCCTTCCCCGCGATCTTGCACTTCCGGCCCGCGAGAAGTCCGCTTCACCCCTTCCGCCCGGGCCCCAACCGCAAGATCGCGGGAAAGGGGGCGGCGGCGGGTGAGGAGCACGGCGGCCAGGAGCAGGGCCGCGAGGACGGCGGGGCCCAGAGTGTCGACGGCCTTCACCAGGGTCTGCTGGAGCTGGGCGGCGGCGCGGATCACCGGGTCGGTGAAGGCGTCGTACCGGCCCTGGGCGAGGCGCACCTCGTACCAGCCGTACCAGCCGACGTAGCCGCCCGCGACCACGAGCACCAGGCCGCTCAGACGCGGCGCCCAGGCGCCCGCGCCGCGTAGTCGCGCCACGACCCGGCCGCGCAGCAGCGCCACGGCGAGCGCGGCCACCCCGACCACGAGCGCCATGCCCAGCGCGTACGCGCCGAACAGCGCCAGCCCGCGCAGCGGCGACCCGGCCCGCATGCTGGTCACCACGATCGCCAGGAACGGCGCTATCGCGCAGCTCAGCGACGTGAGCGCGTACGCCGCGCCGAACAGCACCATGGACGGCCAGGTGCGGGTGAGCCGGGGCGCGACGCGCAGCGGGCGCGGGGCGGGCAGCCGCTTGCCGGCGAGCAGCCAGCACCCGGCCAGCGCCAGCAGCACGCCGAGCGTCACCGTCAGCCACGGCAGCCGAGGGCGCAACCAGTCGGCGGCCGGTGCCACGGCCAGCCCGAACGCGCCGAACACCAGCACGTACCCGAGCGTGAGCGCGGCCGTCGCGGTGAGCGCGCGGCCGACCGCGCCGCGCCCGCCGTCGGGCCCGGCGACGAGCAGTGACAGGTACGCGGGCAGCATCGCGAAGCCGCACGGGTTGACCGCGCCGAGCATGCCCGCGGTCAGGGCGAGCAGCAGCGCGCCGGTCATCCCCGGGCCAGCGTCTCGACCTGCCGGGTGAGCGCCTCACCGTCCAGGAATCCCTGGTGGACGACCCGGCCGGTCCGGTCCAGGACGACGAACGTGCTCTGCTCGGTCACCTTGAAACGGCGCCACAGCGCGCCGTTGCGGTCGTCGATCTGGGTCGTGTCGCCCAGGTCGAACTCGGTGACGAAGTCCTTCATCGCCTTCTGCTCGCCGAGCCCGGCGACGCCGACGATCGGGACCGTGTCCCGGTAGGCGGGGGCGATCTCGGCGACCGTCCACGCCTGGCTGGCGCAGGTGGCGCACCAGGGCGCCCAGAACCAGAGCAGCACCGGCCGCCCGGCCAGGGCGGCGGCGGAGAACGCCGTACCGTCGAGGGTCTTGCCGGTGAACGTCAGCGTGGCCGGCACCGCGGCCGGTGGCGCGGACGTCGGCCCGCCCGGCGTCGCGGCGGGGGACGCGACGTCCGGGGGCGCGGCGGCGGGGGCCGCGGGTGCCACCGCCCCGGCCTCGGGCCCGGCCGCGCAGCCGGTGGCGAGCGTGGCTGCGAGTACGACGGCGGCGGTCACACGAACGGCGGTACGCATCGGCGGCTCCTGGGTTCTACTCGGCCCGGACCAGGCGAAGCGCGAGTTCGGGACAGACCTTTACCGCCTTGAGCGCGCCTTCGCGCAGCCACGTCGGCACCGGGGTGGGCGGGAACGCCGGGTAGCCGTTGCCGTCGAGCCGGATGAAGTCCGGCACCACGTGCGCGCAGAGCCCGTGGCCGTCGCAGCGGGACCAGTCGAGCGTGAGCTTCTGCGGGTTGGCGTCGGGCGCGCCGGGCAGGCCCATCATGCCCTTGACCCGCTTGCCGCAGCCCTCGCCGGTGGCGTGCAGCCGCAGGTCGTCGGCGAACACCTCCATGGCGGACAGCGCGAACCGGGCGGTGCCGTCCGGGTGGCTGCACGCGCCGCGTCCCTTGACGTCGCCGGCCGCGGCGCGGACCAGCTCGACCGGGGCGCTGCCGGAGACCGCGAGGTCGACCGAGCGGGCCAGGTCGGGCAGGCCCATCTTGCACGGGCCGCACTGCCCGGCGGACTCACCGGCCAGGTACCGCACGACCTGGGCGGCCTCGCCGAGCGGGCAGGTGTCGGCGCCGAGCGGCACGATGATGCCGGCGCCGAGCGTGCCGCCGACGGCGGTGAGCCCCTTGCGGGACACCTCGGCCCGGTCCGCCGCCGCCGCGGTGATCCACTTGCCGTGGTAGCCGCCCATCAGGATGCCGGGGCCGGGCGGCACCTCGCACAGGTCGAGGATCTCGCGCAGCGGGGTGCCCGCGGCGCACTCCACCACGGCGGGCCGCTTCGCCGACCCGGTGACGGTGAGCAGCACGGTGCCGGGCTCGTCGTCGGTGCCGAGCGCGGCGTACTCGTACGGGCCGATCCGGGCGGCGACGGCGAGCTGGGAGTACGTCTCGGCGTTCGACAGCAGGGTGGGCAGCCCGCCGACGCCGGAGTCGCTGGAGCGCTTCTTGGTGCCGGGCGGGATGTGCGGCAGGCCGTTGATGCCGTTGACGAGCGCGCCGCCCTCGCCGGAGATGAACCGGTGCGGCACCGTGACGATCGTGGTGGGCACCGGCATCCGGCGTTCCTTCAGCGCCTCGGCCAGCGAGGGCCGGCCCACGTCGTCGTCGGCGACGCCGATGACGATCTCCTCCGCGTCCAGCGCGAACGCGGCCAGCGCGGCGCCGTCCAGGATCAGGTGCGGGGCGCGGGTGAGCAGCACCTTGTCCTTCCAGCTCGCCGGTTCCCCCTCGGTGGCGTTGACGACGACCACGGCGGAGAGGTCCTGCCGCTCGCAGGACTCCAGCACCGCGCGCAGCTTGCGGGCGAACGGGAAGCCCGCGCCGCCCTTGCCCTTGAGGTCGATGGCTTCGGCGAGCCGCAGCAGCGCCGCCGGTTCCATCGGGCCGATCGGGCCGTGCACCTCCTCGTGGGCGAGCAGGTCGAGCCGGCCGAACTCGGCGAACCCGGCGGTCAGGCGGGGCTCGCCGACGCAGGCGACCGGTGGGACCGTGGTCTGCCGCGTCACCGGGCCTCACCCCGCAGCCCGGCCCAGTACGCCCCGTCGACCGCGTCCGCGTCGGCCCGCTTGCGACGGCCGGACCGGCTGTCCTTGCCGGCCCGCATGGCGCGACGGGAGGCGAGGTCGACGAGCGTCGGGGTGTCGTCCACGAACGCCTCGTCGGCGTCGTAGCGGGCCGGCGGGCGCCAGTAGTCCGGCTCCTCCGGCACGTCCTCCTCGTCCCGGTAGCGCCGGCCGGATCCGCTGAGCGGCTGCGCCGACATCGGGCTGCCGGAGATCGGCCCGGCCGAGATCGGCTCACCGGAGACCGGGCGGGTCTCCCAGCGGCGCGGGCTGTCCCACGGCTCCTCCGGCTCGCTGCCGGCACGCGGCGGCGCGGAGTAGCGGGCCACCTCGGCCGGGGTGGCGTACCGGCTGCTGTCCGGCGGGGCGGAGTGGCGGCCCCCGGTGTCCGGGGGCGCGGAGTGGCGGCCACCGCTCTCCGGCGGGGCCGAGTAGCGGGCGGCGACGTCCTCGTCGGCCCGGGAGCGGCGACCGACCCGTTCCTCGTCGGTCCGGGACCGGCGGCTCACCCGCTCCTCGTCGGTGCGGGACCGGCGGCCCGCCGGCTCCTCCTCGGACCGGCGACGACGGCGGGAGCGTTCACTGTCGGACCGGCGTGCCGGCACCAGTTCCTCGTCCCGGTCGAAGAGGACCGGCTCGCGCTCCTCCTCGCGTACCCGGGTGGCGACCCGCTCCTCGTCGCGGCGGCGGGCGGACGCGCGGACCGGTTCGCGCAGCGACCCGGGTTCCGGCACCACGGGTACGGCGAACCGCTCGGGGTCGCGCCGCCGGGCGGTGCCGGCCGGCGCGGTCCAGGTGGCGGTGGCCTCGGCCCAGCGGCCCCGGCCGGCGCCGCTGTCCTCCTTGGCGGTGTCCTTCTTGCGGGTGAGCACGGCGAACACGCCGGTCCGCTCCTCGGCCTTGCCGGCCATGGCCTTGTTGAGCGCGGCGGCCTGGTGCTGTTCCCGGCTGCGCTTGCCCAGGTGGACGGAGAGCCGCACCATCAGCGCCAGCACCACGGCCAGCACGCAGGCGAGGTAGCTGAGCAGCACCCAGGTCGCCGCGGGCCGGCCGGCGTTGAGGCCGTGCACCAGCGCGAACGGCCAGGACACGTACGCCATCGAGTGCAGCGCCCGCCAGAACCACTTGGGACCGACGCCGGCGAACCGGACCCGGACGATTCCAGTCCAGAGCACGCCCACCATCAGCAGCGCGGCGACGGTGCCCAGTCCGACGTAGAGGCCGGCGCCGCCGATGAACGGCACCACCGCGTCGGTGGGACCGGCCCGGCCGATGGCCACCTTGGTGATGACGTGGAAGACCAGTCCGGCCACGCCGAGCACGCCGGTGGCGCGGTGCGCGGACTGGAGCAGCACGCGGTGCCGGATGAGCAGCACGAGGCGATCGGTGGCGAGCAGGCCCAGCATGACGGTGATGCTGAGCGCGACCAGGGCGACCACCCCGGCGAAGAACTCGGTGAAGAAGAATCCGTACGAGTACATGAGCCCGCCGGCGCCGGCCAGCTCCACTCCGGCCCACGCGAGGCCGAGTGCGGAAGCGGTCAGCGCCGCGATCGCGGACTTCGACATGGTCCGGGCACCACGGCTGCTGGTGGTGGTCCGGACGGTCGTCGTCTTCTCGTTCTGCTGTGCCCGGGCCATCTGCTCCTCGATCGTCTCGCGGCGGCGCCCCCACCGGCCGACCCTGCTCCCCACTCAGGTACGGAGCGACGGCGCGGACGGATCACCTCCGGTGGCGAATTTCTCGGCCGGTTTTTCGAACCGTCCGGTCCGGACGCGCGTGTAGCGCCTGACGCAACGACGAATGCCCATACGTTGACAGTCCTTGCAACATTCTCGTAACCTTGCCGCAAAATTTCAGCGCGGGCTGCAAGAAGCCAGCACTGAGACAGGCTCCACTCCCCCGCATCCCCCGCACCCCCGCAGGAGTCCTGATGCATCGACGCCGATTCCGCGCCGCGGCGCTCGCCCTGGGCCTGGCCGCCAGCCTGCTCGTCCCGATCACGGCGGCGGCTCCCCCGGCCACCGCCGCCACCCCGGGCGCCAAGAAGGTCATCGTCCAGCTCTTCGAGTGGAACTGGACGTCGGTGGCCGCCGAGTGCACCAGCACGCTGGGCCCGAAGGGCTACGGCTACGTGCAGGTGTCCCCGCCCCAGGAGCACGTCAACAGCAGCCCGTGGTGGGTGTCGTACCAGCCGGTCAGCTACCGGATCGAGTCCCGCAAGGGCACCCGCGCGCAGTTCCAGTCCATGGTGAACACGTGCCACGCGGCGGGCGTGAAGGTGATCGTCGACGCCGTGGTCAACCACATGTCCGGGCAGGAGAACGGCGGCACCGGCTGGGCCGGCTCGTCGTACGGCCACTACAACTATCCCGGCATCTACTCGGCGCAGGACTTCCACTACTGCGGGCGCAACGGCAACAACGACATCGCCAACTACAACGACCGGTACGAGGTGCAGAACTGCGAGCTGGTCAACCTCGCCGACCTCAAGACCGAGTCGGAGTACGTGCGCGGCCGGCTCGCCGCGTACCTCAACGACCTGCTCTCCCTCGGCGTCGACGGGTTCCGCCTGGACGGCAGCAAGCACATGCCGGCCGCCGACATCGCCGCGATCAAGGCCAAGCTGAACCGCAGCGCGTACCTGGTGCAGGAGGTCATCTACGGCGCGGGCGAGCCGATCCAGCCGGCCGAGTACACCGGCAACGGTGACGTGCACGAGTTCCGGTACGGCAAGGACCTGGCCCGGATGTTCAACAACGAGCGGCTGGCGTACCTGAAGAACTTCGGTGAGTCCTGGGGCTACCTGTCGAGCGCGAAGGCGGTGGTCTTCACCGACAACCACGACACCCAGCGCGAGGGCGGCGTGCTCACCTACCGCGACCGCGGCACGTACGCGCTGGCCAACGCGTTCATGCTGGCCTGGCCGTACGGCACCCCGGCGGTGATGTCGAGCTTCACCTACAGCGGCCGGGACCAGGGCCCGCCCGCCGACGGCAGCAACCGGATCACCAACGTCACCTGCTACTCGGGCTGGGAGTGCGAGCACCGCTGGCCGGTCATCGCCAACATGGTCGGCTTCCGCAACGCCACCGAGGGCGCCGGGGTCTCCAACTGGTACGACAACGGCTACCAGCACATCGCGTTCAGCCGTACCGGCAAGGGCTACCTGACGATCAACGACGAGGGCAGCGCGGTGAACGGCCGCTCGTACTACACCGGGTTGCCGGCCGGCCGCTACTGCGACGTCGTCCACGGCACGTTCAGCAACGGCTCGTGCAGCGGTCCGGTGATCACGGTGGACTCGTCCGGCTGGTTCGCCGCGAACGTCCCCGCGCACGACGCGATCGCCATCCACATCGGCGCGAAGCTCAGCTGAGCCACCCGGGCCGCGAAGCCCCCGTACCCGTAGTACCGGGTACGGGGGCTTCCGGTCGGTTACAGTCAGTTTCGTGCTGTTCGACCGGTTTGCCGCGCGCCGACCTCCCGGTTGGCTGATCGCCGCGCTCGCCGTACCGCTGCTGCTCGTCACCGCGCTGCTGGTCGGCCGCGCGCTCACCGTCACGCCCGCGCGCCCGTCAACGCCGGTCGTCGCCGCGCCCACCACCACGACCGCCGCGCCGAGCCCGTCGCCGTACGAGTCGGTGCCGCCCGCCGCGCGCCCGCCGGACGACCTGCCGGTGATCACCTACGACCCGGCGCCGCGCGGCTTCCCGCCCGACCCGGACCCGGCCGACACCCGCCAGCTCGGCGAAGGGCTGCGCCCGAACCGCAACGTGGCCGCGTACGACGCGCCGGGCGGCCGTCCGCTGGCCTTCCTCGCGCCGACCATCAACGGCGTACGGCTCACCGTGCCGATCGTCGAACGCCGCTCCGGCTGGACCGCCGTGCTGCTCCCGTCGGCCAACCGCACCATCGCCTGGCTGCCCTCGGGCGGCTGGACCACGGTGGCGCTGCGCGACCAGATCGTGGTGGAACGGCGCACCCACCGCCTCACCTGGAGCCGGGACGGGCGCGCGATGCGCACCTGGCCGGTCAGCCTCGGCATGTCCGGGCAGCTCACGCCACTGGGCCGCACGTTCGTGCTGGGCCGCACCCCGCCCCCGGAGGCCGTCTACGGCGGCGTCGACATATTCGCCCTCGGCGCGATCCCGGACGACCCGGGTGCGGTGCCGACCGGGCTGCGCGGCGCCCACATCGGACTGCACAGCTGGTACAACGACGACACGCTCGGCAAGAACGTCACCAACGGCTGCATCCGGCTGACCCGCAGCGCCCAGCGCCTGCTGCTGACCGAGGTCGAGCCGGGCACCGCCTTCGTCGTGGTGGACCGCCTGCCCTGACCGGGCTCAGCCCAGCAGCCAGCCGTTGGCCTCGGCCACCCGCACCGCGTCGGCCCGGTTGCGGGCGCCGGTCTTGCCGATGGCTGCGGAAAGATGATTGCGTACGGTCCCCTCGGACAGGTGCAACGTCGCCGCCAGCTCCGCCACCGTGCCGCCGCCGCGCGCCGTACGCAGCACCTCGGTCTCCCGCTCGGTGAGCGGGCTCGGCCCGGTGGCGAGCGTCTCGGCGGCGAGCGCCGGGTCGACCACCCGCAGCCCGGCGTGCACCCGGCGGACCGCGTCGGCGAGCTGCCGGGCCGGGGTGTCCTTGACCACGAAGCCGTTCGCGCCCGCCTCCATCGCCCGGCGCAGGTAGCCGGGCCGCCCGAACGTGGTCACCACGAGCACCCGGCAGGACGGCAGCGCGGCCCGCAGCGCGGCGGTCGCGGCCACCCCGTCCAGGCCCGGCATCTCCACGTCGAGCAGCGCCACGTCCGGGCCGGTGCGCAGCGCCTCCGGCACCACCTCGTCGCCGCGGCTCACCTCGGCCACCACAGTCAGGTCCGGCTCCAGCGACAGCAGCGCTGCGAGCGCGCCCCGGACCAGCGCCTGGTCGTCGGCGAGCAGCAGCCTGATCGGCTCGGTCACGGGCGCGTCCCTCCGTCCGGATCCGCCGCGGGCACCGTCACCCGGAGCAGGAAGCCACGCCCGTCGTCCGGCCGCGCCACCGTCACCGTCACCGTCGCGTCCAGCCGCCGGGCCCGCTCCCGCAGCCCGGCCAGGCCGTGCCCGGCCGGGCCATGCTGGTCCGCCGGGCCCCGGCCGTCGTCGCGTACCTCCACCGCCGACGGTTCCACCCGGATGACGCAGTGGCGGGCGCCGCTGTGCCGCACCACGTTCGTCACCCCCTCGCGGACCGCCCAGCCGAACAGCTCGTCGCGGTCCGCCGGCAGCGGCGGCACCGACTCCGGCAGCTCCGCGACGACGCCCGCGGCGGTCAGCGCCGACCGCGCGCCGGCCAGTTCGGAGGCCAGATCCACCCCGCGGTACGCCCCGACGGTGCTCCGCACGTCCGCCAGCGCCTCCCGGGCCAGCCGCTCGATGTCGGCGACCTCGGTGGCGGCGCGGGCCGGGTCCAGCTCCAGCAGCCGGCCGGCCAGTTCGGCCTTGACCGCCACCACGGTGAGCGAGTGCCCGAGGATGTCGTGCAGGTCCCGGGCGGCGCGGGCGCGTTCCTCCGCCACCGCCAGCCGGCGGATCTCCTGCTGCGCGGCCTGGAGTTCGCCGTTGCGCTGGGCCAGCCGGCTCACCCCGAACATCGCGAACGAGGCGAGCAGCACCGCGAAGACGAGCGTGCTCTCGTGCTCCCAGCCGGGCACCAGACGCGCGGTCACCGGCGGCGCCGCCGCGGCCAGCACCACCACCACCAGCGCCTCTGCCGACGGCAGCAGGAACACCGCGGCTGCCCCGACGAAGACCAGTGTGGTCAGCCAGTCGCCGCCGGTGCCGGGGATCCCGGCCAGCCCGAGCGCGAGCAGCACGGCGATCAGCAGCCGGGCCCGGCCGGGCGGGACCGACAGGTTGCGCTGCCGCCGGGCGCGGGCCCACTCGAAGATCAGCACGTACGCCACGGCGAACGCGACGAGCGCGCCGATCCCGACCAGCCGCCGCCACAGTTGGGGCTGGTGCAGTGCGGTGCCGAGCGGGATGTTGAGGAAGAACAGCCAGACCGCCGCCAGCAGCCAGCCGGTGAACCGCCAGTGGCGGTTCACCGGCCGGGCCGGACCGGGCGGCGACGTCACGCCGACCACGCTAGACCCCGCTCAGACACGGGTGGTGTCCCGGCGGAACAGCCGGGCCGCGCCGAGGCCGAAGAACACGGTCCAGGCGGTCACGTTCGCCACCGCCGCCCAGTCCACCCCGGTGCCGGTCAGCGGCGCGCGGGCGAGCTGACCGACCCCGTACACCGGGGTGAACTTGGCGATCTGCCGCATCACGTCGGGCAGCAGCTCCAGCGGGACGAACAGGCCGCCCAGCATGGCCAGGATGGCCAGCGCCGGACCCATGAACTGCATGACGTTCTCGGCCGGGGCGAGGTAGCCGACGAACAGCCCGAGCGCGGCGAACACGAGCGCGCCGACCCAGGCGGTCAGGCCGGACTCGACCCAGACGTGGGCCGGCAGCCGGACTCCGGAGGCCGCGCCGACGGCGAACTCCACGAGTACGCCGAGCAGGCCGAGCACCATCGCGGTGGCGACCTTCGTCGCCACGTACGCGGCGGGGCGCAGCGGAGTGAGCCGCAGTTGCCGGCTCCAGCCCAGCGCGCGTTCGGTGGCGACGGCCGCACCGGCGCTGGTGGTGGCGACCATGGCCGCGTACACGGCCAGGCTGATCATGATCCAGCCGGTGACCGGCAGCCCGTTGTCCAGCTTCTCCCCGCGCGTGGGCAGCCCGAACAGCAGGAAGAACACGGCCGGCATGACCAGGATGAACAGCAGCGTACGGCGGTTGCGCAGCACCCGGCGTATCTCGATGGCGAGCACCGGCGCGCAGAACCCGCCGAGCATGGGCGGCCGGCGGTCGACGGCGCGGGCGGTGGTGGACGAGGTCGTGGCGGTCATGGCGAGGCTCCCCGGTTCAGGCGGTCAGGGTGAGGAAGGCGTCCTCGAGGTTGCGTGAGGTGATCTCCAGGTCCCGGGCGTCCGTGCGGGTCAGCAGGTGCCGGGCGACCACATCGGAGTCCCCGGTGTGCACGAGGACCGCGTCGCCGCGTACCTCGACCGAGCGGACGCCCGGCAGCGCGGCGAGTGCGGCCTGGTCGGCGCCGGGCAGCGTCGCCCGCACCACCCGCCCGGCGGCCAGGTTCTTGATCTCGGCGGTGGTGCCGTCGGCGACCACGCGGCCCTGGCGGATCAGCACGATCCGGTCCGCGTACGCGTCGGCTTCGTCCAGGTAGTGGGTGGCGAACAGGACGGTCCGGCCGGAGCGGGCGTCGGCCCGGATCGCCTGCCAGAAGTCGCGCCGGCCTTCGACGTCCATGCCGGTGGTCGGCTCGTCCAGCACCATCAGGTCCGGGTCGGGCAGCAGCGCGAGCGCGAACCGCAGGCGCTGCTGCTGCCCGCCCGAGCACTTGCCGACCGCCCGGTCGGCGATCCCGGCGATGCCGGCGCGCTCCAGCACCTCCGCCACCGGCCGGGTGTGGCCGTAGAAGTGCGCGGTCATCCGTACCGTCTCGGCGACGGTGAGGTCCTTGAGCAGGCCGCCGGTCTGCATCACGGCGGCGACCCGGCCGTGCCGGACGGCGTCGGCCGGCTCGCCGCCGAAGAGGCGGACCGTGCCGGCGTCCGGGCGGGCCAGCCCGAGCAGCATGTCGACTGTGGTGGTCTTGCCGGCGCCGTTGGGGCCGAGGAACGCCACCACCTCACCGGGGGCGATCCGCAGGTCGAGCCCGTCGACGGCGGTCACCGGGCCGAAGGTCTTGGTGAGTCCGGCCAGGTCCACGGCCGGTGCGGAATCGGTCATGTCCCGATGCTCCGGCGTGCGGTGTCCGGTTCCCCGGAGCGGCAGTCACCTTCCGGCCGTGACATTTGTCAGGCGGTCACGCCGCCGACGCCGGACGCTCTGGGGCCGATCAGGCCGTCGCGCCGCCGTCGATCGCGATCGACGCGCCGGTGACGTGCCGTCCGCCGGGGCCCACCAGGTGACTGACAGTCGCCGCCACGTCGTCCGGGGTCGCGTACCGGCCGAGGGCGATGTGCGACCGCTGCCCGTCCGCGCCCGCGCTGTCCGCCGGGTTCATGTCGGTGTCGGTCGAGCCGGGCAGGATCAGGTTGACGGTGATCCCACGCGGACCGAGTTCGCGGGCGAGCGCCCGGGTCAGCCCGTTCACGGCGCTCTTGGTCATCGCGTACGCGCTCACCCCCGGTGCCGGGACGCGGCTGGCGAAGCTGCTGCCGATGTTGACGATCCGCCCGCCCGCGCCCATGTGGCGTACCGCCGCCTGGGTGGCGAGGTAGACCCCGCGCACGTTCACCGCGATCGCCCGGTCCAGGGCGTCGAGGCTGACCGACTCGATCGGCCCACCCGCGAACACGCCGGCGTTGTTGACCAGGATGTCCAGCCGCCCCAACTCGGCGACGGTCCGGTCCACGGCGCCGACGACGGCCGTCGCGTCGGCGCTGTCCGCGTTGATCGCCAGGCCGGTCCGCCCGTACGCCTCGATCTCGGCCACCACGGACTTCGCGCTGTCCTGCGCGGTGCGGTAGGTGAACGCGACGTGGATGCCGTCCTCGGCCAGCCGGCGCACGACGGCGGCGCCGATTCCCCGGCTCCCGCCCGTCACCAGGGCGACCCTGTCGGCAAGTCTGACCGTCATGTCGTCATCCTGACAGTCGACTCAGGACGCTGATCATCCGGGTCAGCCGTCAATTCCTGTCCGGCCGGTCAGGCAGGATTGCCGGCGCCCAGTCCGGGTACGCGCGGGCCGTCCAGCGGCGAAACGGGGAGGCGGACATGAGCGCACCGACGGGACGGGTCGACACGATCGTGCTCATCCACGGGCTCTGGATGACCTCGCGGAGCTGGGAGCACTGGGCGCAGCGGTACGCCGCGCGCGGCTTCCAGGTGCTCACGCCCGCCTGGCCCGGGATGGACCGCGAGGTGGAGGATCTGCGGGCCGACCCGGCCCCGATCGCCGCGCAGCGCATCGCCGACATCGCCGACCACTACGCGGCGATCGTCAAGGGCCTGCCGCGCCCGCCGATCATCATGGGCCACTCGTTCGGCGGCCTGATCGCCCAGTTGCTGGCGGACCGCCGCCTCGGCGCCGCGGTGGTCGCCGTGCACCCCGCGCCGGTACGGGGTGTGCTCAAGCTGCCGCCCAGCACGCTGCGGTCCGGGTATTCGATCCTGCACAACCCGGCCAACCGGCACCGCGCCGTGCCGTTCACGCCGGAGGACTTCCGGTACGCCTTCGGCAACACCATCAGCCAGCAGGAGTCCGACGCCGCCTGGGAGCGGTACGCCGTACCGGGCGCCGGGCACGTGCTGTTCGAGGCCGCGTTCGCCAACCTGGACCCGAACTCCGCCACCGAGATCGACAAGAAGCGCAGCGACCGCGCCCCGCTGCTGATCACCGCGGGCGGCGAGGACCACGTGGTGCCCGCGACCTTGGCCAGCTCGATCGCCAACCTCTACCGGAGTTCGACGGCGCTCACCGGCTACCGGGAGTTCCCCGGCCGGTCGCACTTCGTCGGCGGCGAACCGGGCTGGGAGGAGGAGGCGGACTACGCGCTGGAGTGGGCGGTCGAGGCGGCGAACGAGTATTCCCCGACAGTGGTCGCCGAGGCCCCTCGACGGCGTTGACCGACGAAGATATCAAGATCAGCGAAAATTGATATCATCACCTCGTTCGAGTGCTCGGACGAGGAGGCGCACATGTCCCGGACCATCCTTGACGTCGACGACGACCTCCTGGCCGAGGCCGCCGAGATCCTCGGTACCGGCACCAAGAAGGCCACCGTCAACGCCGCGCTGCAGGAAGTGGTCAACCGGGAGAAGCGCCGGGAGTTCGCCGACTGGCTCAAGAGCGGCGGCCTGCCGGACCTCACCGACCCGCAGCAGGCGTCGGAGCCCGAAGCGGCATGACGCGGGAGCGCTACCTTCTCGACAAGTCGGCGCTCGCCAGGTGGCCGAAGCCCGCCGTGGCACCCGTCCTGGACGAGTTGTCCGAGCGCGGTCTGCTGGCGGTCTGCGGGGCGGTCGAGATCGAGGTGGTGCACAGCGCCCGCTCGGCCAAGGACGCGCAGCGCGCTCGATGGCTGCTTCGCGGCTTCGACTGGCTCGCCATGCCGGACGACATCTGGGATCGTGCGATCGACGTCCAGGTGCAGGCGCTGCACAAGGGCAACCACCGCGCGCTTTCGATGGCCGATCTGCTGATCGCCGCCACCGCCGAACGGCATGGCGTGACCGTTCTGCACTACGACGGCGACTTCGACCTGATCACCGCGATCACCGGCCAGCCGATGACGTGGGTCGTCCCGGCCGGAAAGGCCGACTGACCGACTACGGTCCTCATTCCCAGGAGTCGGAGATGTCGAGGACCTCGAGGTCGGGCGGGGCCGCCACCGCTACCGTCCCGACGTCCCGTGTGACCAGGTAGCACCGGTAGAGCACGGCGGTGGCGATCGCGTGGGCCACGTCGAGCGGCACCTTGCGGCTCGCCGCGATCCGGGCCACCCGCCGGCTGGTCGGACCGTCGTATACCGCGATCCGGATGTCCCGGTCCGTGTCGAGGAGCAGGTCGAGCAGATCGGCGGCCGGAGTACCCGCTACCTGAAGCTGCGCCTGCCCCAGGCAGAGCGCCGGGATCCACACCTCCTGCTCGGGATCCTCCTGCGCGAGGGTCAGCAGCGCACCCGGCTCGACGCTGTCCCCAGCGGCGTACGCGAGCAGTGCGGACGTGTCCAGGACGAGCCCGTTCACGCGGCAGCCGCCCCGTCACCGTCCCCGAACTGGCGTAGCCACTCCATGTTCCGATCGTGTTGCTCGTCGGTGATCGGCGGCTGTTGTGCCAGCCTCCGGCGAGCCCGCTCGACGTCCTCGTCGGTCACCACATAGCCGTGCTCAGCCCATCGGGCACGCAGACCGTCCGCTCGCATCTTCCGCCGGAGCACGTCGGCGATGAAGCCGGACGTCGTGCCCTGCGACCGCTCGACGTACTCGGCCACGTCGTCGGGCAGGCTGATCGTGATGCGCCGCGTCATACTCTCACCATAGCTCATGCATACTCCGCTTTCGGTGCGGCACGCGGTGCCGGTCGAGCGGGTGCTCATCGCGGCCGGAACCGCCGGGAGCACTCACCGTCGTGTCCGGGCCGGAGCAGACACCGCTGCCCACCGGGCAGCAACCGGTCGCAGAACACCCAGTGGCGGACGTTCTGGTCGTCCTCCGCCGAGACCGTGGTGCCGCCGGGCTCGGTCTGCGGCAGGACGTGCGACCAGTGCGCCACCACCCGGGCCAGCCGCTGAGCGGAGAGCAGGTCGTTGACGACGACCGGCAGGTGGATCACCCATCGCTCGGTCACCTGTCGTACCCCCGTTCGTTGCGGGCCCGGGCCTGCTCCGACTGCCAGCGACGCAGCGCGTTCTTGATCCGGTCTGTCTCCCGGCGGCTCTGCGCCAGCGCGTCGTAGACGACGGCCAGGTCACCGGCGACGCGGTCGAGGAACTCCCGCACCTCCTGCGGATCGAGCCCACGCCGGCCCAGCTGGGTCGTCCGGAAGCTCCGCTCACGGACCTGCCACGGACGCAAGGGCTGATAGGTGGACGACCGGTAGCAGGTCGATCCGAGGACCGACCGCCGGCGACGCCGGACACGCCGGAGGAAGACGCGCATGACAGGACCTGCCCCTCACCGTCGAGATCGAACTGTGGAAGGGCGGGCCCACCGGCCCGCCGCGCACCGGCGGACCCACCCCGGCACCTGCCACCGCAGCCTTCGACCAGCAGTACGTCAGCAGGGCACAACGCGTGGCCCAGGTCGACACCCGATGACCCAGCCGATCCGGCCACTCACTCATCGTGCAGTGGACCGCACCCTTTGCGCAACTCCCGATTCGGGATGATGTCATTGCGAAGCTCGTCCGCTTCCGCCACACTGACCGGCATGACTGGAAGCCCGACCGTCCGACGTCGACGCCTGGCCGCTGCCCTCCGTCGCCTCCGTGAGCAGACCGGCATGACCGCCGACCAGGCCGCCAAGGAGGTGGGGATCTCGAAGTCGGCGATCAGCCGCATCGAGAACGCCCAGGTGTCCGTCATGCCGCCGGTCGCCCGTGGACTTCTTGAGCTGTACGGGGTGGAAGGCGACGAGGTGGACGCACTCGTCCAGGTCGCCCGCGATGCCCGCAAGCGCGGCTGGTGGCAGGCGTACGACGACGTGCTGCCGGACTGGTTCGAGGTCTACGTCGGGCTGGAGGCCGAGGCGGCCGAGATCCGCACCTTCCAGCCGCAACTGATTCCGGGTCTACTCCAGACCGCCGACTACGCCCGCGCGGTCATCCGCGCCGAGCACCCGGACGCCCCGACCGACGAGGTGGACCGGCGGGTCGAGTTGCGCATGCGCCGTCAGGACACCGAAACTCCGCCGAAGCTCTGGSTGGTGCTGGACGAAGCCGCACTACGGCGCCCGGTCGGCGGCGCGGAGCTGTTCGCGGCGCAGTTGCGGCGACTGGCCGAGGAGGCGGACCGGCCCGGCCGCACCATCCAGATCCTGACCTTCGGCGCGGGCGAGTACGGGTCGATGGGCAGCGCCTTCAGCGTGCTGACCTTCCCCGAGCCGGCCGATCCGGGGGTCGTCTACGTCGAGACCCGCGCGGGTAGCCTCTATCTCGAAGGCCAACAGGTGAGGGAGTACAGCCGCGTCTTCGAGCACCTGGTCGCCACGGCGGCCGGCGCCCGGGAGTCGCGCGACCTCATCCTGGGGGCGATCGACGAGCTATGAGAGGACGGCGCGGGTGGAAGAGGCCAACCAGGCGACGATGACCTGGCGCAAGAGCACCCGTAGCAACGGTTCCGGCGACTGCGTCGAGGTCGCCGACAACCTGCCCGGCGTGGTCGGGCTACGCGACAGCAAGGACCCGCGAGGTCCTATCCTCGCCTTCGACCCGGCAGCCTGGTCGACCTTCGTCGCGGGCGTCAAGCACGAGACGTTCCGGAACTGAACGCGGCAGGCATCGCCTGCGCACCCTGACCCTACGATCCAACGCCCGAAGCCTCCGTGCTTCGTAGCTTCGCCAGGGCGCGCAGGTACTCGTCCTCTACAATCCGGTCGAACGCTGCTGGCTGCGCCCCCGCGTGCACGACCTTCCGCGTAAGCCGCGCCTGCTCCCAGAACCTCAAGCCGATCTCGGTGGCGAAGATGTCAGCCGCCAGCAGTCCTCGCAACTGGCTCTCAGGCATCCCGCCCAGTTGCCAGGTCGTGGCCCAGAAGTTGAGGATCAGATTGATGTAGGCCCGCTGCCTCCGCCGTTCAGGGGCAGGGTCCTGGGTCAGCGACCCCCAGCACTCCATCAGCACGGCATCATCTATGGCCATCTTGAGCAACAAGGCGTGCTGGTCACGTTGCGCGTATTCCAATGCGATGCGGGCCTGCCTGTTTTGACTGATGGTGGTGGCGACCACACCCACGAGAGCCAGCGCGGACAGAAGCATGGAGACCGAGCCGTAGGCTTGGCCGATATTCGCCAAGCGCTCCCAGTCGGTACTCGGATCGAAGGCGTAGTCGATCAGGGGCGGGGAGAGCAGCAGCGCAAGCCCTCCCAAGAAGACCAACAACGCCCAGACGGCTACGCCGCGAACACTCCTCATCTACGCAAGGCTAGTTCTCCCATCAAAGTTGATCAATCGAACGCGCCGCCACCTGGCACCCCGATCCTCCTGGCTCTGCACCCACCGCAGAACCGGCACGCCGTGCGGCAGGTTCTGGTGTGCGGGTGGGTGCGCCGGGTATGACGGAAACATGAGGGCGAGTTTCCGTCTGGGCCGGATCGCGGGCGTACCGGTCGGCGTCAACTGGAGTGTCCTGGTCATCTTCGTGCTGATCGCGTGGGCGCTGTCGGCGAGCCTGTTCCCCGCCTCGTACCCCGGTCACTCCCCCGTCGCCTACTTCGCGGCCGGCCTGGCCGCCGCCGTGGTCTTCTTCGTCGGTCTGCTCGCCCACGAGGTGGCGCACGCGGTGGTCGCCAAGCGCAACGGCATCGAGGTCGAGGGCATCACGCTCTGGCTGTTCGGCGGTGTCGCCGAGCTGAAGGGCGAGGCGAAGGACCCGGGCGCCGAGCTGCGGATCGCCGGGGTCGGGCCGCTGGTCAGCCTGATCATCGGCGTGTTCTTCGCGGCGATCGCGGTGGCGGTGGCCGCCGCGGGCGGGCACGGGCTGCTGCTCGGCGCGCTGGCCTGGCTGGCGGGCATCAACGTACTGCTGGCGATCTTCAACGTGCTGCCGGCCGCCCCGCTGGACGGCGGGCGGCTGCTGCGCGCGGCGGTGTGGAAGTTCACCGGCGACCGAACCAAGGCGTCGGTGGTGGCGGCCCGCGCGGGCTGGGTGCTCGGCGTCGTGCTGATCGGGCTGGGGCTGTGGCGGTTCTTCACCGGCGCGGGGTTCGGCGGGTTGTGGCTGGCGCTGATCGGCTGGTTCCTGCTCGGCGCCGCCGGCCAGGAGGAACGCGCCGCCCGGATGGGCGACGCGCTGCGCGGCATCCGGGTCGGCGACGTGATGACGCCGCAGCCGCAGACCGCGTCCGGCGACCTCACAGTGGCCGACTTCGTCGACCACTACCTTTTCGCGTACCGACACTCGGCGCTCCCACTGACCGTCGACGGCAGGCCGGTCGGTCTGGTCACGCTCGATCGGGTACGCGGCATCGCGGCGGACCGCCGTGCGTCGACCACGCTGGCCGAGGTGTCCTGCCGGGCCGACGAGCTGGTGCTCGCCCGCCCGGACGAGCAGCTCACCGACCTGCTGCCCCGGCTCAACGAGTGCACCGACGGCCGCGCTCTCGTGGTGGTCGACAACCAGCTTGTCGGCATCGTCTCGCCCAGCGACATCAGCCGCGCGGTGCAGCGCGGCAGCCTGCGCCAGCAGATGCCGGCCGGACGCTGAGTCAGTCCCGGGGGAAGTAGCGGTCCATCTCGGCGGTGCGGAACTTCCCCTTCGGGTCGAACTCGCGCAGCAGCGCGGCGAAGTCGGCGTGCCGGGGGTACGCGGCGGCGGGGTCGCGCTCGAACAGCTTGCCCCAGTGCGGGCGCGGCGCGAACGGGGCGAGCCGTTCCTCCACCTCGGCCAGCACCGGCGCGACAGCGACCGGATCGCCGATCCAGGTGAAGTGCAGCGCCAGCGAGTCGCGCCGGAAGTTCGGGCTCAGCCACAGCTCGTCGGCGGCGACCGTACGCAGCTCGCAGATCTGGAGCACGGCGGCGATGCGGTCGGCGACCGGGTCGAGCGCGGCGAGCGCCGCCGACGCGTCGGCCCGGGCCACGTGCCACTCCGACTGCAGCTCGTCGCCGCTACTGGGGGTGAAGCCGAGCCGGAAGTGCGGCAGCCGCTCGTGCCACGGCCCCGGCTCGCCGAGCTGAGCGGTGCAGTGCTCCGGCGACATGCCGGGCACCGGGTGCCGGGGCGAGTCGGCGGCCACCGTGTCCAGCCAGTCGGCGGGCGGCGGGGCCTCGTCGGCGTACTGCTTCACCCACACCTGGTCGAAGCGCTCCGAGCGCCACGAGGTGAAGACGCTGACGCTGTACGCGGCGTCGAGCGCCTCGTCCAGGGCGGCGCGGGGCAGGCCCAGACGGACGTGCTGCCGGATCTCGTACGTGGGCACCACGTCGAGCGTGAGCCGGGTGACCACGCCCAGCGCGCCCAGGTTGACCACCAGCCCGGCGAACCGTGGGTCGGCCCGGTCGACGGTGATCAGGTCGCCGTCGGCGGTGACGAGTTCCAGCGCGGCGACGGCGGCGGCCAGGTTGCGGTTCCGCGCGCCGGAGCCGTGGGTGGCGGTGGCGACCGAGCCGGCCACCGAGATGTGCGGCAGCGACGCGAGGTTCGCCAGCGCGTACCCCTGGGCCTGGAGCGCGGTGGCCAGGTCGCCGTAGCGGACGCCGGCCGCGACGGTGACGGCGCCGCGGTCGGGGTCGAGCGCGACGGCGGGTGGCAGGCCGTCCAGCGCGATCTGGGTGCCGGTGGTGTCGCCGAGCCGGTTGAACGAGTGGCCGGTGCCGACGGCCCGGACCAGGTCGGCCTCCGCGACCAGCCGCCGCAGTTCGTCGGTCGAGGTCGGCCGCGATCGGGTACGCGCCGACCAGCTGACGTTTCCGGCCCAGTTCGTGTCCGTCATGCGCGCCATCATCCGCCATCATGCGCCGGCAGGGTTGCCCCGGCCACTCGGCGGGAATCCTGGCGGGATGAGCAGCTACCGCGACCCGAGCCTCCGCGGCGACGTGTACCCGTCGGAGGAGGAGATCGACCCGACCGGCGTGGACCCCGACGCTGCGGAGATGCCGCCCGCCGGTGTGGGACCCGCCGGTGTGGGTGTGACGCCCGCCGCGACCGCGCCGGTGCCGGGGCCCACGCCGGAGCCCGAGCCCGCGCCGGTGCCCCACCCGGGGCCGCCGCCGCGCCAGGGGGCGGGCCGGTCGATCGTGACCCGGCACCTGGACGGTTCCGTCGAGGTGGTCACGGATCTGGACGGCGACGGTGTGGCCGACGTGGTGCAGATCGACCTGGACGGCGACGGCGTACCCGACGTGACGTACCTGGACAGCGACCGCGACGGCCGCCTCGACACGGTCCGCCGCGCCACAACAAGCTGACCCGCCCGCCGCCCACGCGACTCGGCGACGATCTTGGAGTTCTGGCGTCCACACCGCCGTTGATCATGCAGTTGCTGCCCCGACAAGAGCCGTAAATCCGGCACCGGAAGGGCCGCAACCGCAAGATCGCGGGGTTGGTGGGGGGCGGCGCAGGAGTGCCTCCCGTAACGCGAGATTGTTGCTCCGCAAGGTGGGACCGCTGGAGATCTTGGTACGGAACGGCCCCTATAGGGGCCGTTCCGTACCAAGATCTCGACGGGAGGCGGGAGGCGGGAGGCGGGACGGGCGGCGGGACGGGCGGCGGGACGGGCGGCGGGACGGGCCGGGTCAGATGTGGGGCATCACCTCGGCGGCTACCAGCTCCAGGTGGTCCAGGTCGGTCAGGTCCAGCACCTGGAGGTAGGCCCGGGAGCTGCCCGCCTCGGCGTACCGGCCGAGCGTCTCGACCACCTCGGCGGGCGTGCCGGCGGCGCCGTTGGCGCGCAACTCGTCCGGGTCGCGGCCGATCGCCTCGGCGCGCCGCTTCACCTCGGCCTCGTTGCGGCCGCAGCACAGCACGAGCGCGTTGGACCAGGCCATCGTGGACGGGTCGCGGTCGATCTCGGCGCAGGCGTCGCGTACCCGCTGGAACTGCGTGACGGTGTCCTCGACCGAGACGAACGGCAGGTTGAACTCGTCGGCGTACCGGGCGGCCAGGCGGGGCGTGCGCTTCGGGCCCATGCCGCCGAGCAGGATCGGCGGGCGGGGGCTCTGCACCGGCTTGGGCAGCGCGGGCGAGTCGCTGACCGGGTAGTACGTGCCGGGGAAGTCGAACGTGGAGCCCGCCGGGGTGGACCAGAGCCCGGTGATCACCGCGAGCTGCTCCTCCAGCCGGTCGAACCGCTCCCCCAGCGGCGGGAACGGGATGCCGTACGCGGTGTGTTCCTCGGCGTACCAGCCGGTGCCGATGCCCAGCTCGACCCGGCCGCCGCTCATCTGGTCGACCTGCGCCACCGTGATCGCCAGCGGGCCGGGGAGCCGGAACGTGGCGGCGGTCATCAGCGTGCCGAGCCGGATCCGGGTGGTGTCGCGGGCCAGCCCGGCGAGCGTGGTCCAGGCGTCGGTCGGGCCGGGGTCACCGCTCACCGAGCCCATCTTCAGGTAGTGGTCGGAGCGGAAGAACGCGGCGAAGCCGGTCTCCTCCGCACGCCGGGCCACGGCGAGGAGCTGGTCGTACGTGGCGCCCTGCTGGGGTTCGGTGAAGATCCGCAGTTCCATGCCCCGAGCATATGGAGCCGGCCGGGGCGGGGCAGCGCGACCTGTCATTCCTTGCCAGGCATATAACCGATGAGGCATATTGAAGGCGTGACAGTCGACGCCTTCGCCGTGCTGGCCGAGCCCTCCCGGCGCCGCATCCTGGACCGGCTGCGCCGGACCGAGAGCAGCGTCGGCGAGCTGGTGGACGCGCTGGGCATGAGCCAGCCGGCCGTCTCCAAGCACCTGCGCGTGCTCCGCGACGCCGGACTGGTCACCTGCCGTACTGCCGCGCAGCGGCGGATCTACCGGGTCGACACCGCGCCGCTACGAGCAGTCGACGACTGGCTCGAGCCGTACCGGTCGATGTGGACCACGCATCTCGACGCCCTGGAACGCCATCTCGACAGTCAGGAGTGACAGATGGACCGCGCCACGTTCCGCCCCGGCCCACTCGCCCGGGTCAAGCTGACACCCGAAAACGAACTGGTCTTCGTCCGCGACCTGCGGCACCCGCCGGAGACCGTGTGGGCCGCGCTCACCGACCCGGATCGGCTCGCCGAGTGGGCGCCGTTCCTGGCCGACCGTGACCTGGGCCGCCCCGGCGACGCCGTACTCAGCGCCGTCGACGGCGACCAGAGCTACCCGGCGCCGGCCCGGGTGCTGCGCGCCGACCGGCCGCACCTGCTGGAGTACACCTGGGGCGACGACCTGCTGCGCTGGGAGCTGGCAGCGAACGGCGACGGCACCACGCTGACGCTGCGGCACCGGGTCGGCGGTCCCGACCTCGCCGCGATGACTGCCGCCGGCTGGCACGTCTGCCTCGACGTCGCCGCGCATCTGCTCGACGGCGACCCGGTCGGCCCGATCCGGGGCGCGGAGGCGAAGGACTTCGGCTGGGCGGACCTGCGCGACGCGTACGCCGAACGCCTGAATCACGACTGACGACTGCGGTCACCCGGTCCGGCGGCGCAGCCACCCGGCGGAGCCGCCGACCAGCGTCGTTCCGATGGTGGTGCCGATCGCCACCAGCGCCGCCCCGACCGCCCACAGACCGGTGTCGTCGGTCGAGGCGGCGTGCACCGCCCACGGAACGGTGAACGCCACTGTCATCACGGTCGCCACCAGCCAGATGTTCAGCCACCAGCCGGCGACGGCGGCCAGCGCGCCCAGGGTCAGCACCGCGGCGGCGACCTGCCAGACCGCGTACGGCCCGCTCATGTCACCGGTCTGCGGGTCCACGGTCCAGCCGGACTCCCAGCTCAGCCAGGCCACCCACGCGCCGGCCGTGGCCAGCGCCAGGAACAGACCGCCGAGCAGCGTACGTCTCGTTGTCACGCCTTCGATCCTGCCCGGCCGGCGGGGCTGGCGAATGAGCACGCGTACTCGATTTCGCCGCCGCGCACACGACGGTGTGCGCGGCGTGTGCGCCCGGTGCCAGCGGCCCCGGCCATCGTCGGCGTCATGAGTTACGCATTCGAAGCGGAGGGCCTGGTCAAGCGGTTCGGTACGACCACCGCGCTGGCCGGGATCGACCTCGCCGCACGCCGGGGGACCGTGCTGGGGGTGCTGGGACCCAACGGCGCCGGCAAGACCACTGCGGTACGGATCCTCGCCACGCTGTTGCGCCCGGACGGGGGGCGCGCGACTGTCGGCGGCTACGACGTGGTCACCGACGCCGCCCGGGTACGGCGGCTGATCGGGCTGACCGGCCAGTACGCCTCGGTGGACGAGGACCTGACCGGCACCCAGAACCTGGTGCTGATCGGCCGGCTGCTCGACCTGAGCCGCCACGAGGCGCGGGCGCGGGCGGCGGAGCTGCTCGCCTGGTTCGGCCTGACCGACGCGGCCGGACGCCCGGCCAAGACGTACTCCGGGGGTATGCGCCGCCGCCTGGACCTGGCCGCGAGCCTGGTCGGCCGGCCGGAGGTGATCTACCTGGACGAGCCGACGACCGGGCTGGACCCGGCGAAGCGGGAGGAGATGTGGGGCGTGGTCCGCTCGCTCGTCGACGACGGGTCGACGGTGCTGCTGACCACGCAGTACCTGGACGAGGCCGACGCGCTCGCCGACGAGATCTCGGTGATCGACCACGGCCGGGTGATCGCGCACGGTACGCCGGGCGAGCTGAAGCGGATCGCCGGCAGCCAGACGATCGTGGTCCGGCCGACCGATCCGGGCCGGATCGGCGCGGTCGCCGAGATCCTGCGCGCCGCCACCGGGGCCGATCCCGAGCTGCCCCGGCCGGGCGTGCTCACCGTGCCGGTGGACGACGACACCCCGTTCACCGCTGTGGTCCGCCGGCTCGACGACGCCGGCATCGGAGTGGTCGAGCTGGCGCTGCGGCTGCCCAGCCTCGACGAGGTGTTCTTCACGTTGACCGGCCACGGCGCCGAGGAGCAGGCGGAGGTGGCGGCATGACCACGACGACCCGTACGGCGACGCCGCCGCCCCGGACCGGCACGCCCCGCGCCTCCGCCCGTCCGTTCGGGCTGGTCCGGCACAGTCTCGCGCTGGCCGGCCGCAGCCTGGTCAAGACGATCCGGACCCCGGAACAACTGCTCGACGTCACGCTCCAGCCGGTCGTCTTCGTGCTGATCTTCGTCTACCTGCTCGGCGGCGCGGTCGCCGGCTCGCAGCACGAGTACCTGCAGTTCCTGCTGCCCGCGATCATGGTGCAGACCGTGCTGTTCGCGTCCATCGCCACCGGCGTCAGCCTCAACACCGACGTCGAGAAGGGCGTCTTCGACAGGTTCCGCAGCCTGCCGATCGCCCGGTCCGCGCCGCTCGTCGGCTCGGTGGTCGGCGACCTGGTCCGGTTCGTGGTCTCCATCGCGGTGCTGCTGGGGTTCGGCTACGCGCTCGGCTTCCGGATCGGCACCGACCCGCTGTCCGCGCTCGCCGCCTGCCTGCTGACCATCGCGTTCGCGTTCGCGGTCAGCTGGATCGGCGTGCTGCTCGGGGTGCTGATGCGCAGCCCGGGCGCGGTGCAGGGCACGGCGTTCCTGCTGCTGTTCCCGCTGACCTTCGGCACCAACATGATGGTGCCGACGGACACGCTGCCCGGCTGGTTGCAGTGGTGGGTCGGGGTCAACCCGGTGGCCGACGTGATGGAGGCGGCCCGGGGTCTGATGATCGGCGGCCCGGTGGCCGGGCCGGTGACCCGGTCGCTGCTCTGGACCGTGGCGATCATCGCGGTGTTCGCGCCGCTCGCCGTCCGCGCCTACCGCCGCCGCGCCTGAGGGCGCCTCATCCAGCCGGGTCGCCGCCCACGAACGCGAGGGCGTCGGCCCGGCTGCGGCCGTGACCCCGGGCGTACGCGGCGGCGTATCCGTCCTCGCCCAGCTCGGCGCGCAGCCGCTCGGCGAGCCGCTGCGCGTCGGGATTGGAGCGGTCCGGCCGCCCGCGCAGCGAGTCGGAGACGCCGAGCAGTTCGGCGGCCCGCTCGTACCGGCCCTCGGCCACCGCCAACGCGACCCAGCCGACCGTGACGATCGCGACCACCGGCATGTCCCGGGCGGCGAGGCTGCGCGTGGTCGCATCGTCGAGACAGCGACGCGCACCCGGAAGGTCACCGCGGGCCAGCGCCAGATGGCCCGTCTCGGTCAGCAGCAGGGCACGGAACTGCGGGGCGGCCAACGGCGTCTCGTCCTGGCGGCGCGTCGCCTCGGCGAGGCACTCCTGCGCCTCGTCCAGCGACCCCTCGGAGCGGGCGATGCTGCCGAGCATCATCAGCCCGAACGCGCCGTCCCGGCCGTCCCGGTCGGTCACGAACCGGCGCAGTTCGGCCTTGGCGCCGGCCACGTCGCCGGAGCGGGCCCGGATGGCGGCGAGCCAGATCAGCTGGAAGCCGGGCTCGGAGGCCGGGTTGAGTTCCCGGGCCAGCCGCACCGACTCCTCCAGCGCCGCGGTCGCCGCGTCGAAGTCGCCGCGTTTGGTGAGCGCGTCGGCGTACTCGCTGAGCACGTGCGACAGGCTCATCCGCTCGCCGACCGCGCGCAGCTCCGCGGCGGCGTCGGTCAGGTCACGCAGCATGCCGTCGGCGTCGCCGTCGTTCTCCTTGAACTTGCCGCGTACCCCCAGCAGCGTGCCGTCGGTCCACGGGTCGGGATGCCCGCGCGCCCGGTCGATCGCCGCGATCCCGGCCGCCGTGTCGTCGTCGAAGATCGACAGCATCGGCGCGAGCAGCCCCACGATCGGATGCTTGGTCCCCTCCACCGCCCGCAGGGTAGTGGTCAGCTCGGCGATCTGCTCCGGCGTCGGCCCCCGCTCGCCGCCTGCCAGCTCCGAACCGATGCGGATGGCGAGCACCACCGCCCGCTCCTCCGCCGGGGCCGGGCCGGGCAGCGCCAGCGCGCGGGCCAGCACGTCACCGCCGATGCCGCCGTCGCCCCAGATCACCAGCGGCAACGCCAGCCCCGCGCCGATGCGCAGCGCGGTGTCGGCGTCACCGGCGTCGCAGGCGTAGTGCAGCGCGCCGACGATGTTCTCCCGTTCCGCCTCCAGCAGCCGCAGCCACGGCAGCTGACCGGCCGTGCGCAGGTGCGGCTCCGCGGTCCGGACCAGCTCCCGGAAGTACGCCGCGTGCGCGGCGCGCGCCCCGGCCGACGCCCCGGCGGCGGCGAGCCGTTCCAGCCCGTACTCCCGGATGGTCTCCAGCATCCGGAACCGCCCGTCGCCGACCACCTGGAGCAGCGACTTGTCCACGAGCGCGTCGAGCAGCGCGGCGGCGGCCGGGCCGGCGACGCCGGCCGCCGAGTCGGCGGTGACCGACGCCGGGAAGACCGCGAGCCGTTCGGCGAGCTGCCGCTCGTCGTCGGTGAGCAGCCCCCAGCTCCAGTCCACCACCGCCCGCAGCGTGCGGTGCCGGGGCAGCGCGGTGCGGCTGCCGCCGGTCAGCAGCCGGAACCGGTCGTCCAGACCGGCCGCGACCTGCCGCGGCGACAGCGTCCGCAGGCGCGCCGCCGCGAGTTCGATGGCCAGCGGCAGGCCGTCGAGCCGCCGGCAGATCTCCACCACGGCCGCCACGTTCTCGCCGGTCACCGCGAACCCGGGCCGCACGGCGGCGGCCCGGTCGCGCAGCAACTGCACCGACGGATACGCGAGCGCGTCGCCCGGCGTGGCGTCCGCCGGTGGCAGCCGCAACGGGGGTACGGGTTCCAGCACCTCGCCGACGATGCCGAGCGGCTCCCGGGAGGTGGCCAGCACGCGCAGCCCCGGACAGTGGCCGAGCAGGTCCTCGGCGAGCCGGGCGGCGGCCTCGACGACGTGTTCGCAGTTGTCCAGCACGATCAGCGTCTCGTCGGTGGCGATCGTGTCCACCAGGCGGCCGAGCGTGTCGCGGGCCGGCTGGCGTACCGGTTCCAGCTTCCGGTCCCGCCGCCCGAGCGTGTCGAGCACGGCCCGGGGCACGTCCGCCGGGTCGGTAATCGGTGCCAGCTCGACCAGCCACGCCCCGCCGGGTACGCCGTCGGCGAGCCGGCCCGCCGCCACGCTCGCCAGCCGCGTCTTGCCGGCTCCGCCCGGCCCGAGCAGGGTGACCAGCCGGTTGCCGGCGAGCAGCCCGGTGAGCCGGCGCAGGTCCTCGTCGCGCCCGACGAACGTGGTGAGCGCGGCCCGCAGGTTGCCCCGCGTCACGGCCGTCGGCTGCGGCGGGGCCGCCTCGCCGCGCAGCAGTTCCAGGTGCGCGGCCCGCAACTGCGGTGACGGGTCGACGCCCAGCTCGTCGGCGAGCCGCTGCCGGATCCGCTCGTACGCGGCGAGCGCCTCGGCGGGCCGCCCGGCGGCGGCGAGCGTACGCAGGTGCAGCTCGGCCAGCCGCTCCCGCAGCGGATGCGCGGCGGTCAGCTCCTCCAGCTCGGCGACCAGCAGTTCCGGCCGCCCGGCGCGCAGCTCCGCCTCGATCCGGTCCTCCTGCGCGGTGAGCCGCAGTTCCGCCAGCCGCGCCACCGCTGCCGCCGCGTACGGCGCGTCGGCGACCTCGGCCAGCGCCGGCCCCCGCCACAGCGCGAGCGCGTCGCGCAACATCGTCCGCGCCGTCGTCGCGTCCCCGTCGCGCAGCGCCGCCCGCCCCTGCCGGGTCAGTCGCTCGAACCGCCCCGCGTCCACGTCGTCCGGGTCCAGGTCGAGCCGGTAGCCCGCCGGGCTGCTGCGTACCCCGAGCCCGGGCACCGCCCGGCGCAGCCGCGACACGAGCGTCTGCACCGCGTTGGCGGTGTCGGTGGGCGGCTCGTCGCCCCAGAGCGCCTCGGCCAGCGCCGGTACGCTCACCGGCCGGCCCGGGTCCAGGGCGAGGCGGATCAGCAGCGCCCGCAGCCGCGCCCCGGCGACGTCGAGCGGCCGGTCGCCGTCGCGGACCTCAAGCGGCCCGAGGATCCCCACCCGCACCATGCCACTCTCTCACCCGCCGGCGAACCGATGGTGGCAAGATCGCGGGCGTGACGAGTGTGTCCCGCCCGCTGCCACGGCTCGTGGGGCCGGAGGCGTTCGCGGACGTCCCCGCCGACCGGCTCCTGGCGGTGCTGGAGGCGGTCACGATGGTCCTCACGCTCCCCCACCGCGCCGCCGAGCGGGTGGACGCGCTGGTGGTGGCCACCGGCCAGGGCGAGGACTGGCGTCTCACCGACGCGATCCGCGCTTGGGAGACCGGCCCGGCGCTGCGGCACCTGCTGGTGGCGAACACCGACTCGGCCGAGCGGACGTACCGCCCGCTCACACTGGACCGGCTGCGCGGACTCGGTCTGCGCCGGGTCGACGGGGTCGTGCTCCAGGCCGAGCCGGTCACCGGCACCGGCCGGCAGGCCACCTGGGTCGTGGAGCAGGTACGGGCGCTGGGCATCGGCAGCGTCGCGCTCGTCGTCTCGCCGTACCACCTGGTCCGGGTCTACCTCACCGTGCTGCGGGCCTGCGACGACGCCGGCCTGCGGATCCCGATGGTGCCGCTACCAGTGGCTGTCGCACCGGACGCCCCGGTGCCGGAGACCGGCGCGGCCGGGTACAACCTGGTGGCCGGCGAGGTCAGCCGTCTGCTCCGCTATCCCGGCCAGGGGTGGATCGCCACCCCGGAACGGCTACGCGACTACCTGCGCTGGCTCTGGTCCGCGCACCGTCCCCTGCTCACCGGCGCCTGACGGTTCCCCGGCGGGCTACGCGTCGGGGATCCGGACGGTGAGCACCCGGGTGAGGACGCGGAAACCGGCCGCGTCGTACATGCGGCGGGCCGGGTTGCCGTCGACCACCGACAGGCCGACGGACGGCAGTCCCGCCTCCCGCGCGCCGCGCAGCGCGTGGACGAGCAGCGCCCGCCCAAACCCGCGCCGCTGTGCCCGGGGCGCGACGCCGAGGTTGAGGATCCAGACGCAGTCGTCGTCGGTCCACGGCACCGGCCCGGCGCACAGCACGTGCCCGGCGCTGCGGCCGTCCGGGTCGATCAGCCGGGCCGAGGCGGGCACCAGCGGCGGCACCGGTTCGCCGGTGTCGAACATCGCCCGCACCTGTTCGGTGTCGCTGGGCTGCCAGCGGCCGTCCGGGTGGTCCGGGCCGTACGCCGCGTCCAGCCCTGCGGCGAGGTCGTCGTCCCAGCCGGGTGCGCCCTGCGACCAGCCGTCCGGCAGCGCCACCGGCGCGGGCACGTCGGTCAGGTCGTGCCGCATGTCGGTGGCGGCCCGGTGCAGCTTCAGCCCGTCGGCCACCAGCGCCGCCGCCAGCGCCTCGTCCGGCGTCTCCAGCCGATGCCCGGCGAGGTCACGCCGCACCTGCGCGACGAGCCGGGTGAGCGGCGCCCCGGCCAGCGGCCTCACGCCGGCCGCGACCCGCGTGCCGTCGTCGTCCCGCAGCCGCATCCGGGCCAGCGGCACGTCGTCGGCATCGAACAGCAGCGAGTAGTGGAGGTGCGGCAGTACCGGCATTCGCGGCAGCGTACCCGGCGCGCCCCGCCCCCGCTTCCCCGCCGATCTTGGAGTTGTGGCGCCTGAATCGCCCTACTCCGTGGCATTCGTCAACCGCCACAACTTCAAGATCGACGAGAGCGCCCACGGGCGGGCAGGGTGCGGGGCCTAGGGTTGGGGGGTGAGCAGGGTCGATCGGGGCAGCAGGACGATCGGGGCCGCGCCGGCAGCGGTGTACGGGGCGCTCGTGGATCGGGCGGCCCTGGAGGCGTGGTTGCCGCCGGACGGGATGCGCGGGCGGATCGAGCGGTGGGATCCCCGGCCCGGGGGCGGGTTCCGGATGGTGCTCACCTATCTCGACCCGGCGGGCAGCCCGGGCAAGACGTCGGACGCCACCGACGTGGTCGACGTCGGGTTCGCCGAACTCGTACCGGCGCGCCGGGTCGTGCAGACCGCCGTGTTCCAGGCCGACGACCCCGCGTACGCGGGCACCATGACCATGACCTGGCACCTCGCAGCGGCCGGCGACGGCACCGAGGTGACGGTCACGGCCACCGGCGTACCGCCGGGCATCGACCAGGCGGCGCACCAGGAGGGCATCGCGTCGTCGCTGGCGCACCTGGCCGCGTACCTCGAACCGGGCGGCTGACCTCGGCGGACGCCGGGATTGGCGGCGGTTTTTGCGGGTAGCCGCCCGCGGTGACCGGGCAGCGGGAGGGGCGCGACGGCCGGCGGGGGTCGTCGCGGCGCGCCGGCCTGGACGCGGAACGGTTCGACGAGGCGTGGGAGCGCGTGAACGAGCGCGGCCGGGCCGCCGGGCGGGACCGGATGCAGCAGCTGCGGGTCAAGTCCGTACTCGCCGTGCAGGCCGGTCTGGCGGCGGCGCTGGCCTGGGCCGTCGCGCGCTGGATCACCGGCATGCCGAGCCCGATCTTCGCCCCGGCGGCCGCGGTCGCGGTGATCACCTCGTCGTTCGGACGGCGCCTCTCCAACACCGTCGAGCTGCTCGCCGGGGTGACGCTCGGCATCATCGTGTCGGACCTGCTGATCGGCGCCGTCGGCGCCGGGGTGTGGCAGACCGGCGTGATCGTCGCGGCGTCCGTCCTGGTCGCGCTGGCATTGAGTACGCGGGGCGGGATCGTGGGCAACGCCAGCGGTACGGCGGTGCTGCTCGGCGCGCTCTCCTCGTCCCGGCACACGCTGGAGTTCCCCCGCTTCGTGGACGCGCTGATCGGCGGCGGCGTGGGCCTGGTGGTGACACTGCTGCTGGTGCCGATCAACCCGCTGCGGATCATGCGGCGGGTGGCCGCGCCGACGTTGCGGCAGCTCGCCGACCAGCTCGCGGCGACCGCCACCGCGCTGCGGCGGCGCGACCACGAGCTGGCCGACCGGGCGCTGAGCCGGTCGCAGGCGATCGGCACGGACCTGGGCCGATTCTGGGACGTCTTCGGCGGCGCGAAGGAAACCGTCGACCTCGCCCCGGCCCGGTGGCCGAGGCGGCGATCCGTTCAGCATTACCAGCTCGGCGCGCCGGACGTGGACCAGGCGGTCTGGAACACCCGGGTGCTGGCGCGGCGGGCCGTGGTGCTGATCGAGGACGGGGAGCCGATCCCGGAGAGCCTGCCGGACGCCGTGGAGGCGCTCGGCGCGGCGGTGCACGCCGTACAGGAGGAGGTTCTCGCGGACCAGGGTCCGGAGGACGCCCGCCGGCACGCGCTGAACGCGGTGGCGGCGGCGACGCGCGCGGAGCTGGCCGGGACCGGGCTGTCCGGCACAGTGATCGTGGGGCAGGTCCGGACCGCCGCGAGCGACATCCTCCAGGCGACCGGGATGGACCGGGCGGAGGCGCTGCGGCGCATCCGGGAGGTGGCCGCCGCGCAGTCGTGACCCGGTCAGTCGTCCCCGCGGACGCGGGCGTGCAGGTGCATGTCGTGCCGTCCGTCGTCGTGCACGGCCGCGCTGCGCTTGGTGCCCTCCAGCCGGAACCCGGCCTTGACCGCCACCCGGCACGACGCGACGTTGCCGGTGGAGTGGTCCAGCCAGAGCCGGTGCAGCCGGCCGTCCGCGAGCGCCCACGCGCTCAGCGCCCGCAGCGCGCCGGAGGCCACGCCGGTGCCGCGGGCGGCCGGAACCACCCAGTACGCGCACGCGGCCTCGCCGTCGTCGAGGTTGACGCCGCCCAACGTCATGCGGCCCACCACCTCGTCGCCCCGGGTCACCGCCCAGCTCGCGCCCGTCTCCTCCTGCCAGGCACGACGGGAGTGGGCGAACCACTGGAGGACCTGCTCCGGCGACGCGGGCCGGCGGGTGTGCCAGCGGCGGATCTCCGGATCCTGGTACGCGGCCAGGACGGTCGGCGCGTCCCCGTCCGCCCAGGGGCGCAGGACCAGGCCGCCCTCGGCGGGCAACGTCGGTTGCGGGCCGGCGGCCAACGTACCGGCGGGAACGGCGGGCGGTGTGGACACCTGAAAGCGCATGCCCGACTCTCCCCCGCCGACCACCCCACATGTCAATCGGGTTCAGATCGGCACGTGTGAGGGTCCACGCGCCACGTGGCCGCTCGGCTAGGGTGCGCTGGTGGCAGTGACGGCAGCGGGCGTCTTCCGGCGTACGCCGCGGGAACGGCCTGGATGTGCCGGGACACCTACCCGGACCGGCCGATCGGCGTCGCGGGGTTGCGGTTCGCGGGTCAGAGCCAGGTCTTCCACGTGTACGCGACCTGGGCGGGCTGGGCGTTCGACCACGCCGGGTGGAACCGGGAGGCGCACCTGCTCGCCATCACCGCATGCCGCACCAGTACTTCGGTGACCCGCTCCCCCGCGCCCGCGACTACGTGAACCGGCATCCCCGGCCGACGGCCAGGCTGATGCGCCAACGCGCGCTGGTCGACTTCGCGACCGGGTGGATGGCCACCAACCGCACGGGCTGATCGCCGTCCCGTCCGCCGCCCGGACTCGCACGACGGACGGGGCGCTCGACTCACGCGGGGCGTTGTTCGTTCTCCTCGCCAGGAGGACGCTGGCGGAGCGGCTCGGTCGTGTGGCCTTCGGACGGCGGCGGCATCAACAGAGCGGTCGGGTCCGCACCCGACGGTACAGCGGGTCCACTCAACGCCGCGGGCGCGTCGGGATACGCGGCGCCGCTGTGCTCCCGCAAGTGCTCGCGGAGTTGGGAGATCATCCTGTCCACGGAGGACGGCTCCGTGACACCCTGGATACCCATCGCCTCGTTGGGCGCGATCCCCAGCCAGAGGTCGACAGCCACCCGGCCGGAGACAAGCAGTTTGATGATCTGGCGCTGCGTGTAGTGCCCGAACTGTGCACCCATGTTCGGCCCGTTGCCGATGGCTCCCGAGAAGACCCCGCCGCTGTTGCCGTCGGAGCCGGGTTTCCACTGCTCGTTGAAGACGCTCACCCGGTCCGCGGACGTCTCCATCCCGTCCACGTTGCCGAGCGCGTACTCCTTCGTGGAGTCGCGGATCGTGAACCCGGTGGCGATGTCGAGCACGCACTCGTACACCGGCAGGCGCCAGTTCGACATGTAGACGATCATGATCTTGTACGCGGAGTAGCGGAGTTTGCCGTCCCGTCCCCTGTTCCAGTGGAACGGGAGAACCGAGAACAGCTCGGGGATTCCGTAGAAGACGAGATAGGGCTGCCTGCCCTGGGAAAGCTCGGTGGGGTGGATGTTCAGCCGCCGGTAGCCCATCTGCGCGATGGCTTCCTCGGCCCCGTACAGCCAGGCGTCCATCTCCTGATCGGTCGCCCGGGGATAGGCGCGCCGGCGCGCCTCCGCATAGTTCAGGAGCCCGATGAGCCCCAGGACGACGAGCACCGCGCCGCCGACCCCACAGAGGAATCCGAGACAGATCGCCGCGTCACCGACGGCGAACATCACCAGGGCCATCAGCAGGAGTCCGCCACCGAATGCCAGCTTGACGTACTGGGCTACCGGCGTGGACGGTTCGGGCGCGAAATACTTGCCGGCTCGCTCTGCGCGTTGTTCAGGATGCATCAGATCCCCTGGTTTCGGCTGAGCCCCTGCCAGGTCGGGCACTCGACAGCAGGAACGTGGTTGATGATCTCGCGGGCGCGATCACTGCCGACGCCCGACAGCGCCGCCTGAAGGCCGCGCAGCCTGGAGCGGTCGGTCGGAATGCCACGGATTTCGTAGTAGTCCTCGATGATCAGCGCCCAGAGGGCTCGCAAATGGTTGCTCGTACGGCCGGGCTCGATCTGAATGCCGATCTGCAGCAGATTCTCCATCGCCCGGATCACCTCGTACCGGTACCCGCCGGGGCGTCGGCCGCCGAGAGCGGCCAGCACCCGGTAGTAGTAGACATCGACTTCGCGTGGATACATGTTCACGAGCGTGTTGAAGCGCTCCAGGGCCCGCGCGTACGCCCCATTGTTGAGAGCAGCGACCGCCTCGACGAATTCCGGGTCGACGCGGATCTGCTCCGGGAGCAGGTCCGCCAACGGCGGCCAGGCCTCAGCCAGCGTGGCGAGCGGGATGATCCACGAGATCCGCAGCCTCTTGTCCATGTCGGCGGTCGAAACCATGCCGACGACGCGGCCCGACGTGACGTCGACAACGGGGCCGCCGCTGTATCCGCGCTGGATCTGGCCGTCGAATCCGGGCAGACCGTTCACCTGGATGAGCTTCCCGGTCTCATCAGGCCCGATGACCTGGACCCGGGTCCGCTGACCGCGGTCGTCCGCCGCCGAATACTGTTCCGGAAAGCCGAGCGCGTCGAGCGGCGTCTCCGGCCGCGGCGGCGCACTGGGCCCGAGCGGCGCCGCAGGCCAGCTCTCCGGCACGTCGACGACTGCCACGTCGGTCCCGTCGTACCGGCCCGGACTCCAGCCCGGCACCGCGTAGCGGGTGGAACAGACCTGGCCCGAGCCCCAGCCCCCCGGCGCCTCCGCCCAGCACCGGACCCGGCCCTCGACCACGTGAGCGCACGTGAGGGCCACGCCCGGCGCCACGACGAATGCGGTTCCCAGCACCTCCGACGGAGCACCATCATTCGTCGTGGCTCGGATCCGCAGCCGCCAGGGTTCAGAGGAGGTGATCATTTCGGTGCGGAGTCTTCCCGTCGCCAGACCAGTTCGACACCGAGGTTTCCTTCGTACGCGGTCTTCGCGATGACGGCGTTCATCTCAGCCGTCATCTTCACCGCGAAGGTGAGCTTGACCTCGCTCGGCCCCAGGTCCTCGCGGAACACACGCATGGCCTCCAGAGCCGCCGCGCGTACGCTCCGAAGGGACTCTTCGAAGGATCTCGGTTCGGTACGACCGCTGCGGCCCACCGGTCCGATGCCGGCGCTCTCGCCACGAATATCCAGGTCCTGGCCATCGACCTCGATGAGGACCGGATCCGCTCCATGCACCGCGAATTGCCTGGTAACTGGCACAGCACTCCTTCGACCGGAAGGAAAAGAGGTCAGCGGGACAATGCAGACGACGCGACAATGCGTCGAGGATCGACCGGCAGCACACCCGCAACTTGCGAGGATCGTTCAACCGGCTTGAAATCGATCCTGGCGTTCGCGCGCTGATGCCAGGATCAGACATTCGGCCGGTTCGGATGTCAGCAACACGACTTCTGGTCGAATATCGCGCTCCACTGAGGACTTGGTCCGATGATCAAATCTGCGCCGGCGCGAGACTGGTAACCGAATGGGCGGAGTGGTGGCGTAGGACGTCGTTGACCTGGCGGGGCGGAGTTCGCATCCGCGACCGTGGGATTACGAGATCAAGATTGGCGGCATCGCACGCATCCCGTTTTCCGGTACGGTGACGCTTCACGAGTCGCGCCCTTACCGTCGAAGGCCTCGCCGTTCAGGAGGTGATGCGCGTGAGAAGGACCAGCCGCATGGTGTGGTGGCCGCTCAGCATCTTCCTGATGGCGGCACCGGCAGCCTGTACGTCCTCAAGCGGTTCGAGCCAGGGTGGGGCCAGACCACCCACGCCAACTGCGTCTCTGGGCACCGACCCCAGCGCGACCCCGTCAGCTGACGTGGGCGCCGGGCAGGAGTCGTGCACCAAATCGGTCGATACGATCACGGAACCGCCGGCGGGTTATCGGCTCGTGGGAGAGGACGTCGCGGTACCTGCCCGGCCGGTGCTTCAAGTAGCGGAATCGGGGCAACCGGACCCGGCAGCCCGGCTGTTCGCCAAATGGGGCCTGGTCATACGCGGCGGCGCAGTGGTCGATCTTCGGGTGGCATCCGGCTGGGAGGACAAGGCGCGTCTCGGATGGGGCTCGTCAGTGGTGCCGGCCGTGAGCGCCCACGTGCGCGCCTGCGCACCTGTCGATGACCGACCTCAGTGGCTGGCCTTCGTCGGCGGCACCTGGGTTGCGCGGCCGGCCTGCCTACCGCTCACCATCACGTCGCGGGGGCAGACGGCGCACGTACAACTAGGTGTCGGTGTCCCCTGCGACGGAACCACGCCGCCGAGTTCGTAGGAATCCTGAGCTTGAGGCTTACTTGTCTAGGGCTCGAGCGTGGTGGGCATGCCGAAGGCGGCGACGTGACGGGCACCGATGAAGGCGTTGCTCTCTGCGATCTTCCCGTTCTCGATCCGGAGTACGTCGACGACCAACGCCTCGTAGTGCCGGCTGCCGGGCCGGCGGAGATAGTTGATCAGTGCCGGGCGCCCGTTGGCCGAGGTGGGGAAGGTACGCCAGTCGAGCGGTCGGCCGAGGAACTCCGCGGCCGCGTCGATCCCGACGACCGGCGGCTCGGGCGGCATCGTGATCCGTACGTCCTCGGCGAGCAGCTCCCGTATCGTCTCCGGGTCCTTCGCGTCGGCGTAGCGGCGCAGAATCTCTTCGTCCTCACTGGTGAGCTGCGGGCGGCGCCATTCCTTCGGGTCCGACGGAGCGCGCCCCCGGAGGGTGTGGCGGGCCCGCTGGAGGAGGCTGTTGACGGCCGCTACGGCGGTGTCGAGCGCGACGGCGATCTCCTGCGGCGTCCAGCCGTGGACGTCGCGCAGCACGAAGGCCGCCCGCTGCCGCGGCGGCAGGTACATGAGCGCTGCGATCACGGCCAGCTCGACGGTCTCCCGAGCGGCGAGACCGGCCTGCGCGTCGTCGGCCAGCAGGGCGTCGGGATAGGGACCGAGCTCGATGGACCACTCCAGCGGATCACCGTACGGCACCGCCCGTCGACCGGCCGCCTTGCGGCTGTCGAGGAAGACGTTCGTGGCGATCCGGTACAACCAGGTACGCGCCGACGCCCGACCCTCGAAGCGGTGGCGAGCCCGCCAGGCACGCAGGAAGGTCTCCTGCACCAGGTCGTCCGCGTCGGTGACGTTCCCGACGAGGCGGTAGCAGTGGAGGTGTAGCTCACGCCGGTGCTCGTCGAAGGCGCGCTGCAGCCAGACCGCCTGCTCGTCAGGCGAGTCGGACATGTGATTTCCCCGGGGCTGAGTGGTGCTCACAACCGTACTGACGACCGTGGCCCCCATCCGTCATCGGTCACCGATGACAATCGCCGGCTCGGTCGTCTGTACCTGTGACCGATCCCCACTCCACGAAGGAGACAGCCATGACGGCAACCCCCGCGTCCAGCGCCGCCGCGCCCCCGGTCGTCGACCGGGAGACCTGGCTGCGCAAGCGCGACGAACTGCTCGTACGGGAGAAGGCCCACACCCGCGAAGGAGACGCGATCGCCGCCGCTCGTCGTCAGCTACCGATGACCTTGATGCCGACGGTGACGGTGCGGGGCCCTGGCGGCGACACCCCGCTGGTGGAGGTGTTCGAGGGCCGCCGGATGCTCATCGCCTACTTCCATATGTGGCACGACGGCAATCCGTACGAGCATCAGTGTGAGGGGTGCACCTTCTCGACCTGTCACATGCAGACGCTGGACTACCTGCATGCTCGGGACGTCACCTACGCCGTCTTCTGCGAGGGTCCCTACGACGAAAGCGCCCCGTTCGCGGAGTTCATGGGCTACCGGTTCCCCTGGTATTCGGCGAAGGACTCCGACCCGGCTCTGGCCGACGGTCGTCACTTCGGGTTCATCGCGTGCTACCTGCGCGACGGCGACAAGGTCTACGAGACCTACTGGACCACCGGGCGGGGCGTGGAGGCGTTGATGACCACCTACCACGCTCTGGATCTCACGGTGTACGGCCGGCAGGAGAACTGGGAGAACTCGCCTGAAGGCTGGCCGCGGGTCGCCGGGCACCCGTGGCGTCTCGACGGCCGCCCCACCGCGCAATGGTCACGCCCCGGCGTTGCACCGCGATGACGTCCTGATCGTAGTTGAGCTGGGGAAACGGCTGGTGGGGCGGGCGGGTTTCGACCCCGCCACCGAGGAATCATGAGATCAAGATGGGCGACCCAGCGACCTGCCTGAATGGGGCTCTCACCAGCGGAAACACCTCTCGATATCTCTCACCACTCCCCCAGAGGCGGTCGGCCTCTTGCGGACTGGGTGCGAACTGCCCGCAAGCCTCTCGTCCCGCAAGAGTTGGCTACCCATCGAGCGCCTTCTGCCCCGCCGACAGCTCCTGTCGAAGCCGTCCCACCTCATCAGGTGGGGCGTCCGGGAATCTGGGCACTGCTTCAGCGATTCCCTCCACCGCCTCCTCACCGATCACCTGACTGATGGCATCCCATAGGACCCTTCGCGCCCGAGACGCTTGAGGGCCGATCAGCCACTCGTCGATGAAGCGGTCGACGGTCTCGGCGTCTGCATGGCCGCCTGCCATCCTTGAACCGATCCGGTCAATCGAGCGGGTGAGGCACTCAAGGAAGCGAGCTACCTCGATCGCCCGGTCAAGTGGGACGGTCACCGTTGATTCGTCGCGGTTCACATCCAAGGCTGCCCCTCTGGATCAAGATGCCGTCGCAGACCGTCCAGATCCTCGACGGATAGCCGCCAGCCTGCCCCCGTCCCCCGGATAGGTGCCAAAAACTGCGGTGCCCGGTTGGGGTCAAGGATGGCTGTAGGCCATCGGCATACCGACGCGCAGCGCCCTTGACGCCGGGCGGGTGGCGTAGAGGATCGGGCACCCGGGGACGGTTCACGCCCTGGTCCTCATCGTCGTCAAACCGCATTCGGCGACCTACGAGAGGCCGGGGGCAAGCAGCTCCGCTGCGCGGCAGCCGATCGCCCCAACCTCAACTGGGAGCGACGCCTACGCCGATCGTCCCGCCTCACAGCCCTTCAAGCCCTTGGTAGGCCCCGTCAGCGTGGCCGGCCGGCCAGGCCGATGCCGGCGCTTGCGCCGCCAGCAGGCCGCCTTGATCCTAAAGAGGCCAATTCGGCAGTTCGCGGTGTAGAACTCTTGTCTTCCGTCGGCTGATGCGCGACACCCGTCCGCCAACTGATCGGCGACACCTACGCGCTGGTCGCGGCATGAGCGAGCGTCAGCGATGATGGCGCGACCGTTCAGATGGGGAAACGATGACGACACGACCGACTCTGTTCCTGACGGTAGGACTGCCAGGCACCGGGAAGACCACAGAAGCACGGCGCATAGAAGTCGAGGAGCAGGCTCTTCGCCTCACGAAGGACGAGTGGGTAAAGGCCCTGTACGGCCTCGCGAACCCGCCGTCGGCCTCGGACGTGATCGAAGGACGGCTCATCGAGATTGGGCTGCGCGCCCTCAATCTCGGCATCAACGTCGTCATCGACTTCGGCCTCTGGGGTCGAGATGAGCGCTCCGCGCTACGGCAGGCAGCTGCCGACCTCGGCGCGGCGGTGGAGATGCGCTACTTCGAACTCCCACCGGCCGAGCAACGGAGACGACTCGACCAACGCCAAGCCGAAGAGCCGCACACGACGTGGCACATGTCCGACGAGGAACTCGACAGGTGGGCTGCCCTCATCAGCATCCCGACCGAAGGGGAACTCGACGGCAGTGAACCCGTCGACTGCCCGCCGGCAGAATTCGCGACGTGGGAGGACTGGCGCAGGCATCGCTGGCCTCCGTCGGTCCCCTGACACCAAGGATTCCGAACCAACCACCCATCGGCAGACCGCACGTCCCGACGCCCACTGATGTGCCCCGGTGACGAGCTGGTGTTCACATCCCCAACGGGCGAGGTGTTGCGTAACAACAACTTCCGTCGCCGGGTCTTCGACCGGGCTTCGGCGTCGATCGAGCTTGCGAACCGGACGCCGCACGAGCTGCGGCACAACGGCGGCCAGTGTCGCGGTGGCGGAGGGGCCAATGTGAAGGCGGCCATGACCTCGACGCAGTGCACCCGAGCCGTCGGCACCATGGCTGAGCTGGAGAAACGGCTTGGTGGGGCGGGCGGGGTTCGAACCCGCGACCGAGGGATTATGAGTCCCCTGCTCTAACCGGCTGAGCTACCGCCCCGTCACCGCGCCGGATCGTAACCCGCCGATCGTTTCGCGGACCACCACCGGCCGGGCGGAAAGACTACCGCGACAGCACGATGGGCTACGCGAGGATAACAACGCGCAACCCACCGGCCAACGGCTCTACGCGCGCCGGAGATCGGCGATGACGGCACCGACCGTGCGCCAGCCGCTGGCGAGCGCGCCCTGGATGGACGGGCTGTCCCGGTGGTCCCCGGCCACGTACAGGCCGCCGCCCAGCGCGACCGGCTTGCGCAGGCGGCCCTGCGGCGGCGGGGCGGCGGGCAGCGCGTCCGGCACGGTGATGGTGGTGAGGTGGGTCCAGTCGGCGGTGGAGCGGCCGTAGAGGCGGTCCAGTTCGCGGCGGATCACCGGTTCGGGCGGGGTCTGCGGGCCGACCACCGAGGTGGCGACCAGGTGCTGGCCATCCGGGGCGTACGTGGGCGCGGCCCGGCTCACCACCACCGTGTTGGCGATCGTTTCCCGCCGGTCGCCGTCGAGCAGCAGGATCGGCTCGTCCAGTGGCGCCGTCTCGGTGCGGTGGTAATAGGTGGTGTAGGCGTGCATGCGTACCCTCGGCAGCCCCGGCAGCAGCGTGGCCGCCGCCGGCGGGTCGGCCGCGACCACGACGGCGCGGCAGGTGATCTCGCCGGACGGGGTGCGGACGCGGCCGGGCGCGACCTCGGTGACCGGGGTGTTCAGGTCGATCAGCTCGGCGGGCAGYGGCGCGGCGAGCGCCCGGGGCAGCGCCGCCATGCCGTCCGCGGGCAGGCCGATGCGGCCCCGGGCGAAGGAGCGCATGATGACCGCGAGGACGTGGCTGGAGGTGGCCAGCTCGCGGTCGAGCAGCACGCCGGACAGGAACGGCCGGAGCAGTTCCTCGATGATCGCGTCGGAGAGCCCGGCCCGGCGCAGCGCCTTCTCGGCGCTGGTCTCGGGTGTGTTGAGCAGCCGCCCGACCGGCAGCGTCGCGTAGCCGGCGGCGAGCGCGCCGAACCGCAGCCGGTCGGTCAGTGTCCCGATGCCGGCGGTGAGCGTGGCGGGCGCGCCGGCGGGCTCGCGCAGCGGGTTGACGAGTCGTTCCAGCCGGTCGCTGCGGCGCACCAGCACGCCGGGCGTGAACCAGCCCATCTCGAGGGCGCCGACGTCGACCAGGCCGGCCAGCCGTGGGTACGCGGTGTTCAGCACCTGGAAGCCGCGGTCCAGCAGGAACCCGTCGACGCGGTCGGTGGCGACCCGCCCGCCGAGCCGGTCGCTCGCCTCCAGCAGCCGCCAGGGCACGCCGGCCCGGTGCAGCCGCCGGGCGGCGGCGAGACCGGCCAGGCCGCCGCCGACGACCACCACGTCGGTGTCAGGCACGGTCCACCCCCGCGCCGGCCCGGTCGCCCTCGCGGTGCGACCGCGACAACCGGCCCGGCCACCAGACCTTCGGCCCGATGTCGTACGCGAGCGCGGGCACCAGCAGCGAGCGGACCACTATGGTGTCGAGCAGGACGCCGACGGCGACGGCCACGCCCAGCTCGACGAGCACGACGAGCGGCAGTACGGCGAGCGCGGAGAACGTGGCGGCGAGCACGATGCCGGCGGAGGTGATCACGCCGCCGGTGACGGCCAGGCCGACGAGCACACCGGCGCGGGTGCCGCGGCGTACCGATTCCTCCCGGACCCGGCTCATCAGGAAGATGTTGTAGTCGATGCCGAGCGCGACCAGGAAGACGAACGCGAACAGCGGGAACGACTGGTCGACGCCGGGGAAGTCGAACACGTACTTGAACAGCAGCGCGCAGAGGCCGAGCGTGGCCAGGAACGACAGCACCACCGTGGCGATCAGCAGCACCGGGGCGACCAGGGCGCGCAGCAGCACGGCCAGGATGACCGCGATGACCAGCAGCACCACCGGGATGATCACGTTGCGGTCGCGGACGGAGGCGTCGGCGGTGTCCACGTTGATCGCGGTGAAGCCGCCGACCACGGCGTCCGCGCCGGGCACCCGGTGCACCGCCTCGCGCAGGTCGCGGATGGTCCGCTCGGCGCCGTTGCTGTCCGGCGCGTCAGCGAGCGTGACGTTGAGCTGCACCCGCCCGTCGACCACCTTGGGGGGCGCGTTCGGGTCGGGCGGCGCGTTCTCGCCGCGCTGGCCGAGCGGCAGCACCGAGGCGACTCCCGGTACGCCCTGCGCCACCTGGGCGACCTGCCGCGCGGTGTCCTGGGTGGTGAAGATGGTGGCGGGGCTGCCGGTGCCGGCCGGGAAGTGCCTGTCGATGACCTCCTGCCCGGCCACCGAGTCGGTGCGCTGGGTGAACAGCTGGGACTGGCCGAGCGTGGTGGCGCCGAGCTGGGTCACCCCGATCGCGAGCACGGCGAGCGCCACGGCGGTGACGACCCAGACGGTACGGGAGCGGCGCGCCACGAAGCCGGCGATCCGCGCCCAGATGCCGTGCTCGGCGCGCGGGTCGGCCTCGTCGTGCCGGGGCCGCCGGGGCCAGAACGCCCACCTGCCGCCGAGGACCAGCAGCGCGGGCAGGAACGTGAGCATCACCAGCAGCGTGGCGGCGATGCCGACGGCGCTCACCGGGCCGAGCGCCCGGTTGGAGTTGAGACTGGACAGCAGCAGACAGAGCAGGCTGACGATGACTGTGGCGCCGGAGGCGACGATGGCCGGCGCGGCGCCCTTCCAGGCGGTCTTCATCGCGTCCCAGGGCCGCTCGTGCCGGTGCAGCTCCTCCCGGTAGCGGGCGATGAGCAGCAGCGCGTAGTCGGTGCCGGCGCCGAACACGAGCACGGTGAGGATGCCCTGTGCCTGCCCGTTGAGCTTGACGATGTCGTGGTCGGCGAGCAGGTAGACGAAGACGGCCGCCAGCGAGTACGACATCCCGGCGGCCAGCAGCGGGAAGATCCACAGCACCGGGCTGCGGTAGACGACGAGGAGGATGACCAGGACCACGGTGAGGGTGACGAGCAGCAGCGGTCCGTCGATCGCGCCGAACACCTCGATCAGGTCGCCGAGCAGCCCGGCGGGTCCGGCGACGTCGACGGTGAGCCCGTCGCGGTCCGGGCCGGCGATGTCGCGCAGGCGTTCCACCACCGCGCGGATCTGTTCGCCCTCGCCGCTGTCGATCGGCACGATCACCTGGGCGGCCTGCCGGTCCTGGCTGACGACCGGTGGCGGCAGCGGGCCGACCACGCCCGGTACGTCGGCGAAGCGGGCCGCGTCGGCCTGGATCCGTTGCTGGTCGGCCGGGGTGAGGCCGCCGGCGCGTTCGTAGACCACGAGCGCCGGCGTGGTCTCCCGGTCGACGAATCCGGCGGCCAGGTCCTGCGCGCGGGTGGCCTCGGCGTCGGCCGGCAGGAAGGAGGCGTTGTCGTTGGTGGAGACCTCGCCGAGCTTGCCCGAGTACGGCCCGGCGACGCCGCCGATGATCAGCCAGCCGAGCACCACGGCTACCGCGATCAGCGTCGCGGTCCAGCGGCTGCGTCCTGCGGCCATCTCCACCGTCCTCGAATCGACGCAACAATCGACGCAGCGGGAGTCTAGGTCGACGCCGACCATCCTGCCGGGCGAGTGACGACTCGCGGGCGGAAACCGGGCAGCCGGGACACGCGAGGGGCCGGAACGGGAAACGCCCGCCGGCAGGGCCGACGGGCGTGACGTGGAGCGAAGCTCCCCCGATTGGACTCGAACCAATAACCTGCCGGTTAACAGCCGGCTGCTCTGCCAATTGAGCTACAGGGGACCGTGCACCGCTCGGATCGGATCTCTCCGCTCCGTGCGACGGGGACAAGAGTACAGGACATCGGGGGGTTGTGCGCCAGGGGGTTACCGGAGGAGGACCGGGCCGGCGGACGCGCCAGGATTACGGACAAATCGTCATCTCGGCACAGGGAGGCATGAGCGGAGAGCAGGATGGGTAGTTAGCCGTCGACAGAGAACGCAGGCGCAAGATGGTCGTTCCGCCGAGCCGGCGGAAATCGGCAAGAGCGTCAGGTACGGAAGGAGCCGCCATGCGCGGAAAGATCATGTTTCTTGGCGGGCTGGCTGCGGGATTCGTCCTGGGCGCCCGTGCCGGCCGGGAGAAGTACGAGGAGCTGGTGGTCCGGGGGCGCAAGGTGCTCGACCACCCGACCGTCCAGGAGGCGGCCGGGGTCGCGCAGGCCCAGGCGACCCGGCTCTACTCCGAGGGCAAGGACAAGCTGGGGCAGACCAAGCTGGGTGAGAAGCTCGCCACCGGCAACGGTGGCAAGCCGGGCATGACCGAGGCCGACAAGCCGTTCGCGGGCACGCCGGCCGCGGTCGGCAGCCGCAGCGCCAACGGCACGGGCTCGACCAGTTCGACCAGCGCGTCCGGCTCGACCACGACCGGCACGAGCACCAAGCCGTCCACCGGCAACACGCTCTGACGCAAGCGGACAGCGGGCCGGTCACCTCCGGGTGACCGGCCCGCTCCCGTGTGCTCGGGCGCCGATGTGGCACATTCTCCGTGGGGAGGTGACCACATGCCGATGGTCGGACCGGAAACGGCGGATCAGGCGCGGCTGCTGCGCCTGCTGCGCGACGACGGCCCGCGGTCCCGGGTCGAGCTGACCGACCTCCTCGGCCTGCCGCGGGCCCGGTTCGCCGCCGAGGTGGACCGGTTGACCGCGCTGGGCCTGGTGGAGAGCGCCGGCCCGGCTGCCTCGCGGGGCGGGCGACGGTCGTCGCTGCTGCGCATCGGCGCGCAGGTCCGGTTCGGCGCGGTGCTCGTCGGCGGCGGCACGCTACGGGTCGCGCTCACCGACGGCGAGCTGAACCCGCTGGCCCGGCACGACGAGCCGGTGGACGTCCGGCTCGGCCCGGACGTGGTGGTCGGACGCATGGTCGAGCTGCTCGGCAAGCTGCGCGTCGAGGCGGGGCTGACGTCGCTGACCGGCGTCGGTGTCGCGCTGCCCGCGCCGGTCGAGGTCCGCGACGGCACGCCGGTCTCCCCGCCGGCCCTGCCCGGCTGGCACCGCTTCCCGGTACGCGACACGCTCGCCGCCGAGCTGGGCTGCCCGGTGCAGGTCGACAACGACGCCAACGCGATGGCCCTCGGTGAACGGCACGCCGGCACCGGCCGCCCGTTCGACGACTTCCTCGCCGTCAAGCTGGGCGACGCGGTCGGCTGCGGGCTGGTGCTCGCCGGCTCGCTCTACCGGGGCGCGGCCAGCGGGGCCGGCGACATCGGCCACCTCCAGCTCAGCGAGGACGGGCCGCTCTGCGGCTGCGGCAACAACGGGTGCGTCGAGGCGTACTGCGGGGATGCCGCGCTGGTGCGGGAGGCGGTGACGGCCGCGCGGGCCGGGCGCTCGACGGTGCTCGCGGACCGGCTGGCCGCGGCCGGGACGCTGGCGGTGGACGACGTGGCGGCGGCGGCCACCGAGGGCGACCCGGCGGCGCAGACCATCGTCCGCGACGCCGCCCGCCGGCTCGGGCAGGTGCTGGTCGGGCTGGTCAGCTTCGTCAACCCGGCCATCGTCATCATCGGGGGCGCGCCGGCCGGGATCGGGCCGGTCCTGCTCGCCGAGATCCGGGGCGTGGTCTACCGGCGCTCCACGCCGCTGGCCACCGGCAGCCTGCCGATCGTCCTGTCCGACCTCGGCGACACCGCCGCCCTGATCGGCGCGGCCCACCTGGTCAGCACCCAGACCTACGCCGCCCGCTGACCCCCGCCCCCGCCCTCACCTCACCCCGTCAATCTTGCACTTGCGGCCCTCCCGAAACGGGCATAAGCAGCATCACGTGGGCCGCAAGTGCAAGATCGCGAGCGCAGGAGGAGGGTCAGTCGCGGCTGCTGAAGGCGGCGTCGAAGGCGGCGCTCGGGGCGTCGAAGGCCAGGCGGCGGACGAACTGGAGCGCCTCCGGCGCGCCGACCAGGCGGTCCATGCCGGCGTCCTCCCACTCGACCGAGATCGGGCCGTCGTAGCCGATCGCGTTCAGCGCCCGGAAGCAGTCCTCCCACGGCACGTCACCGTGGCCGGTGGAGACGAAGTCCCAGCCGCGCCGCAGGTCGGCCCAGGGCAGGTGGGAGGAGAGCCGGCCGCGCCGGCCGTCCCCGGTACGGACCTTCGCGTCCTTGCAGTCGACGTGGTAGATCCGGTCGGCGAAGTCGAAGATGAAGTTCACCGGGTCCAGCTCCTGCCAGACGAAGTGCGACGGGTCCCAGTTGAGCCCGAACGCCTCCCGGTGCCCGATCGCCTCCAGCGTCCGCTTGGTGGTCCAGTAGTCGTACGCGATCTCGCTGGGGTGCACCTCGTGCGCGAACCGCACGCCCACCTCGTCGAACACGTCCAGGATCGGGTTCCACCTGTCGGCGAAGTCCTGGTAGCCGCGCTCGATCATGGCCGGTGGCACCGGCGGGAACATGGCCACCGTGTGCCAGATGGACGAGCCGGTGAAGCCGACGACGGTGCGTACGCCGAGTTTCGCCGCCGCCCGCGCGGTGTCCTTGATCTCCTCGGCGGCCCGCTGCCGCACCCCTTCCGGCTCGCCGTCGCCCCAGATCCGGGCCGGCAGGATGTCCTGGTGCCGCTCGTCGATCGGGTGGTCGCAGACGGCCTGCCCGACCAGGTGGTTGGAGATGGCGAACACCTGAAGGTTGTGCTTGGCCAGGGTGGCCCGCTTGCGCTCGACGTACGAGTCGTCGGCGAGCGCCTTGTCCACCTCGAAGTGGTCGCCCCAGCAGGCGATCTCCAGCCCGTCGTAGCCCCACTCGGCGGCGAGCCGGCAGACCTCGTCGAACGGAAGGTCGGCCCACTGGCCGGTGAAGAGCGTGATGGGTCGCGCCATTGTCCTTCTCCCCTGTGGTGATGGGGGATTCCGTCGCGGACCGGGGCGAGGACGACCGGAGGCGGCGGCCTGAGGGCACCGGTGGACGCCGGAGCGTCTGCCTCCCGGGCGGGTTGCGCCTCCCGCCGGGTCACCGGCCACCTCGCGGTCGCCGCCTCCACTCTATGGCCTACCTCAGGGCAGGGTCCAGCGCTGGTTCGCCGCGCCCGTGCACGTCCACAGGTGCACCGCCGTGCCGTCGGCCGAGTTGTTGCCGGACACGTCCAGGCACTTGCCCGACGACGGGTTGCGCAGCGTCCCGTCCGCCTGCGCCGACCAGGTCTGCGCGCCGGTGCCGTTGCACGACCACAACTGGATCTTCGTGCCGTTCGCGTTGCCGCCGCCGGAGACGTCCAGGCACTTGCCCAGCGCCTTCACCGGCCCGTTCGGCGTCACCGTCCACGTCTGCGCCGTCGAGCCGTTGCAGGTGTAGAGCTGGATCTGGGTGCCGTCCGCCGACGAGGCGTTCCGCACGTCCAGGCACTTGCCGGCCAGCCCCTTGATCGGGCCGGTGCCGCCGCTTGCGGTGCCGCGGACCAGCGTGAAGTCGTCCACGTCGAACAGGCCGGTGCCGCTGCCGGCGAACGTCAGGTGCACGGTCTGCGTACCGGACGGCACGCCGGTGAGCGCGGTGGACACGTCGGCGAACGTGGTCCAGCTCCCGGTGTTCGGCACCGCCACCTGGCCGAGCAACGGTCCGGTCGGCGAGCCGGTCCGCACCTGGAGCGTGCCGCCGGGGCCGCCGGAGACCACCCGGGCGCGCAGCGACGTCACACCGGTCAGGTCCAGCCCCGGGTACGCGGCCCAGTCGCCCGGATCCACGTACCCCAGGGTCTGGCCGCCGTTGGCACCGGCCTTGGGGTACGCGCTGACGCCGCTGGCCGAACCGAACGCCTCGGCCTGGACCGTGGTGTTGCCGGTCGGCGGCGGCGTCCCGCCCAGCTCCTTGATCCGGATGTTGCGGAACGACACGTCGTCGCCGGTGCCGTGGTTCTGGATGCCGACGTGCCCGGCGAGAGACCGCACCGGATCGGTGTTTGTGAAGTCGTTGATGCGTACGCCGTTGAGGAACACCTGCAGCCGTTCCCCTTCGACCAGGATCTCGTAGGTGTTCCACTCCCCCGCCGGGTTCAGCGCCGCGTCCCGGGCCGCCAGGTCGGCGGACTTGAAGCCGTAAATCGCGCCGGTGGTCCGGTCGGCGGCGTCGGTGGGGTCGATCTGCACCTCGTAGCCGTTGTCCACCGCCGAGTTCGGGTCGCTCGACGGCGGGAAGCCGACGAACACGCCCGAGTTGTCGTCACCGGCCAGCCGCCAGTCCAGCTTCAGCGAGTAGTTGGTGAACTGCTTCGCGCTGTACCAGTACAGGCCCATGCCGCCGACCGAGGTGAGCGTGGCGTCGGTGTTGGTGAAGCTGCCCGGCCCGGCCTGCGACCAGCCGGTGGTGCCGCCGTTGTAGAGCGCGGTGTAGCCGGTCTCCGGCCGGCAGTCGGCCTTCGTGCGCCCGGCCGCGTAGCGGATGCCGCCGAGCAGGTGGTTGCGGAACGCCGCGTCGGCGTAGGAGGCCTGGGTGTGGCCGCCGCCGGTGTAGAAGGACCGGCCACCGCTGTACGTCTTGCACCAGGCGTGCGGGTGGTCGCCGCCCATCGAGCCTCCCGAGTACGAGGACTCGTCGAGACTGGCCAGCACGTGCGCGGTGGAGCGGGCGTTGGAGCGGTAGTCGTACCACTCGTCGGTGCGGTTCCACTGCTGCGGCAGGTGCGCGGTGGCCGCGTGCGCCCGGTCCTCCACCTTGACGGTGGCCGGCTGGATGGCCGGGTGGGACGCGAACCACGCGCCGACGAGGTTGCCGTAGAACGGCCAGTCGTACTCGGTGTCGGCGGCTGAGTGCACGCCGACGTACCCCCCGCCGGCGCCGATGTACGCCTCGAACGCCGACTGCTGGGTGGCGTTCAGGACGTCCCCGGTGGTGTTGAGGAAGATCACCGCCTCGAAACGGGCCAGGTTGGCGGTGGTGAACTGGGCGGCGTCCTCGGTCGCGGTGACGGTGAAGTTGTTCGCCGCGCCAAGCTCCCGTACGGCCTGCGTGCCGACCGCGATGGAGTCGTGGCGGAAGCCGGCGGTCTTGGAGAAGACGAGCACGTCGTAGGGGGCGTCGGCGGCGCTCGCCGGGGCGGCGGCGCTGGTGGCGGCCACGGCGGTCACCGCGACCAGCGCGATACAGAGGAGTCTCATCGGCGTTCTTCCTTCCCACCTCACGGCAGCGTCCACTTCTGGTTGGCCGCACCCGTGCAGGTCCACAGGTGCACCGCCGTGCCGTCGGCCGAGTTGTTGCCGGACACGTCCAGGCACTTGCCCGACTGCGGGTTGCGCAGCGTCCCGTCGGCCTGCGCGGACCAGTTCTGCGCGCCGGTGCCGTTGCACGCGTAGAGCTGGATCTTCGTGCCGTCCGCGCTGGCCCCGCCGGACACGTCCAGGCACTTGCCGAGCGCCTTCACCGTGGCGTTCGGCGTCACGGTCCACGACTGCGCCGTCGTGCCGTTGCAGGTGTAGAGCTGGATCTGGGTGCCGTCGGCGGTGGCGGCGTTGCGCACGTCCAGGCACTTGCCGGCCAGGCCCTTCACCGGGCCGGTGCGCACGGCCGACGTGATGAGCGTGAACGCGTCCAGGTCGTAGAGCGCCCCGGTGCCACCGGCGAACGTCAGGTAGAGCGTGGTGGTGCCGGCCGGCGGATTGGCGATCGTGCCGGTGACTGTGGTGAACGTGTCCCAGGCGCCGGTGACCGGGACGGTGGCCGAGCCGAGCACGGCGCCGGTGGCCGAGCCGGCCCGTACCTGGAGCGTGCCGCCGGCCCCGGCGGACGACACCCGGGCGGTGAACCCGGTGGCGTCGGCGAGCAGGTACGGCTGGAACGCGATCCAGTCTCCGTTGTGGATGTCGCCGACGGTCTTGCCGCCCTCGGCGGTGGCCTTGTCGAACGTGTTGATTCCGGACGAGGTCTTGAAGTGCTCGGCCTGCCGGTGCCGGGGCTGGAGCGTGTGCTGGGTGTGCGTGGTGAGGCCGCCGGAGTCGGTGTACTCGGCGTCGAAGACCGCGAAGATGTTCGCCGCGTCGTCGTGCTCACCGTCGACGGGTACGGCGATCGAGCCGGTGCAGCCGGTCGCCGAGGTGATCTGGTGGCCGTGCTGGTCGTGGCCGAGCACGTAGGTCATCTTGACCTTCGTGCAGTCGATGGTGGCGTCCTCCGGGTCGGTGACGGTGATCCGGAACGGCACGGTGTCGCCGAACGAGAACAGCTTGCCGTTGCCGGGTGTCTCGATGACCACAGTCGGGGCGGTGTTGCCGACGGTGATCGTCACGCTGGCGGTGCCGGTGGCGCCCTGCGGGTCGCGCACGGTGAGCGTGGCGGTGTACCTGCCGTTGGCGGTGTAGGTGTGCGAGGGGTTCGCCGCGGTGGAGGTGCCGCCGTCGCCGAACGTCCAGGCGTACGTGAGCGCGCCGCCCTCCGGGTCGGACGAGCCGGCCGAGGAGAAGGCCACCGCGAGCGGCGCGGCGCCGGAGGTCCGGTCGGCGGCGGCGCGGGCCACCGGGGCGCGGTTGGCGCCGCCCAGGTAGTCGAAGCGGTACAGCGCCGAGTTGGCGTCGCCGTTGAAGTAGCCGGTGCCGTAGTCGAGCACGTAGTACGCCCCGTCCGGGCCGAACGCGGAGTCCATCACCTGCTTGCCGGTCCACGGGAACGTGTCGATGGTGCCGGGTGAGCCGTCGGCGTTGACGTGGATCGGCTTGATCCAGCCCCGGCCGAACTCGGTGGCGAAGAACTGCCCGTCGAACGACTGCGGGAACTTGGTGGTGGACGGGTTCGCCGCGTCGTACCGGTAGACCGGGCCGCCCATCGGCGACTCGGAGCCGCCGCCGAACTCGGGCGGGCTGCCCGCGTCACCGGCATAGCGGATCCAGGACGGCTTCGCCGCCGGCAGCGTGGCCAGGCCGGTGTTGCGGAACGAGTTGTTCGTCGGGCCGCCGGTGCAGTCGTACTTCGGTCCGGCGGCGCCGGTGGCGAAGTCCCATTCGGCGTACGTCTCGGCGGCCGTGTTGGTGCCGGTGCAGTACGGCCAGCCGTAGTTGCCGGGCCCGGTGACCCGGTTGAACTCGACCTGCCCGGACGGGCCGCGCGCGGTGGTGGTGCCGGCGTCCGGCCCGTAGTCGCCCACGTAGACGACGCCGGTGGCCTTGTCGACGCTGATCCGGAACGGGTTGCGGAAGCCCATCGCGTAGATCTCCGGGCGGGTCCGCGCGGTGCCGGGCGCGAAGAGGTTGCCGGCCGGGATCGAGTACGTGCCGTTGGCGTTCACCTTGATCCGCAGGATCTTGCCCCGCAGGTCGTTGGTGTTGCCGGCGCTGCGCTGCGCGTCGTACCCGGGGTTGCGGTTGGTGCGCTCGTCGATCGGCGCGTATCCGGCCGAGTCGAACGGGTTGGTGTCGTCGCCGGTGGACAGGTAGAGGTTGCCGGCGGCGTCGAAGTCGATGTCACCGCCGACGTGGCAGCACAGCCCCCGGTCGGCCGGTACGTCGAGCACGTCGACCTTGCTGGCCTGGTTGAGCGTGAAGTCGGCGTTGAGCGTGAACCGGGACAGCCGGTTGACGCCCTGCCAGGTGGAGAAGTCGGTGCCGGTGGCGGGCGCGTCGCCGGCGGGGGTGGACAGCGGCGGCGCGTAGTAGAGGTAGATGTGCCGGTTGGAGGCGAAGCCGGGGTCGACGCCGACGCCCTGCAGCCCCTCCTCGTCGTGGGTGTAGACCGGCAGGGTGCCGATGACTGTGGTGGCGCCGGCCGCGTCGGTGCGGCGCAGCGTGCCGTTGCGGGCGGTGTGCAGGACCGACCGGTCGGGCAGCACCGCCAGGGACATCGGTTCGCCGGTCTCGGCGACGCCGCGGGCGAGTTCGACCTGCTGGAAGTCGCTCGCCGTGATCGGGTGGGCGGACGCCGGGACGGGCGCCGCGGCCGCTGTGACGGTGCCGGCGGTGGCCGCGAGCAGCAGCGCTGCGGCAGCGGCGAACGGTCGTCGGGCACGGGGGTGGTGGTGGCTGGACATGCTGTGCTGTCCCTTCCTGACGCGCGCAGCCAGGACCGGGCGCGCGTCGCGCCGGATGCCGAGCGGGGGATGCTGCGCCTCGGCGAGGCGGGCGGTACGGGGGCGGATCGCCTCGTCGGGTCAGCTAGGTACTGTGCACGACATTAAAACCTTTCGATCAGCCTGTCCATAGCTTCTGATCGATCGGCTTACACTTTCGCCGCCACGCGACAAAAGTAGGTGTCACTCGCGGCGGTCGACAGCCCGCTCCACGAGCGCGGCGAGCACCCGCCGGGCCGGCTCCGCGAGCCCCGCCGCGTCCAGCGCGACCACTGCCGCGTCGGCCCGGGTACGGATCATCCGCTCCACCGCCTCCCGGGCGCCGGACTCCTCGACGATGCCCCGCACCTCGGCGGCGCCCGCCTGATCCAGCGCCGGATCGCCGACCAGCTCGCGCAGCCGGGCCACCCCGGCCGGGGAGGCGGACGCCCGGGCCAGCGCCAGCAGCACCGTCGGCTTGCCCTCGCGCAGGTCGTCCAGATTGGACTTTCCGGTCACCGCTGGATCGCCGAAGACGCCGAGGACGTCGTCGCGGAGCTGGAACGCGTCCCCGAGTGGATCGCCGAACCCGGCCAGCGCCGCCACCTCCGCCGGCGTCGCGCCGGCCAGCGCGGCGCCGATCTGCACCGGACGGGTCACCGTGTAACGGGCCGTCTTCAGCCGCACCACGGCGAGCGCGCTCGCCACCGAACCGTCCCCGGCCGCCGCGACCACGTCCAGGTACTCCCCCGCGATCACCTCCGAGCGCATCCGGGCCAGCAGGACCTGCCCGCCGCGCAGCCGCTCGGGCGGCAACCCGCAGCCGTGGAACATCTGCGCCGACCAGGTGGCGCAGAGGTCCCCGCAGAGCACCGCCGCCTGCCGGCCGTACGCCGCCGGGTCGCCGCGCCAGCCGGACCGCTCGTGCAGGTCGGCGAAGAAGCGGTGCAGCGTGGGCGCTCCCCGGCGGCGGTCACTGCCGTCCACGATGTCGTCGTGGATCAGCGCGAACGCGTGGAACAGCTCCAGCGACGCCGCGGCCACCACGATCGGCCGCTCGTCCGGGCAGCCGAAACCCCGCCAGCCCCAGTAGCAGAACAGCGGCCGCAGCCGCTTCCCGCCGGCCAGCACGAACCGGCGCAAAGCGGAGTGAACAGTCCCCGTACCGTCGTCCGGCCGACCCGGCCCTCTCGCGTCCAGGAACGCGGCGAGCTCGGCGTCGAAACGGCCCCGAAGCAGGGCCGGGTCGGTCGGTGCGACGGTCACGGTCATGGTGCCTCCCAGGCCAATCCGGCGAGTTCCAGCAACAACGCCTTCACATCGGTCGCCTCCACCCGGGGCCGGATCGCGGCCGGGTCGGAGCAGAGCAGCACCGGGCCGTCCGCCGGATCGGCCGGCAGGCGCCCGTGCGAACCACGCACCGCCCGCGCCCCGGCGTCCAGCCCGACCACGTTCATCAGATAGCGCAGACCGAGCTTCTTGCGCGCCAGCGCCACCGCCGCACGACGTTTCGCCGCGCCCGGAGCGGCCGGATCGAAGAACAGCTCGGCCGGGTCGTAGCCCGGCTTACGGTGGATCTCCACCAGCCGCGCGAAGTCGGGTGCCCGCGCGTCGTCCAGCCAGTAGTAGTAGGTGAACCAGGAGTCCGGCTCGGCCACCAGCACCAACTCGCCCGAGCGGGGATGGTCCAGGCCGTACCCGGCCTGCCCGGCGGCGTCCAGCACCTCGGCCACGCCGGGCAGCGCCGCGCAGAGCTTCGCCACCGCCGGCACGTCCGCCGGATCCCGGACGTAGACGTGCGCCACCTGGTGGTCGGCCACCGCGAACGCCCGTGACGTCCACGGGTCGAGGTATTCCATCCCGGCCTGGGTGTAGACCCGCAGCAATCCTTCGGCGCGCAGCAGCCGGTTCACGTCCACCGGGCGGGACACGTCGGTGATGCCGTACTCGGACAACGCCACCACAGTAGCGTCCCGATCACGGGCCGCGTCCAGCAGCGGGCCGAGCACGGTGTCCAGCTCCGCCGCCGCGGCGGCGGCCTCCGGCCCGGACGGACCGAAGCGTTGCAGGTCGTAGTCCAGATGCGGCAGGTAGACAAGGGTCAGGTCGGGGGCGTGGTCGGCCAGGATCCGCTGCGCGGCCCGGCTGATCCACGCCGAGGACGGCAGCCCCGCGCCCGGCCCCCAGTAGCTGAACAGCGGGAACGTGCCGAGCGCGTCGGTGAGCGTGTCCCGCAGCCGCGGCGGGCCGGTCCAGCAGTCCGGCTCCTTGCGCCCGTCGGCGTGGTAGACCGGGCGCGGCGTGACCGTCCAGTCCACGTCCGCGCCCATCGCGTACCACCAGCAGACGTTCGCGACCCGGTAGCCCGGCTCGACGCGGCGGGCCGCCTGCCACACCTTCTCGCCGCCGACCAGCGCGTTGTGCTGCCGCCAGAGCAGCACCTCGCCCAGAGCGCGGAAGTACCAGCCGTTGCCCACCACGCCGTGCCCGGCGGGCAGCTCGCCGGTGAGGAACGTGGACTGCGCCGAGCAGGTCACCGCCGGCAGCACGGTGCCCAGCTCGGCGGCGAACCCGGCGTCGGCCACCGCGCGCAGCCGGGGCATGTGCGCCAGCAGCCGCGGGGTCAGCCCGACCACGTCGAGCACCACCAGCCGCCGGCTCATGCGGTGCCGGCCTTCGTTCGCGACTGCGGGGCTCGCAGGACCGGCTCACTCCTCGCGCTCACGAGGACATCACCGCCGTCGGCGCCAGCCCGAGCGCGGTCAGCTCGTCGCGGGCGAAGGCCAGCTCGGCGGCGATGCCGGCGGCCAGCTCCGCGTCGCCGCGCGGCCGCCGCGCCTCCGGCAGCACCCCCCAGGTGTACGTCTCGACGTCGAGGTGGTCGCAGCCGGCGGCCGGACCGGCGAACAACGCGGCGAGCGCCTCCCGCAGCACCGGCACCGTGGAGCGCAGCGGCGGCTCGGGCGGGGCGTGCAGCGGCACGTGGTAGTGCACCCGCCAGGCACCGGGCAGCCCCGCGTCGAGCGCGGCGTCGAGGTCGTCAGCCGCGTACGCCGGATCGGCCGGATCGGCGGCGCCGGCGCAACCGGCCGCGCGGGTCTGGTGCAGGAACCTCGGCTCGACGAAGCGGCGCAACGCCGCGCCCGCCCCGACCGGATCGGGCGCCTCGACGGCGGCGGACACCTGGACCTTCACCACGGGGAGACCGGCGGCACGCAGCCCGGCCAGGGCATCCGCCGGCTGCTCCCAGGCGCACGCCAGGTGTGCGAGGTCCAGGCAGATCCCGAGCCGGTCGGTATCCATGGCTGAGAATACCTCGCGTGCTTGTCCCGTCGACTCCACCAGGCAGCCGGGTTCCGGCTCGAAGCCGACCCGGATCACCCGGCTGGTCTCCCGCTGCACCGCCGCCAGCCCGTCGGCCAGCGCGTCGAGCCGGCGCCGGGCGGTCGCGGCGCGCGCGGTGTCCCACGGCGTACGCCAGGCCAGCGGCAGCGTCGAGACCGACCCGTGGACCGCGTCGTCGGGCAGCAGGTCGGCCAGCACCCGGGCCAGGTCCAGCGTGTACGCCGAGCGCTGCGGCGTGGTCCAGTCCGGGTGGTACACCGCGCCCTTGACCACCGGGGCCTGGAACGCGGCGTACGGGAAGCCGTTGAGCGTGACCACCTCCAGGCCCCGTACGGTCAGCTCGTGACGCAGCCGGCGGCGGGCCGCCGGGTCGGCGGCGAGCGCGGCGGCCACCGGCGCGGCCAGCCAGAGCCCGAGCCCGAGCAGGTCGGCGCCGAGCGCCCGGCGCACCGCTACCGCGTACGTGTCGAGCTGGGCGACGATGCCGGGCAGGTCCTCGGCCGGGTGGACGTTCGTGCAGTAGCCGAGATGGACGGTCGTGCCGTCGGCGTGGCGCAACCGCATCACTCGCCTCCGCGCAGGATCGAGTTGCCGGCGAAGGTGGGGTCGTTCGCCTCCAGGGCGGTCAGGTCGAGCCGGCCGGACTGGCCGTAGAACTCGACCGGGTTGCGCCACAGCACCCGGTCCACGTCGTCGGCGCTGAACCCGGCCAGCTGCATCGCTTCCCCGGTGGCCCGGGTCAGCAGCGGGTCCGACCGCCCCCAGTCGGCGGCCGAGTTGACCAGCATCCGCTCGGTCCCGTACCGCTTCAGCAGCTCGACCATGCGCGGCGGCGACATCTTCGTCTCCGGGTAGATGGAGAAGCCCAGCCAGCAGCCGGTGTCCCGGACCAGCCCCACAGTCACCTYGTTGAGGTGGTCGACGAGCACCCGTTCCGGCGCGATGTCCGACTCGGCGACCACGTCGAGCGTGCGCCGTACGCCGCGTGCCTTGTCCCGGTGCGGCGTGTGCACCAGCGCGGGCAGGTCGTACGCGACGGCCAGGGCGAGCTGCCCGGCCAGCGCGGCGTCCTCGGCCGGCGTCATCGCGTCGTAGCCGATCTCGCCGACGGCCACCACGCCGTCCTTGTCCAGGTAGCGGGGCAGCAGGTCGAGGACCGGGCGGCAGCGCGGGTCGTTCGCCTCCTTCGGGTTGAGCGCCACTGTGGCGTGGTGCCGGATGCCGAACTGTCCGGCCCGGAACGGCTCCCAGCCGATCAGCGAGTCGAAGTAGTCCACGAAGCTGTCCACGCTGGTGCGCGGCTGGCCCAGCCAGAACGCCGGTTCGACCAGCGCGCGGACCCCGGCGGCGGCCATCCGCTCGTAGTCGTCGGTGGTGCGGGACGCCATGTGGATGTGCGGGTCGAAGATGCGCATGTCACGCCTCCGGGGTGGGGATGGTCAGCCGGCGCAGCAGGTCGGCCGCGTCGTCGGGCATGGTCCGGCCGGCGGCGTGCCGCTCGGCGGCGTACGCGGCGAGCATCCGGGCCAGCTCGCCGTCGGCCCGCTCCGGCAGGTCGTCGACGACCGCCAGGGGCACGCCGGTGAACACGCACTTGAGCACCGCCTGCCGCCAGGCCGGCTGCTCCAGGTGCCGGGCGTACGGGCCGAGCGCGGCGGCGACCAGCCGGGTGTCGTTTGTGCGGATCGCGTCGTGCAGCAGCGGCACGCACTCCGCGCCGATGGGCAGCAGCGGCAGCGCGCGCAGCACGGCGCGTTTCTCGGCGGCGTCGCCCTGCCGGTAGAGCGTCTCGGCCGCGGCGGCGTGGCCGTTCGGCAGCGTGGTCAGCAGCAGCGCGCGGGCCGCCTCGTCGGCCGTCCAGCCGGGCGGGTCGGGCAGCGGCCCGCGACCGCACCGCCGGGCGGCGGTGGCGAAGAACCGTTCGATCGCCGTGGGTTCGGTCGCGACGCGGCGCAGCGCCGCGTCCAGCCACTGCGGATCGGGTACGCCCCGAAGCGCGGCGCGCAGTCGGTCGGGTGTCATGCCGTCTCCCCTCTGCCGGGTGGAAGGTGGTGGGTCACCGCCCCTCGCCGCGCGAGGCGGCGGCGCGCAGGAAGTCCAGTGAGCGGGCGGCGACGGCCGGTGCCGCGTGCGAGTGCCGGGGCAACTCCACCGCCACCAGCCCGCGGTAGCCGGCGTCGGCCAGGGCACGCAGCACCGGCGGGAAGTCGATCTCGCCGGCGCCGAACTCCAGGTGCTCGTGCACGCCCCGGCGCATGTCGTCGATCTGCACGTTGACCAGGTGCGCGGCGACCTCGGACACGCACCGCGGCACCGGCAGCGGCTCCAGGCACCGGCAGTGCCCGATGTCGAGCGTGATGCCGAAGCCGAGCGGCGCGCCGAGCGCCTCGCGCAGCCGCCGCCACCCGGCGATGTCCTCGACGAACATGCCCGGCTCCGGTTCGAAGCCCAGCGGCACGCCCGCCTCCGCCGCCTCGGCGCACACCGTCGCGCAGCCCGCTACGAGGCGGTCGGCGGCGACGCCGGGCGGTACGCCGGGCGGTACGCCGGGCGGGCGTACGCCGGCCCAGAAGGAGACCGCCTCCGCGCCCAGGTCGGCGCCGATCCGCACGGCCCGGCGCAGGAGCTCCACCCGCCGGGACGGGTCGTCGTGCAGCAGCGTCGGCGCGTGCTTGTGCCAGGGGTCGAGCAGGTAGCGGGCGCCGGTCTCGACCACCACCGACAGCCCGAGCGCGTCCAGCCGGCGGCGCACGGCGGCGACCCGGCGGGCCAGGCCGGGGGCGAACGGGTCCAGGTGGTCGTGGTCCAGGGTGAGCGCGACACCCTGGTAGCCGAGGTCGGCGAGGACCGCCAGCGCGTCGCCGAGGCGGTGGTTGGCGAAGCCGTTGGTGCCGTACCCGAAACGCAGCGTGGCCGGGCCGGAGAGCGGTTCGGCGACAGCTGTCATGTCGGCGAGATCAGTCGGGCCAGGCGGCGGCCGAGCGGGGCGGCGCCGGCCACGGCGAGGCCGAGCAGCCGCGCCCCGGCGCGGGCGGTGAGCGAACCCTGCAAGGCGGGCAGCCCGGTGATCCCGGCCCCGACGGCGGCGCGCACCCGGGCCGGTGACGGATCGGCGAGCACCCGGGCCTGCGCCCGGCCGTACCGGGCGGCGTACCCGGCCGCGAGCACCGCCGGCACCAGCTCCCCGAGCCGAAGGAAGGGCCCCCTCTTAACGCATCCGGTAGAGGAGGGGGCCCCTCTTAACACGGTGGGCCGGGCCGGGGTGGTGAACGCGATCAGCGCGGTACCGGCCAGCGTGAGGCCCGGCAGACGCCGGTCCGCGCCGGTCACCTCGCGGCGGGACAGCGCGGTCACCGTCCAGGTGTGCGCGGCGACGGTGAGCGCTGCGGGCAGCGCCCGGACCACCCGGCCGCCGGACGCGCCGAGCAGCACGTCCAGCCCACGGCACGCGGCCATCACCGCCGGGCCGGCGGCGGTGTTCTTCGCGCGCAGGTCGTACCCCCAGATGGTGGCCGCGAGTGGCAGCGCGACCGCCGCCGCCCGGCGGCCCCCGGCGGCGGTGGCGACCGCGAGCCCGGCGGCGGTGAGGCCGGACGCGACGCCGAGCGCCACGGACGGGCGCACCCGGCCGGACGGGATCGGCCGCTCCGGCCGTTCGACAGCGTCCAGCCGCCGGTCCGCCCAGTCGTTGGCGGCCATCCCGGCCCAGTAGAGCAGCACCGACGCGCCGGCCAGGGCGGGCGTACGGCGGTCCAGCGATCCGGCCGCGGCGGCGCCGGACAGCACGTCCCCGGGTACGGAGAGCGCGGCCGGCGCCCGGACCAGTTCGGCCAGGTCGGCCAGGCGGGTCACGGCGTCACCCGGGCGTGCAGGCCGGCGGCGAAGTCCCGCAGCACCGTCCACTGCTCGCCGAGCGCGTGGCCGGTCGCGCCGAGCGGGTCCTTGAAGAAGAACGCCAGTTCGGTCAGCGGGCCGTGGCGGCCGGCGGCGTGCGCGGCGGCGGTGAGCCGGGCCAGGTCCAGCACGAGCGGCGCGGCGAGCGCCGAGTCGCAGCCGTGCCAGGTGAACTCCATCCGCATGCCGGTGCCGAGGAAACCGGCGAACGTGATCAGGTCCCAGGCGGTCTTGAAGTCGCCCAGTTCCTCGACGTACTCGATCCGGGTGCCGCCCTGGGGCAGGTAGCCGAGCGTCTCGGCGAGCACCCGCTGCTTGCTGCCGACCTTGGCGGCGTTGGCGGCCGGGTCGGCGAGCGTGGCGCCGTCGCCGCCGCCGAGCAGGTTCGTGCCGGACCAGGAGCGCACGGCGAGGTGCCGCATCGCGAACATCGGCGCGAGCACCGACTTGAGCAGCGTCTCGCCGGTCTTGCCGTCGTGCCCGGCGTACGGCAGCCCGCGTTCGGCGGCGAGCGCGGCCAGGGCCGGCAGGCGGGCGCCGGTCGACGGGGTGAAGTCCACGTACGGGCAGCCGGCGGTGAACGCCGCGTACGCGTAGGCAGAGCTGGGCGGCAGCACGCCGGCCCGGCCGGTCAGCGCGTCGCGCAGCGTGGCCAGGTCGTGGTGGGCCGGGTGCGGTGCGGGCGCCGGCTCGGTGGCGGCGACGTTCACCACCACCACCCGGTCCAGCCCGTGCCGGGTGCGGAACCCGGTCAGGTCGCGCACCACGGCGGCGATCCGCTCGCCCTGGTCGCCCTCGGCCGGCGCGGGTCGCAGCGCCGCCTCGACGGCGGCCAGGTCCGGCGCGACGGCATCGGCCAGCCGGGCGGGCAGCACGCCTGCGGCGGCGAGCGCCTCGGCGCGTTTGGTCAGCGGGGTGGCGACCACGTCGTGGCCGCCGAAGACGAGATCGGCGAAGCCCGGCAGGGCGGGCCCGCGCAGGTCGGGCAGCTCGGTCACGCATCCGGTCGGCGCGGTGAGCCCGGCCCGCAGGGCCAGCCCGCCGACCACGGCGGTGGTGGCGACCGAGCCGCGCGCACCCACCAGCCACACACCCGTACGCATTCGCGCTACCTCCCCAGGTAAGGCCGGTCCGCCGGTGCGGCCGGGGAATCCCGGTCCGGCCGCACCGGAGGGCCGTGCTGGTCGTGCCGGCGGACACCGGCGGCACGCTCCCCGGAGCCGGCCTCGTCCCCGCCGCGGGGCGCAACCGCGGCGGGCCCTCGCCGGCCGGCGCCGGAGAGTGTCGGGCGGGCCTGGCCCGCCTCGGATCAGGCGGAAGCTTCGGCCAGCGCTGGCTCCACCTCCGTCCAGGCGGCCCGCTCGGCCGAGCGGGTCACCGCGTCGAGCACGAGCTGGACCTGCAGCGCGTCGGCGAACGACGGGGCCGGGTCGGCGCCGGTGGCGACCGCCTCGACGAAGTCGCGCGCCTGGTGGGTGAAGGAGTGCTCGTAGCCGATGATGTGGCCGGGCGGCCACCACGCACCCAGGTACGGGTGGTCCGGCTCGGTCACCAGGATCCGGCTGAAGCCCTGCTCGGCGGCGGGCCGGGTGGCGTCCAGGAACTCCAGCTCGTTGAGGCGTTCCAGGTCGAACACGACGCTGCCGCGCGAGCCGTTGATCTCGACGCGCAGGGCGTTCTTGCGGCCGGTGGCGAACCGGGTCGCCTCGTACGTGGCGAGCGCTCCCCCGTCGAGCCGGGCCACGAACACCGCCGCGTCGTCCACCGTCACCTGGCCCATGGCGCTGCCGTTGCCGTCGGCCTGCGCGGCCAGGCCGCTCGACCCGGCGACGAGTGGCCGCTGGCGGACGAACGTCTCGGTCAGCGCGCTGACCCCGCTGACGAGCTGACCGGTGACGTACTGGGTCAGGTCGATGATGTGCGCGCCGATGTCACCGAGCGCGCCGGAGCCCGCCCTGTCCTTCTGCAACCGCCACACCAGCGGGAACTGCGGGTCGACGATCCAGTCCTGGAGGTAGACCGCCCGGACGTGCCGGATCTCGCCGATCCGCCCGTCGGCCACCAGCTGCCGCATCAGGGCGACAGCCGGCACCCGCCGGTAGTTGAAGCCGCACATCGCGCGTACCCCGGACTCGCGGGCCCGGGCCGCGGCCCCGGTCATCTCGCGGGCCTCGGCGACGCTGTTCGCCAGCGGCTTCTCGCACAGCACGTGCTTGCCCGCGGCGAGCGCGGCGAGCGCGATCTCGCGGTGGCTGTCCCCCGGCGTGCAGATGTCGACCACGTCGATCTCGTCGGACTCGACGAGCCGCCGCCAGTCGGTGGTGTAGCCGTCCCAGCCGAGCCGGTCGGCGGCCTCGGCCACCTTCGGCTCGTCCCGGCCGCAGACGAGCGCCATCCGTACCCGGGACGGCAGATCGAACACCCGGTTCACGGTGCGCCACGCCTGGGAGTGCGCGGCGCCCATGAACGCGTAGCCGACCATGCCGACCCGCAGGATGCTGTCGTGACTGGACAAGGTGGGTCTCCCCCCGTGTGTCAGAACCCGAGCTTCAGGTAGTCGCTCGCGTTCTCCTTGGTGATCGTCTCGGAGGCGAGCACGATCTCCTTCGGTACCTGGAGTTCGACCAGGTCGGACATGCCCTTGCCCTGGCCGATCAGGCGGGCCAGGGAGATGGCCGAGGAGGCCATCGACGGGCTGTAGGTGACTGTGGCCTTGAGGACCGTGTTGTCGGCGGCGATGTCCTCCATGGCCTTCTTGGAGCCGGCGCCGCCGACCATGATGAATTCCTTGCGGTTGGCCTGGTTGACGGCCGCGAGCACGCCGATGCCCTGGTCGTCGTCGTGGTTCCAGACCGCGTCGATCTTCGGCAGCGCCTGGAACAGGCCGGTGGCGGCCTGCTGCCCGGAGTCGACTGTGAACTCCGCCGGGCGCCGGTTGGCGACCTTGAACCCGTACGAGGCGAGCGTGTCGGCGAACCCCTTGGACCGTTCCTGGGTCAGCTCCAGCGACTCGATGCCGGGGATCTCACCGATCACCGGGTTGCTCACGCCCTTGGTCTTGAGCTGCTCGGCGATGTAGGTGGCGGCGGCCACCCCCATGCCGTAGTTGTCGCCCTTGATCTGGCACCGGTAGGCGCGCGCGTCCGGGAAGGCGCGGTCCAGGTTCACCACCGGGATGCCGGCCTTCATCGCCTCCAGGCCGAACGCGTTGAGTTCCTTGCCGTCGTGCGGCAGCAGCACGATCACGTCGGGCTTCTGCGAGATCAGCGTGGACAGCGCCGCCCGCTGGGCCGCCGCGTCCGCGCCGGCCTCGACCGACTTCAGCTCCACGTCCTGGTACGCCCCGGCCTGCGCCTTGGCGTTGTTCGTGATGGCGGCGATCCAGCCGTGGTCGGCGGCCGGGGCGGAGAAGCCGATGGTCACCTTCTTGCCCGGCTCGGTGTTGGCGCCGGAACCGGCCGCCTTGGTCTGTGCCTCGGTCGGGCTCTGCTCGTTGCTGGTGCAACCGGCGAGCAGCACCCCGGCGGAGACCGCGGCCCCGCCGAAGAGCAGCCGGCGGCGGGACAGGTCATGGCGCGGTGTTCTCATGACGCCTCCTGGGATGAGGTGGTGGGGTGGTTTCGGGCGTGGCGGGCCGGACCACAGTCGGTACGACGGCAGCCTGGTGTGCGCGGGTGGGGTCAGGTGGTGGTGGCCCGGTTGCGGGCGAGGAACTGGGTGAGGCTGCCGAACTGCACCTGCTGGACCAGGACGGCGGCGACGATGATGCCGCCCTTGACCATGTTCTGGGCCTCGGCGGAGAGGTTGTTGATGGCGAACAGGTTGGTGATCGTGGAGAAGATGATCACCCCGAGCAGGGAGCCGATGATCGTGCCCCGCCCGCCGCTGAGCAGCGTGCCGCCGATGATCGCGGCGGCGATCGCGTCCAGCTCGTAGAGGTTGGCCATCGCCGCCTGCGCGGAGGTGGCCTGCGCGGTCAGCATGACCGCGGCGATGCCGCAGCACAGGCCGGACAGCGCGTAGAGGAGCACGGTGTGCCGGCGCACGTTGATGCCGGCGAGCCGGGCCGCCTCCGGGTTGCCGCCGACCGCCACCGTACGGCGGCCGAACGTGGTCCGGTTCAACAGCACCCAGCCGGCCGCCACCACCGCCACCAGGATGTAGACCAGCAGCGGGATGCCGAGCACGTTCGTGCTGGCGATGCCGTTGATGAACGTGTTGCCCGACACCTGGGTCTGCTTGTCGGAGATCTCCGCCGCCAGCCCTCGGGCGGCGACGAGCATCGCCAGCGTGGCGATGAACGGCACCAGCCGCCCGTACGACACGAGCAGCCCGTTCACCACGCCGACGGCGAGCCCGACGGTCAGCGCGGTGAAGATCATGCCGCCCGCGCCGTAGCTCTGCGTGGCGACAGTGGTGCACCAGACCCCGGCCAGCGCGACGATCGCGCCGACCGACAGGTCGATGCCGCCGCCGATGATCACGAAGGTCATGCCGACGGTGACCACGCCGACCACCGAGGCGAGCTTGAGAATGGTGAGCGTGTTGCCCCACACCCAGTTCGGGTCGCCGTAGAGGTCGGGGCGGGTCAGGATGCCGATGACCACCAGCACGACGAGCGTGGCGAGCAGGCCGAGGTTGCGCTTGACGCCCTCCCCGCCGTCGCCGCGCCACCAGGAGAGCTTCGCCGGCGCGTCGACCTTGGCGGTCTCCGTCCGCTCCACCGGCGGCGACTGCGCGGGCAGGGCGGATTCTCTGACATCGCTCATGCCGGTGCGCCTTCCATGAGGGACCCCGCCATGACGAGGTCGAGCACGGTGTTCTCGTCCAGTTCGCCGGCTGGCGCCTCGCGGACCACCCGGCCCTCCCGCATCACCAGCACCCGGTCGGCCAGGCCCAGCACCTCGGGGACCTCGCTGGAGACCAGCAGCACCCCGACGCCCCGGGCGGCCAGATCGCGGATCACCTGGTACAGCTCGGCCCGGGCGCCCACGTCCACGCCCCGGGTCGGCTCGTCGAGCAGCAGCAGCCGGGTGTCACCGAGCAGCCACCGGCCGACCACCACCTTCTGCTGGTTGCCGCCGGACAGCGTGCGCACCGGCCGCCGTACGTCGCGGGGCCGCAGCTCCAGCGACTCGGCGATCCGGTCCGCCTCGGCGCGTTCCCGCCCGGCGTCGGTGAACCCGAGGCGGGCGTACCTGCCGAACGTGGCGAGCGTGACGTTGCGGTAGATCGGTTCACCGAGCAGCAGCGCCTGGCTCTTGCGCTCCTCCGGCGCCATGCCCATCCCGGCCCGTACCGCAGCGCCCACACTGCCGGGACGCAGCGTCCGGCCGTTCACCCGGACCGTCCCGGCGTGCGCCCGGCGCGCGCCGAAGATGGTCTCCAGCAGCTCCGACCGGCCCGAGCCGACCAGCCCGGCGATGCCGACGATCTCTCCCGCCCGGACCCGGAGCGAGACGTCGGCGAACTCGCCGGGCCGGGTCAGCCCGTCCACCCGCAGCAGCTCCGCGCCACCCCCGTGGTCGGCCGGGCGCTGCGGGAAGACGTACTCGATGGTCCGCCCGGTCATCCGGGCGACCAGGTCGCGGGTCGGCGTCTCGCGGGCCGGCAGGCTCGCCGCCGTGGTCCGGCCGTCCTTGAGTACGGTGACCCGGTCGCCGATCTCGCGGATCTCCTCCAGCCGGTGCGAGATGTAGATGACAGCGATGCCCTGCGCGGTGAGTTCCCGGATGATCCGGAACAGGTTCGCCACCTCGTCGTGGGCCAGCACCGCGCTCGGCTCGTCCATGATGATCAGCCGGGCCTCGTGGGAGAGCGCCCGCGCCATGCTGACGATCTGCTTGCCGGCCGCCGGCAGATGCCGCACCAGCCGCCCCGGCGGGATCTCCGGGTGGCCGAGCCGGGCCAGGATCTGCCGGGTACGCCGGGCCATGTGCCCCCGCCGGACGAAGCCGAACCGGCGCGGCTCGTGGCCGAGGAACGCGTTCTCCGCCACCGACAGGTCGTCGACCAGATCGAGTTCCTGGTAGATCGTGGCGATGCCGGCGCGCATGGCGGCCTGCGGGTTGGCGAACGACGCCGGCTCGCCCCGCCACACGACCTCGCCGGAGTCCGGCCGGTGCACCCCGGCCAGCACCTTGATCAGCGTGGACTTGCCGGCGCCGTTCTGCCCCAGCAGGCAGTGCACCTCGCCGGCGCGTACCTCCAGTTGCACGCCGTCGAGCGCGCGTACCCCCGGGAACGTCTTGACGACGTCGGTGAGGCGCAGGACCACCTCGCCCGCGACGGCGTCCGCGGGCGCCTCGACCAGTGGTTTCCCGGTGTCGCTCATGCTGCTTCTCCGAACGCGAGGTCGCTGGCCAGCACGGCCGCGCCGGCGACGCCGGCGCGCGGGCCCAGTTCGGACAGGACGACCGGCAGGTTGCCGGTGGCCAGCGGCAGCGAACGGCGGTAGACCACGCTGCGGATCTCGGCGAGCAGGATGTGGCCGAGCTGGGCCAGTCCGCCGCCGATCACGATCATTGACGGGTTGGTGAAGCTGACCAGCCCGGCCAGCACGCTGCCGACCCGCCGGCCACCGTCCCGGATGAGCTGGATGCAGGAGACGTCCCCCTCGATCGCCCCCTGCGCCACGTCCAGCGCGGTCACCACACCCCGGGCGGCGAACCGCTCGGCCAGCGCCGGGGAGACCTCGGTGCGGGCCGCGACAGTCGCCTCGCGGGCCAGCGCGGCGCCGCTGAACACCGCCTCCAGACAGCCGACGTTGCCGCAGGAACACATCGGGCCGTTCGGGTCGACCTGGATGTGGCCGATGTCCCCGGCACAGCCGTCGGTGCCCCGGTAGACCTCGCCGTGCAGGTAGATGCCACAGCCGATGCCGGTGCCGATCTTGATGAACAGGAAGTCGTCGACCGAGTGGGCCACGCCGCCGTGCCGCTCCCCGATCGCCATGATGTTGACGTCGTTGTCCACCACCGCCGGGCAGCCGTGCTCCCGGGTCAGCAGCTCGCGGACCGGGAACCGGTCCCACCCCGGCATGATCGGCGGGGAGACCGGCACGCCGTCGCGGAAGCTCACCGGCCCCGGTACGCCGATGCCGACCGCGTCGAGCCGCTCGTACGCGCCGTCCACCTTGGCCTTGTGCAGCAGCTCGTTGACGCGCTGGAGCGTCACCTTCGGGCCGGAGCGGATGTCGGCGGTCTCGGTGTAGGCGGCCACCGGCTCCAGCCGGCCGTTGACCACCTCCACGTCGATCGAGCTGGCGCCCAGGTCGACGGCGGCGAACCGCAGGTGCGGGCTCAGCTCGACCAGGGTGGAGCGCCGCCCGCCCCGGGAGGCGGCCAGCCCGGCCTCGGCCACGTACCCGAGGGAGACGAGCCGTTCCAGCTCGGCGAGCAGGCGCGGGCGGGGCATCTGGAGGCGGTCGCCGAGTTCGGCGCGGGACACCGCGCCCTCGTCCCGGAGCAGCCGCAGGAGCCGTACGTGCAGGGGGTCGACCGTCCGCACCGGCAGTCACCTCCGCATCGGAAGTCCGTCACATCGACCATGGCGATGTGTGTTGTGTCCGACACAGTAGGAGCCTTCCGGGTCGCATGTCCATAGCTTCGGCACGCCTGATGCAAACTTTTGTCCATACGAACAAAAGAGGTGCCGGGCCAGAAAAACGCGCCGCCTCGCCCGGGCGCATCCGGGCGGGGCGGCGAGGTGCGGTCAGCGGTCAGTGGTGGGAGGAGGCATTGCCCTTCTTGCGCAGCTTGCGGTCGTCGCGCAACTCCACGTAGGGCTCCTCGTCGGCCGGGTGGCCGGCCGCGATGGCCCGGCTGCGCTCCAGCTCGGCGTCGAACTCCGCGCCGAGCAGGATGGCCACGTTGCTCAGCCAGAGCCAGACCAGGAAGATGATCACGCCGGCCACCGCGCCGTACGTTTTGTTGTACGAGCCGAAGTTGCTGACGTAGAGCGCGAAGAGGCCGGACACCACGAGCCAGAGCACCACCGCGAGCACGCCGCCGGGGCTGACCCAGCGGAAGCCGCCGTGCCGGGCGTTCGGCGAGGCCCAGTAGAGGATCGCGAACATCAGGCTCACCAGCACCAGCAACACCGGCCACTTGGCGATGTTCCACACCGTGACGGCGGTCGAGCCGAGCCCGATCGCGTTTCCGGCCTGCTCGGCCAGGCCGCCGGTGAACACCACGATCACGGCGCTGATCAGCAGCATCACGCCGATCACCGCGGTCACGCCGAGGCGTACCGGCAGCGTCTTCCAGATCGGCCGCCCCTCCGGCACGTCGTAGATGCCGTTCGAGGCGCGCATGAACGCGGCGATGTAGCCGGAGGCGGACCAGAAGGCCGCGACCAGACCGATGACGGCCGCGATGCTGGCCAGCCCGCCGGACTGGCCGGCCTGGTCGATCGCGCTCTCGATGATCTTGCGGATGTTCTCCTCCGGCACCGCCTGGCCGACGGTGTCCCGGACCCCCTCCGTGGCCCGGTCACCGAGCAGGCCGAGCAGCGAGATCAGCACCAGCACGCCGGGGAAGATGGAGAGCACGCCGTAGTAGGTGAGCGCGGCGGCCCAGTCGGTCAGGCTGTCGTCCTGGAACTCCCGGACGGTCCGCTTGAGCGTCGCCATCCAGCCCGTCGCGGTCAGGTCGGTCGGGCTGTCCGGACCGTCGTCCGGGCCCACCGGCTCCGTGCGGTCGCGCCCGTCACGGGCGGGAGCCTCGTCGGCGGCCATGGCACCTCCTCGTCGTCGCGTCGTCAGACGACATGCCCTGACGACGGCGGCCATAACCACCACCCGCGAAAACGGCAGACCCGCCGCCCGACGCCCCTGCCCCCGAGGCGGCCACTCACGCCCATCGCGGCCGTCCGCGTTTCCCGGCGCCTCGCTCTGCATCCATCGGCGCACACGGTTACGCAGCGTGGCTGCCGCGCGGGTGGCTGCAGAGCAAAGCCCGCCGGCGCCGCACCCCGTCACGACAGCGCGACGCACTCGACCGGAGATCTCGGCGCCCGCCGCCCGGAGCGGACAACAACTCGCCCAAGATCTCGACAACCGTCACGACGGGTGGAACGTCATGGGTGCCAAACGGGGGCGGAGACACCCACGGCGCTCCACCCGTCCGATCCGCCGGCGGCGGGCGCGCGGTGGAATCGGCGGCGGCACCCGGCACAGCCACTGTGCCGCAGTGGCGGCGTCGTCATGACGAAGGAGCCCGCGACCTCGGCGGAATGAATTCGATCATGGGCCTTCCGGGCACCGGAGCACGTACTGCCGACGTCGGTCGGCGCCGGCACCGCCGAGGGCCGACAGGGCCTGCGACAGCAGTCGGTCGCGCTGCACTATCCGTAACCGCCACCGGCTCCCGTGACTCGCCATTCATCGTTGGAAAGGCGCCCGGTCGGCCACCGGAAGGCATTGCCGAAGTCCTTGATCGCGCAATTACGAAAGAGATTCAAGAAGCGTCCGCCGGAGCGCGTCACCCCAATTACCGTCACTCATTGCAATCACGTTAAGCAATGTTCCCAACGCGCGCGCAATTCGCGTATCGTGCCCCCTCGTGCCGCCCGTTCGCCCCTCCGACGCGACTCCCCCGAAACCCCGGCCGCCGTCCGGCGGACGACCGGGGTCCGATGTGGACGCCGAGGTGGTTCCGCTCCCGCCGGACGAGGGCGTCGTCGCCGGTCCAGAGTGGTCCGACGACGGGCCGGGCGAGACGCACCACCACAGCCGGGCCGTGCCGCACCACACCGAGGACCACACTCCGGCCGAGACGCAGGACGCCCCGGATCAGGCCCAGCAGGACGCCCGGGAACTGGCCGCCCGGTTCGAGGAGGAGAAGCCGGGACGGGTCCTCGCCGGCGGAGTCGGCTTCCTGTTCACCGGCGTCACCGTCGCGGTCGGGCTGCTGACGCTCTGGCAGGTGTTCTTCCCGCTGGCCCAGGGCAGCAAGTACTACCTCATCTTCTTCCTCGCCGGCGTCCTGCCGATGGTGTTCCTCGCGTACCCCTCGGGGGTGCGGCTGCGACGCACCAAGGCCGACGCGGTCGACGTGGACGACCGGCGCGGACCGACGCCCGTGGACTGGCTGCTGGCGCTCGCGGCGCTCGTGGTCTGCCTCTACCCGGTGCTGCCGGTCGCCGTCGGTGCGGGCGGCGGCGGGTACGACGCCTTCCTGGACCGGCAGGGCCTGCTGGATCCGCTGGACGTGGCGTTCGGCACCGGGCTGCTGCTCCTGCTGCTGGAGGCGTGCCGGCGTACCACCGGGTGGATCCTGCCGGCGGTCTGCGTGCTGTTCCTCGGGTACGGCTACTACGGCGGGCTGCTGCCGCAGTCCTGGCCGGTGGCGCACGCGGGGCTCGACTTCGCGCAGCTGGTCGACGCGTTCTACAACTCCGACAGCGGCTTCTACGGCACGCCGCTGGACGTCGCCGCCTCCTACATCGTGCTGTTCACCATCTACGGCGCGGTGCTCGACCTGTCCGGCGCGGGCCGGTTCTTCGTGGAGCTGTCCGCCGCCGCGTTCCGCCGCTCCCGTACCGCCGCCGGGCGCACCGCCGTCGCCTCGGGTTTCCTGCTCGGCACGGTCTCCGGCTCCGGCGCCGCCACCACCGTCAGCATCGGCGCGGTGACCTGGCCGATCCTGCGCCGCGCCGGCTACCCGGCCGAGCGCGCGGGCGGCATGCTGGCCGCCGCCGGTGTCGGGGCGATCCTGTCCCCGCCCACGCTCGGCGCGGCGGCGTTCATCATCGCCGAGTACCTGGGCGTGTCCTACCTGCAGGTGCTCGGCTGGGCCACGGTGCCGACGATCCTCTACTACCTGGGCATCCTGTTCTCGGTCGAGATCGACGCGCGGCGTTCCGGGGTCCGTCCGGTGGTCATCGACAGCGGCTCGGCCTGGCGGCTGCTGGCCCGTTTCGGCTACCACTTCCTCTCGCTCCTCGTGATCATCGTGGTGCTGGCGCTCGGCGCGTCGGCGATGCGGGCGGTGGTCGTCGCCACCGTGATCGCGGCGGCGCTGTCCTTCCTGGACCGGCGGCACCGCCTCACGCCGGCCCGGCTCGTGGCGGCGCTGCGCGACGGCGTACGCGGGGTGCTCGCGGTGAGCGCCGTGTGCGCCGCGGCCGGCATCATCACCGCCACCACCACGAAGACCGGGCTCGGGCCGCAGGCCGCCTCGCTGCTGATCAGCGGCGCGCAGGCGGTCAGCTCGGAGCCCGCCGTGGTGCTGGCGCTGACCGCGGTGCTCGCCGCCGTCGCGCTCAGCCTGCTGGGCCTCGCCGTGCCGGTCACCGCGTCCTTCGTCATCGGCTGGGTGATCATCGGCCCGGCGCTGCTGAACCTGGGTGTCGAGGCGCCCGCCGCGGCCATGTTCGTCTTCTACTTCGCGGTGCTGTCCGAGGTCTCGCCGCCGACCGCGCTCGCCGCGGTCGCCGCCGCCGCGGTCACCGGCGGCCGCCTGGTGCCGACCATGTGGCAGACCCTGCGGTACGCGCTGCCGGCGTACCTGATCCCGCTGGCCTTCGTGATCACGCCGACCGGCCTCGGACTGCTCGGCATCGGCGGGCCCGGGCGGATCGTGACGGCCGGCCTGGTCTCCGCGCTCGGCGTGGCGGTGCTGGCGGTCGCGGCCGGCGGCTGGCTGCCGGGCGTGGGCCCGGCCGGCGCGCCGGAGCGGATCCTCGGCGCGATCGCCGGGCTGGTCCTGCTCTGGCTGGAACCGCTGCCCATGGCGATCGGCGCGGCGCTCGCCGCGCTCACGGTCGCGGGCGTGTACGTCCGACGTGGCGCCGCCGGGCACGCCGGCCGCCCGGCGGTCGAAGAATCCGTGGATCTTGGGGAGGAGAGAGAGTGGGACGGATCGACGCGAGGATAGTGGCGGGTGTCGGGGCGCTTGTCCTGGTCGCCGCCGGTGCCGCCGGCTGCGGGGGCCGTCAGGACGGCGCGGCGAAGGACGACGCCGCCCGCGAGGTCAGCTGCAAGGTCACCAAGGACACCCGGGTCGGTATCGCCACCGGCAACGCCACCGGCGTCTACTACGTGGTCGGCAACGCGCTCGCCGGTGAGCTGAGCAAGACCACCGACGGCAAGCTCACCGGGACGGCCGCCGAGACGGGCGCCTCGGTGCAGAACGTCGAACAGCTCGTCGCCGGCCAGTACGACGTGGCGTTCTCCCTGTTCGACACCGCTGTCAACGCGGTGCAGGGCAAGGGGAGCTTCACCGCGCCGCAGCCGGTCAAGGCGCTGGCCCGGATCTACGACAACTACACCCAGGTGGTCGTACGGGCCGACGCGGGCATCACGTCGGTGGCCGACATGAAGGGCAAGAAGATCTCCACCGGCTCACCGAAGTCCGGCACCGAGGTCATCGCCAACCGGCTGCTCACCGCCGCCGGCCTGGACCCGGCGAAGGACGTCCAGGCGCAGCGGCTGGACCTCACCAAGACCGTCGACGGCATGAAGGACGGCAGCATCGACGGCTTCTTCTGGTCCGGCGGCGTACCGACCGGCGGCGTCACCGACCTGTTCACCACGTCCGGCGACAAGGTGAAGTTCGTCGACATCACTCCGCTGCTGCCGAAGATGGCCGAGCTGAACCCGGCGTACCAGGCGGGCACCATCGGCAAGGACATCTACCGGACCCCGGCCGACGTGCCCACCATCGTGGTGCCGAACGTGCTGCTGGTGCGGGACAACCTCGACGCCGACGTGGCCTGCGCGATCACCCGGACGGTGTTCGAGTCCAAGGACGCCCTGGCCCAGGCGAACCCGGCGGCGAAGGGCATCGAGCTGGGCAACGCCCGCAAGACCGACCCGGTGCCGCTGCACCGCGGCGCGGAGCGGGCACTGAGCGACCTCGGCGCGAGCTGACCTGAACGGGCCGGGTCCGGACGCGCGTCCGGGCCCGGCCCGCCCGACCCGACCGGAGACCACCGTGCCGCTGCCCCACCCGGCTCGCGTACGCCGGCACCACCGCTCCGCGGACCGCACCGGACGCCTGCGCTCGGTCCGCGTCCAACTGCTGGCCCCGATCCTGGTCGCCACGGCCGGGCTGGTCGTGCTGGGGGCGGCGCAGACCGACGCCGCGCTGGACGCGTCCGCCGACGCCGACCGGGCGCGCGTGCTGGCCGGCACCGCCACCGCGACCGTACGTCTGGTGCACGAGCTGGAACGCGAACTGGGCGAGACGGCCGCGTTGCGCCAGCGCGGCGGTACGTCCGGCCGCCCGCTCGTGGACGCGCAGCGCCGCCGGGTCGACACGGCCGTGGAGCGCTACCGCTCGGCGCAGGGTGACGCGCGCCGGGCCGCCCCGGACCTGGCGGGGGTGCTGGACGACGCGCGCGGGCGCTTGGAACAACTCGCGCCGACCCGGGACCTGGCGCTGGCCGGTGAGCGCGGCGACCCGGCGTACGTGTCGCTCGTGGAGTCGCTGCTCGCGGTCGCGGACGCGCTGCCCAGTCAACTCCGGGACGCCGACCTGGCCAACCAGGCCCGTGAGGTGGCCTCGGTGGCCGCCCAGGAGCACCTGTCCGCGCTGGAGCGCGACCTGCTGCGGGCGGTGTTCGTCAGAGGCGGACTGGAACGCGGCGAGCTGGCCCGGCTGGGCCGGCTGCGGGGCGCCCGGGAGCAGCGGCAGGCCGAGTTCCTGCGGATCGCCTCCGCCCCGGCGAACGCTGCCTGGTACCGGCTGGTCGACGGCGCCGACGTGACCACGGCCCGGCGGATGCGCGACGCGATGCTCGACACCGACGGCGCGCCGGACGCGCTGAAGACCGACGGCGACGCCTGGTACGTGGCGCAGAGCGGCGCGATCCGCCGGTACAACCTGCTCGGCCGGGACCTGTCCGACGGGCTGGACCGGGACGCGGCCGACCTGGCCGCCGCGGCCCGGCTGCGCGCGGTGCTGACCGCCGGGGCGACGAGCACCGTCGCGCTCGGCTCGCTCGTCACCGCCGTGCTGCTGGCGGTACGGACCAGCCGCCGGTTGCGCCGGCTGCGGGTGGCCGCGCTGACCATGGCGAACCGGGAGCTGCCGGAGCGGATCACCGCGATCGCGGCGGGCGAACGGGCGCCCGCGGAGGGTCCGGCGACCCGGATGACGGACGGGATCCGGCGCGGTCGGGACGAGGTGGCGCAGGTCGCCGAGGCGTTCGACACGGTGAACCGGGCCGCGCTGCGGCTCGCCGGGCAGCAGGCGGAGTTGCGGCTGGACGTGACCCGGATGGCGGAGGCGCTGGCCCGGCGCATCCGGACGCTGATCACCCGGCAGTTGCGGCTGCTCGACGACTTCGAACGCGAGGAGACCGATCCGGACGCGCTGGCCCGGCTCTTCGCGCTGGACCACCTGGCCGCCCGGCTGCGGCGCAACGGGGAGAACCTGCTGGTCCTCGCCGGTGGCGAGCCGGGCCGGGGGCACGAGGGCGCGTTGCTGCTGGACGACGTGGCACGGGCGGCGGCCTCCGAGATCGAGGACTATCCGCGGGTGGAGATCGACGTGCCGACCGCGGCGGTGCACGGCGCTGCGGCCGGCAACCTGGTGCATCTGCTGGCCGAGTTGCTGGAGAACGCCACCGTCTACTCGCCGCCGGAGGCCCGGGTGCTGGTGGACGGCCGGCGCACCGTCGACGGGCTGGTGCTGCGCGTGCACGACCAGGGCATCGGCATCAGCGAGAGCCGGCTGGCCGAGATCAACGAACGGCTCGCCGCGCCGGCCACCCTGTCCAGCGCCGCCGCCGGCAGCATGGGCCTGCACGTGGTGGCCCACCTGGCCGCCCGGCACGGGATCCGGGTGCAGTTGCACAACCCTGGCACCGGCACGGTGGCGCAGGTGGACGTACCGGAGTCGGTGCTGACCCGGGTCGAGTCGGTGGCGTCCCGGCCGCCGGCCGAGCGGCGCCCGCACGGGCGCGGCGCGCCGTGGTTCAAGAACGCGCCCGTCCTGCGGCCGCAGGGCGGTTCCCGCGACCTGGTCACCAGCGCCCCGACGGCCGGCGGGCCGGCGCGCGGCGTGGCCACGGTCCGGGCGCCGGGCGGCGCGCTGCTGGCGCCGAGCGCGGCGCGGATCCGGCCGGTGAGCGTGCCACCGGCGCCGGTGTCGACCACCGCCGCCGGGCTGCCCCGGCGGCCGGTGGGCGGGCATCTGCCGGGACCGATGCCCGCCGCCACCGCGCCGCCACCCGCGACCGACCTGCTCGACCCCGAAGTGGTACGCGCCCGGCTGTCCGCCCTCGCCGAGGGGGTGGCCAGCGCGACGCGCCGTGCCCCGAACACCACACCACCCAACGGGAGAAGACCATGAATCCACCCGCTTCCACCGGGCTCGACTGGCTGCTGGCGAACTTCGCCGAGCAGGTGCCGGACGTCTCGCACGCGCTCGCGGTCTCCGAGGACGGACTGCGGCTGGCGTCCTCGCCGGATCTCTCCCCGGACCAGGTCGACCAGCTCTCGGCGGTGATCAGCGGCTTGGCGAGCCTTACCGTGGGCGCGGCCCGGCTGATGTCCGCCGGCCGGGTACGCCAGCAGATCGTCGACATGGACGGCGGTGTGATGCTGGTGATGGCGGTCGGGGAACGGGCGCTGCTCGGCGTGCTGGCCGCGCCCGGCTGCGACCTGGGCCAGATCGGTTACGAGACGGCGACGCTGGTGCAGCGGGTGGCGGAGGCGCTGGAACCGGCGGTCCGCCGGTGAGCGGCCGCCCGGCGCGGCTGGTGGCGGCGCTGCTGGCGACGGTGCTGGTGGCCGGTTGCGGCGCCGAGGACACCACTGGGCAGGCGTGGCACGGCGGGCGGATCTTCCTGGCCACCGGCAACACCACAGGCGTCTACTACCAGCTCGGCGGCGGGTACGCCGATCTGATCACCCGGCACGTGCCCGGGTACGAGGCGCGCGCGGAGCCGACCGGCGCGTCGGTGGAGAACATCACCCGGGTGGCGGGCGGCGACATGGAGATCGCGTTCAGCCTGGCCGACACGGCGGCGGACGCGGTCGACGGCCGCGGGGCGTTCGACAAGCAACCGCAGCCGGTACGTGCGCTGGCCCGCGTCTACAGCAACTACACGCACGTGATCGTCCGCAGCGACGGCAAGATCAACAGCTTCGCCGATCTGCGCGGCAAGCGCGTCTCGACCGGTTCGCCGAAGTCCGGGACCGACATCATCGCCGGGCGTCTGCTCACCGCCGGCGGCATCGACCCGAACACCGGCATCCAGCGGCTCAACCTGTCGTTGCCGGAGACGGTCAAGCGGATGCGGGCGAACACGCTGGACGCCATGTTCTTCTCCGGCGGCCTGCCCACGCCCGGCGTGAAGGACCTGCTCTCCTCCGCGCCCGGGAAGTTCCGGCTGCTGCCGCTGAATGAGCTGATCGAGCCGTTGAGCGCCCGGTTCGGCGGCGTCTACACCACCGCCACGCTGCCGAAGGAGGTCTACGGCACGGCCGAGCCGACGCCCACCATCACGGTGGCGAACGTGATCCTGGTGGCGGCGGACATGCCGGAGCAACTCGCGTACGACCTGACCCGGGTGCTCTTCACCTGGCAGGGCGATCTGATCCAGGTGCACCCGGAGGCGGCGAACTTCAACCGGGCCAGCGCGGCCGCGACCGGCCCGATCCCGCTGCACCCGGGCGCGGCCCGGTTCTACCGCGACGGCGGCTGAGCGCGGCGCGGCCCCGCTACGGCGTCCAGTCGCTCCGCAGCAGACCGTAGAGCGCCATGTCGGCGAAGCCGTCGCCGTCGTACTCGCGGTCGCGCTGGGTGCCCTCGTGGACGAAGCCGCACCGCTCGGCGGTACGCCGCATGGCCGTGTTGCCGGCCAGCGTCTCGATCTCCAGGCGCCGCAGGTTGCGGTTGCGGAAGCCGTACCGGCAGAGCAGCCGGATCACCTCGGTGCCGTAGCCCTGGCCGCGCGCCTCGGGCAGCAGCGTGATGCCGAGGTGGGCGTACCCGTTGAAGGTGTTGATCCCCCACAGCACGCCGGTGCCGAGGAACGTGCCGTCGGCGACGGTCTCGGCCAGCAGTGTCACCGGATCGCCGGCTTCCGGCTGCTCGGCGGCGCGCTTCTCCAGCCGGGCCCGGACCTGGCCGACGTGGTACGGCAGGAACGGCCCGCCGTCGGTGATCAGGCGCAGCTCCGGGTCGCTGTGCAGACGGAACAGGTCCGGCGCGTCGTCGGGGGTGGGCGGGCGCAGCCGTACGCGCTCGGTGGCGAACATGCCGCGACGCTAGCGGCGGCAGGGCAGGTCGACAACCGGATTTGGCCACCCTACCGACCGGTCGGTAGGGTGGCGGCATGACCCCGCTCGTCCTCGCCTCCGCCCTGACCAAGACCTACGGGACACGCGACGCCCTGCGCGCGCTCGACCTCGCCGTCGCGCCGGGCAGCCGGTTCGTCGTGCTCGGCCACAACGGCGCCGGCAAGTCCACGCTGCTGGAGATCATCGCCACCCTGCGCACCCCGACCTCGGGCTCGGTGCGCGTCGGCGGCTTCGACACCGTGACCCAGGCGCGGGACGCACGGCGGCTGATCGGCCTGGCGCCGCAGTCGAACGCGCTGGACCCCCTCGCCACCCCGGCGGAGGTGCTCGACTTCCACGGCGTGGCGCTCGGGCTCGGCCGCCGGCAGCGGGCCCGCCGCACGCGGGAACTCGTCGACCTGTTCGGGCTGGGCGAGCACCGCTCGTCCCGGGTGGCCAAGCTCTCCGGCGGCACCCGCCGCAAGCTGGACCTGGCGGTGGCGCTCGTCGCCGAGCCGGCGGTGGTGATCCTGGACGAGCCGACCACCGGCCTGGACCCGCTCGCACGCATCGACTTCTGGACCGAGCTGACCCGCCTCAACCACAGCGGCACCTCGCTGCTCATCTCGACCCAGGACCTGCACGAGGCCGACGTGCTGGCCACGGAGATCGCCGTGCTACGGGACGGCCGGGTGGTCGCCCAGGGCCCACCGGCGTCGCTCAAGGGGCGCGTCGGCGCCCGGACGCTCACGCTCGACCTGTCCGACGCCGCCGCCGCGACCGCGCTCGTCGCCGCGTCCGAAGCCGGGTTCCGCGCCGACCCCGACCACCCGGACCGGGTACGCCTCAGCGTCCCCGACGACCCCCGCGCGCTGACCGCTGCCCTGCACGAAGCCGGCGCGATCGCCGCCGACATCACCCGGCTCCATCTCGCCGAGCCCTCCCTCGACGACGTCTTCGTCGCCCTCGCCGCCCGCTGAGGCGCGCCCCCACCGCACCCCGAAAGGCCCGACACCGTGCTCCCGCTCGCGCTCACCCCGCCCCGCCGCTCTTCGGCCCCGGTCGTCCTCGCGGCGATCAGACGCTCGACCCGGGCCGTGCTCCGTACCCCGGCGCTGCTCGTGGCCCCGGTCGCCCAGTCCCTGTTCTTCCTGCTCGTCTACGCCGGGCAGCTCGACGCCGTGGGCAGCACCTATCTGGGCGGGACGAGCTTCATCGCGTTCCTGCTGCCGCTGATCCTGCTCACCGGCGTCGCCACCGGCGCGGGCGCGGCCGGCACGCTCGTGCTGGGCGACATCACCAGCGGATACCTGGACCGCCTCCGGCTCGCCCACGGGACCACGACGCCGTTCCTCGTCGGCCCGGTCGTCGCCGCGCTGCTCGCTGTCGTACTCCAGATGGTGGTGACCGTCGCCGGGGCCGTCGCGATCGGCTACCGGCCGGCGAGCTGGTCCGGCGTCGCCGGAATGCTCCTGCTGATGCTCGCGCTCGGACTCGGCGTCGCGCTGCTGAGCACGGCGCTCGCCATCCGGTCGGACTCGGCGTCCACCACCAACCTGGTCACGCTCGTCGTGTTCGGCCTGTCGTTCTTCACCGGCGTGTTCGCGCCGGTCGACGAACTCGCCGGCTGGATGCGGGTGATCGCCACGGTCAACCCGCTCACCTATATCGTCGACACCGCCCGGCAGCTCGGCGGCGGCACGCCGCTCGCCGCGGCCCCGATCGGCGTCGCGGCGCTCGCCGCCCTCACCGTCGCCGGAACCGCCGCCTGCGCCCTCGCCCTCCACCACGCCAGGAAGAACCGATGAGCGACACCCGCACCCAGATCATGGACGCCTTCGCCGAACAGCTCGCCGCGACCGGCTACCAGGGCATCTCCCTGGTCGGCGTCGGCCGCAGCGTCGGCATCCAGAAGCCGTCCATCTACCACCACTTCCCGGGCGGCAAGGAGGACCTCTACATCGCGGTGGCGGAGCGGTACATCCGGGACGTCGGCGGCAGGATCTCGGCGGCGCTGGCCGGCCCCGGCGACGTGCCGCACCGGCTGCACGCGCTCGCCACCGTCGCCGCCGGGCAGCACGGCGACGCGATCACGTTCGAGCAGCGCATCTACGACACGCTGCCGCTCGTCTCCGCCGAGACCAGCGAGCACGTCTCGGGCCTCTACGTCGACCTGATGCTGGCCCCGGTGACCCGGTTCTTCGCCGACGCCCGCGCCGAGGGCGCGGTCACCGGCGAACCGGAGTTCCTGATGAACGCGTTCCTGCACCTGGCCCGTGCGGCCGACCTCACCGACGAGACCGGCCCCGCACGGGTCGTCGCGCTCTTCCTCGACGGCGCCCGCCCACGTGCCTAAACTAAGAGCTTAGCTAACCGAGGAGGGCGCGCCATGTCGGCTGAGGCTGTGCACTACAACATGCATGATGCCAAGACCCACCTGTCGCGCATCATCGAGCGGGTGGAACGCGGCGAAGAGATCATCATCGACCGGGCGGGCACCCCCGTGGCGAAGGTCGTACCGCTGGTGCGCCGGACCGACCGCACGGCGATCGGCTCCCTCGCGGGGCAGGTGGACCTCTCGGGTGACTGGGATTCGCCACAGACCAACGCCGAGATCGCCGCCGACTTCGGGATCGGCGCATGACCCTGCTGCTGGACACCCACGTCGCGCTCTGGGCCATCACCCGCGACGCCTCCATCCCGCTCTACGAGGTCGACGTCCTCAAGGTGTAGACCTCAGACGTCGGCGGGGGTGGTGGCGGCCCGCGCCGCCGCGACCAGCCGGGCGGTCTCGGCGGCCACGTCCTCGTCGTCGGTGGGCGTCCCCGGGTCGTAGCGGACCGTCCAGGTCAGCCCGTCGACGCCGGGCACCCGCCGGGCCGCGATCCGCCCGGAGCCGCCGGGCATCTCGTGGTGCGAGGTGTACGCCACCGAGCCGGTGACCCGGTCCCGGACCTGGTGCGGCAGGTCACCCGGGTCGACGAGCAGGTACGTCTCGGGGAGGCCGTCCGCCACCACCAGGTAGCCGTCGCGCTCGGCGACCGGCTCGGCCGGGGTGACAGTCAGCTCGCGGCCGGACCAGACCGCCTTGAGGATGTCGTGCCAGCCGAGGCGCTCCACCCGGCCGGGCAGCCAGAGGCCACGGTTGCTGGCGACCAGCACGCCGTCGTTGCCGCCCTCGCCGGTGCCGGCGGCGGCCCAGGCGAGCACCCGCTCGTCGGCGGCCAGCGGCGGCCGGTCGGCGGACGGCAGTTTCGGCCGGCGGTTGAACAGTCCCATCACAATCCTCCGGCGGCCTGCTCGCGCAGTGCCCGTGCGTGCTGTTCCAGCGACAGCAGTTCCCCGAACAGGGCGAAGTACTCGTCCTTGTTGCTCACCGGGTTGACCCGCTGGATCTTCGACTTGAGGTCACGGATGCGGCCGGTGACCGAACTCCACTGGAGCCGGGCCATGGTGATCGAGACGTACCTCGGGTCCGGCTCGCCGTCGATGCGCAGCGGCTCCACCGCCAGCTCGCCGATGAGCGCCTGCCCGGCCAGGTCGTCGCAGGCGTCGCGGACCCGTTCGATCCAGACCGCGCCGCCGGTGGCAGTGGACGCTCCGCCGGCCGCCGCCACGGCGGCGCGTACCGCGACGTGCACCGGGTGCTGGTAGTCGGTCACCTCGACCGCGTCGAACATCGGACCGGCCAGCACCGGCTCCTGCAACGCCAGCTTGAGCGCCTCCCGCTCCACCATGGAACGCGGACTGTCCACAGCGGGCGTGGCCCGGCCGGGGCGGGCCGGGGCGGCGGGCGCGGCGCCGCCGGCCTGCGGCCCGTGTGCCGCGTTGAGCACCGCGCGCTGCACCGGCTCGATCTCCATGCCGAGGTCGCCGGCGAGCTTGCGCACGTACTCCGGGCGCTTCTCCCGGTCCTTGATCTTCGCCACGAGCGGCGCGGCGCGGCGCATGGCCTCGACCCGGCCGTCGACGGTGTCCAGGTCGAACCGGCTGATCACGTGCCGGAGCGCGAAGTCGACCAGCGGCTCGCGGCGGGCCACCAGGTCACGCACGGCCAGGTCGCCCTTTGCCAGGCGCAGCTCGCACGGGTCCATGTTGTCGGGGCTGACCGCGATGAAGGTACGCCCGACGAAGCGCTGGTCGTCCTCGAACGCGCGCAACGCGGCCTTCTGCCCGGCGGCGTCGCCGTCGAAGGTGAAGATGATCTCGCCGGCCCGTTCGTCGCTGTCGAACAGCACCCGGCGCAGCACCGAGATGTGGTCGCCGCCGAACGCCGTGCCGCAGGTCGCCACCGCCGTCGGCACGTCGGCGAGGTGGCAGGCCATCACGTCGGTGTAGCCCTCGACCACCACCACCTTGCCCTGCTTGGCGATCTCCCGCTTGGCCTGGTCGATGCCGTAGAGCACGTGCGACTTCTTGTAGATCGGCGTCTCGGGGGTGTTCAGGTATTTCGGGCCGTCGTCGTCGTCGAACAGCTTGCGGGCGCCGAAGCCGATCACGTCACCGGTGATGTCCCGGATCGGCCACATCAGGCGGCGGCGGAACCTGTCGATCAGCGAACCGGAGCGGGCCGGGCGGGACAGCCCGGCGGTGACCAGCTCGTCGTGGGTGAAGCCCTGCTGGCGCAGGTGCTTGGTGAGCAGGTCCCACCCGTCGGGGGCGAAGCCGCAGCCGTACCGCTCGGCGGCGGACCGGTCGAAGCCGCGCCCGGCGAGGAACTCGCGGGCCGGGCGCGCGCCAGCGGTGGTGAGCTGGGACCGGTAGAAGTCGACGGCGGCGGCGTGCGCCGCCACCAGGCGCTGCCGCTGCCCCTGCTGCGGGCGGGGACGCGGCGCGGACCTGTCGTCCTCGACGTAGCGCAACTGGATGCCGGCGCGGGCGGCCAGCCGCTCGACGGACTCGACGAAGCTGAGGTGCTCGGCGTCCATCAGGAACTTGATCGCGTCGCCGCCGACCCCGCAGCCGAAGCAGTAGAACACGTTGCGGGCGGGCGAGACGTTGAACGACGGGCTCTTCTCGTCGTGGAACGGGCAGAGCCCCTTGAGGTTGCCGCCACCGGCCGACTTGAGCGTCACCACCTCGGAGATGACGTCCGCGATGGCGGTGCGCTCGCGGACCAGCGCGATGTCCTCGTCCCGGATCCGCCCCGCCATGACCGCCACCCCCTCGGCGTACATCCTGCCCTGCCGGACCGACGATCCGGCGGCCGGGGGGACGGGCGTGTGGCCGACCACGCCCGTCCCCGCCGGCTCAGGCCGAGCGGGCCGCCGCGGGGTCGCCGATACGCGGGAACGGCTCGATGGAGAAGACCACCTCGACCGGCACCTCGAAGTACGCGGCGATGCGCAGCGCCAGGTGCAGGCTGGGCCGGAACTCGCCGCGCTCCAGGTAACCGACGGTCTGGTAGTGCACACCGAGCGCGTCGGCGAGCTGCCGCCGGGAGATGCCCCGTTCGGCGCGCAGCACCGCGATCCGGTTGTGCACGGTCTCGCTCATCGACGCCCTCTCATCCGACCCGCTGCATGGCCCGCTCCCGCCGGGCCGCGACCCGCGAGCCGGACTCCCGGCGGGCCATCCGGCGCAGCACCACCGGGGCCAGCACGAGCCCGAGCACCGCCCAGGCGCCGAGCACGCCGACCGTCTCCAGGTGCCGCCAGGAGCCGCCGAGTTCGACTGCTGCCAGGTCGCCGGGGAGCAGCGCCGAGCGCATGCCCAAGCCTAGCCAGTAGAGCGGGAACACCTGGGCGACGCCCTGGAGCCAGCCGGGCAGGCCGTTGATCGGATAGAAGATGCCGGACAGCGCGATCAGGCCGAAGATCGGCATCACCACCAGGCCCATGTTGCGCGGGTTCTCGATCAGCGAGCCGATCACCGCGCCCAGCGGCAGCGTCGCCACCAGCCCGAGCGGCACCACCCAGGCCAGCGTGAGCCAGGCGCCCGGGTCGCCGAGCCGCAGCCCGTCCAGGAAGAACAGCCCGGGCGTGAGCTGGATGACCACGCCGATCAGCGCGACCGCCGAGACCAGCACGATCTTGCCGACCAGGTAGCCGAGCATGYCGTCCGGGATGGCCTTGGCGCGCAGCAGCGTGCCGTCCTCCCGGTCGATGACGAGCTGGTTGGCCAGCCCGAGCAGGCCGCCGAAGAGCAGGCCCATCCCGAGCGCGCTGGGCAGCGTACGGGCGCCGAGCGAGAAGTCGGTGCCCGGCACCGTCGAGCCGCGCATCCAGAACACCGCGATCAGCAGCACCACGGTGGGGAAGAAGTAGGTCCAGAGATCCTGGCCGTTTGTGAACGTCGCGCGCAGCTCGATCACGCCGCGCCGCAGCCCGGCCCGTAGCGCGTTCGTGGTCGGGTTCATCGGTCCGCCTCCTGCTGCCACACCCGCTCGGCCCGCCCGGTACGGATGCCGGTCTCCTCCTCGTGCACCAGCGCCAGGTACGCGTCCTCCAGGCTGGCCCGGCGCACCTCCAGCTCGCCTATCCGGTCGCCGTGCTCGCGGAGCAGGTCGCGCAGGAACGCGGTGGCGTCGGCGGTGGCGTGCACGTACCGCTCGCCGTCACGGGTCCAGCGCACCTCGGCGTCCCCCGCCACGCGCCGGGCGAGCTGGTCGGGCGACCCCTCGGCGATGATCCGGCCGCCGGCCAGGATGAGGATGCGGTCGGCCAGCTTCTCCGCCTCGGCCAGGTCGTGCGTGGTCAGCACGATCGTGGTCTCGTCCAGGTCGGCCAGGCGGTGCACCAGTTCGTGGAACTCGCGCCGGGCGGCCGGGTCGAAGCCGACAGTGGGCTCGTCCAGGAACAGCAGCTCCGGGCGGCCGACGATGCCGACAGCCACGTCCAGCCGGCGGCGCTGACCGCCGGAGAGCCGCGACACCCGGCTGCCGGCGTGCGCGGTCAGGCCCACCGTCTCCAGCAGCTCGTCGACCGGCCACGGGCGCGGGATCCGGTCGGTGCCGTACGGCGCGTAGAAGTCGCCGAGGTGGGCGAGCAGCTCCCGTACCCGCCACTTGCCGTGGTCGCGCCAGGACTGGAGCACCACGCCCAGCCGCGCGCGCCACCGCTCGTCGCCGCGGGCCGGGTCGCTGCCGAGCACGCGCACCGTGCCGGCCGAGGGCAGCCGGAAGCCTTCGAGGATCTCGATGGTGGTGGTCTTGCCGGCGCCGTTGGGCCCGAGCAGCGCCACCACCTCGCCCCGCCGGGCGGTCAGGTCGACGCCGTGCAGCACGTCGACGGCGCCGTAGCGCATACGCAGATCCCGCACGTCGAGGACGAGATCCTCGTCGGGCGGTCGGGGGGACGCGACGGCCCCAGGAAGTTCGACCGCAGTCATGCCTCGAAATGTAGCACCTATGCTACAAGGCGAGGTACCCCCACTCAGCGGCGCCGACTGTGGAACCAGCGGGTGACGGGGGCCGGCTCCTCCTCCTCGTACGACCGGGCCGCGTTCACCGCGGCGGCCAGGCCGGAGCGTCGGGGCCGGGGCCCGGCGCGCAGCACCGGATCGGCGGCCATCTCCCGGAGCACCGCGACGGCCAGGCCCAGCATCACCACGACGAACGGCAACGCGACCAGGATGGTCGCCTGTTGCAGCGCGGCCAGGCCGCCGGCCAGCAGCAACGCCGCCGCGACCGCGCCGATCAGCACGCCCCAGAGCACCACCACCCCGCGGTGCGGCCGCAGCGCGCCGCGCGAGCTGAGCGAGCCGAGCACCAGCGACGCCGAATCCGCGCTGGTGACGAAGTAGAGCGCGATCAGCACCATGGCGAGCACGCTCGTCAGCGTGGCCAGCGGCAGCGCGTCGAGCAGCCCGAACAGCGCCTGCTCGGACCCGGCTTCCACGTCGGCCACCAGGTCCCGGGTGCCGGTGGTCTGCGTACGCAGGGCGGTCCCGCCCATCACCGCGAACCAGACGGTGCTCGCGCCGCTGGGTATCAGCAGCACCCCGATCAGGAACTGGCGGACCGTACGGCCGCGTGAGATGCGGGCGATGAACGTGCCCACGAACGGCGCCCAGGAGATCCACCACGCCCAGTAGAAGATGGTCCACGAGCCCAGCCAGGCCGGATCGGAGAACGCCCCGGTACGCGTCGACATGCGCACCAGGCCGCTCAGGTAGTCACCGACCGAGGCCGGCAACACCTCCAGCGTGTAGACGGTCGGACCGACCACGAACACGAACAGCATCAGTACGACGGCGATCAGCACGTTCGTGGTGGACAGCCACTTGACGCCCCGGTGCAGTCCGGAGAAGGCGGAGACGACGAAGGCGAGCGTGAGCGCGCCGATGATCGTCAGCTCGACGGCCCGGCCGTCCGGCACGCCGGCCACCAGGTCGAGGCCGGCCGCCACCTGGAGCGCGCCCAGCCCGAGACTGGTCGCGGAGCCGAACACGGTGGCGAAGACGGCGAGCAGGTCGATCGCGCGGCCGAGCGGGCCGTCGGTCCGGTCGCCGAGCAGCGGCGTGAACGCGGACGAGATGCGGTTGCCCCGCCCCTTGCGGAACGTCGAGTACGCCAGGGCCAGCGCCGCGATCGCGTAGATGCCCCACGGATGCAGCGTCCAGTGGAAGAGCGTGTACTGCATGGCGGTCGCGGCGGCGGCCCCGGTCTGCGGCGCGACGCCGGAGGCGGGAGGCGGCGTCGCGTAGTGCTGGATCGGTTCGGCCACGGCGAAGAACACCAGGCCGATTCCCATGCCGGCGCTGAACATCATGGCGACCCAGGCCAGCGTGTCGAACTCCGGCTCGTCGTCGTCGGCGCCCAGCCGGATCCGGCCGAACCGGGAGGCGGCCACGACGACCGCCAGCACCAGGAAGGCGTCCGCCGCGAGCACGAAGAACCAGCCGAACGTGCTCACGGTCCAACTCAGCCCGGCCGCGCCGAACGACGCCAGGGAACCACGCGCGAACACGCCCCAGGCCACCACGGCCAGCACCCCGGCCACGCCGACCCCGAGCACCACCCGGTCGGCCGGCTGCGTCCCGGCCCGCTCCCCCACGTCTTCCCCCATGACCCCATCCTGGGCAGCGCAGCCGCCCGGGTAGGACGAAACGCCCACTCCGCCTCCGTCGATCACGGAGTTGTGGCGCCCAGGATGCCCGCTTCACGCCGGTATCAGAGGCGCCACAACTCCAAGATCGGCGTCGGGAGCGGGGGCGGCGGGCGGCGGGCGGCGGGCGGCGAGGGCGGTCAGGAGGGGACGGTGGTGGCCTCCTCGGCCTCCACCGCGGCGTTCCAGGCCGGCTTGGCGGAGCGCCAGCCCTCGTCGTCAAGGCCCTGCCGCCAGTAGCCGGAGATGGACAGGTCGCCCCGGGGCACGCCGCGCTCGACCCGCAGCAGCCGCCGCAGCTCCTTCACCGCGCCGGCCTCGCCGTGCACGAACGCGTGCACCCGGCCGGGCGGGAACTCCAGCGCCCGTACCGCCTCGACCAGCGGCTCGCCGTACGGGCGGCCGTCGCGGTGCAGCCAGCACACCTCGACAGCGCCCGCACTGGTCAAGGGCAGCTCGTCGGCCGGGCCGCCGACCTCGACGTACACCTTCGCCCGCGCGCCCGCCGGCAGCCGCTCCAGGGCGGCGGCGATGGCCGGCAGCGCGCTCTCGTCGCCCGCCAGCAGGTGCCAGTCGGCGGCCGGGTCCGGCGCGTACGCGCCGCCCGGCCCGGTGAACAACACCCGGTCGCCGGGACGCAGCGCCGCCGCCCACGGCCCGGCCAGCCCCTCGTCGCCGTGGTGCACCACGTCCACCGTCATCTCACCCGCCGCGGCGTCCCAGGCCCGCACCGTGTACGCGCGCAGGCGCGGCCACTGCTCCGCCGGGAACTCCCGCTTGATCGTCGCCAGGTCGACCGGGTACGGGTAGGTCACCCCGGCCGGCGGGAAGAGGAACTTCACGTAGTGGTCGGTGTACGCGCCCACCGGCAGCCCGGCCAGCTCGGGACCGCCCAGGACCAGGCGGATCAGGTGCGGGGTGGGCCGCGTGGTCCGGACGACCGTGGCGGCGGTGAGCTTCTTCGGGCGGTCCGTCATGCCACTTAGGCTAACCTAAGCTCGCCGGGGTGATCCGGTCAGCTCGGCGACACCAGGCGGGCGTGCCAGGCCAGCGCGGCCGGATCGGTGAGCGAGGCGACCTGGTCGATCACCACGCGCAGCCGTCCGGCGTCGTCCGCCGCGTCCCGCCACAACGGCGCGAACACCGGGTCGAGCGCGTCCGGCGCCCGGTCCAGCAGCGCCGTCACCAGCCCGGCCAGGACGTCGCGCTGCCGCGCGTACCGGCCCTCGGCACCGGGGCGGCGCATCACGTACCGCAGCGCGATGCCCTTGAGCAGCGCGCACTGCGCCCGGGTCCGGCGCGGCACCTCCAGGTCGGCGGCGTAGCGGCGGTGCGGGCCGGGACCGTGGCGCTGCTGCGTGGCGGCCACCACGCGGGAGACGAACCGGCCGGTGAGCACGCTCGTGGTGGCCTTCAGCGCGGCGAGCGCACGGTGGCTGCCGTCGTACGCGGCCAGCGGGGCGAGCACCGGGTCGGCGAGCAGGTCGGCGAGCACCTCGCCCAGGTCCTCCGGCGCCTCACCCGAGTACGTGGCGGACACGTCGGCGCAGAGCGCCCGCCGTTCGTCCGGGTCGGCCAGCAGCGGGCGCAGGTCGACGTACCCGCCGTGGATGCCGTCCTCGACGTCGTGCACCGAGTACGCCACGTCGTCGGCCCAGTCCATCACCTGGGCCTCCAGGCAGCGCCGGGTGCCGGGCGGCGCGCCCTCGCGCAGCCAGTCGAAGACCGGGCGGTCGTCGGCGTACACGCCGAACTTGCGCTCACCGGGCCGGCGCGGCCACGGGTACTTGCTCACCGCGTCCAGCGCGGCCCGGGTCAGGTTCAGCCCGGCCGAACGCCCGTCCGCTGTGAGCACCTTGGCCTCCAGCCGGGTGAGCACCCGCAGCGTCTGCGCGTTGCCCTCGAACCCGCCGCAGGCGGCGGCCAGCTCGTCCAGCGCGTACTCGCCGTTGTGCCCGAACGGCGGGTGGCCCAGGTCGTGGGCCAGCCCGGCGGTGTCCACCACGTCCGGGTCGCAGCCGAGGCGGGCGCCCATCTCGCGGGCGATCTGCGCGACCTCCAGCGAGTGGGTCAGGCGGGTACGCAGGAAGTCGTCGGTGCCGGCGGTGTGCACCTGCGTCTTCGCGGCGAGCCGCCGGAACGCCGCCGAGTGCAGCACCCGGGCACGGTCCCGCTCGAACGGCGACCGGCCGTACCCGGTGTCCTTCGGCGCCTCGTCGACCAGCCGCGCCGCGTCGCCGCTCACTTCCCCCGGAGAACGCAGAACTCGTTGCCCTCCGGGTCGGCGAGCACCGTCCACTCCACGTCTCCCTGGCCGATGTCGACGTGCCGCGCGCCCATGTCGACCAGGCGCTCGACCTCGGCCTCCAGGTCGGCCGGGCGCAGGTCGATGTGCAGCCGGTTCTTCCCCTCCTTCGGCCCGGCGACCGGGACGAAGACGAGACCGGGCAGCGTGTCGGGGGTGCGGCGGATCTCCACCTCGTCCGGCTTGTCGGTGACCACCTGATAACCGAGCGCCTCCGCCCACCAACTGGCGAGCCGGGACGGGTCCCGGGCGTCGATGGTCAGGTTCTCCCAGACGGCGGTCATGCGCCCACCCCTCCTGATCGACACGTGGCGGAAGCTCAGGTTACGCCGAGGAGGCCGGAAAGGCGCGCCAGGCGGTACGCGGGGCCGTCGATGAACACCGGCGGCCCCGCGTCGGCGTCAGCGGGAGTCGGAGCCGGTGGTGGTGATCGCCGCCCGGCCGGCCTCCAGGCGCGCCACCGGCACCCGGAACGGCGAGCAGGAGACGTAGTCCAGGCCGACCTCGTGGAAGAAGTGCACCGAGTCCGGGTCACCGCCGTGCTCGCCGCAGACGCCCAGCTTCAGGCCCGGGCGGGCCGCCCGGCCCTCCTCGGCGGCGATGCGGACCAGCCGGCCGACGCCGTCGGTGTCGATCGACTCGAACGGCGAGATGCCGAAGATGCCCAGCTCCAGGTAGCGCCAGAAGAACGCGCCCTCCACGTCGTCGCGAGAGAAGCCCCAGCCCATCTGGGTCAGGTCGTTGGTGCCGAAGGAGAAGAACTCGGCCGCCTCGGCGATCTGCCCGGCGGTCAGCGCCGCCCGGGGCACCTCGATCATCGTGCCGATCAGCACCTCGACGCCGCTGTCCCCGACCACCTCGGCGATGATCCGCTCGGCCTCGGCGCGTACCGTCTCCAGCTCCTGCACGGCCCCGACGAGCGGCACCATGATCTCCGGGCAGGCCTTGCCGCCGTCGCGGACGACCGCCACGGCGGCCTCGGCGATCGCGCGGACCTGCATGGCGAACAGGCCCGGGATGACCAGGCCGAGCCGGACGCCGCGCAGGCCCAGCATCGGGTTCTCCTCGTGCATCCGCCGGACGGCGGCGAGCAGCGCCTCCTCCTTCGCGACGTCCTCACCGCGCTCCTGCGCGACCGCGACGTTCACCGCGAGCTGCTCCAGCGGGGGCAGGAACTCGTGCAGCGGCGGGTCGATCAGCCGCACGGTGACCGGCAGGCCGTCCATCTCCCGGAAGATCTCGATGAAGTCGGCCCGCTGCAGCGGCAGCAGCGCCGCGAGCGCGTCCTCCCGCTCCCGCGCGCCGGAGGCCAGGATGAGCCGCTCGACCAGCTCGCGCCGGTCACCGAGGAACATGTGCTCGGTGCGGCACAGGCCGATGCCCTCGGCACCGAAGCGCCGGGCCCGGGCCGCGTCCGCGCCGGTGTCGGCGTTCGTGCGCACGCGCAGCCGCCGCGCCGCGTCGGCGTGCGTCATGATCCGGTGTACGGAGCGGACCAGCGCGTCGTCGGTGTTCTCCGGGTCGAGTTCGCCCTCGAAGTACTGCACCACCTCGGACGGCATGACCGGCACCTCGCCGAGGTACACCTTGCCGGTGGTGCCGTCGATCGAGACCACGTCGCCCTCGTTCACCACGTGGTCGCCCACTGTGAACCTCTTCGCCGGCACGTTCACGTCCAGCTCGTCGGCGCCGGAGACGCAGGTCTTGCCCATGCCGCGGGCCACCACCGCGGCGTGGCTGGTCTTGCCGCCCCGGGAGGTCAGGATGCCCTTGGCGGCGATCATGCCGTTGAGGTCGTCCGGGTTGGTCTCCCGGCGGACCAGGATGACCGCCTCGCCCTCGGCGGCCAGCTCGACCGCCCGGGCCGAGGTGAAGACGACCTTGCCGGACGCGGCGCCCGGGGAGGCGCCGATGCCCTTGGCGACCGCCTCGAACTCGTGGTCGAGCTGGAAGCGCGGGAACATCAGCTGGGCGAGCTGCGCGCCGTTGACCCGGTGCAGCGCCTCGTCCAGGTCGATCAGGCCCTCGTCGACGAGCTGCCCGGCGATGACGAACGCGGCGGCGGCGGTGCGCTTGCCGACCCGGGTCTGCAGCATCCAGAGCTTGCCGCGCTCGATGGTGAACTCGATGTCGCAGAGGTCCTTGTAGTGCTCCTCCAGCCGGGCCATGATGCCGAGCAGCTGGTCGTAGGAGGTCTTGTCGAGCTGCTCCAGCTCCTGCAACGGCACGGTGTTGCGGATGCCCGCGACCACGTCCTCGCCCTGGGCGTTGGCCAGGTAGTCGCCGTAGATGCCCTGCGCGCCGCTGCCCGGGTCGCGGGTGAACGCGACGCCGGTGCCCGAGTCGGGGCCGAGGTTGCCGAAGACCATCGCCACCACGTTGACGGCGGTGCCCAGGTCGGCCGGGATGCGCTCCTGGCGGCGGTAGAGGATCGCCCGCTCCGCGTTCCACGAGTCGAAGACCGCGCGGATGGCGAGGTCGAGCTGCTCGCGCGGCTCCTGCGGGAACTCGCGGCCGGTGTGCTTGGCGAAGATCTTCTTGTACGCGTCGACCAGCCCCCGCAGGTCGTCGGCGTCCAGGTCGAGGTCGTTGTGGGTGCCCTTGGCGCTCTTGATCTCGTCCAGCGCGTGCTCGAACTCCTCGCCCGGCACCTCGCAGACGGTCTTGCCGAACATCTGGATCAGCCGGCGGTACGAGTCCCAGGCGAACCTGTCGTTCCCACCCGCCTGGTTGCTGAGGCCGACCACGCTGCGGTCGTTGAGACCCACGTTGAGGACGGTCTCCATCATGCCGGGCATGGAGAACTTGGCGCCGGAGCGTACCGAGACCAGCAGCGGGTCGTCCGGGTCGCCGAGGCGGCGGCCCATCTCGCGCTCCAGGGACTCCAGGTGCGCCTCGATCTGCGCGGCCAGGCCGTCGGGCTCACGCCCGGTCGTCAGGTACGCCTTGCAGGCCTCGGTGGTGATCGTGAAGCCGGGCGGAACCGGCAGGCCGAGGTTGGTCATCTCGGCCAGGTTGGCCCCCTTGCCGCCGAGCAGATCCTTCAAATCCTTGTTGCCCTCGGCGAAGTCGTACACGTACTTGTGCTCGCCCGATTCCTGCGCTTCCACCAGAGCCTCCAACGCGCGCCATTGACACTTAACGAAGGTTTAGTTCGGACATACCCCGGGAGTGACCACCGGTAATCCCGGCTCGTCAGCGTCGGTGGGCCGAAGGCTAGGCGAGTTTCGTGAAACCTGGGAGCGTTCGGTGACTTTCGGCACAACGGTCGCCACTATGCGCGTTCGTACGGGTTGTTGGGAACGCTTCCACGAGCACGATCACGCAATTCCGCTTCCCCTCGTACTCTTGACTGACTGCGTCCCGCGGATCCTCACCTTTGCCATATCCCGCGCGAATACACCCCTCGGAGCCGTCGCCGTGCCGACCACACCCACCGCCCCGGAGACCGGGCCGGAGCCGACCGAAACCCGTCCCACCAGCACGCCGGGTGAAGTGCTGCCCGGCGTGGCGACGCCTGCCGCCGAGCTGGCGCGTGTCGCCGCTGGCCGTGCCACCGAGGTTCTCGCCGGTCCGGCGCCGGTCCGGCTCGACGACGTGGTGCCCGCGCCCGAGCAGGTGTTCCCGGACCCGGCGGGCGACTTCACAGTGAGCGCGGACGCCGCGCTGCGGGTCAGCCCCGCCGGGCGGGACGTGGCCGAGCAGCTCGCCACCTGGCTGCGTCCGGCCACCGGCTTCCCGCTGCCGGTCGCCGACGCCCCCGCCGGCGAGGACGGCCCGCTGACGCTCACGCTGTCCCCGTCCGCCCCGGATGCCGCCGCTGCTCCCGGGACCCGGGCGACGGACGACGGCTCCGGCGGGCCGGCCGTCGGCGGGCTCGAGGGCGAGGGCTACCACCTCGACGTGACCGCCACCGGCGTCCGGATCACCGCCGCCACCCCGGCCGGCCTGTTCCACGGCGCGCAGACGCTACGGCAGCTCCTGCCGGCCGCGATCGAGAGCCCCACGCCGGTCGCCACCCGCTGGGCAGTGCCCGGTGGCACGGTCGTCGACCGTCCGCGTTTCCCCTACCGGGGCGCCATGCTCGACGTGGCTCGGCACTTCTTCCCCGTCGAGGACGTGCTGCGGGTGGTCGACCACCTGGCCCGGTACAAGCTCAACCACCTGCACCTGCACCTCACCGACGACCAGGGCTGGCGGATCGCCGTCGACTCCTGGCCCCGGCTCGCCGAGGTGGGCGGGGCGACAGCTGTCGGCGGCGGCCCCGGCGGCTGGTACTCCCGCGACGACTACCGGCGAATCGTCGCGTACGCGGCCCGCCGGCACGTCACTGTGGTGCCCGAGATCGACCTGCCCGGCCACACCAACGCGGCGCTTCTCGCGTACCCCGAACTGGCGCCCGGCAAGGTCGCGCCACCGCCCTACACCGGCACCGAGGTCGGGTTCAGCTACGTCGACCCCGCCGACGAGCGGACGTACGCCTTCGTCGCGGACGTGGTGGGCGAGGTGGCCGCGCTGACGCCGGGGCCGTGGCTGCACCTCGGCGGCGACGAGGCGTTCAAGGTGCCGGCCGAGAGCTACCGCACCTTCGTGGAACGGGCGCAGCGACTGGTGCAGGCCACCGGCAAGACGGTGGTCGGCTGGCACCAGCTCGCCCCGGCCGGGCACGTCGACGGGCGCGTCCTGCAGTGGTGGGGCACGAACGGCGACGACCCGGAGACCGCCGACGCGGTACGCCGGGGCGCCCGGTTGATCCTCTCCCCCGCCAACCACGCGTACCTGGACATGAAGTACGCGCCGGACACCCCAATCGGGCACGACTGGGCGGGTCTCATCGACGTGCGCCGGGCGTACGAGTGGGATCCGGGCACCCACGTGCGGGGCGTACCGGCCGAGGCCGTGCTGGGCGTGGAGGCGCCGCTGTGGACCGAGTCGGTGAGTACGCGGGCCGAGGTCGAGTACATGCTCTTCCCCCGCCTGCCCGCCGTCGCGGAGCTGGGCTGGTCACCGCGTGCCACGCACGACTGGCAGCGGTTCCGTAGCCGCCTCGCCGGCCACGGCCCGCGCTGGGCCACCGCCGGCATCACCTTCCGCCCCTCCCCCGAGATCCCCTGGCCCCCCACCCCCACCCCCGTCCCCACCCCGCGCCGCCGCCCGGAGGACAGCCCTCGTCGATCATGAGGTTGGCGGCGACAAACCGGACACAGACCGCCGCCAACCTCATGATCGCCCGCTGCTGCGGGAGGTCTTGGGGCACCGCGGCTTGATCGACTCCAGCTCGGCGAGGTGGTGGCATCAGAGGCTCCGCGACACCACCACTTCGGCGAGCTGGAGTTGATCACACCCAGGGCCAGGGCAGCGCGCCGGAAAACGGACAGCTCACGCCCGCCGGAGCCGCGAACACCCCTCACCAAGCGCGTTGTCGACCAAGGAGTTTGCGGGATCTTGCAGTTGCCGCCCCGGAAAAAGGTGCGAATCGGGCACCTCAAGGGCCGCAAGCGCAAGATCGCGATCGAGGGTTGGGCGCTCGGGTGGTGATCAAGGGGTTTGTGTCTGTTCTGGGTGGTCTGTCGGACACGAACTCCTTGATCAACGCCGGGCGGGCGCTGGGTGGATTGTCCGGGTTCGGGGTGGTGGGCGCCACGGCTGGGCTGGAATCGGGGCGGGGTGCGGGGCGTTGTACATGGCAGACCGCGCCGCACCCACCGACCACCCCGCCCCACCCCGGGCGGGCTGGGAATGAGGCCGGACGCCGGTCGTTACATCCCGGGCCTCCGAGCAGGCCGACAGCGCCGATCGAGCAGGCCGCAGGACCGCCCGCCGGGAATGACCCCGGGGCGCGGGTCGTTACATCCCCGAGCCGCCGGAGCAGGCCGTCCCCCTGGCCGCCCGAGCGAGCCACCGGCCCGACGCACATACCGGGCCACCTGATCTTTCTTCGCGGCATCCCCCATCGCCGCGTACCCCCGACAGAGAGGCAACTGATCATGGCTACCACTCTGCTGCGCAAGACCGTTCTGACCGCTGCCGGTGTCGTCGCCACCGCCGGTGGCATCGCCGGCCCCGCCGTCGCCGCCCAGGCCACCCCGGCCGAGCGCGCCGCCGCGCAGGTCACCACCGACCGCAAGGGCCACGGCGAGCGGGAACTCGACGTCCGCTACGAAGCCCAGCCCAACTTCTACTTCTGCGGCCCCGCCGCCGCCCGCAACGCGCTGAGCGTGCAGGGCAAGAACATCGACGTACACGCCATGGCCGAGGAGATGGGCACCACCGAAGCCGGCACCAACTCCATCAACGACATCACCCCGGTACTGAACAAGGAGACCGGTAAGGACGTCTACAAGTCCACCGAGATCCCCGTGGACAAGGCCCGCGACCGCGACAAGGTCGACAAGCTGCGCGCCGACGTGGTCAAGACCGTCGACGACGGCCGTGCCGTGGTGGCCAACATCGCCGGCACCGC